>JBGCGG010000136.1:0-6092 GCA_045110585.1 Phormidesmis sp. | reverse complement strand
GGACTCCACCTGTTGCCTGGAATAAGTTTGTTCAGCCATAGAAAAAAGGAGAAAGAAAAACAACACAAGAGCGTTAGTCCAACACTCTACGGCTGCATACGTAATCCGCAAGAAAACCTGTGTATAAATTTGAACAAATATTCTTAGATGATGAAGACCCGACGTAGATGTGTAAAACGAGGAACCCAAAGCAAACCAGTCTGATAGGCTAAATCAACGATTGAGACACCTACTGAGCTGTCAATCAAATCGCAGTAATAAAAAGTGCATCTACATCAGTAGCAGAGCAGTTCGATAAACATCATCAAATCTTGCTAATTTCATCTGCTCAAATCACCTGCTCCACTTACCTGCTCTATTTACCTGTTAAACCCTGCATCTAAGCTGTCTACAGAAAGTGCCATCAAACCCAGCTACAAAATCAATCACAACCCTAACGACAAAACCAACAACTAAAAACCTGCGCTAGACTATGGGGCTTACCCAACGTCAGCAATACACCAACGCAGACCCGCCTACAGAGCAGCCTCACACCATCCCGTCATAACCGCTACGCCCACCCCCCATACCTGGATACACAGCCTTGTAACTCGTGATTAACGGGGTGGACTGCGCAAGATTCTCAGACAATACGCCCACTTAGGGCACCGAAACTCCGAAAAGCAACAAACAACAACCTCTATAGCGAAATCGCCACAAGAACCCCCAAAAATGCTCACCACCGCGAACGTCAGCGCCGCGCAAGCCGAAAACTATTACGAAAAAGACGACTACTACACTCAAGGCGATCCAGACCTAGAAGCCGACACCAAATGGCTCGGCGTCGGCGCACAAAACCTGCACCTCACCGGCCCCGTCGATAAGCACCAATTTCAACAACTTCTCCACGGCCAAACCCCCACCGGCGCAAACCTCCACAGCCGCAAAATAGACCCCACCAATCACCGCGCCGCCACCGACTACACCTTCAGCGCCCCCAAGAGCGTTTCCATCGCCGCACTTATCCAGAAAGATAAGCGCGTCATCACCGCCCACGACCAGGCCGTAAAGACCGCTCTAAACGTCCTCGAAAACCGCTACGCCCAAACCCGAATCCGACGCGGCCCCGGTATCCGCGAACGGGTGCAAACCGGCAACCTAATCGCCGCCACCTTCCGCCACGAAACCAGCCGCGAACAAGACCCGCAGCTGCACACCCACTGCGTTGTCATTAACGCCACCCAACTGCCCAACGGCAAATGGCAAAGCATGGCCAATGAAGACGTACTGAATAACCAAAAACTACTGGGCGAAATCTACCAAAACGAACTCGCCGTCCAGCTCAAACAGCTCGGCTACGACATTACCCCCCAAGGCAACGGATTATTTGAATGCCAAGGCTACGAAAAGCCCCTGCTAGCGCTATTCAGTACCCGCACCCAGCAGATAGAAACCTACATCGAACGGTGGGAAGCCAGCCTCAAAGAAAGCGGCGGCAAACCCCTTCACGCGAAGCAGAAAAAACAAGCCACCTTAGCCACTCGATTGAGGAAGAAAACCGTCCCTAGAGAAGTGCTCCTAGAGGGCTGGGAAAAAGCCATTTCAAACAGCGACATTCACCTGCCGAATACCCCTGAATCAACTCTTGATAACAGCCCCACTAAACCCCAGACCCGAGCCCTCCAATCTGCCACCGAAGGCATCGCCCACGCCGCCGAACGAGAAAGCGTATTCAAGCGCGAAAAAGCCGAACGCTTCGCTCTCGAACATCACCTGGGCCAGCAGTCCTTTGCCGAACTGCAAAGCGCCATGACAACCGCTGGACTTTTATCGGCCAAAAACCGCTATACCACCACCGAAGCCATCGAGCGAGAACTGGCCACCATCGACTTGATGAAAAGCGGCCAAGGAAAAGCCCCCGCGATCGCCTCCGCCATTGATGTTCTACACCACACCCAACAGGAACAATCTCTAACTGTCGGCCAATACAAAGCTATCCTCGACACCGCCACCAGCCAAGACCAATTCATCGCCTGGCAAGGAGTCGCTGGAGCAGGCAAAACCTACAGCCTTAACCTCCTTGCCCAACTCGCCACTGACCAAGGCTACACAGTCACCGGCTACGCCCCCAGCGCCCAGGCCGCCAACGTTCTTCAAAACGAAGCCCATATCGACAGCACCACCGTCGCCCGCCTGCTGCATAGTCATGCCAGTGACAAAAAAGTGAACCCAGGGTATCCCCAGAAAAAACAGCCCATTTGGATCATCGATGAAGCCGGATTACTGAGCGCCAAAGCCGCCCACCAACTGCTCACTAAAGCCCAACAAGAAAACGCCCGCGTCATTCTTGTCGGTGACACCCGCCAACTCTCCGCCGTCGAAGCCGGTAACCCCTTCAAATCACTTCAAACTGCTGGCCTTAAAACCTGCTACCTCGAAGAGTCCCGCCGTCAGAAAACGGCTGCCCTCAAAACCGCCGTCGTCTGCCTCGCCGCAGGCGAACAAACCGAAGGACTCAACCAGCTCGATAGCGCCGACATGGTGCATGCGCTAAAGACCCCCGAACAACGCCACCAAGCCATCACCGATGATTACCTGAGCTTGCCACCAGACGCGCGAAAAAAGACCCTTATCCTGAGCGGCACTAATGCCGAGCGACTCGCCCTAACTACAAAGCTAAGAGCCGCCCTTCAGAACGAGGGAAGTTTGGGAATGGATGCGTTCACTCTACAGTCACTGCGACCCCTGGATAGAACCACCACCCAGCTCAAATACGCCTGCGCCTACGAAGTGGGAGATGTCGTTGTCCCCGTCAGGGACTACCGCCGCTACGGCATAAAACGCCGCCAGCAATACCGTGTCATCGTCCGCGACCTAGAACACAACCAGCTCACCCTTCAAGGCCCCACCGGCGATTCCTTCCCCTTTAACCCCGCCACCTGCGCCGATAAGACCACCTACACCGTTCAACAGCTCGCGATCTCCCCAGGTGATCAGCTGCGGTGGACAAGAAACGAAGCCATCCCCGGTGTACGCAACGGCCAAACCATCACTGTAGAAGCCATAGACACGAAAGGCACAGCCACCCTCAAGGGCAGCCAAGGCAACACCACCACCCTTGACCTCACCGGTCAGCAATACCTCGACTACGCCTGGGTCAGCACCACCTACAGCAGCCAAGGCAAGACTGCAGATAGCGTGCTGGCTGATATCGATAGCACCTTGAGCAAAGAGGGCCTGTATGTCGCTGTCTCCCGTGCCAAAACAAATCTGAAACTCTACACCGCTGATAAGGAACAGCTCTACAAAAAAGCGCAGCGCACTGCTGCCAAACACAACCCAAGTGACTACTTACCGTTATTCAAACTGGTGAATCCTGATGCCGAGAACAAGAAAGCCGCCCGCACCACCCGAGACGTACGAAGTGCAGATCAATCCCAATACCTTGGCGATCGCGCTGGAGAGCGCGTTGAAATCAGCCACCGCGCCCCTGTACGAAGAGATAGGGCAGCTCAAAGCCGAAGTGAGCCAACTGCGAGCAGAGCAGGCGGAGTCACAGCAGAGTATGTCTCAGATGTTAGGGGTGTGGTCGCAGGAATTGAGGAACGCCGCCGAGCCAAAGAACAAGGGCAGCAAGCCGAGCAACTTGGAAAAGCAGCTCAAGGGATTAGCCAGTGCATTGAGCAACTGGCATCCACAGCAACAGCAGTTAATCGCCTCCATCGAGAACTTGAGCAGCACCATTCAGCGTATGGACGCAGACGAGAGCGAGTAGTCGAACGCAGACAGAGAAAGCGACAGTACGCAGCGATTGCCCGTCATGTTCAAACTGATAGTCCAGCGATGCGAGATCAGCGAGTGGCAGAGCGCCTGATTGCGCATACCCTGTCAGGACGAGCCAGCAGGCAGCTCAGTGACGCAGAGTATGTCGAAGTCTTCAAAGTGCTGACAGCTAGCCCTGTGGCGCAGGAGATGAAGCGGAGTCAGGGCAAAGATGCAGCGACTGATTACCTGATGGGTGTGATGAATCAGGCGGCGCGGAATATCACGCGATCTCAGCAGCGTGAGCGTGACCGAGGTATGGAGCTGTAGGGATGCCGCAGGTGCAGAGGATGTCACCTTCTAGCCATCAGAACGGGAGTTGAATACAAAACTCAGTGCCCTGTCCCAGCTTAGACTGTACGGTTAAATTGCCGCCATGTTTTTCAACGACGATTTGCTGTGAGATCGCCAAGCCCAACCCCGTGCCTTTCCCCACGCCTTTGGTCGTAAACAAATGGTCAAATATCCTTGCTTTCACATCTTCTGTCATCCCTTTCCCATTATCGCCAATACGAATTTCGAGCCCATTTTTCTCAGGGTACAAGCCGGTTTTAACAGTAATAATTTGAGGGTTCTCTTTGAGTTCAGCAAAGGACGATTGCTCAGCAGCTTCATCGAAGATATCAATGGCATTGGCCAACAGATTCATAAAGACCTGATTCAGCTGACCAGGAAAACAGTCGATGATGGGAAGTTCGCCGTAGTCTTTGACCACTTCAATGGCAGGACGATTTTCATTGGCCTTGAGGCGGTATTTGAGAATTAGTAGCGTGCTATCGAGCCCTTCGTGTAGGTCAGCACTAACTTTGTGTTCCGCATCCGCGCGGGAAAAAGTTCGCAGGCTGGTGCTGATAGACTTGATCCGCTGGTTAGCTGCTGTCATTGAATTAAGTAACTTGGGAAAGTCGTCTAAGAGAAAGTCTAGGTCGATGTCTTCTGCATTTTCTTGAACGGGCGCTGCCGTCGGGGGATGATGCTTTTGATAGATCGCTAGATGCTCAGATAACTCCTGAAGATAGGCTTTTGCATTTTTGATACTGCCATTGAGGAATCCAATGGGATTGTTGATTTCGTGGGCCACACCTGCCACTAGATTTCCTAAGGAAGCCATTTTCTCAGACTGGATAGTTTTGAGCTGCGATTGTTCTAGCTGCTGGGCGTAGGCTTGGGCCTGTTGGGCATAGGTTTGTGATTGTTGGTAGAGGCGAGCATTTTCTAAAGAGATGGCGGCTTGGGTGCAGAGAAATCCGAGTATGTGAATACGCTCTTGGGTAAAGGCCCCACAGGTAGTGCAGTTTCGTAAATACAGGATGCCGAGGAGCTTGCCTTGGTTCAGCAAGGGGAGACATAACAAGCTTTGTGGATTTGATTTCTCAAGGAAGTCATCGACCACCGGTAGGTCGGTTTCTAGCTTGTCAATGACAATGGTTTCCTGAGTGTTTTTAACATATTGAATCAGTTTAAGCGGCAGCTCAGGATGTCCAGTTAAGGGCTGTGATAGTAGGTCTGTATTGTCAGGGGTTGCCAGGGCTTCTAGCTGCCAAGTGCCGTTGCTGTCTGTCAGGATGAGGGCACAGTGATCTCCACCAGAATTCTGTAAGATAATTTGGGTGAGCTGGCGCAGCAAGTCGTCTAGCTCAATGGTGCTAGATAGCGCTTGAGAGGCTTTAAGGACAGTCGCAAAATCGAGTGCGATATTTACGCTAGTGCTCATAGAGTGCCTTGTTTGCGTCGAGTTCTGAATAGAAAAGTTAGGCGCAACAATGGGGGCGAAGGTTTCTAATACATTCAGGGATGGGACTGTGGACTGAAGTATTGGCTTGAGCAGTTGAGGATAATGGGTTTCTAATGCTGTCGTTTTGGCTCCTGCGCCCCAGCGAGCATAGCAATAGTAGGCTTCTTGCAGATAAGTCGCAGCAACTTTTTCTTGATTCCAGCTGAGGTAGAACTTGGCGGCAAGTTCGTTGGCTAAGGCTTCTTCGTGGGGAGCGTTGTTTGCTTTGGCTCCAGAGATCGCATGCTCATAGTGCGTCATGGCTTCGGGCCGATCTCCTAGCAGTCGATATCGCTCTGCTTCAACCAAATCATATTTATGTTGAAAATTAGCCGGAGAAAAGTCTGCCCAGAGCTTTAATTGTTTTTGGTTGGTACTCACCTGATCCTGCTGCGCAGGGGTTAAGCTCCCACTCCCCCATCCACTGGCCAACAGTGCCAAGGAATAGTAGAAATTCTGTTCCGACGTATACAAGGTTCCCATCGCGGCCTGTCGGTACTGCCAACCGCTTTCTCCA
>JBGCGG010000135.1:0-29773 GCA_045110585.1 Phormidesmis sp. | reverse complement strand
AAGAACAGAATGTACAACAAGTATTGAAACATCGTTGTGCTTATCTCAATGGTCAATTCTCAACAGCAACATAAGCTGCTGGCTCAGCTCTCGTTAGATTTCATAAGTAATTGTACTCATTGCAAAACTGAGATGCACCCGGAGGACGAATATCAAAATACCAATCAACAACTTCCTCAAGATTACCAACAATTGGTAGTTGCTCAACAACAAAATGCTCCTTAAAGGAAGACCATTGCCGGTTCATCTCTTCAATACATTGCGCTTTCAAATTTTCTTTAGAAGGGATTTCAACACAATTTAATATATTGACGGGGTATGTCTTATGAGCATTTGTGACTGCATTGGCAGCTTTTTCAGCATCCCTCTCAAAATGTCGGAGCAACTCGCGCTCCATAATGGTTGGGACGAGCAGGCGAAGTCCACCTTTGGTAAAGGTGTTGATCAAGGCAGTGAATCCCTTTGTGTCAAAGCGGAGACCTTGCCTTTTGAAGTGCTCAGTATCGATGTATATAGAGGTAGGAACATGCCTCATAGAGTACATCTCCTAAACTATGTCAGCATTGTATTGAATTTTTATCATGGAGGTATATTTATTGCCTTACTACATAATTATGGAGATTCACTTGCTGCTTAATTAGTCAAGATGGTAGACCAGGAAGCAGTAAGTTTCTGCTTACCTCTCTCAGGCTACATACTGTAGCCTAGCCACAGCTAAAACAGCCATCTCTTTACGAAACTCATCAAGCCTCCAAAAAGACTTCTGCATCGCTGCCTGTTTTGATTGTGTTCCTGCTAAACCGCAGCGGCTCTCAACCCACCCCTAAAATGGTGCAATCATCTCCAAATGTTGCATCCTCACTAACGCCACCTTCCCATATCGAGGATCAATCTCTATCCCCATCACCTCTATCTGATAGTCATCTGCCGAATCCGCACTGCTAACGGTAAAAGTTGCACACTCCCCCGGAGCCAAGGTAAGGCAACGACTAAAAACACCCTTACGCATCGATAAAGGCAAAAACGAAGTTTCTCCAATATCCAAAACCGCTTGATTTTGAAACGTCATTTGGCCATCGTGATTCAAAATACCTGCCGGAACCGGCAATTGGTCGCACCACTGAATCGCTAGAAACCAACGAGCATCCGCTAAGCGATTAAAAACACGTGCTTCCTTCGGATGCTGTAGCACCCGGTACCCGCCCTCCACAGAAATAATCGTCCCACCCAAAAAAGCGATCGCAATATCAATAGAGTCACTCATCTCTTTAACCAACGATGGTGCAGGGGCTAGTCATGGCGTGAAGCTAAGCGTTGTTCCTCACGGTTCCAGTCACTCAAGAATTTTAGAATAATTCAGATGTCTTATTCTAGGGTAAGCTTCTCCGGAGCCTGTAACGATAAAGCCTGTGGAGATGAGCCCTGTGGAGATGAAAGTAGTGCGGCTGCACCCGGATGCGCAGATACCAAGCTACGCGCATGTCGATGATTCGGGCATGGATTTAGTCGCGATCGCACCCCAAACCATTCCACCCCATCAATCCGCCCTCGTCCCCACCGGCATCGCCATCGAAATTCCCCTCGGCACCGAAGCCCAAGTCAGACCCAGAAGCGGCCTTGCCCTCAAGCATTCCATTACCGTACTCAATACGCCTGGCACCGTAGATGCAGGCTATCGCGGTGAAATAAAAGTGATTTTGATTAACCACGGTGAGCAGCCCTTCCACATTGAGAAAGGCATGAAAATTTCTCAGATGGTAATTATGCCGATTCTTCGCGCTGAGATTACTGAAGTGAGTGACCTATCAGAGTCTGTCAGAGGCGAAGGCGGTTTTGGTTCGACTGGCCTATGAGTCTGGTCTGTAAGTCTGGCCTATGAGACTGGTCTGTAAGTCTGGTCTATGAGTATGGCCTGTAAGTGGATCTAGTGCATGGCTTGACGGTAAGTGGGCGCGGCGCATGGACTCTGTGAGCTACGGCCATGATATGTGTGGCTGAGCTATGTCTTTGGATATAAAACGGCTAAATCGGGGCAAAAGGTAGCTGTTGCCACAAAAAAGGAATGAGTATTTCTGCTACCTTCAACCAAAGTTCTTGCAGAGGTTGCGCTTGCCGCCGTCTTTCTAGTTCTTCCTTCTATAAAACAGCTGCCAATGCCCCAGATCTCTGTCTGGGGTGTTTTTTTGCCCACCGGTCAAAATACCTCACCAACCACGAATGCGTTTCCCCATTTGGCATAGCCCATATGTCCAAATCTATCGCAGGTGTAATGCATAGTTTGAGTCTTTTGACCTAGCAAGTGCGCGTTAATAACTGCTAAGTGAAGTTATCTATATGAAGCGAGTGTATATCCGTAAAGAAGATCACGAAATACCCTGAAATCACCCTTCAGCATCGAAACACTGTGTGGGATCATTGACTTCGGCTAGTATGCCTATCATGGTTGTTTTTGTGTATTTTGCGCTGGGCTGGGTTCTTCTATGAGAAGGTTTTTGCTTTCTTTCTGTGTTGGTTTGAGTTGGGTTGCCGGTCAGGGGGTATCTGCGATCGCTCAAACAACAACAACGCAGATGGCTGTTTCTACCGCGATTACCAGCGGAGATAGCGCACTCGCCGAACAAGACCAATGCCCTGCTGTGCCAGGTGCTCAAAATTATGATGTGGTTGTCTTTGGCGACGAAGTGCCAGGGGTAATGACGGCGCTAAAAGTAAAAAGAGAACTCAAAAAGCGCGGCCACAATGACCGAGTGGCTGTTGTAACAGAAGGGAACACGCGCCGTGGCCTGGGCGGCCATTTAGTGCGAGGTGGCTTAGCCTACCTAGATCGCAATCAGGTGCCGCCCGATTTGCAAGCCCAATACGGCACGTTTGGACGGCCCAGCTCGCTATACCAAGAGTTTTTGCAGCTTGGCCAGGTAGATACCATTGCCTTAGATCGCTTTGCGGCTTCGCGAAACTTTAGCCGAGCGTTAAGCAATGCAGGCATTGATATTGTCAGTAATGCGCAGCTGAAAAATGTGCAAACGGTTGGCAGCTTAATTTGTGCGTTTACGGCTGGCTCACGTACCTTCACCGCTAAGCAATTTATTGATGCGAGCCAAAGCGGTGAGCTAGCTGCGGCCAGCGGCATAGAGATGATGCGCGGCCTAGAAGCTTTGGGCTTTCCAGATAGCGCCTTGAGTATTGGCCTCATTATTGATTTGTACGATGTCAATATTGAGCAGTTTAAGAATATGGAGGCGACGTTAATTCAGCGGTTTTTCGATCCAGCTGATGCCTCGGCGCAGGGCTGGCTGCGGGCGGCTAGTGGCGGTGATGAACAAAAGCGACAGGAGCTGTTGCGCGGCCTTATAGACTTTAACCGTCGGCCTAAGCTGCTGTATCAAGGCACTTCAGACTCAGCAGATGTGCGATCGCTCGCCTTGAGTATTTTGGTTCATGGCTACTTAGATCAAGAATACGATATTAAAAATTCAGGCTTTTTGTTTGATCGGGCCAACATTGCCATTTTGGACGATCGCCTTAGCTTTAATGCGCTGTTGTTTTATGCCGATTCTGAAACGGCTAAGCAGATTAGCCGCAATGGCGACCAGCCTACACCCGAGATGAAAGCGGTTGCCGATGAAATTGCTGTTCTCTTTGAGAAAATTGGCGTTCCTCGTGTAGAGGTAATGGATGAGCTATACGTGCGTAATGCTGGCCAAATTGCCAATCCGATTGATGAACTCTCGGCAACGTTGATGGCGGCGGGCGGTCTTCCGACAGAAGAATCTCTGGGCACCTTTGGCTATCATCTCGATGATCGAGGTGGTATTGATGGCTTAGATGAGCGCGTGGATGAAACGGCCCTGAGACTGTTTGACTTTGATCAAATGCCTGTTTTTAACTATGGTTTTCGCCATACGCTGCCGGTAGAAAAACAGAATTTGGCGGTGCTTGGCCCAGCGTCTGGATTTGGCGGGCTGGGGACAACGGCAGGCAGAATTGTGGAATTTAATGTGAGTGTAGGAGAAGGCTTGGCGATCGCGATTGCCCAAGCCCTCAGTGAAGATCGCTCTCTCCATACCATTACCAATAGCAGCGTGCGTCGTGCGCTGGGCTACCGCCCTGCCACCTATGGCTTCCGTACCGATAGCTATCGTGCGATTTCTACCCTAGAGCGCCGCTTTAGAGGGATTGACTACGAGCGAGAGTATTTAGAACAAGCCCAAGCTTACTTGGATTTGAACAACTACACCGAAGCGGCGCGGGCTGTTTCGAGGGTGCTAACGCTGAACCCTCGAAATGCGCGGGCCTACCATTTGCGCGGGCTTTCCCAGGTTGAGGCGGGTAATCGAAACAGCGCAAAGGCTGATTTAGAGCAGGCGATCGCGCTCTATCAGGGCCAGGGCGATGCCAATGGCGTCACGGAAGCGCAAGGCACCTTAGAAGCTCTGTTGAACTAAGTGTTGTATTAATCGCTGAATTAAGGGCTGAATTAATCACTAAATTAACCGCTGAATTAACCGCTGAACGGCAGTGAGCGCCACGTTTGTGATGCTTGGGTTACAGCTATTGGGGAATGCGTAGGAACTGGCCTGGAAAGATGGTGTTGGGGTTGTTGAGCTGGTCTCGGTTGGCCTGAAAGATGCGATCGCTCAGGCTGCGATCGCCATAGAATTGTTGGGCGATCGCTGAAAGCGTATCCCCACTGTTCACTTCGTACTGCGAAAATCCAAAGTATGGATCAACTAATGCCCGTCCAAAGACGATCGGAATCACCACTTTGTTGATTTCATCGCCATTCTCGGCAGAGAACTCGAACAATTCCAGCGTCCCAGAAGGCGTAGGTGGAACACCATCTAGCGGCAGGATAATTTGAAAATTGCGCCATGCGGTTCCTCCCGCTGCGGTAAAAAACTGTTCTTTTAAAATGTTTCCGTCTTGGTCTCGTACTCTGGTTTGAAAGGTGCCTTCAAAAGCAACAGCAATGCCTGAAATCTGGATCGGATCATCCACAATATCATTGGCGATAGGGCTGCGAATAATCAGAGAATTAAGCCTTGGCATATGAAAAGTCTCCTGCAATTATTGACTGAATAGTTCAATCATAATCAGGCGATTGAGTGTTGGCTATTACGCTTGTGGGTCATTTTAATGTTTTGTGTTTAGTGCGTAGATGGCGGTATAAATTTATCTCTTACCGCTTAATCTTTGTGGCCTGATAGTTTTCTGCCTCCATGCTTTTATGCATTCACGTCTTTGCGTTTTCATGTTCGTTGTTAAAGCGTGTGCGTCGGTTCGCCAGTCTGTACTTTCCAAAGGTTGGCGTAAAGGCCATTTTGTTCTAGGAGCTGTTCGTGAGTGCCGCTTTCTGTTAGTTCGCCTTGCTCCATTACATAAATGCAGTGGGCGTTACGAACGGTGGAAAGGCGGTGGGCTATGGCAATGACAGTTCTCTCTTTGGTAATCTTCTCCAGAGACTTTTGAATCGCTGCTTCAGTTTCGTTGTCTACTGCGGAAGTGGCTTCATCGAGGACGAGGATGGGTGGATTTTTGAGTAGGGCGCGGGCGATCGCAAGTCTTTGCCGCTGTCCGCCGGAAAGCTTTTGCCCCCGTTCTCCCACAATCGTGTCATAGCCTTGCGGAAGCCCAACGATAAAATCGTGGGCCTCTGCCACTTTTGCTGCACGGGTAATCTCTCCTATCGTGGCATTAAAGCTGCCGTAGGCAATGTTCTCTGATACAGAACCATGAAACAAAAACACATCTTGGCTCACCAGCCCAACGGCACGCCGCAAATCTTGAAGCTCAAGTGATATTAGGTCTAGTCCGTCTAGGGTGATGTGGCCTGAATTAACTTCATAAAAGCGAAGCAACAACTTTACGAGGGTGCTTTTCCCGGAGCCAGTTGCCCCCACAATGGCGGTTGTTTTTCCTGCCGGTATTCTAAGCGAGAGATTGTTGAGAATTGGATGGCGATCGCGGTATCCGAACGTTACATTCTCAAACTCAATATCTCCACTCACCTGTGCGGGCGGCAGCGCTACGGTTCCTGTGCGAATAGCGATAGGTGTATCTAACAGATTCATTACCCGTTGGGTAGAGGCCATTGCCCGCTGATACTGATCGAGGGTGTCTCCTAACCGGGTAAGCGGCCACAGTAATCGCTGCGTCAGAAAAACAAGCACCGTATAAACGCCCGGCTCTATTTTTCCGGCAACGGTTGCCATGCCCCCAAAGAACAGAATGCCGGTAAAGCCAATCAGAATAATAATGCGGATCAGCGGGATGAAGGCCGCGCTGAGTTTGATGGCTTGCCGGTTGCTGTGGCGATAGTGTTCACTTTCTTGGCTTAGCTGCTTCAGTTCGTAGGCTTCAGCCGTAAAGCTTTTAATCGTGGCGATGCCGGTGAGGTTGTTGGCGAGGCGAGTGTTAATGAAGCCTGCGCGTTCGCGGACGTTGGCGTAGCGAGGGGCAAGGTGTTTTTGAAACGCGAGTGCGCCCCAGATGATGAAGGGCATAGGCACCACGGCCATCCAGGCTAGGCTAGGGGCCAAGATGAAAAAGGTGGTGCCAATAATGAGCACCGTGGAGAGCATTTGCAGGATGCGATTAGCTCCCACATCTAAAAACCGTTCTAACTGGTTGATGTCATCGTTGAGCATAGACATCAATTCGCCAGTGCTGCGCTCTTCAAAGTAGCCCAGCTCTAGCTGCTGCACATGCTGATAAGCCGCTATGCGCAGGTCGTGTTCTATGGCTTGGGCGAGGTTGCGCCAGAGAAGTTCGTACGCGTATTGAAAGGCAGATTCTAATAGCCAAACCAGAAAGGTGAGGGCTGAGAGTACGATGAACTGCGATCGCAAATCTTCAATCCCAATCCGCGAGAGCAGCGAATTTTGCTGATCTACTACGATATCTATGGCAATGCCAATCAGCGCTGGGGGGGCAAGGTCAAAGATGTTATTTAGGATGGAGCAACCGCTTGCAAGCCACGCTTTGCGCCGATACTGATGACCGTAGGCGAGCAGACGGCGAAACGGATGGCGTGAGGGCATGGCGTAGCAAGGCCCGCGAATAAACCGATGCTCATCAATTTGAATAGATTGAATGCGCACACAGGTTTACTTACAGGTGAGTAAACTATGCGGCTACAGTAGCAAACTCTCGGTTCATTGCTTCTAAAGCAGGGGAGACGCCCGCTTGCTCAGGATGGCCTGTGGGCTGCACAACCTCTAAAGACTCGATGCTAATGGCTTCAATTTCAGCCATCTCTTCTGCACTCCAGCCTCTGGCTTTGGCTGTTGCTGCGGCTTTGGCTTCAGCTTCAGCTTTATCCAAGGCTGCAGCCATTGGCGAAATGCCCAGATCCTTAAGAATCCATTGAACAGCGTGTTCTGCTAGCAGGTTTACGTTGTTCAGCGACAGCTGCACAGGCGATAGCTGGCGGCTTTTAATTTCTTGTGTGAAGCTGCCTTCCGGTGTGGATGGGCCAATGGCGTCGCTGAGGTCTCTCACCATCATCTCAATGGTCAAATGATCTTCAGCCGCCGTTGTGATGGTGTTTTCTGGTGCCGCCGGTAGCATTCGCGTTGTTTGGCCGGTGAGTTCCATCAGCTCTGCCAACATGCGCTGTTCAAAGTCGTCAGATGCTGGCCCGTTAGATGCTGACTGGTGCGGTGCAGGCGCTGACAGAATCTCTTCCAACATTTCTTCGGTGCTGGGTGGGGTTTCTCCGTGCAGTCTGGCCGCAGGCGCTGCGGCTAGCAGATATTCTTGGAGGAGGGCTTCTTCTGTAAGGGTTTCAGATGTTTGTTCCAGTGGATTCGCCCACCTATTGGCCAATGGGCGACTGTCAGTAGCGCCCTTCACAGTCGGGCTACTGGCGGTGTGGTGCTTTTGGAAGGCTGTTGTGTTCAGGGTCGCTGCGCCTGTTGCATCGTGGTGCTGTGGTGCTGGCAACGCGAAACCAGCCGCGCCTTCTGTTTGAAGCTGGGCGGCAGAGAGTCGTAGTGAGGGCAGCTTAATGGCCGCCATTAGGTTGGCTTGCTGTAGGGCTGTGGGCTGGAAGCTGTAGTCTCGGGCTAGGTTGGGCTGCTGTAGGGCGAGCTGAGGAACAATGACGCGGCGATTGCGGCGATAGGCTGCAATGGTGGCGATCGCACCGGCTGCGAGCACCGTATAAATAACGCCTTGTGCGACAGAGCCTTCGGGTACCAAAGGTGCGAGCCGTTTCGCGCGATCGAGCGCAGTGGCACTTCTGGCGGCTGTTTGCTGGGCTTCTTGTTGAACTGCTTGCTTGGCCAGAATAAATTCGCGCTCTGTTTCGTACTCTTCAACAACTTTTTTGGCGAGCATCAATTCTCGCTGGAGCGTTTCATACTCGCCCACATCTCCAATCAGCTGACCTTCACGAGCGTTTAGGCGCTTTTGAATTTGGCCGATAGTGGTTTGGCGCAGTCTTTGGAGGCGGTACTCGTGAGTGTAGGTGGTGAGTTCTTGCAAAAACGTGAGCGCGTCAGGCGATCGCTGAATAAAGCTAGGTACTGTAACGGCCTGTAGCAGATAGTTGCCCAGGGCTTCGCCTGCTGAGAGCTGCGCTTGCTGCTGGTGATATTGGTAGTCGCTATAAATCTCATTTAGCTCAGTGGCATCCAATTTCACCTGGCTAAACTCGTTCATTAAGTTACGTTCGGCCTGGATTAAGCGATGCCAATCCGCCTGGTATGTCGCATCGGTATTTAACGCGCGCTCGGCCAGCTCCAAGTCAGCGTCCATTTGTACCAATCTTGTTTTGAGCTGGGTAATGCGCTGCTGATTTTGCCGGGTGGCAACGACCAGATCTTGTTCTTGTTCAGCGATTTCAAAAATGCGATCGCTCAGGAGTTTCTGGTAGCCTTCCATATCCTGCTGGACACGGTGCGCTTCAAAGTCATCGAGCTGCGCCTGTAAGTCTTGTACCTCTTCACGGGCTTTGGGCAAGCGTGAATCGATGTACGCCAACCCTCGACAGCTACGGTCTGTGCAGGTTTGCTGTGTGCGTTCGGCCTGTTGGGCAAGGTCGGAAATGACGGCCTGTGAACGGGCGGCATTGTCGCGCTGGATGACGGTGCTATCGGTTGGCGAAACGTCTGTAGAGAGTTGCCAACTGCCATCTTTAGCCTGGTTAATCAGAGAGGTTTGAGCTGTGCGTGCGGCATGCTTGGTCGCAAAGGGTTCTGTTTGGAGATGGCTTCTACTGAACCCGGTGTCGTTGGGCTGTGCAAAGGCGACTAGCGTAGCTGCATTCTGGCCAATAGCGTTCTGGCCAATAGCGTTCTGGCCGACAGCGTTCTGGCCAATGGCGCCCTGATCGATAGCCTGAGCGGCGTTCGATAGGGTGTAGCCTTCTGGCTGTGCACTATCGGGCAAAATCGCCTCATTACTGTTTGTCTGGGCCGGTAGGGCAACGCCTTCGCCAGCAAAAGAGCTGACCATACCAGCGGCAGCACCAGAAATAGCAGTTGCTCTAAGCCAAGAGCGTTTCGACATAAAAGATTGTCGATCTGTAAGCTGTTGCGTTCCAGAGAACGTGTCTACAGGTTGAAGATTACTTTTTTCGAGCGAGCGCTTTTCTTGGGGAGCTTGAGACGAGGGCATGGAACGCTGTCCGGAGGTAAGAACGAGTAATAGCGTCAGTACAGTTAGCACTTTTGTTACACCTATCTACAAGCATTGGCATGGCCGCTCAGGCTAAATATCAAAGTTGTTAACCAAAATAAGCGGTTAATATCCTTTGGCATTGATGACTAAAACGGTTGATGGCATCGGTCAGTTGAGTGAGGGCAGTTTCTATGCCAGAAGCTTTCTATGACGGAAGCTTTCTACGCCAGAAGCTTTCTATGACGGAAGCTTGCTCTGACAACAGCTCACCTGACGCACAATCGACAAAATACATCTGCCAATTGTGAGTTCAGCGTTACTGTGCCCACATCACTCAACAAACCAACTTGTTTTGTTGATGTAATGCGGTGACTTCTGGTGTTTTTGGTTGCCCTATCTCTCATGCGTCTTCCTGTTCATCTTTTGGGGCGTTTCTTTAAGCCTCTGTCTTTTCTGCTATTGCATCTGTCATGTTAGTTGGGGCCCTATTCCCGACTGAAACCTAGGTAGGACAGCAGCTAACATGACTAGCAACGTACGAATGCATCCGCACTTTGCTATGTAAAGCTTGGGTTGCGGTTATCTAATCTTTTATTTGGTCAAGCTTTTGGCCCTTGAATCTATGCATCTTGCTGAGTCTGTGGCTACTTATGCCAGTCTGTACAAAAACACGCTGCTAGAGAACGTGCTTCCCTTTTGGCAGGCCCATTCTATGGATGCTGAATACGGTGGCTATTTCACCTGTGTGGCCCGCGATGGCAGCGTTTATGACACCGATAAATTTATTTGGCTGCAAAACCGGCAGGTGTGGATGTTTTCAATGCTGTGCAATCAGCTCGAAAATGTTGACTTAGCGCAGCGGCAGCAGTGGTTAGCGGTTGCTAAAGGCGGCGCAGATTTTTTGGCGAAGCATGGGCGAGATGATGAAGGCAACTGGTATTTTTCACTGAATCAGGCCGGACAGCCTTTGGTGCAGCCTTACAATATTTTTTCGGATTGCTTTGCGGCTATGGCCTTTAGCCAGTATGGGTTGGCCGCTGGCGATGAGGCCGCTCAAGCGATCGCCCGGCAAGCCTATCAAAATGTGCTGCGTCGTCAAGAAAATCCAAAAGGTAAGTACAACAAAGCTTATCCAGGTACTCGGCCGCTTAAGGCGCTGGCCGTGCCCATGATTTTGGCCAATTTATCGTTAGAGATGGACTGGCTGCTAGAAGGCGATCAGCTCGATGCCGTGTTAGACAAAACGGTGAGTGAGGTGATGGGGGATTTTCTCGATACGTCGAAAATGCTGATGTATGAGCATGTGGCCCCAGATGGTAGCCATGTGGACTGCTATGAAGGCAGGCTAATCAATCCAGGTCATGGGATTGAGGCGATGTGGTTCATGATGGCGATCGCCGAACGGCAGAATAATCCTGAGCTCATTGCCCAAGCTACCGACGTGATGCTCAGCATTTTGAACTATGCCTGGGATGAGCAGTACGGCGGTCTGTTTTATTTTATGGATGTGCAGGGCCATCCGCCGCACCAGCTAGAGTGGGATCAAAAGCTGTGGTGGGTGCATTTAGAAACCCTGGTGGCATTGGCGATGGCGTACCGGCTAACGGGGCGTTCAGAATGCTGGGCATGGTACGAGAAAGTGCATGACTATGCTTGGGGGCACTTTAGCGATCACGAGAACGGTGAGTGGTTTGGATATCTCAACCGGCGAGGCGAGGTTTTGCTGCCTTTAAAGGGCGGAAAGTGGAAGGGATGCTTTCATGTGCCCAGGGCGATGTACCTGTGCTGGCAGGAATTTGAGAAGTTCAAGGCGATTGCTTAAAGGCTATGGTTGAAAGAGCACGCCGTGGCCTGTTTCCCATGCTCAAAATCTCCAACACCGTTTTTATTCCCGACAACGAAATAGAAATGAGTGCCATTCGCGCCCAAGGGGCGGGCGGCCAGAATGTGAATAAGGTGGCGACAGCGGTGCATCTGCGGTTTGATGTGGGCGCATCTTCGCTGCCGGATTTTTATAAGCGTAAGCTGCTAGCCTTGCGAGATAAGCGGCTGACAAAAGACGGCGTGATTGTGATTAAATCGCAGCAACATAGAAGTCAGGAGCGTAACCGAGAAGACGCGCTAAGCCGATTGCAGGAAATGGTGAAGGCGGTGACTGTCATCGCCAAGAAACGGCGACCAACGAAGCCAACAAAAGGGTCGAAACGGCGGCGACTAGAGGGAAAAGCAAAGCGATCGCAGATTAAATCCCTGCGTAAAAAAGTAGATCTTGATTAGTGCGGACATCTTAAATTTTTGGCGGATGCTGCCATAGGCAACTTCACTTACTTAGCCGAACATGGGAAGCTAATAGCACAGCAAGTTGGTATCGCTCATACGTAGACGCTCGCGCAAACCCTCAGCCCGTGCAAACCGTAGACGCCAATGCCAACTTGACCGACATAATAGACTTATAGGCAACCTGCTACATATGGGAGCAGTTCTTTCCTCTATGACCAGTGCTCTATCTCATCTTGAAGCCAATCTTCAACAGACCGGTCTTCAACACTCAAACGGTTCAGCAGCCAACGGTTCAGATACACAGGCAGTATCGCTTCCTAAGCTCGATCTACCGGTGCTTAACCAAAAATTTGATCAAGCAGAAGCCACTGAGCTAATTGCTTGGGGTCATGAAACCTTTGGCAAAGGGTTAGTGATGAGTACTAGCTTTGGGATTCAGTCGGCGGTGATGCTGGGGTTAGTAACCAGCGTTATTCCAGATATTCCGGTGATTTGGATCGATACAGGATATCTGCCTGTAGAAACCTATCGCTTTGCCCACAAGCTGACTCAGCGCCTGTCTTTAAATTTGAAGGTTTATCAGTCGCCTATGAGTCCGGCGCGGATGGAGGCGCTACACGGCAAGCTATGGGAAGAAGGCACGGTGGAAGCCTTCAATAAATACGACCGCATTCGCAAAGTGGAGCCGATGCAGCGAGCGCTGAATGAGCTGGAAGCCACGGCTTGGCTGGCGGGGTTGCGCGCTAAGCAGACGGATCACCGCAAAACCTTAGATCGAATTGGGACGCAGGGCGATCGCTACAAACTGCTCCCGATTCTGCACTGGAATTCTAAAGATATTTATCAATACCTCAAAGCGAACGATTTGCCCTACCATCCGCTATGGAAAGAAGGCTACGTCACCGTTGGGGATGCGCACTCTAGTAGGCCACTCATCGACAGTGACACCGACGGACGCGCCACTCGCTTCAACGGTCTTAAGCAAGAATGTGGTATTCATATTCCGCAGACGCCTGAGGAAGCGGAAAGCTTGAACTCAAGTTCGCTGTAGCGCTTCATGGTGACCCATGCCCTGAGGCAGACGCCTGTAGATGCTGGAGAGAGATTCTGTGAGTGCCGAATCCGTGAGTACTAAGTCTGTTCGTTTAACCGACGATTCCCTGACAGAGATTGCGCGTCAGTTTGCACATGGAGACACCATTGAGGCGGTTTCCCCCCTCGGCAACGGCAACATTAACAGTACTTTCTTAGTGACGCTTCAAGGCCGCGTTCAGGCCGATTCTACGGAATCAAGTACGCCGCTACGGCGCTTTGTGCTCCAGCGCATTAACGCGCAGGTTTTTCCGCAGCCAGCGCTGGTCATTCAAAACATGGCCGCGCTCAGTGAGCATTTACGCGCATCTGAGGCTGCACTGCCCCGCCGGTGGGAAACGCCACAGATTTTGCCGACCCAGCAAGGCGATAACTTTTGGCGTGATGAAGCGGGTGCGTACTGGCGAGCCATCAGCTTCATTGAAAACTCCCACGTGTACGAAAAAGTAGAAGACAGCCGCCATGCCAAAGAAGTAGGCTATGGCCTAGCGATGTTTCATCGTCTTATTTCTACACTGAGCGCCGATAAATTGGCCGATACGCTGCCAGGGTTTCATATCACGCCTAGCTATTTAGCGGATTATGAACGGGTGCTGCGTGAGCATGGCGATCAGTCCGGTGATCAGGCCGGCGATCAGGCCGGTGATCAGGCCGGTGATCAGGCCAATGTGCTCACCGATGATCCAGCCGCAGCGCATGAGCACGAACAAACTCAATTTTGCCTTGACTTTGTGGCAGCGCGTAAAGACTGGGCGCACGTATTAGAAAATGCCAAGGCCGCTGGGCAGCTTCAATTGCGGCCTATTCACGGCGATCCAAAGGTAAACAATATTTTGCTAGGGGATAACGGCGAGGCGGTGAGTCTGATTGATTTGGATACGTTGAAGCCAGGGTTGGTGCATTACGACATTGGTGATTGTCTGCGCTCAGGGTGTAATTCGCTGGGCGAAGAAACCGAAGACTGGCAGCGCGTCAGGTTCGATACGGCGCTGGCGAAAGCAATGCTGCAAGGTTATTTGTCTTTGGCGAGTGATTTTCTTACTGAGCAAGACTATGACTATCTATACGATGCGATTCGACTGATTGCCTTTGAATTAGGATTGCGCTTCTTTACCGATTATTTAGCAGGCAATGTTTACTTTAAAGTCAATCACCCAACACACAATCTCACCCGCGCTCTGGTACAGTTCAAACTTACGGAGAGTATTGAGCAGCAGGCAGACACGCTCAAATCGATTATTCAAGAGCTAAGGTAGCTATTTATGTCTAAATCATCACCGTCTGGGGCTACAGACTTTTCTCTAGTCCCTTTTGCCGATAATGATTTGAACCAAAATCTTACGATTAGCGGCACAATCGCAAGAGAGGGAGATACGCTTTCGATTTCATATTTGTTAGCAGGCGATATAGACAAGGTGGTGTTGCCTAGCCTCAACAGTAATCAGGCAAGAGCTGAGAAGCTGTGGGAAGAAACTTGCTTTGAGATTTTTTTGGGAGCGGGGTTAGAGCGCGCTAAAGATCTGCTTTACCGGGAGTTTAATTTGTCTCCTTCAGGGGCGTGGAATGTGCTGACGCTGCAGGGTTACCGCTACGCCACTAAAGAGGAACCCAGCTTTGAGTCGCTTCCATTTACCGTGGAAAAATCTGACGATGGGCTGAAGCTGGCGGCTGATATCGATATTAGTTCGCTCGTAGATGAGGCGCGGCCTGTACGATTAGGGATAAGCGCTGTGCTCATTGTGAAGGATGCTGAGGGAAAATCCCATGAGACGTTTTGGGCGATCGCCCATCCCGCCTCCAAGCCCGACTTTCACCATCCCAATAGCTTTAGTCTGTCGCTGTAGTCCTGATTGCGATAGTCTCGATTTCGGCAGGCCCGATTTTGTTTGTCCCAATTTCGGCAGTCCCGGTTTTGTACGATTCCCGTTGGTTTTGACGGTTTCGTGCTCACCTTCCCCGCCGCCTCAGCCGCGTCATGCCTGACGCGCCTTGATCAAGCGATCGCCCTCATCTACTTGCCCTTTGCCCCTACTTCCATGACTTCTCCGTACAAAGGCCAGACCAAGGCCAAAACTGTATTCTTGCTCGCTTCTGCTGTCGGCTGGCTCATTGTTGGTGCCTCTTTAATTTATTTAGTGCCGGCTGGCATGGATCAGTTTCGCCCTACCGCGCTGACGCACACTTGGATGGAAACGCTGGGGCGTAGTGGCTACAATCCAATGCTGGCCATTGTGGGCGGCGGCATTGCGTTTACGCTGACGGTGATTGGCAATGCTGTTTGGTACCGCAGCTTTGAAAAGAATACTCAGTAAGGATGCTGATTGATGAAAACGATTGGCCTACTGGGCGGGATGAGTTGGGAGTCGACGGTTGAGTACTATCGGCTGCTGAACGAAGCGGTGAAAGCTGAGCTAGGAAAGCTACACTCAGCCAAGATTTTGATGTATTCAGTGGACTTTGAAGAAATTGTCGAGCTGAAGCACAAAGGCGATTGGATGAAGATTGGCCGGCTCCTATCGGAGGCTGCTGTGAACTTGGAGAAAGCAGGGGCCGATTGCATCGTGCTTGCCACGAATACAATCCATAAGGTGGCTGACGACATTACCGTGTCAACGACGATTCCGTTTATTCATATCGCAGATTCGACGGCGGATGCCATTAAGCAAAAGGGCGTTCGTCGAGTGGGGCTGCTCGGTACGCGCTTTACGATGGAAGAAGCGTTTTATAAAGATCGACTCATTCATAAGCATGGGTTGGCTGTGCAGGTGCCCAGCGGTGAAGACCGTGATTTTGTGCACGATGTTATTTACGATGAGCTGTGCTTAGGCAATATTCGATCCAGTTCACGCGATCGCTTCCGCACCATTATTCAGCGCCTCGTCGATAATGGCGCAGAAGCCGTTATTCTTGGCTGCACTGAAATTGGTCTGTTGGTTCAGCCTGAAGATAGCCCAGTTCCTTTATTCGACACTACAGAGATTCACACGGCGGCGGCGGCGAATTGGGCTATGAAAGCGTAGCTATATGTCAGCTTGGGTTTTTAGCCCAATTTGCTTAACGGAAGCCAGGAAAGATGGCTTGGTTTGGGCAATGGCTTGGTTTCACTGAGGGCAAGGTGGTTTCCAAATCCTGTTGGAGACTATCCCGACCGCTGATTGCTTTAGTCGTATGGATAGATACGTCTGAATTGATACGCACTGGGCCATACTGCCTGAAAACTTATGTTGACCTCAGCTTTTTTGAAAAAGCAGGCCGAAAGTTCAACCTTTTGGCAGGGCGCTGCTTTATACAATCATTGCTTGCAGCACGCAGCTGGTTTAGCTGGGACAACTATCGCCGGAACAGCCATGCCCGGAACAGCCATGCCTGGAACAGCTATGCCCGGAACCGCGCAATCAGCCGTCTTCTCTCAACATTCCTATCAAAGCTCACCCCAAAACTCATCTCAAAACTCACCAGGGACTTACCTATACGGTTCGGCCACACTGCCAGAAGCGCTTAGCCCTACCCACGCCTATCCCCATAGCATTGATTTTTTCTACCGCTACGGCTACGAATTTTTGGGGATGGCCTACAGCGTATATGTCCATCAGGTGATGGAAAAGATCAATCAGTTGGGTATTGATCACGTCATGTTTGTGGCGCGTGAGGGCTACTTATTTCAGAAAATTTATGAGATTTTGACAAGGCATATGCCCACCGCTATGCCTAAAAACGTCACTACTCACTATGCGTATCTCTCTCGGGCTTCTACGTTTTTGCCGTCAGTGTCTCATCTCAGTCCCCGTGAGCTGGTGCTGGCTACCGATGCCCCTGGACAGCAAGGGCTATGGAGCACTCTGAAAACCTTAGGGTTACCGCCTGCTGAGTTTGAATCCTTTGCCCAAGAGCATGGGGTTGACTTGCGATCGCCGATTCAAGACTACTGGAATGATCACAAGCTGCTGAACTTTTTTAGCGATAGGCGTGTCCAGTCAAGCGTCAAATCCTATCAGCAGCAGGCCCATAGCCGGTTAGCTCAATACCTTGAGCAGGCAGGCTTTTTTGGCCAAAACCATAAAGTAGCCCTAGTGAATATTGGTTGGGAAGGCATTATCCAAGACAACTTGGTCAGAGCCTTTAGTCAGCGCTCAGACTTTCCGTTGCTGTATGGCCTCTACTTTGGGCTGCGTGAGCGTCAATCCTTCCTTAAGTATTCCAATTCGTTTTCTCAAGGGCTGGTTTACGACTCTCGTAATCGCAATATCAATGCAGAGAGCGTCGAACTTTTTGTAGAGATGTTTGAAAAAGGTGCCAGTGCTCCTCAACCTATGACGAAAGGATATGAGCCGATGGGCCAGCTCCTAACCGATGGCGTTCGTCCTGTTTTTGATGCAGAGAGTCCTCAGCAACAGCAGGCGGCGCTGAAATCAAGAGGTGCGATCGCTGTTATGCAGCGCGGCATCCTAGATTTTGTCTGTCAATACGGTCAACAATGGCAGCATCAAAGCTTTAGTGCTGAGGCTAATTTACCGTTTGTCCACGGTCTTATTACCCGCCACATGGCATTCCCAACGTACGAAGAAGCGTATCGCATCGCTACGCAGATCGATTCGCCGGTTAATGATTCAGGCGGCGTAGCCAGTGATTTAGGCGCAGCCAATGGTTTAGGCGTAGCCAATGACTTAGGCGTAGCCAATGATTTAGGCGTAGCCAACGCGTTAGGCCGAGACGGCCTCGCCAGTGTTGCTGTAACAGCGCCAGACTTTTGGCACCCACTCGTTGCTGGCAAGGCAAAAACGGCCATTAAACGACTACAAAACGCAGCTTGGCGAACCGGTAGTTTGCGCCTGCTGAAAGTTCCTGGATTGGCTACTTTCTACCGAATTAAGCGCTTTCTTTCTTTCTAGGCATGCTTTCTAGGCATGCTTTCTAGGCATGCCTTTGAGGTTTTCATTCTGGTTGTTCCTTTTATCTGTTTGCCAGCTTGACTAGGTTTCTCTTCGTTCTCAAACCCTGTTCATCATGACCTTTGCTTCTAAGACTGTTTCGACCAAACTGCCCTCGCAAGCCATGCCCCTATCTTCTGTGCCTCCTGTGTTACGGGTCGCCAGCAGTCATTTAGGACTACTCGCTGAGGTGTTAGAAACCTACACCCCTGGCGAATTTCCCCAAATGAACATCCTTTATCGGCTCAAAACCGATTTGGTGGTGGCGATGAACATCTACCGTATTGCCTACCAAGAGAATGCGCCCTTAGACGTTCAGCTGATGAGAGAAGCTGATTTGCAGTGGTATTGCAACCAGTGTGACTACTATCTTTCTCAGCGCAAAGGCTCCCCCCTATTAGCCCCGTCCCAAGGGCGAGGGCTATGGCACATCCGTCAGGTGATTCGCGCCATGATACGTCTCAAACTCTTGACCCATGTGCGTAAGTTCATGCCTGGCCCCAACACATTGTCTATTTCCTGGCGTGAAATTCTACCTGGCATCAGGCTCTAGTGATAAGCCACACGGTGGTTAAGCAAAACAGAGCCACTTAAAAACAAGCTGCCAATATGAACAGTGTTTCCACGGAAATGAGATGTTCATGTAACATCAAACATCTCATTTCTAAGTGTGGCTTTGCCTTCTTCTTCTGGCGATCGCCCGTTTCTAAGTTTGCCGCATTGACTGCCATGAGGTGCTTTTCGCTACTAGCGGCTACCGCAAAAAAAACTGCACTAAAACAACAACAATGAAGAAAACGTTTAAGAAATGCATGATGTCTTAGGCATCATGCTAAGTTTACTTATTGGCAAAATATGTCATTTAAGTGTTCGTTGTTCAGGCGTGCGTGGCTTACTTGCTTCTGCGTTGTGACGCTTACCTTTGCTGGTCTACTGCTGTGCATAGTCCCTAGTAAGTTGAGCTACGGTAGCAACTCTTACAGACGCTTGTTGCTCGTTATCGTTAACTGATAGGCATTGGTGCTGCCTTAATATCTTACTTGCAAGGCATTAGCAAAAGACATCAGAGGGTATCGAATGACACTAAAGAGCGAATCAAAACCAATCTAAAATTGGTTAATTAAAGTCAGCCTCATTGGAGCTGATCTTATTGAATTTAGTCTCATTAAGCTCGGTCTCATCAGGCAGATATTTTATCCAAAGTTCTATTTGGCTGAAATTCTTATTTACCTCTTATTTACCTAAGACGCCTATTCACCCGAGACGCCTATCTACCCCAGAATGCAGAGCTTTTCCCAGAGTACTTACAACCTCTTGATAGATGTTCTCGCCTAGGGCGCAAGGATAAGTTGGTACAAAGCTAGCGGCAGTCTAATCTTAACTCCCGTGAGACTGCTCAAATCCTCTACTGAGTGCATAATCTTAAGTAAAGGTTCGGTGATTACGATGGGCTACTACCCTAATGATTACCCGATACTTCTGACATCATAGAAGAGTCAATAAAGTAGGCATGAGAGACACCAGCGGAACATCTCAATCTCAGCTCTCATCTGATTTTAAGCTTGTTATCAACGCTCTCTTAACTAGCTCTTCTAAGCTTAGCTTACGAACCCAAAGTTTGACTCAACTCACTCCTTAAATTGACCTTTGCGAATGGAATCAGGCCCATGATAAAATAAACTCATAATGATTCCGTTTTAAGACAAAGTGTGACGAGCACTAAGAACGCTGATTTATCAACATACTCGTAGCTGTAATTTGTTTCTAACGTTCTTCTTTAGAAGATCCTCTTTTAAGAAAACGCTTTTAGAATGGCCTTTTGGTGGCGCATGCAGCTCCCTTACTCGATATCGTCAGTTTAGATAATTACTAAAGCCAGACAGCTCAGCCAAACCGTTCTGCTTTATACGTTTTTCGCTCTTAGGTTGCTCTCAATGATTTAACGCACATTGCTCACTCCAGCGTTCAGTTCAGTTCTATTGGTTCAGCGTTCAGCAAGTGCGTTAGTAGCAAGAAACACCAATGTTCTCTATTTTCTTGCTCAACCCTTAAAGAGATTTTTCGGCGGAGGCCCTACTTCATCATGGCGACTACATCTAAAGCCCGAGCAGCTAAAGCCACTAAGGCCGAGGCGAAGACAAAGACAACTAAGGCGGCGGCCACTAAAGATACGGCCACTAAAGGTACTAAATCTAAAGCCAAAAGAGCAAGCAAGCGTAAGGCTAAGCCTCTGTACACAACGGATGCTGTCCGCGCCTACCTTCACGAGATTGGTCGAGTGCCTCTACTTACCCACGAGGAAGAGATTATCCTTGGTAAGCAAGTTCAAAAGCTGATGGCACTTCTGGAAATTAAGGAGACTCTGCTGGCAGATGTGCCCACCGAAGACGGTGAAAGCATTGCCGAAATCTCTACGGCTGAGTGGGCTGAAGCTGCCGCGATGACTGAAGCTGAGCTGAGTAATCATTTACGCCGCGGCCAAAGAGCAAAGCGTAAGATGATTGAAGCGAACCTACGCTTGGTGGTTGCAGTTGCGAAAAAGTACCAAAAGCGAAACCTAGAGTTCTTGGATCTCATTCAAGAAGGCACGTTGGGTTTAGAGCGTGGTGTAGAAAAGTTTGACCCCATGAAGGGCTACAAGTTCTCTACCTATGCTTACTGGTGGATTCGTCAGGCGATTACGAGAGCGATCGCCCAGCAAGCCCGCACTATTCGCCTGCCCATTCACATCACCGAAAAGCTCAACAAAATCAAGCGTGTTCAGCGTGAGCTGTCTCAAAAGCTGGGCCGTAGCCCCAAAGTGGCTGAGGTGGGCGCAGAGCTAGATTTGGAACCCAAGCAGGTACGCGAGTATCTTGCCATTGCACGTCAGCCTATTTCTTTGGATGTCCGCATTGGCGATAACCAAGATACGGAGCTGCAAGATCTGCTAGAAGATGATGGCGCATCACCTGAAGACTATACGGTGCAGCAATCTCTGCGCCAAGACATCTTCAGAATGCTAGCTGAGCTAACCCCTCAGCAGCAAGAGGTCATCAACCTGCGGTTTGGCTTGGGCGATGGCAACCCACTATCGTTGGCCAAAGTTGGTCAGCGGATGGGCATCAGCCGCGAGCGCGTTCGTCAGCTAGAACAGCAGGCACTGAAGCATATGCGTCGTCGCAAGGCTTCGATTAATGGTTACCTTGCAGCCAGTTAGAATTTACAAAAGTGTTATCTCAAAAGACCGATGCGGCTCAGCAGTGGCCGCATCGGTCTTTTGGTTTTGATATTGGAATTTGCCTATTCAGTTGTTTTTTCCTGTGCTAGCTGCTGCTGAAACCAAACTTAAACTTCCATCTCGGTCGAATCTTGGGATAGGCGTAACAATTACAAAAACAGCCCGCTGTTTAGAGAGCTATTTTAGGAAAAGAGAGAAAGGCAAAAGTCTTTGCCATTAGATCTAAGTCATCTGTATGAAATAGTTGGACTCGGTGTAGCTAACCGTTATAGCAACTGATGAATTCGCGAATTACCCAACCCCAAACTCTGTAATTCCCTTGATAGTAGCTACCGACTTTTACCCAGGGACGACCTAGCTCGTCATAGGCAAATTCCAACATATCAACTTCCCTGCCATTTCTAAGGGCATTGATGATGTCACCATTTGGATAAGATCTGACGTTGAGAGGTGTACCTGTAGGATCGGTAACCCTGCATATTCTTTCTGCTTTAGCTTGCCAAACATTCAATCAAGTACAGTGAGCAGCATAAGATGACTTTGCTCACTAGCCGCTTATAATTTATACAAAGCAAGGTGTGTAAAACACATGGTCACGCTACAGCTCAGACAAATCAAGCTACAGCCTGGTCAGCGCGTTGACATAGAAGACGTAGACTGGCCCGAATTTCAGGCGATTTTGGCAGAGCTAGGCGATAATCGCAGTACCAGAATTGCATACCAAAATCGAACTCTAACCGTTGTGGACCCACTATTTCGACACGAAAAGTTCAAAGTGACCTTGGGCGATTTGGTGAAAGTCTTGCTTGAAGAACTAGACATTGATTACGAGGCGGCTGGCTCTACCACCCTCACGCGCATGGACGTGTATAAAGGCGTTGAACCTGACAATTCGTTTTATATCCAGAACTATCAGCAAGTCCTAAACAAAGACCGCATCGATCTCAATACTGATCCGCCTCCAGATTTGGCTATTGAAGTTGATCTCACCTCAAAAACAAATGCTGACCTTTATGAAGCCCTGGGAGTTCCTGAATTGTGGCGATATGACAACGATGAGCTACGAATAGATAGTTTGCAAAAGGGAAAATATATTCAGGTTACAGAAAGCCCAACGTTTCCCGAATGGCGTATTGCCAAGCTAGTCCCTCAGCACATCGCTCGTGCGAGAGCAGTTGGACAGGGCAAGGCTATAAAAGAATTGCGCCAGTGGGTATGTCAGCAGATCCAACGTGAAAAATAGTAAGTCAAAACTAATAGCCCTTCTATGGATGCATCCATAGAAGGGCTATTAGTTTTGATATTCAAATGAATTTTGAGCTGCTTGTGGCATTACCTAATCCAAGCAGCTATTCACCTAAACCTTATTCCACACCTTCAATTCGGTTCTCTACTTCTTCGTAAAGCTCCTGAAGTCGCTCGATGTTCTCGTCACTGGTTTCCCAGTAACCGCGACCGTTCACTTCTAGCAGTGTGGTCACCATCCGGCGGAAGGAGTTGGGGTTCAAATCCATCAAACGCTTACACATTTCAGGATCGTTGATGAAGGTATCGTTAGTGTCTTCATACACCCAGTTATCTACTGCATCCGCTGTTGCCGACCAACCCATGGTGTTCACCAATCGGTTAGAAAGCTCGCGCACGCCTTCGTAGCCGTTGGAGAGCATTCCTTCATACCACTTAGGATTCAGTAGCTTCGTGCGGGCATCAAGGCGGACGGTTTCAGAGAGCGATCGCACCTGAGCATTCGCCGTCGTCGTATCTGCAATAAACGATGCAGGCTTTTTCCCATCATCGCGCAAGCTCGCCACAACCTTCGTCGGGTCAGAGTCAAAGTAGTGCGAAACGTCGGTGAGCGAAATCTCAGAAGAATCCAGGTTCTGGAATGTCACGTCTGCCGTTTTCAAAGACGCTTCCAACAACCCACGAGACTCATCCATCACACCCGGATTATCACAGTTAAAGGAGAACGACTTCCGCGCCAAATACATATCGCGCAGTTCCTGCTCTTCTTCCCAGCTGCTGTTTTCTACCGCTAGGTTCACGTTGGCAGCATAAGAACCGGATGCATTTGAGAAAATCCGAGTGGCCGCGCCACGTAGCGTTAGGCCGAACTCTTCCGCCTGTGCCATTGCGTGCTTGCGCACAAAGTTCATCTCTAAAGGCTCTTCGGCCTCAGCGGCCATCTTCACCGCTCTATCTAGCAATGCCATCTGATTGACAAACAAATCGCGGAACACACCAGAACAGTTAATGACCACGTCAATTCGTGGACGACCCAACTCTTCAAGGGAAATCAGCTCCAACTTGTTCATCCGGCCCAGCGCATCTGGTACGGGCTTCACGCCTACAAACCACATCATTTGAGCCAATGACTCACCGTACGTTTTGATGTTGTCTGTGCCCCAAAGCACGGTTGCGATGGTCTCAGGATAAGCGCCATCATTTTCTGCTCGCTGCCGTGCAATTAAGCGATCTACAACAACTTTGGCTGAATCTACTGCCGCAGACGTTGGAATGGACTGAGGATCAAGCGCGTGAATGTTTTTTCCGGTCGGCAACACCTCAGGGTTCCGAATCGGATCGCCACCTGGGCCAGGCAGCACATACTCCCCATCCAAAGCACTGAGCAATCCATCTAACTCGTTGTCAGCAACCACCTGCTTGAGGCAGAACTGCAAGTACTCGAACAAATCAGTTAGTGATTCGTCTTCAACGTTTTTGTAGCCCAGCTCGTGCAGCGCCTTTGTCCAAATGGCTTTTTTACCACCAAAGTTGAACGCAGCCAGCATTGAACCTGCCGATACACGGCCCTTGTCGTTAATCTGCTCGTTCACCATCGCTGCAACGGCTGCGCGGACGGCTTCGTTGATGTCATACAGCGTTTGAACGTCGTTCAAGTTACCCTGATCGCTGTTCACGTAGATTTCATTAATATCGCGGCTAATGCTCTCTGCGATGATGCGCTGAAGACTCTTCTTTTCTTCTTCCGGTCGATCCAAGCTAGCAATGTTAACGAGAGTGGCGATCGCTTCTTCTGCTGTTGGTGGCTCACCCACTACATGCAATCCACAAGGTAGCAAGCGAGACTCAATCTCCATCAGCTTGATGTAAAGCTTGCCGATCAGCGTGTCGCGCTCTTCTTTCGTTAGCTCGCTGCACTCTTCCGGCAGCTCAATATCCTTATCCAGATTCACCTGCCGCGCTTTCTCAATTGCTGCATTCACAATCGGAACGCCCCGGCCACCCTCTTTCAACGTTTGATACGACGCAATTAGCTCGCTTAGCTCTTTCAAGCCCTTGTACAGCCCCGCATTCTCAGCAGGCGGTGTCAGGTAGCTAATTGTTTCGGCATAGCCCCGTCGCTTCGCAATCGTGGCTTCAGAAGGATTGTTCGCCGCGTAGTAATACAGGTTGGGTGTATTGCCAATGAGGTTGTCTGGGTAGCACTTACCGCTCATACCCATTTGCTTCCCTGGCATAAACTCCAGCGAACCGTGGGTGCCGAAGTGCAGCACCGCGTCCGCCTTCCAAATTTTTTCTAGGTACGTGTAGTAAGCCGCAAAGCCGTGGTGTGGACTCGCAGAACGAGAGAACAGCAGCCGCATTGGGTCGCCTTCGTAGCCAAACGTCGGCTGCACACCAATAAACACATTGCCAAATGTCTTACCGTATACCAGCAAGTTCTGGCCGTCTGTATTGAGTTCCCCTGGCGGTGGTCCCCAGTTTTCTTCCAACCGCTCCGAGTAAGGCGTTAGCTCCTGATACTCAGCTACCGACATCTTGTGCGCGATGTTCAGATTCGGACTGTTGTACTGAGCTTGGGCATCGTGAATTACCGCCTGCATCAGCTCTTCAGGCGTCTCGGGCATTTCCTCAATGGTGTAGCCCCGCTCCTTCATCTCTTCCATTACGCGGAAGATGGAACCAAATACGTTCAGATAGGCCGCTGTACCCACGTTGCCTTTATCTGGTGGGAAGCTAAATACTGTAATAGCAAGCTTTTTATCCACACGCGGTAGCTTGCGCAGCCGTGCCCACTTCAGAGCCCGCGTTGAAATGGCCTCTACCCGGTCTTGCAGGGTAATTGCTCGGCCCGTTGCGCCGTCACGGCCCGACATAATAATCGGCTCAATCGCACCGTCTAGCTCAGGAATAGCCATTTGCAAGGCGACCTGAATGGGGTGCAAGCCTAAATCACTAGATTCCCACTCTTCAGTGGTTTGAAACACCAGTGGCAAAGAGACCATGTAAGGACGATTCAGCTTCTTCAAAGACTCAATCGCTTTAGGATGATCTTGACGTGCAGGGCCACCTACTAAGGCAAAGCCTGTGAGAGAAACGACCGAATCAACAATGGCTTCATCAGGATTTAGCGGATCGAAAAAGTAAGTATCGACTGGCTTCGAGAAGTCCAATCCACCTGCAAACACGGGAATTACCCGAGCGCCCTTATACTCCATTTCCTGCACAATCGACACATAATGGGCGTCGTCACCAGTGACCAAATGGGTGCGCTGCAACACAATGCCAATGCACGGTGCCAGCGGATTGCGATGAATTTCAGGAATGTCGCTGCGGGAGTCGTACCAGTTCAAATACTCTTTTAAGTCTTCAAACATGGTGGGTGCGAGCGGATGCCAGATACCGATATCTGGGAAGGTGACGGGTTGCTCGTAGGTTAAGCCGTCTGCTTCAGGTGCGCCTTCTAGCTGCTGATCAAGCAGAACATAGCGATCGCTCAACATCAGCAAAAAGTTCTCAAGGTTCTCAGCCGAACCGCCCAGCCAATATTGGAAGCTCAGCATAAAGTTGCGAGCATCCTGCGCTTTCTCAACTGGCAAATACTTCAGTACCTTTGGCAGCGTGCGCAAAAGCTTCAGCATGGCATCTTCAAAGCCGCTGCCTTGCTTCTGGCGGCGCTTTTTCATAAAGTCGCCAATTACGCTCTTAGACTGGCCCAGCTGCGCCATGCTGAAGCTGCCCAGCTTATTTAATCGCATCACCTGCGGCATAGATGGGAATACCACGGCTGCATCCAAGCGATCGCGATGCGGCTTCACCGCTTCTTCCACGCGCGTCGCTAACTCTTCCACAAAGATCAGCGAGCCAATAAAGATGTTGGCCTCAGCAATATCTTGCTTAAAGTCTTCGTAGTTCTCATCGCTGCGCAGCTCCTCAATTAGGTAGCCACTTAGTTCCACAGCGATTTGAGAATTGCTTTCGTTGATTGAACGCACCGCAGCCGAAAGGGAGCTTTGATATTGAGGCTCCAATACTACATAAACGACCTTAACCAGAGAGCGATCGCCCAACTCCTTGGGCACGACGTGTCTGACAGTAGGTCGGACTTGAGTGAACATGCGCGGTGAACTCCTGAAAAATGAAAACCTGAAAAAATCAGAACAGAACGGCTGAGCAATTACACACAGCTTAGACGGAGTTGAACAAAGTCTTGAGAATGCTTAAGAAACGACACATCGCAACCGCCTAGAAACAAACAAAGCGACTCATTTCTTAATAAAAAGAGAGCCTTCGAAACTTTTACAACCAGTCAACTAGCAACGAGAAATGAAGACAGCATTAATGCTCCACATATCCTGAAATCACTAACCGATCCAAGTAAAGTTTTACCAGAAAACCACGACAGAATAAGGCTTAAGAAAGATGCGTGATACAAAATGACACACTTTTTGGGCCAGTTTTGAGCAGTAAACTACTTCTTGTTTTCTTGCCATCGTAATCATCAATCGTTTGCATAAGTTAAAGCTATTTGTATTGACAAAAAACGATTCGTATCCTCTGCTAGTTGAAGCGTTAAGCAGTGTTAAGCGCAATCGAAGCGATAAAAAGTGCCATTTCCTGCCACGATTTAGATTAAGAGACATTCATACGGTTAGGACATAGCAATGCGTATCCTCGTGATTGGCGGCACCCGCTTCATTGGTATCTATTTGGTCAAGCAGCTTGTAGCCCAAGGGCATGAGGTCGTGTTGCTGAACCGAGGCAACCATCCGTCTCCTGTGGAAGGCTTAGAGACTATTGTGTGCGATCGCACCGATCCCAAAGCCCTTGTCGCCGCCCTTTCCGGTCAATCCTTCGATGTCATCTACGACAACAATGGACGCAAGCTAGAGCACACCCAACCCCTCGCCGACCTCTACAAGGGAAAGCTCAAGCATTACATCTATGTCTCCTCTGCTGGCGTCTATGCCAAAAGCGATCAGATGCCCCATGTGGAGGGTGACCCTGTAGACCCGAACAGCCGCCACAAAGGCAAATTCCACACAGAAGACTATCTCGCCGAGCAGGGGATTCCGTTCACCAGCATTCGCCCTGTCTATATATATGGTCCTCAAAATTACAACCCGTTAGAGCAGTGGTTCTTTGATCGCCTCGTTCGCGATCGCCCCATTCCCATCCCTGGCAATGGCATGGCCCTCACCCAACTTGGTCACTGTCAAGATCTCGCCACTGCAATGGTCAGCGTTTTGGATAATCAAAAAGCAATTGGTCAAACCTACAATATCTCTGGTGAAAAAGCCGTTACCTTCGATGGCCTCGCACGTGCCTGCGCGGTTGCGGTCGGGAAAGACCCCGATACCCTACAAATCGTGCACTACGATCCCGCCGAGTTTGACTTTGGCAAGCGCAAAGCCTTCCCCATGCGCGTCCAGCATTTTTTCGCAGACATTACCAAGGCTAAAGGCGATTTAACTTGGCAGCCCAAGTTCGATTTAATTACAGGTCTAAAAGACGCTTACCAGAAAGACTACATCGCTACTGAAAGAAATAGCATTGATGTCGATTTCTCCATAGATCAGCAGATTCTCAGCTAAAAAAGTAGGAATTTTTCTTTCGCATCTTTTGAGAGACGCGTCACTTTCTATTTACGTCTTGCAGAGTATGGTAGTGAGCCTACTTTGTGCACTGCATCTCAGTGGCAGTTACTTCATCAACTGTTCAGTTTCGTCTGCGACTTAACAGTGCTCTACCGTCATGTTAAATGTTCAATCGATTTGCCCAGTGGAACGTCCTGCTAACGCTCAGAGAAGCTCTTTTTCCCGTCCTCAGTCTGTCTCTAGCCATGAATGTTTTGATGATGCTCTACGGCATTGTCACGCTTGTTCAATATCAAGGCGCAGCGGCTATTCGCATGCAGGGCGTAGACCTTGACTACACTCAGGCTGCAGAAGTTGTTCGGCTTTATTTTTTTCTCATTCCAATCTTTGCCAGCGTATCGCTCGGCTACATCCTCGTCAGACGAAAAAAACTTGAGCCAGTCAGTACGCTTTTAACCGTACTGGTCTGTTTCCTTCGCATCTCTGGATACCTAAGCGTCAACCCTTCTTCCGAGCTTGTTTCATCTCACAGCTCTGCATTTATCTGCCTTCCTGTAACCTGGCTGGCCGTTCATCTTTTACACACCTTTTCAACCAAATCTCGTCTGCGCTTAGACGCTCGTTTCAACGAAATTAGTCCTCCGTTTGCCCGCGCACTCAACAACATCGTTCCCGTGCTCCTCACACTTCTGTGCTTCGAGTTATTGAGAGGGCTGTTCATCGGATTAGAAAATCTCAATCTAATTGAAAATGGGCTGCCCTATCTACCTTTGAAGAAACCCATCCAACCCATTTTAGAGCTCATCATCTATCAGGTGATTGAATTGGGGTCTTGGATGATAGGACTGCCTGGAGATCAGAGTGCTTTAAATACTTTTCGAATACTCTACGCCCCAAAAATTGGGGAATTTAGCATTATTCATTACCAGGTATTCCAGTACGTATTCATGAGTTCAGGCGGCGTAGGCGCAACCTTAGCAGTTCCTTTGGTCATCCTGTTCTCAAAGCGTATTTCTCAGTTCAAAACCATCGCCAAACTGAGCCTGTTGTTCTCCTTGATCAATAACAATTTGATACTGTTGTTTGGCCTGCCTATTGTTTTCAACCCCCTGTTCCTGATCCCCTTTTTTGCAGCCCCGTTTGCCAACATGGCAATCGCGCTATTTGCTATTCACCTCGGTGTCTTTCAAATCAGTCCTGAACCCATTCCAACTTTGCTCCCGGCCCTTTATCAGGCATACCTCATCAGTAACCAATCTCCATGGGCAGTGTTGACTCAGCTCGTTTGCATCGTGGTTGATGGCTGCATTTACTATCCTTTTTTACTAACTGCATCCCGCCAGTTTGAGGCTCCAGTAGCACTCTCGAGCTGGTTGCAAAAAAGCGAACGTAATTTTATTGAAAATGCGATTGAGCAGTCTCAAGAGCTAACGTTTGTGTCGAAGCAGCGGGCTATGCTTCAAGAAGCTGAGGCTAGCCAAAGGCTATTGAGGCGGCTGAAGCAGGGCCGCTTTTTGCTTTACTTTCAGCCTAAGGTAGAAGCGCGATCGCTTAAACTCATTGGCTTGGAAGCCCTGCTGCGGTTTCAAGACGAAAAAGGCATTATTCGTCCGCCCACCTTCCTACCCCTGCTCTATCATCAAGGACTGTAACTACTCAGGCTTAAATCTTTCAGTTGATTGAAATCGCTTTAAAGGTTTACAGGCTAAGGTGTCGTGAGTTCTGTTCAGGCAGTTTTAGATTGGTAAAACGAACGCCAAAATTCAATATCAGTGAAGCAGAAATCA
>JBGCGG010000134.1:0-7997 GCA_045110585.1 Phormidesmis sp. | reverse complement strand
AAATTGCGACGGCAATATCCCCGTTAAAGCCTGCAAAGCCACCACCCCCACCGCATAAAGATCGCTCGCCAAACAAGGCCGTCCCGCTTGCTGCTCAGGTGCAATGTAGCCCGCAGAGCCAATTGAAATAGTCGACAGCATTTGAGTAGGCGCGATCGCTTTTACCGCCCCAAAATCAATCAGCACCATTCGCCCATCACTCGCCCGCCGAATCAGATTCGGGGGCTTAATATCTCGATGAATGACCCGCTGCTGATGCACAAACGCTAATACGTCTAATATTTCTATCAGCAAAGTATGAACATAGCGCCCCCGCGCAGCCACACTACCGCTCAGCCCATCCAGCTCATCTTGCAGCAACGCCCCTTCTATATAGTCTTGAACAAGATAAAACTCTCCACTTTGCTCAAAATGCGCTAGCAGTGCCGGAATTTGGGGATGGCCGCCAAGCTTATAGAGGGTTTCAGCTTCTAAGTTAAACAAGCGCTGGGCCGTTTTGAGCGTTTCTGGCGTGGCCTGGGGCAAATGCAGCTGCTTAATCACGCAAAAGGGCTGACTGGGAAGATAGCGATCGCGTGCCAGAAATGTTTTGCCAAAGCCCCCTTGAGCCAAAGGCCGGATAATATCGTAGCGCTCCGCCAGAATCACAACTTGTTTAATCCATCATTAAGTAAGGCAAAACCCAGACACAGCCAGCTTAACGGCCCGATGAAACAAAAAACTATGCAACAGGCTGCTAGTCTGTAGGGATAGGTCGCGGTATGCTTAAAGCCCCGTAAAAATATCTATGTAGAACATAGATTCATTTGAATAGAGCCATTTGTTTGTACAGACCTACCCATCAAATTTTACTGACCTTTTTAAGACTGCCCTTTTTGGGTCATTATTTACATCCCGTCCCCTCATCTCGTCACGCATCGTTGGCCATCTATCTTGTCGTTGAGTTCCAGTCACGGCTTCGACTCTGCAACACGACTCTGTAACATAAGCTTGAACGTGCGTCTGACGCCTGCGGCCTGCTCATAATAACGGCCTTTTTTCTGCGGCCTTCATTGCGCGGCCTCTTTTACGGCCCGCTCACAGAGTGGCCTCACCTCAACCGACCTCTCTACCGCCTCTTTTTTACCGCCTACCGCCCTCAAACATACCCCCTCAAACATGTCCACTCCCGAGCAATCCTTTCAAGATCTCGCCCTAACGCCGCCTGTATTGCAAGCCCTTAACGACGTTGGCTACGAGCACCCCACCCCCATTCAGGCCAAAACCATCCCGCCCCTGTTAGAGGGACGCGATATTATCGGTCAGGCCCAAACCGGCACAGGCAAAACAGCCGCCTTTGCCCTTCCCGTGCTCACCCATATCGACACCCAAAACAATCGCCCTCAGGCCCTTGTTCTTGCCCCCACCCGTGAGCTAGCGCTCCAGGTCGCAGAAGCCTTTCAAGGCTACGGCAAACACCTCAACGACTTTCATGTACTGCCTATTTACGGCGGCCAAAGCTACCAAATCCAGCTCAAGCAGCTTCGCCGCGCCGCACATGTTGTCGTCGGCACACCAGGGCGAGTTATCGACCACATCAAGCGCGGCACCCTCGACCTCGCGCACCTCAAGTATTTGGTGCTAGATGAAGCCGACGAAATGCTGCGGATGGGCTTCATTGACGATGTGGAATGGGTACTGAGCCAAACCCCACCCAACCGACAAATTGCGCTGTTTTCAGCCACCATGCCCCAGGTGATCCGCAAAATCGCCCAAAAGCATTTGGACGATCCCGTCGAGATTTCCATTAAAACCAAATCCCGAACAGCCGACACCATTCGCCAGCGGTTTTGGTCTGTGAGCGGCTATCACAAACTAGATGCCCTCACCCGCATTCTGGAAGTAGAAGCCTTTGACGGCATGATTGTGTTTGTGCGCACTAAGCTAGCCACCGTAGAGCTATCCGAAAAGCTAGAAGCCAGAGGCTATAACACCGCACCGCTGAGTGGCGATGTGCCTCAAAATCAGCGGGAGCGCACAGTAGAACGGCTGAAAAAAGGCAAGCTTGATATTTTGGTGGCCACCGATGTGGCTGCGCGGGGCTTAGATGTAGAACGTATTAGCCACGTCATTAACTACGACATGCCCTACGATCCCGAAGCCTATGTGCATCGCATTGGGCGCACGGGCCGGGCAGGCCGCAAGGGCGAAGCGATTTTGTTCGTGACGCCTCGGGAAAAGCGCCTGCTCAATTCTTTAGAGCGCTCCACAAAACAGAAAATTGAGCGTATGGAAATGCCGTCTACGGAGACGGTGAACAATCAGCGGATTGCTCGATTTAAGCAGCGCATTACCGACACGCTGGCAGAGGAAGATGCTGAGTTTTTCGTACGGATTGTGGAGCAGTACGAGCAGGAGCATAATGTACCCTCCATTGAAATTGCGGGGGCACTGGCCAAACTGCTGCAAGGGGATGAGCCACTGCTGCTAGAAGAGCGGGCGCAGCCACAAAGACGCGATCGCAATGACAAGAATGGTCAAGCCGTTGAGATGGAGCGTTTCCGAGTAGAAGTAGGCCGCCAGCATAAGGTTAAGCCGGGTCATATTGTCGGGGCGATCGCCAACGAAACCGGCCTTGCCAACCGCTTTATCGGCAAAATCACCGTTAACGACGATCACAGCACCGTCGATCTTCCGGCAGGCATTCCCAAAGAAACCTTTGCCATTCTCCAGCGCGTCACGGTGCTCGGTCACCCGCTCAATCTTTCTAGCCAAGGCAAAATTAAAAGCGAAGGCAATTGGAGAGAAGGCAGATCCAAGCGCAGACGCAGAAACGGCCCCACCAGCCCGCCTATGAAAAAGAAGCGCCGCAGCAGTGGCAAAGAGAAAGCAAAAGGATAGACCGCTCAACGGTAGCCCGCTAAAACATGTGCTAACGCTCTTGTAACAGCAGGAGCGTTAGAAAAAAAGGTTCGTGCGCCCGTCACCATTTATGGCCTTGGGCTACCCACTCGAATGGAAATAATTTCTGTTTTAGCTTTCCGGCTTCTGGCCTTCCTGCTTTTAGCTCTCCTGCTTCCAGCTTTCTTTAAACTCAAACGAGAACGCTGCTGGCACCTTAAGATTAGCGCTCCGGCCCTGGGGCAAATAACTCAGGGCCAGCTCAATTGGCTCAGGGGGCAGATATCTCAGCCGCTCTGACCACTCAATGGCCACAATCCCTGGCGTCACCTCTTCCCCCTCCCAGTAAGTTTCTAGGTGCATGGCATCGGCCTCCGCTTCTGACAGCCGGTACAAATCTATGTGGTACAGCGGCAGCCGACCGTTTGTATATTCATTAATGAGCGTAAACGTTGGACTATCGATATCAGCAATGCCCAACCCTGCGCCCAAGCCCTGCACCAGGGTAGTTTTGCCCGCCCCTAAATCTCCTTTTAATAGCAACACGCTCCCAGCCGGTAGCTGCTCACCGAGCGATCGCCCCAAAGCCTGGGTTGCTTGAATATTAGGAAGGTCAATCACCATCAACTCTGTGTCCCACCGTTGTTCATCACATTGGCTGCCATATTGGCCTGCACGCCTGTCGTAAGGCTGTATAAACTATATACAACCATCCACCGACTGAATGATTATCACCGTTGCCAGCTTTAAAGGCGGCGTCGGTAAAACGACGACTGCTATTCACCTCGCCGCCTTTCTGCAAGGGCAGGCCGAGACCTTGCTGGTGGATGCAGATCCAAATCGCTCCGCATTGGGGTGGGCGGCGCGTGGTGAGCTGCCCTTTAAGGTCATGGATGAGTGGGAAGCAGGCCAAAACATTAATCCCCAGGGCAACGTCGTCATCGATACCCAGGCGCGACCGACCCCAGAAGACTTAGCAGCCCTAGCAGACACCTGTGACTTACTGGTATTGCCAACGACGCCAGATATTCTGGCACTAGATGCGTTGGTACTCACTGTTGAATATTTAAAAAAGATTAGCGCTCAACACTATCGCATTTTAATTACCGCTATCCCACCCAAACCCAGCAAGGCAGGACAAGAAGTTAACGCGCTATTGTCAGAGGTAAATTTACCCGTTTTCGAGCAGGGTATCCGACGGTTCGCAGCCTTCAAAAAAGCCGCCTTACAAGGGGTTCCCGTCTACTCAGTGAAAGATCCTCGGGCTGAAACAGGCTGGCAAGACTACGAGAACGTGGGTCAAGAAATTTTGAGCATTATGGAGGCGCGAGCCTTAGACATTAACGCCAAAATAGTGCCAGAACAGAAACCTGAAGACAAATACTTTTTCTAAAGACTCTTTTGCCAGACTCTTTTGCCCGTCTTATTGTTATGAACCGCTGTTATAAACGGCTATTATGAGCCGCTGCTATGAACCGCAAACCTTTTGGGGGCTTAGGCTAGGCAGCCTCACGATCGCTTAGCACAACTTTTGAGTGCTGTTCTTTTCAATATTTTCAGCATTCAACTGCTTTTAGACGTTGAATAATTTTGAGTGAAAACGTTAAATAACGAAAACTAAGCCACCGCATACTGCCTACGAACACGCGGTGGCTTAGCTTTATAGATAGTTAGCGCGCCCTTAGAAACGTTTTAACAACAGTTTTGAGGGGCGATCGCAGTCAGAAACAATCAAACAGAAATGGCTCTACTTAGCAGCAACCAACTGCTTGAAACCTTTACCAGCGGAGAATGCAGGTACAGTCGTTGCAGGAATTTTGAGCGTTTCGCCAGTTTTGGGGTTACGGCCATCACGCGCTTTGCGATCGCGAGGCTCAAAACTTCCAAATCCGACCAAAGACACTTTATCACCGCCAGCAACGCACTCCATAATCGACTCAATCGCAGCCGTAACCACTGCGTCTGCGTCTTTCTTAGACACATCTGCCTTTTCTGCGACTGCTTCAATTAGCTCAGCTTTGTTCATGGGAAAACACAATTAAACAACTTTCGAGTGTAGTTGTAGCACATGGTTTATTAGGACACAAGTACTACTCTGATTAAATCTTTCTGAATATGGGCTGAAAAGCCCGCTACAGAAAGGACTAGAGACCTGGGAAAGATCTCTAAGTTAGAAGTTTTATCATTAAACAGCGCCATTGTAGCGATTCGGGAACAATTGCGATATATCTTTTTACAACAGGTTGGGTACTTTGGGCATGAGAACGGCAGTGAAATGGGGTGCGGAGGTGCTATTGTCTATTGGCTTAGTTCCTTTCATATCAGTTCATTCAGCGTTTTTTTAAGTCCCCAATATCTACTCAGAATTCTATTTTGACTAGGAGATGGATATTATTGCCCACAACTGTAAATATTTAGGTTCAACGCCTTCTATCGAAAGGGATACACCTCCATCAGAAGAGTTTTCTGAGCAATAATGTAGGCAACCCCTACGAAAAAAGCTTCTTTACTACAGCAAAAGTAGCCGCAGAACAAGTCCAAGCGCCCGTAAACAGAAGCCGGTCTCTAACGCGGAAGCCAGAAGCCATGGATGTTTTGGCTTCCGCGTTAGAGAGGCCAAATCAATGCTGAAAGAACGCCTCACAGTGGCCCAAACCGCCACAGAAGATCAGGAATATCCTAATCTTTTAATCGATATTGCTGATGTATACGGCACAGAACTTGGTGATCTCGATCAGACGAACAGACTTTTAAATGAAGCGATCGCACGTCTTTCCACAGAAGCGAAGCGAAAACGAACGCAGTGGGGGGTATAAATATCCCAACACCACGCCATTTTCTACAATCGCTGAAATATACCTCCAGACACGCCAATATGAAAAAGCAACCGCACTGCTAAACGGCCTCGAAGCGCCTTTCATCCACTAGGCGGTGAAAAAAACGCTAGCCGATGCCTTAGCTCTAGCCGATGCCTTAGGTAATTCTGCATGACTATCCCAAAAATGATCGCTCAAGCATCGAAGCGCTCATTTCCGGAACCGGCATCATGGCTAGAACCAGCGTTTTGTCAGCGCCAAGGCATATCCTCCTAACAAAAGCATGTGCTCGCCCTAGCCGAATCATCACATATTAAAAGCACCAGAGAAGCATCAGAGAAGGGCCAAAGAAGCACCAAAGAAGGGCCAGAAGACGAAACAAAAATAAGACGAAACAAAAATAAGACGAAACAAGAATAAGACGAAACAAGAATAAGACAACCTAACGGAAGAAGATCCTATTGCGGAGATATTACTCATCTGGCAACAACCCACATAGCGACCATATTGTTCCAGATGGAGCCATCCCGAATAGGGAACGCACAGACACTGAACATATCTTGACAGCCACAGCCGCAGCCAATGATGAATGCAGAGAAGATAAGTGCAGAGAAAATGAATGCAGAGAAAATGAATGCAGAGAAGATGAACTCAAATAACGCGCACCCAACGACAACAGCACCACACACACCACACTGGGGAAAAATCACTTTTACGCTGTAAAAAACACGCCTATGCATGAAAAAACGCTTGCTAATTGTGAGACCAATCAACAAGCGTCTTCTATTAAAATTCGCCTTTATAAATTCGCCTTTATAATTGGCGAGCTAGCTGTCTTCCTGTGGTGCACGAATCACCGACTCAAACCCGGCCTTGCGGTGGGCACCACTGCAAAATGGTTGAGTTTCAGACAGACCGCAGCGGCAGAGCGGCACGATTTCTTTATCGATAGTAAAGTCGTTGCCTTCTGCATCGGTGAGTGTAATAGGGCCTTTGACGACAAAGGGGCCGCTATCTTTAATCGTAATTTGTGTATCAGCCATGAAAATTCCTCTCAAGTAGTTGAGATCGAAGTAGCAGCTCTACTCGATCTGATCCTTCGATCAATAAATACTATATACAGTTATTGTCCTCAAAGCAGTGCACACCTTTAACGACCCAAAAAATATCCCTCGAAAGGTATCCGCAGTTCATCACTTACGAAAGAAGAGATTTAAGCGCGATCGCATTAAGCTGTAAGCATACAACTGAAGACAAGAACCAAAGAATATAGAACTACATGAACAACCAATCTATGACTATTGCAGACCTCACCGTTAGTAAACGTGAAGCCAGCATAGGCGAGATGGGCCAAAAGCTGCTAATTAGCGGTGACCAAATTTCCATGCGCCTCTGGGAAGAACAACCAGGCGACGGAAAGGATAAATCTATGGCAGCGCGGGGCTATGAAACAGTAGGCTACGTGCTAGAAGGTAAAGCCGAGTTGCGCTTGGAGGACAAGAATATCCCGCTAAAACCGGGCGTATCTTGGATTGTTCCACAAGCAGCCGAACACTCGTACAAAATTTTAGAGCCATTTCGCGCCATTGAAGCGACCCATCCGCCAGCACGCGGATACAGCAGTGGCCTGTAATCAGCAGAGCCATTAGGGGTTCGTAGCTGCAAGCCCAATAAGCCTGGACTCAGTATCTGTTTAGGCTCTGGTCTCGATGAGTAGCAAAGGGTGCACATCCATTTTAATGCGAATGCGCTCTAATGCTCTACTGCGAATGCGCCCTACTGCAAATTCATTCAAAAACAAAATCAGCAAAAACAGAACGGGTAAAGAACGTGGCTGAGCGGAACTGAAACAGGTTTCGTAACAGCGTAGCTGCCCGCAACTAATAGACGACACACAACGCACTTTATGACTTTATTTTCCAAGACAGAATGGCAAACACTTGCCCAAACAACAGCATTTCCTTACGTCTCCATCTACTTGCCCACGCACGAAGCCGGTAGAGAAGTCAAACAAGATCCTATTCGACTGAAGAACCAGATTGCAGAGGCTCGCGATCACCTGCAATCGATGGACATAGATAACAACACCATTCAAACGCTTCTTCAGCCCGCAGAAGATTTGTTGAACAAAAGAGACTTTTGGCAACATCAAAGCAACGGCGTAAAGATTCAGGTCGTAGTCAGTGGAATGAGCGAGGGCATTTCGATACGCTCATGATGCTGAGCGCTGAGGGCTTGCGTAAAAAATGCCATGGCAGACCGCCCCTGCCTTCGACAGGTCTGAATGACAGAGAGTAAATC
>JBGCGG010000133.1:0-39681 GCA_045110585.1 Phormidesmis sp. | reverse complement strand
TATAGCGGTTCTCAGTTTAGTGAGGTACATAGCAGCGATATGTAAACCAATGCCGAATATCTTCAAGCGAAACAGCTTCAAAAGCTTCTGTAATGGCTTTGTCAAGCGCTTCAGCCGTCCGTGCTGCAACTGAACGAATATGTTGCTTCACTTTTGACCAGAAGTTCTCAATGGGCGAAAAGTCTGGAGAGTAGGGTGGCAAGTAAATGAGCTGTGCCCCAACTGACTCAATCAGTTCTCTAACCCCTTCAACCTTGTGAGAACTAAAGTTGTCCATGACGACACAGGCGCCTTCCCACAACTGAGACAGCAAAGCTTTCTCAATGAATGTTTTGAACGTCAACCCATCGGTTCCACCCAGATAGGTCAAGGCTGTGACGACCCCTTGGAGCGAAATCGCACCCACCATCGTGACGTTCTTACCTCGGGCTGAAGGCTTGGTCGCGGTGGCTCTGTGGCCTCGCAGTGCCCTGGCATAGAGTCGGGTCATTGCAAGGTTGACGCCGGCTTCATCAATGAAGACGAGGTCTTCTACTCGAATTTTCTGAATCACCTGCCAGTAGCTAACGCGTGCTTGAAGCACGTCTTCTCGATCGCGTTCGGCGGCCCGAAACGTTTTTTTTGACGGTTAAGTTGAGCTGTTGGGTGAGGCGACCCATGGTTGAGCGACTGACGCGAACGCCGACTCGTGCTTCAAGCTGGTCGCACAGTTCGGCTAACGTGGCATCGTTATCGGCAGCGACTAACTCGGCAACCACTTGTTTTTGTTCTTCACTCAGCTTGGGTTTAGACCCACCACCGTGGCCCTTGGGGGCGATGCTACCCGTTTCCTTTTCCTGCTTGATGAGTTTCTCTATGAAACTCAGTGCTACGTTGAATCGTTTGGCCAGTTGACGCTGTGAGGTTTTTCCTTCGTGATGAACCTCCATGATTTTTTGCCGGAAATCGAGTGAGTAGGCTTTCATCGAACCTCAATGAAAAAGCAGGGGGATAGGGGCCTCATATCGTACCTCACTTAATCAGGAACCGCTATAGATCTGAAACGGCTTCAGCGTGATTCATCACCATCAGATGGCCGCTGTTATCGACGGTGACATCAGGCGAAACAAAGCGAAACGGAAAAATGCGATCGCGCTTTCCATGAATATGTACCAGACCCTGCGGCACCTCTTGATTTTGCCAGGTCACCACTTTGTGCAGCGCCCACTTCAAAAAGCGCGGATCGGTTTCTTGCAAAATCACTTTAAAAAGCTTTCTTTGATCTGGCCCTTCAGGCGAAAACAGCCAGTAAGCCAGCCAATAAGACGCCCACAGCAAACTTTTAAACGGAAAAATCCGATGGATTGGAAAACCTTGAAACGCCTTGTAGTAGAACGGAATTTCGGATTTTGTTTTTACGCTAGAGAGCAGCACCACTTGTGCCTCGGGGATTTGTTTGCCAAGTTCGATGGCAATCATGCCCCCAAATGAAAGGCCCACAATGACTGGGTGAGGGGTCGTGATTTGTTCGCTGAGCCGTTGCGCGTAGCTGCCGATGGTTTCGCCCCGCGCCGGATCTAGCCAACGGATATGGACGGGATTGAAGCGGTCGTACCGCAGCCACTGAAAAATGCGCTCATCTGCGCCAAGGCCGCTGACAAAATAGATGGGATTAGAGTCGCTCTCTGCTGTACCTGGCATATGACTTAAGTCAATCGATTTTACGCGAATTGATTTTACGCAAATCGATTGATGAGGACTTGCTCCACTAACGGATCGGCCTGCGCGGTTAAGTGCTGCGCGTACCGCTGTGCGACGGGGGGCACCATGGCAAACGGGCCTGTAAATCCGCTGAAGATGTGCAGATTTTCAATATCTGGCACAGGGCCGACGAGGGGCAGCCCGTCGGCGGTGAAGGTCACTAGGCAGTGCCGCCATTGGCCCGCCACGTTTTTGAGGGCGGGGAGCTGTTGCGCGATCGCACTTCTCATCGCCAGCGTACTGGTGGCCGGATCTTCTGTGGGCGTGTAGGCCGTATGAAAGCGGCTAATTTGGCCAATTCGCATGGTCTTATCTGCAAACTGAATGACCCCAGCTTCTAACACGGGACGTGTAATTTGGGTATCGGGCTTTTCCCAGCTCTGGGGGTCGGCTGTTTTGGCTTCTTGCTTAAAGCGATTGTTGGCGGCTGGCAGGATGAGCGATCTCACAACCACATCCAACGGGGGCGTTTCCACCACCTCGGCATGGGTGAAAAACAAGGGCACCTGCACGCCAGCCTGCTTGAGGAGTCGCAAACTATAAGCGCCCGCCGCCACAATGACCTTGCCTGCGGGATAGGCCTGCGTTGCGGTCAGCACACCCGTGATGCGATCGCCCACGTTCACAAGCTGTGTCACCGTTGCAATATGGTGATGGCCCCCCAAGCGCCGAAACGCCTGATTGTAAGCCTCAACTAACAAGGTTGGATTGACATGCGCATGGCGAACCGTAAACGCCCCCGCCACAGAATCAGGCGCGAGCTGCGGTTCTATCTCCTGCGCTGCCTGCGCTGAAACATAGACAGGCGGCTGCGCAAACACACTGTACTCCCGTTTCAGCGCTTCAATATCCGCGCCTTTTTCCACCGTCAGCAGCAAATCCAGCTCTCGAAACTCAGTCTCTGCACCTAGCTCATCCGGTAGTGCCTGGTGCCGCTCAAATCCTGCCTGGAGGAGGGTGGTGGTTAGCTCATTTGTGCCTGCCCAATAGCCTACGCCGCCATAGCTATAGCGCGTACCACTTTGCTGATTGCCATCGTCCATCAATAAAACGGACTGCCCTGCTTTGGCCAGTTCGTAGCTGAGCGCTGCCCCTGTTAGTCCGTTTCCAACAACGACAAAATCATAAGTTTGCATATCAATTTTCAGGCCATCATCGGCCAGTGATTGTGGCCCAGTGATTGCGGCCCAGTTATTACGGATGAATCTGCGACAAAATCATCCGTAGCCGGTCATAGTCATCCTTTAACAGCACGCTGACCATACGCCCGGCTTGCACCAGCCAATCGCGATCCAAATCTCGGAGGTTATAAACCTCTCGAATAGCGGCTGCCGCTAAGCTTTCGGTGGGTACGCCGCTCACTTGTAAAAGCGTTCGTAGCCAGTCCAGTTCCTCCGTAAAGTTCACTACCTCAGATGCGTCACATTGATGTACCGCCTGATGCACCTGCGGTGGACGGGGCGGTAAATGTTGATAGGTTCGGCGCGGCTGGCGCTGATGCTTGGTGGGGGCTTTCCCGGTGCTGTTTCCTGCGCTTTTCGCTTGGGCCTTATCCATTGGGACAAACCCTACAATCGCCACTCGAAACTCAGTTTTGAGCATCGCAAAAATTTGAGGCTGCTGCTCGCGTAGCTCATCTAAAGACATCCCTAGCGCCCTCGCCCGATGCACCGAATCTAGTGGGCTAGTGGTAGCGTGATACACCACACCATAAATTTGGTTGTTGGCTTCTTCGTCATAGGCTTTTACCCAGCTACCAAAAGGGGGCATCGCTGGAAAGCTCAAATCTTCGGGTTCTAGGCACTGGGCTACAAACTCAGTGGTAGACGTCTCAATGACCTCAGCAATATGGCTATCACGTCGCTGAGCTGTTTCAAACTGCGGGAGCGGCAGGCGCATGGGCGGATCTCCTAACCTAATCGCTTACTTCTTGCCTCGCTTGGGCTTCACAACTTCCAAGTCAGTTGTTTTGAAGGTTACTAGCTTATCCCAATTCCCACCTTCAAATAGCACCGCCACTTTACCGTCAGTGATGCGCTGTACTTGGCCTTCAAAACCGTAGTAGGTGTCATCGGCGTTAGTGATACGAACGGGGGAACCTGGCAAAATCATCATGAGAGGTTAGGTGCGATAGCTTAAGTAAAACTTTCTTCCCAACTAGCTTACAGCGCTAGCTAGAAGAAAGTTGTAGAGTGCGGGCCTAATTGCCAAGAGTGCGGGTCTAATTGCCAAGAGTGCGCGCCTAATTGAACACGTGATCTGGAAATATTTTTATGTCAACGGTGATTGAATACCTCTATAACGGGGCCAATATTTTTGTTTTGCCCTTTTGGTTGCTGATGGTGGTTGCCCCCAACTGGGGCGTCACACGCAAAGTGATGGCCTCTACGTTAATGTTTGTGCCGCTGGCTTTGGCGTATATCTTTTGCTTTGCCAATAGCCTAGATCCAGATTCGATTGAGGCGTTTGCGAATCCGACGTTGAGTGCGCTAGCGGGTTTATTTGCCGATCAGCGAGTGATGGCAACGGGATGGATTCATTTTGTGGTGATGGATTTGTTTGTGGGCCGCTGGATTTATTGGCAGGGACAAGAGAAGGGCATTTTTACGCGGCATTCACTGGCACTGTGTTTGTTCGCAGGCCCAATTGGGCTGCTCAGCCATTTAGTGACGGGGCTACTGCAAGCGCGGGTGTTTGGCCTGTCGGCGCGAACGGAGCCGCTAGGGTCTTAGGGTGGTGTCTGCTGAAAGATTGCGCCTTTCAGGATGGATGGCCGACAGCCTTGGCCAACAGACAAATTGTCATTGATAGATCGAACAATCGGGACGCCATACCCCATAATGTCGTGTTGTAGGTTAAGCGGGCATTTCATGATTGTGTCTTTTTTGCTTCGGTTGCGACAGCTTTCGCCAAGGTTTCAGCTACTGTCTCAGCCCATCTTTAGGCGGCGTGTGCTCAAGCTAGGTCGCTCTTTGGGGCTATTTAGTGTGTGTGTGCTGCTGGTGGTGAGCTGCCGAGGTGGCGGTGGCAATGTGGAGGTACCCGCAGATGGTGAAGCGGTGGGTACAGGTAACCGCGTTTCGGTCGGCACGACGCTGAGTGCCGGAACGCTAGATCCGGCGGATGCATACGATGCCTTTCCCGGTATTTTGCTCTATAACTTGGGCGATCGCCTCTACACCTACACACCTGGCACCAGTGACTTGGCTCCGCAGCTAGCCACCGAACTCCCCGCTATTTCAGAGGACGGCCTCACCTACATTATTCCGCTGCGTGAAGGGGTTACCCTGCACGATGGCACCGCCTTTAACGCTGAAGTGATGGCTTTTTCTATCAATCGCTTCATCGAAAACCAAGGCCGACCCTCGAATCTATTGGCCAGCAAGGTGGCCTCTGTAGAAGCCACAGGCGATTACGAGCTCACCATTACGCTAAAAGAACCCACGGCGGCTTTCCCCGCGATTCTTACCTTCTCAGGGATTACGCCTGTATCGCCCGCGCAGTATGAAATTGGGGCAAATAGTTTCAAGCCTGATGTTTTCATTGGCTCCGGCCCTTACAAACTTAACGCCTACAGCAGCAGCGTCATTCGTTTAGATGTGAATGACGACTACTGGGGTGAAAAGCCTGCCAATGGCGGTGTTGATATTCAAATTTTCACCAGCGCTGTTAACCTCTACAACGCGTTTGCGTCGGGCGCGCTAGATGTGGCTTATCAAACCCTAGATCCTGACCAAATTTCTAAACTAGAAGAGGACGCGGCCAGCAATAACTGGCAAGTGATTGAAGCCGGTTCCACCGCAATTAACTACCTGGCACTAAACCAGAAGATTGAGCCTTTCGATGATTTGAACGTGCGCAAAGCCGTCTCTGCCATGATCGATAGACCACTAATTAGCGATCGCGCCTTCAAAGGGCAATCCACACCGCTTTACAGCCTCATTCCCCAAGCCTTTAACGTATACGAGCCTGTTTTTGAAGATGCCTACGGCGACGGTAACTACGACCTTGCTAAAGAGCTGCTGCAAAAGGCCGGTATCACGGAAGCAAATCCATTGGAGTTTGATATTTGGTATCCCGCCTCTTCTACACCTCAGTCAGTGGCGGCAAACACCATGAAGCAAGCCATTGAGCAAAACTTGCCAGGTCTAGTAAATGTGACCGTAGACACCGCTGAGGTCGCAACCCTGTTTCCCAACATGGCAGAAGGCATTTACACCAGCGTGCTCTCTAACTGGTATGCCGATTACTTTGACCCTGAAAGCTTTGTGCAGCCCTTCCTCACCTGCGAAGAAGGCTCAGCAGAAACCTTGTGTGAAGCTGGTGAGAGCCAGCTCGGCGGCTCTTTTTATTACAGTGAAAAAGCCAACCAGCTAGTGAGTGAACAAAGCGGTGAAACCGATGCAGCTAAGCGCGATGCGCTCTTTAGCCAGTTGCAAGAAATCATGGTGGAAGAGGTGCCCTACGTGCCCCTGTGGCAAACCAAAGACTACGTCTTTACAACGGCTGATGTGAGCGGCGCAGCCATTGAGCCGAACCAGCAGTTCTTGCTATGGCAAGTTGAAAAGTAGAGTGGCTTCTAACGCTAGGCGTTTGATTAACGTTTCAGAACGCCTAGCGTAGAGACACGACCGCCAGCAAAGATGCTTTTCAGTAGAGATGGCCTCAAGCAGAGATGACCTTAAGTAGAGACGACCTCAAGCAGAGACAACCTTAATCAAAAATGACCCCAACGTAGAGAAAACATGGCTTCTAGGACGAGTGCCTTACGCGTTTATATTACGTCTCGCCTACTGCTCGCGCCGCTGATGATTTGGCTGGCGACGACGGTAGTGTTTTGCTTGATGCGAGCCGCTCCTGGCGATGTGGTAGATGTGAAGCTGGGGCCACGCGCACCAGAAGCTGTCAAAGAAGCCATGCGGGTTCAGATGGGCCTTGATCAGCCCATTTATATTCAATATTTTCGCTACATCAACAAGCTGCTGCACTTCGACCTAGGCTCATCAGACTTTACTCAGGGCAAGGCGATTTCTCAAGTAATCGGTGAGTTTTTCCCGGCGACGGTTGAGCTAACGCTGTGCGGCTTAGTGATTGCGGCGGTGCTTGGCCTAGTGGTGGGGGCGCTGGGCGCGTCTCGTCCAAATACGGCATTGGATGCGGGCGGACGACTGTTTGGCATCATTACCTACTCGCTTCCCATGTACTGGTTTGGGATGCTTTTGCAGCTTATTTTTGCGGTACAGCTAGGCTGGTTTCCAACCGGGGCGCGTTTCCCTATCGGCTTGGTGCCACCCGATGGCCCCACCCACCTTTATGTGCTCGATAGTGTTCTTAATGCCAATCCGGCCCAACTGTTTACAGCGATTCATTACCTTGCACTGCCGAGTATGACGTTGGGTGTACTTATTAGCGGTGTGTTTGAGCGGATTGTGCGAGTGAATTTGCGTCAGACGCTGAAGGCTGACTATGTGGAAGCGGCCCGCGCTCGGGGTATTTCTGAGTTCCGAATTATTACAGCGCATGCCCTGAAAAACGCGATGATTCCGGTGATTACCATTTTGGGCCTGACGTTTGCGGCCATGCTGGGCGGGGCTGTTCTCACAGAGGTGACCTTTTCTTGGCCGGGCTTAGGCAACCGACTTTATGAAGCGATTAGTCAGCGTGACTATGAAATGGTGCAGGGATTGATGGTGTTTTTCTCTGCGATCGTGGTGATCGTCAGTATTGCGATTGATGTGCTCAATGCGTACGTTGATCCGCGTATTCGTTACTAACGAAAGCTTTCAGTGGCTTCAGCTTTTAACGGTTTGCTAGTCAATAGTTCGCTAGCCAAGGGTTTGCGAGTCAGTGGTTCGCTAGCCAAGGGTTTGCTAGCCAATAGTTCGCTTACAGCGTCTGGAGAGCAGGGGCTAGCGGTCAGCTGGACGGCTATAGGGCAGTCGTGAAAGTTTTGATGTGAAAGTTGTGGCGTGAGGTTTTTGAAGGTGCGGTTTTGAGCGTAAGCGTTTGAACATTCGGTTTTGAAGGTGCGACCGAAAAAGTGGGCGATCGCCTGAGCTTTTTCATCAGCATTTCTGATAATGTAAACAAATGTTACTTATGTTCAAAACGCTTGATAGTGGCTTCTACCCATAACGGCATTCTTCTTCAGCAGCTCGTGAGCGCTCCGGCGGGCGAAACATTCGCAGGCGGTTCATCTCCTGCGCTACTGGCTCTGAAACGTTGGGGGCGAGGGCTTTTCAAGCATTTTGGAGTTGGCCTCTTATCCCTTGTGGTGCTGTTGAATTTGGGGTTGGGCTCGCCTCAGATGGCGTTGCCCCAGATGGGCGAGCTGGCAGCTTCTTTGCCTGCGAGTGAACACAAGCAGCCTAGAGAATCTGGCCGAGATATGGATTTGAGTCGTCCGGCTGGTCGGTTGGCTGAGACTCGGGCCTCTCAGGATAGTTATTATCGTTTGGACGCGCATATGACGCGCTATCGTTTGACGCGCTCTCGGCTATCCATTCCTCGTAGTGCGGAGCCTCAATCGAGTGTGTCAGGGGAAGGGCGTTCATCTTAATCGCTTATCTTGAGCGTTAACTTTGGCTGTTGGTGCCACGGTTGCGGCTCCTGATGCCCGTTAGTTCAGAGGTTGGGTGTTCTATGGCAGGTTTTCTAAAGGCCGGTTTTCTAAAGGCTGGATGCTTGAGTGTGATGAGGGCTGCGGTGAGGGCGATCGCCCTTGCGTTGCCTCTTGTTTTCATGGTTAGTCAGCCCGCCGAAGCCACCTGTACCTTTTTCTCGGTGCCGCAGCGCTACAACACCCAAACGGTAGACGGCGTTATTGTGATTGGTGAGCAGCGTAACCGTCCTTATCGCGTTGTGGTGCTAGGCGATGACGAAGAGACATTGCGACGGATTCAAGCGTGTGTCCTCGATGCCTTTGCAACCCGTTCTAAGTTTGGGCCGTTTATTCAAGTGGGTAGCTTTGACCGGCGGCAAGATGCGGAGGCTCTGCGCCGAATTTTGCGGCGCGAAGGCTACAACACCCGCGTGACCTACCAGCGATAATTCATAAAGTTAGCCATGCGCTGCCATTCCTTGGCCATAGAACTTGGCCGCAGTGACTCGGCTGTGAGATGCGTGGATTGTGCGGAAATTAGTTGAAAATTCAGCTATTCGGCATGAACTTCACCAAATTCATGTGTTCTCATGCTCGGTGCTGCTGATTATCGTGTCATATTAAAACTCGGTATTATCACTGCATCAACCCCCCGGTATGAGCGTCCTCTACCCGGTTAAAAGCTATCTACTTAGTGTTAAAAACAGCATCCTCCACCTGAAAAGGGCGGCTCGCTATCGTTTGACTACGTTTCTGTCCATGATGGTCATGGGGTGCGTTGTGGTGGCTGCGCTTTCTGTCTTTGCGCTACCGACCCATCCATTGACGGTGGAGGGCGATCGCTGGCTGGCCATTACGAATGTGCGGGGCCGCGTAGACTTTACGCCCTACCAGGGGAGTACTCGCCGTGCGCAGGTCGGCGATCGATTAGCGAGTGTGGGCGATATATTAATGACTGGGCCTAATGCCTCTGTGCGGCTGATTGTGGATCAGCAAGCAGGTGCGGTATCGATGGCTGAAAACAGTGAACTGCGGGTGAGAACGCTGAGTACCACCAGTCGAGGCGGGCGTATTACGGTGATTGATGTGTTGCGAGGGCAGATCAGAATGACTGTGCGATCGCTCACTAATCCAGACTCCCGATTAGAAATCTATACCCCAGCGGGCATTAGCGGTGTGCGAGGCACGGATTTTGGCGTGACGGTGCAGCCCACCGGGCGAACCGGGGTGGCGACCTCTGAAGGCAGCGTGTATGCGATCGCTCAAGGCGAAACCGTTTCGGTAGCGGCGGATCGGCAAACAACCATGTTTCCGGGTGAGCCACCTGAGCCACCTGAGCCACTACGCGACGATCCAACCTTATTTGTCGAAGCGCTCAGCGCCCTTCCATGCAGCGTTCCCAGCAATCCGATGGCCCGTGTTGTGGGCTTTACAGATGAGGTTAATCTGATTCAGATTAATAACGACTCGAAGGCGCTCAGCAGGGAAGGGCGCTTTGATGTCGTGGTGCCAATGAGCGCTGATCGCCGCGTTCAAATCAGTGTGCTTACGCCGCTAGGCACGGAGCAGCAGTACGTGTTGGTGGTGCCATGATTGCGCAGTTCAAGCTCTCACGGATGAGAAGATGGAAAGGGCTGAACCGTATGGTGCCTGGGTTCATCGCGAGTGTGGTGGTTCTCGCGCTGATGCAAATGAATGCTTGGACGGGCCTAGAGCGGCAAATTAATACGCAGATGATGCTGTGGCGCGGCCAGGTAGCGTGGGATAGCCGCATTGTCATGGTCAGCGTCGATGACAAAACCCTCAAAGAATATGGGCCATTTCCCATCACCCGAGATGCCTACGCTGATTTGCTTTGGGTGCTCAAGCGGGAGCAGGCCAGCGTCGTTGCCTTTAATGTGTCTTTTTCAGATACCTCCGAGCTGAATCGCACCTTTAAAGGCGAAGCCATTAATCCTTCTAGCCGCAGCGCAGAAAACACCAATCTGGCCAGTGCGATTCAAAGTCATGGTCGTGTGGTGCTCGGTCAGTCTTGGGATGAAAATGGCAACTCAGAAGTGCCTGTGCCTGTGTTGGCAAATACGGCGATCGCCATTGGTCATTTGCAGCTTGCAGGCAGCGATTCAGATGGTTTGACCCGTCGAGTGGAGGTTGCCTATCAGGATATGCCTGCGCTGGGCGTGGCTGCGACCCAAGCTTATCTGCTAAACAAGACGCCGCTCAGAATGCCGAGTGAGAAGGATTACTTGACCATTAACTGGCCTGCGTCGGGCCGCGATTTGGCGACGTTGAGCTTGCTAGATGTTCAGCGCGGTAACTTTCCCGATGGTTTCTTCACGGACAAAATCGTGATTGTGAGCTACGGCGCGTTTGCCGGGCCTGTAGAGATTGAAACGCCCTTTGATCAGCGCCCGCCGATTACGAATGGGCAACTGGCGGGTGGCCAATCCCTGGCGGAGCCACGGAGTTACCAACGCGGAAGCGTGCAAAGTGGGTACCTCCACGCTGCTGTTATCCATAATTTGCTACAACAAAATTGGCTGCGCCCGATTCCTGACCAGCTGCTGGTGGTGTATGTGTTGCTGGTGGGGCCTGCGTTTAGTGGGTTGCTGTATCGTCGGAGCACCCTGACTAGACTGCTGCTCTGCGTTGGCATCTTTGGGGGGTGGCTACTGCTTTGTATGTTGGTGCTGTATGTGAATTATCAGCTGCTGGTGGTGGTGCCTTTAGCCACGCTGACGTCAGTCGGCGCTGCGGTCAGCATTCTAGGCCGGTTAGAGTCCAATGCTCTGTTGCAGGTACGCTCAGCGTTTTTAAACACGATGAGCCACGAAATTCGTACGCCCCTCAACGCCATTGTGAACCTGTCGGAAATGCTCCAAGAAACCGAGCTTGACGAGCGCCAGCGTGAGTTTGCAGAGACCTTGAATACCAGTTCTCATGCTCTCCTGGCGCTGATTAATGACGTGCTTGATTTTTCTAAAATTGAGTCGGGGCGGCTGATGATAGATGAGTGCCCGGTGCAGCTGAGTGAAACGGTCGAGCGCAGCTTGGAAATGCTGGCTCCGCGTGCGGCTGAGAAGGGATTAGAGCTGGTGTATTCCATCACGCCTTCTACGCCAGCGGTGATTATGAGTGATCCGGTGCGGCTGCAGCAAATATTGCTGAACCTGTTGAGCAACGCGGTGAAGTTTACTGAGGTGGGCGAAGTTTCAGTGCAGGTGCAGGCGACGCCCATGCCCAAGTCGCGGACGCTACTGCCCTGGCAACGCCTGAGTTCGATTAGAGAAAGAACCGCTCAATTTAAACGGATTAATCCTAGATGGAACGACGATTCGCGATCGCTACTCAGATTGAATCAGGCTGAACGCCGACCGGTGGATCTGTACGAAATTCGCTTTGCCGTGCATGACACGGGCATTGGCATTCCGTCTGAGCGCATGAGCCAGCTATTTAAGCCGTTTAGTCAGGTTAGTGCTGCTACCACACGCAAATACGGTGGTACAGGGCTGGGCCTTTCCATTAGTAAGCGCCTAAGTGAACGGATGGGGGGTGATTTGTGGGTGCGCAGCTATCCGGGCGAGGGCAGCACGTTTTACTTTACGGTGCAGGCATCTGTGGCTAAAGCTGATGCCGCCGTACCGAGCTATCTGACGGCGCTAGGGGGCACTCGTTTGCTATTGATAGATCGCAACATTACCCGCAGCAATCATTTTACGTGGCAGCTTCAGCCCTTGGGCATTAGCCTTGCCCAGGCGACATCGCTATCAGAGGCGCTGTCGTTTATGCAAAACGATCCGATGTTTGATGGCATTGTGCTGGATGAGGCCGTGGCCAAGACTCAGGAGGAATGCGCATTCACGATTCAAACCCTGAGGCGCACTGCCCGTAACGAGCACCTGCCCGTTATTTTGCTCAGTACGTTGCAAACGGCTCAGCCGCCGCCGGAACTCTGTGCAGATACGGTCACGCTCTGGAAGCCCGTGAAACAAGCCGCCCTTTACCAGGCGTTGCAGTCTATTAGCCCAACGACGCTACCGACATTACCGATGCCAGCGTCCTCACTGCTGTATTCAACAGATCATTCCAGTATTCGATTTAATGGCCGCACCAATGGCCGCACCAATGGCGACGTCCCTGCCCTGACGAATGGCACCACATCTTTGAGTCCTCGTGATAGTGAGTCATCGCCAACCGCGATCGCGCCAGCGGTTGGCTCTGCTCGTGATGAGGTCGCTGTGCATGATGTGGCTGCGCATGATGTCACTGCGAATAGTGTCACCTCAAATGGTGTGGCAGAAGGGGACACAGCCGATGCAGAAGCTGTTGCTGAAAAGGCACGCCGTGCCCGTCTCAGTATTTTGATTGCAGAAGATAACCGTACTAATCAGCGCGTTGCGTTGCGACTATTGGAGCTATTGGGTTTCCGCGCCGATGTTGCTGACACGGGCTTGGCTGCGCTCAGTGCGCTCAAACGGCAGCACTACGACGTGATTTTGATGGATATGCGAATGCCGGAAATGGATGGCATTGAAACGACCCATAAAATTCGTCAGATGCCTCAGTATTCAGAGATTTGGATTATTGCGATGACCGCCAACGCCATGACCCGCGATCGCCAGATGTGCTTTGCGGCAGGCATGGATGACTATTTGAGCAAGCCGATTAATCGAGCTGCTTTGGATCGGGCGCTGTTGCGCTGTCCGGCCATGCAGGCGCAGGGCGCAGCGTGTGATGACAGCTTAGATGAGTCGCCATGAGCCTGTCATTTTAAGGCCGCCAGAATTGAGGCCGGAATGGAGATGGGTGCTCTACCCCCATTCCGGCAGCCGCTCATCACCATGACTGTTATCATCCAGCCATTTATAGTCCAGCTATTTCTGCCTGAATTCTTTCGGTGAGTGCTGGGTCTTCTCGGTGCGCTTGTGTGATGCGATTAAATCGTTGCGGTGTGAGTGCATGGGCATCTGCAATCTCACGTGCGCTATTGCAGAAGTTGACCAGAACCGTGCGTAAATCGACTTTGTCTGGTCGAGGCAGATCAGGCATGTTACCCATGCGAGTCGCATCACAGCTCAGCTGAATGTCCAGAATGCTGGCATCACTATCTGCTGCCGCTAAAATATTGCTGGCGTCTTCAAAGGCGGCTTGTCTGGCAGCTTCTATTTCGACAGCGGCGCGAGCATAGTTGGCCACGTCGGTATCTGTAAAGTCTTGGGCGTGGGCGGCACGATTTTGAATGAACGGAAGCGTGGTGAGCGCAAACGTGGTGAAGGCGATCGCAAGTAAGGCCCGATGACGATTTTGAAGGAGCATGGCGGTTTCTCTATAAACGTCTTTGAACGCAGAAACATCTGCACATAAAACATCTGCATATATTAGAGGAACAGGGGATTTTCTCCGAGATGCCAGCACTTCAAGATATGAATTTTAGAGCTGAAAGCTAGTCTCGATTTTCCCCCGCTGTTGAGTTTTATAGGGGATGAATGCGCTGAATAGCTACTGCTTTAAACACTTGATGCTCTAAACACCTGATGCGCTGAATACCTGATGCGCAGAGACTCTAATGGGGGTAACCCTCTAACGAGTGAAGGGTGTGACCAAACTTTAAAAGCAGGCGCAGATCTCGATCACTTTGGTTTGTAGCGTAATTTCTTCAGGAGCGCCTCGCTTGAGCTGAAACTCTAGCTGCAACAGAATCGCCAGCGCTTTTCGCAATTGTCGGGGGGCGCAGCCCCGGATCTGTTTTTGCAGAATGTACACCCGCTTCGGATTGTTAATTTCTGCGGCCTTTGCGATCGCCTTCGTATCTCGCTCGCCCTCCGCTGCCATGACACTCACCCACAGCCAGCGCCGAAACTGACCGACCAGCGTAGCAACCACGCGTAAGGCCGGTTCATTATTGGCAAGCAAATCACTCGCTAAGCTCAAAGCCTGCTCCGCTCGCCCCGCAATGAGTGCTTCGGAAAGCTGAAAGCTGGTTTGGGTGCTCACCGCGACCAGCCGCGTCACAATCTCTGGCGGCAAAGGTTCAGATTTAATACGTCGGCTTCCGTCTGAGGCTGTCTCACTCCAATACAGGCTGAGCTTTTCCACTTCGTTGTAGAGCCTGCGGGTGTCAGCGCCAACGGCCTCCGTCAACAGCTCCGCCGACTCAGGCTTAAGCCTTAAGTTCATTTCCTGCGCCACTCGTTTCACTTGGGCCACTAGCTGCTCAGTTTGCCAGGGCGCAATCGTGGCAAACTCCCGCACGTCTGCATGTTTTTTTAAGAGCTTGGTCGATTTCAGCCGCCCGTCTGGTTTGTTGGCGCTGGTCAGTAGCAGCACCGTGCTGTCTGGCACCTTAGACAAGGTTCGCTCCATTTCCGTCATGACGTCTTCGGGGCAGCGCTGACCCAAGGTTGTATTTGCCAGCCATACCAGTCGTTTTCCCAGGCCAAACGGCGGTGTCATGGCCTGGTTCAAGGCTTGCATCGGCCCGTTTGGATCATCCGGTGCGATGCGGTCGTAGTTAAAGCTGGCCCAGTCAGGGTCTAAGGTGCGATCGCGCAGCGTTTTTACCGCAGCTTTTAGCCGAAACTCATCTGCACCCCAAAAAAAATAAACTGGCATTCGCTCGCCTTAAATTCTTACGCGCTTTATCGTCTCAAGTAATCAATTAGGTAGAGTTTTATTCCGTAAGTCAATTTTTGTACACAAATTGTAATATTTGAGTTACATTCGTATACATAAGCGATACGCAAGGACGTTACTCATGACAATGACTGTTTTGATTTCACTGATTGTAGTTGGATGGTTGGCTGCTGCTGTACTGGGCACACAAGCCTACTTCCGAGGCGAACAAACTAAGCCCATTCACGAGCGCAACTGGCGCTCTGATTCTTTCGAGAAAATTGCGACAACTGTTACGGGGCAACCCACTGATTATGCTGAGCGCACGCCTGCTTACAGTGGTGATGCTTACTCCAGCAGCCTGCTTCCTAACGCATAGTTCATAAGCTTTTAAGGCATCTTAAAGCACAAGGTTTAACTGACTGATATGAGGTGAAGGAGGGGTGCTCAGGCCGTCATCCTTGGCTACAACGCTTTTCACTCATCTCTAACGAACGCATGTCTATACAGAGCACTTATTCCCAAAAGGGTAAGTGCTTTTTTGTGGTTTTTTAGCTTTACAAAAAGATACTTTGTATAGATCTTCTTAATGATTTATTGATTGTTTGATAGACTTAATTCTATAAAACCTTTTCGATGCCCCTCGAAAAGTCAATTCTTAAACGCCAAGAGTGAGGTATAGCTCCTGTGATTCATGCAACGCTGCATCAGCTAAAAGTGTTCGAAGCCACGGCCCGTCACGGTAGCTTTACGCGCGCTGCTGAAGAGCTTTTTTTGACCCAGCCGACTGTTTCTATTCAGGTCAAGCAGCTAACCAAAGCGGTTGGTTTGCCTCTGTTTGAACAGATTGGTAAGCGTTTGTATCTGACGGAGGCTGGCAAAAAGCTGCTTGAAACCTGTCAGGAAATTTTTAATGGGCTAGAGCAGTTCGAAATGTCTGTGGCTGATTTGAAGGGTATGAAGCAGGGACGGCTAAACTTGGCTGTGATCACAACCGCTAAATACTTTGTGCCTCGCTTGTTGGGGCCTTTTTGTAAAAAGTATCCTGGCATTGACATCTCTTTGAAGGTTACGAACCATAAGCGACTGCAAGAGAGCATGGCCACTAACGAAGACGATTTGTACATTATTAGCCAAACGCCTTCTCAGCCTGATTTAGTGGTGCATCCTTTCCTGGAAAATCCTCTGATTGTGCTCGCACCGAAGAGCCATCCGCTTGCCCATCGCAAAAATATTCCCATTGCTGCACTCAACGATGAGCCGTTCATCATGCGTGAGCCAGGCTCTGGCACGCGTAAGGCTGTCGAGAAGCTATTTTCAGAGAAAGATGTGCAGGTGAAAGTGCGGTTAGAGCTAGGCAGTAATGAGGCGATTAAGCAGGCGATCGCAGGTGGTCTGGGTATCTCCGTTCTGTCTCAACACACCATTATTTCCGAAGGCACGACAGGTGAGTTTTCTATCCTAGATATTCAAGGCTTTCCCATCGAGCGCCACTGGTACGTTGCTAATTTAGCGGGTAAGCAGCTTTCCATTGTCGCTCAAACGTTTTTAGACTACCTGCTTGAAGAAAGTCCGGCGATGGCTAAACGGTTGTTGCCAGGCTTAGGCACTGCTGCATTTGGAGCGAATTCCGAACCGAAGCAAACGCTGAGCGTATAGTCGTCGGAACGTATGGCCTGCTCGCTGCCGTTGTTCGGCATCAGTTTAGTGGTGGATGCAATTCAGTGGTGGATGCAATCCCCACATTGATGACTGCTAATCTACAACAGTTCTGAATCGGATGAATCCATAGGCGTTGGTGGGTGTGCCTTCTCCCGTTGCATTAGGGACATCGCTCAAATTGACCACGATGGCCCCATTCTCATTGGCCGCGCCGCAGTTAATGCCAGAAAGAACGGTGTTGGGTTCTACCCCTGCGGCAAAGAAATAGCCTCCTATGCCATTAGCGCTGCCAACGACGGGGATTTCGTCTCCGTCGTTGGCATTTGTTAGACCCACTTGCAATCCATTGAAATTTAGGAAGATGCCCTGGTTGCCGCCGCCCGAAGGGGATGACACCCCGTTGTACGCATCCGGCACGAACGTCGTATGGGTGGGAATGCGATCGCATATCAATACATTTCGCGCTACGCCGTTGCCATTCGATAAGAATGAAATGGTGAATTCCACTTCGTCGCCTGGCTTGACGGTTGTATCCGCGCTGCTTCCCTCCAGAATCCCGGTAATGTAGCTTTCCACCGTCCCCGCTCCAATGGTGGCGTCTATGGGATCCCCCGGCCAATTGACTGCATTATCATTTGTTGACCCTGAGTCCACGTAGCTCGTATCGAAAAGTTGTTCATCAGCTAACCCACGATTAATGGCTGTAATACGCTTGGTTAACAGCAAATTCGGGATATTAACACTTGGGATAAAGAAGTCTTCTACTTCACCATTAATCACAGCATTTTGAGAGCGTTCATCCACATCTGCTGTTGTTGCATTGTCATCGATGAGATCATTTTGGGTAATGCGGAAACGCGCATATAGGCCAGCAGAGGTAAATCCACTAGGGATGGGCCAGCTTAGCGCTGCTGTGGTTGCACCATTGGCAACAGGTGCACTTTGGTACTCACTGGTTGAAAACAGCCCATCTCGATCAAAGTCAATCCAGGCATGGAGTGTGGCATTTTCTCCGCTAGCATTGGTGACTGGGATATTGGTTAAATCGTAAGTTCCCGTTGTTGGGACATCGGGTAGCGTTGTAAACGCATCTTCATCGTCGCTGTCTGTTGTATCATCGCCATCTGCGCCAGCGCCAGCATCTGCGCCTAGTAGCGTCGCCGTTTCACTATCTGGAGGGGTTGCCCCTAAATAGACGCTTGGCGTGGTCGGGATAGTTGTGTGGAGCGCATCGCCATATGTAGAGGGTGCATCGCCATAATCGATCGCAAATTGGCATTCACGCACCTCAATGTTATCTAGGTAGAAGTCATTGCCATCGCGCCCGGTTTCTGTCGATGCCAACGCCAACACAACTGACGTTTTGGGGCCGTTGGTAAAGGTGAAGGTATATTTCGTCCAGAGCACCCCAGCGCTTACTTTGGGCAAAGGCCCTGTACTGAACACTGATGTGCCATCTATAAAGATGTCAATGCTGTTGCCATCTCCATTGGGTTCACTATTGGCTGCCCAAAACGAGTATTCATAAAACTGATTGGGGGTTAGCCCGCTCAGATTGAGGCTCATGGTCGGTGTATCTGTATCTGGATCAGAGGCAAAGAACCGTCCTGTTACGCCATAGACCGGATCGATTGTGTAATCGTGCTGGAAGCTATTGCGTGGATTCTGAATATTGGCAACGTAAGAATACTGGCCGTAAGAGGGATTGAGCAGAGGCGGCGTGCCAGAGCCATACTGCGTAAAGATGCCGCCGGTTACAGCGCCGGGATAAGGGTCGGTGGTGGGTGACTGGTCGGGGCTGCCATCTTCAAAGCCCATGGTGCCGCCATCTAAGGGAAGGTATAGATTCGCGCCGACTAACGTTCCGCCTTGGGCCGGGCAGGATGTGGCAGACGGCGTATCGTCAATAAACTGATCCGAAATTACAATCTGATAGTCTTCTACTTCTCCATCGCTCGCTGTCCCGGTTGGCCCTAATCCAAGGTCAGAGCTATAGCGAAAACGTGCGTAGCTAGTGCCTCGTGTTGCCCTGGCTGGAACGGCCACATCTAAGGTGCCGCTTGCCAAGGCATCATTGGTGGCTACTTGCTCTCCCGCCTCGTCAAAGTCGCCATCACCATTCCAGTCAATCCATGCGTTGAGAACGCCGCTACCGGTGGTGGTAATAGAGAGCGTTGTGGTGCCATCACGGGTAATGTTTTGCCCTTGCAGGCTGACTCCATTGAGCTGAATGCCATCTTCATCCGTGCCATCTCCTGTGCCATCTAAGGGGGCAACGGCGTCTACTTCGGTGTCAGGTGCTGTGGCACCTAAGTGGATGCCGCTAACAACGGTGTGATTTGCCCCGATAGGATCGATGCCACTGGTGCTGTTGCTTGCTGTTGCATCTGTGCCATAGGTGTCAGGGGCATCTCCATAGTCTTGAGTCGTTTCAAAGATAACAACATCTTCATCTGTGCTAGATGCTGAATCGTAGTTACTGCCTGGTGTGCTGTTACCGGCCTTAGATCCACTTTCATAGGTGGTGTTACCACCTGGTAGGGGCGTGGTCGAAGCTGTGATGAGACGGTTGGGCTGAGTATTGGTTCGCGTTGGGTCGAGGTATGTTGCAAAAGCTGGATTTTGATAAGTGCCAATGGCTGTCCCTGAAGTCACATTGACCAAGAAATTGATGGTCACCGAGCCGTCTTTAGGAATGGTGTATGCCCCAAAGACGGGGATACTGTCACTTCCACTATTCGTGGGGGTAGCTGGCCCCGTTGCTCCACCGCTTACACTGGCGGTTGCGCCGCTCTCGTAAGTAAAGCCGCTGGGCAATGTATCTGTTATCTGTACGCCTGAGGCCCCGCCTGGGCCTGTATTGGTGACTGTAATGCTGTAGTTGGCTGTGCCTGGTGCTGTTCGTTGGCCTGCGCTGCCAGGATTGGCCTCTGTTTTAGTGACTGTTAAGCTTGGAAAGCAGTTGGCACCTGGCTGAATGGGTGGAATTGCCAGGGGGTTTAGGGTTCCTTCGATGCCATTGCTGCCATTTTCTGCGCCGTGGGGAATGCCTGCACCATTGTTAGCCCTGCCGCCGTCGCCACCTGTGACATCAGGGGTAGGCACTTGCCCCTCAGGACTGGTTGATACGACGACACCGCCGCCGCCGCCGCCGCCAGGGCCATGCTCGTTGCCGTCATCGCCTCGGGTATTGCCCCCTTTGCCTCCGCGAGCAAAGACGCTCAATCCGGATAGGTTACCTGCTTGAGCCAGCAGGGCGACCGTGCCACCCGCGCCACCTCCGCCTGCGCCGTCTGGATTAGTCACCACATCGCCAATTTCACCATCACTCCCGTTAGAGGTAATGGTGCCTGCCCCGATAAATTGATCGGCTTGAATGTAGACAATGCCGCCCCCTTGCCCGCCTCGAATGCCATTGTCGTCATCGTTCACGTCGCCGCCGCCGCCACCGCCGCCCATGATGAGGCGATCGCCCACAGGGGCCGCTACCGGTACGGTGCCGCCTAACCCACGCGAGCCATCTAAGTCACCATTGCCGCCTTCCCAGCCAATGCCGCCCGTTCCACCATCGCCGCCATTGCCGCCGCCGCCGCCGCCAGCGTTGTGCGCATTCCCGCCCCCGCCTGCATTACCGGGTGCACCTCGCCCCGCATCACCTCCTGGCAGTTGATCGGAACCCAAATCGATTTCGGTGACGCCATCCCACATGTAATGAGGCGTCCCTGCAATGCCTTCCCCTTTACCACTGCCTTCTGTCGTACTGCTGGGTAAAACGTAGTTTCCATTATTAGAGCCAGATCTACGGAGAGGGTCATTGGGCACAAACCCGCCCCTAAACCCTCGGCTGTCAGCATCGATTGTGAAGCCGTTAAAATCCATGTCGCCAGCGATATCCAGCGCTAGGACACCGCCCACCTCTCCATTCCAGTCGGGAACTGTGACGTCGCTATTGAGCGTCAAGCTGGCATATTGAACGACTCGGATGACTTGAAAGGTGCGTCGTCCCCGCGTTGTTGTTGGATCTGCTTTGATGTAGTTGTTGACAATGCCCCCACTCGTGCCGCCCCCTTCAAAGGTCAAGGTGCCACCTGTCAGGGGCACTGAGTTGGTTGCCCGGACAAATTCATAAACCCCTGAATTGCCTAAGCTGGATTGTCCTCTGCCTCCATTGGTGGTGTTGCCCGACCCGTAGGCGGCTGTATTGCTACTGTCGATGGTGGCATCTTGCATTTGGATGACCATCAACATATCCCCAGCCGAAATGGGGACGATTTCACCTTCTGTGTAGTAGCTTTCTAGCTCAATAGAGGTCTCCCCAGCGGTCAGTTGGCTATTGTCTAGCGGGGGGAAATAAGTGTTGACAATAGGGCTGGCGTTGACTGGCCCGTCTTTTCCAGGTGTTGCGCATGAATTTTCCTCAGCATGGGCTGAGGGCATGGGGACTGTCACCATCATTGACCCTGCGAACATTCCCAAGGTCAGGGAGCCCACGATCCATCTGCGCAAAAGCTGTTTGTATAAAAGTGGCTGATGACGGTTTATTTGCTTTATGGCTTGTGGAGCTGGTTCATAAGCTCGATCTTGAGACGCCATAGTTCAATAATGCAATGACAAATCGTGACGTCCAACCTATACACGAATCAATTATTTGTGATGCGAGATATCCCTGAAGTTTTTTTGTCCGCGATTGAGTGACTGTGCTAGATAGGCTTACTGCTGGGCCAGTGCTGCCAATACTTTTTCATGAATTTCGCCATTGCTCACGACAACACCTGTTGTTTCTAGCCTGTGCGCTTTCGAGAAATCGAGATCTTTGCCGTACATGTCTGTAATGCGGCCCCCCGCTTCTTCGACGACGATTACCCCTGCGGCATGGTCCCAAATTTTTTCGCGGTAGTCAGGATACTTGGCAGACGGCAGCCGCAAATAGAGGACAGCGTTGCCAGATGCAACTGCACCGTATTTGGCTTGTGAGTCGATGCGCATGGCATCGGTGGTGATGCCCACTGCCCCAGCGATCGCTCCATGCAGTGCCTTATCTCCATGCTCTACACTTTCCACAAATCGGAAATGGTCAGCGTCGCTAGAATCGGTGACCTTGGCCGGTTCTGGTGTGCCGCCGTCAATGGCCTGCATCGTTGCGCCTTCTCCGCGAACGGCTACGAACAGAATGCCGGTGGTTTTCCCCGTTGTCAGCTCCAGGGTGAGTGCAGGACAAGCCAATACGCCTACCTTCACTTCACCTTCTGCAAACATGGCAAGTGCGACTGCGTACTGATCGCCGCGTAAAAAGCCTTTGGTGCCATCAATCGGATCGAGTGTCCAGTAGCGTTCAGAAACCTTGCCGTTGCCGTGATCAATCCACTGGGTGACTTGGTCGGGTGTGGCTTCTGGTATGACTTGCTTGACGTAGTCAGTTGCTTTTTGCAACTTATCGGCCATTTCTGGGGTTCTCAAATCGGCTGAGTCTTCTTCGCCGACGACCGGATCGTTCGGGAAGGCTTCTACTAGCGATTTACACACCACTGCTTGAGCGCCATAGTCTGCGATGGTGACAGGGCTTTTATCTTTTTTCTCAATGGCTTCGGGTTGGATGGTGGCGCGCACGTTTTCGCATACTTTAGTCGCTGCAATAACAGCCGCGATCGCCACTTCTTTCTCTTTTCCAAAAGACATAAAACCCAAGCTCTCTAGTGTATGTAGATAGCGATATGATGCCCCTACTTAGGTGCCCATATCAAGCTTTATTAGTTTACTCGCACGTTCTAAGCTGCTCAGGAAAGCCCACGACACCTTTGCGGTATCTCTATAAAAGTAGAGCGCCCAAAATAATGAGTGCCAAAAAAGTAAAGCGCTAAAAAAATAAAGCGCCAAAAATAATTAGCCAGTCAGCCTAGAAATTGTCAGCCGAAGTCGTGACTGTCTAAGTCTTGACTTTGGCTGAAGTGACTATGACTAAGACGTGACTGTTCTTAGGTCCGGAATACTCAAATTAAGACGGTCTACGCTTCGTCCTCCTCATCGTCATCAGTCATCCTATAAATGCTTGTCCAGTCCCGAGTGCCCCAGTACTGGCACGCGAATGACGCGCTCCGGCTTGCTTTAAGCAATGCCTCTTCAAACGTATGCGCCAGGTGAAAATGACAAAATGCTCCGTGAAAAATATCCCCTGCTCCTAGCGTATCGACGGCTCGAATACTCGGTACGTCGATTTCACCAGAGGTAGCGCTGCCCCGATACAAAATCGGTGCACTACCTCTGGTAATAGCCATCTCCTGTATGCCCAGCTTTGCTAAATAACCAAATACTTCGGTGGCTGTCTGGCACTCTGGTGGAAAAAACTGAGCAGATGCGATCACAACATCCGCATTGTCAAGCACCGTCTCAAATCCAGGTTTCCAGCTCCCCGCATCCACTACTACCGGAATGTTCTGGGCGTTGGCCCACTGTGCAACCTGTGCGCTAACGGCCATCTGATGTCCATCAATAAGTACAACCTCAATGCCCTGCAAGATCTCAGCAGATAGCTGACTAGCTGCTACCTGCATATCTACTGCGTTACCTGCGACAACGGCCCGCTCTCCCGTGTCGGCTGAGACCACAATGGACGAAACCGGCGGTGGCAATGGTCTACTTGGCGTTAAATCTGACAGGGTGACGCCATAGGCTTGCAAATCTTCTCGCAGCAGGCTGGTGATGGGGTGAGCCCCAACTGCTGATACTAAGGTTGCTTGATTCCCTTTGGTGCCACCTAGCTGTGCAAAGGCAACGGCTGCATTGGTCGCAGGCCCGCCAGAGACGAGCAAGTTTTTGGTGGCGACTACTTTTTCATCTGCTGCGGGCGGATGGGCGGCCTGATAAAGACAGTCGAGCGTTGTGAGGCCAACGAAGAGTCCGTGATTGCCTTTCATAAGGTTTAAGGGGGATGGGGGACGGTGGCTACTGCGGTAGGATTTTCACTATAAGACTGTCTTGCCATTTATCTGTTCTTTATCTGGGCCCGATTTTCGGGCCTGACTTTGTGACCGACCTTTTGCCGTCTAACGCTAATGCTAATGGTATGGAACAACGGCTGGAACAGAGCCTTGCACCGAGTACGCTGTATCTTGTTGGCACGCCTATCGGAAACCTAGAGGACATGACGTTCCGGGCCATTCGCATTTTGAAAAGTGTGGATGTGATTGCCGCTGAAGATACTCGGCATACGGGTAAGCTGCTCCACCATTTTCAAATTAAGACGCCGCAAATTAGCTATCACGATCACAATACGCAGCAGCGAATTCCGCAGCTGATAGAACGATTGCGTCAAGGGGAGGCGATCGCTCTCGTGACAGATGCTGGGATGCCAGGCATCTCGGACCCTGGCTACGAGTTGGTTTGCGCCTGCGTTTCGGCTGAATTCTCGGTGGTGCCTATTCCAGGGCCGTCTGCGGTGGTGGCGGCGATTTCAGCAGCAGGGTTGCCGAGCGATCGCTTTGTTTTTGAGGGGTTTTTGCCAGTTAAAGGCAAAGCCCGAAAAGAGAGAATTAGTGCACTGGTGGCAGAGCCTCGCACCGTTGTTTTGTATGAAAGCCCGCACCGCATTCTTAAAACATTGAATGATTTGCAACAGGCATTGTCTGCTGAGCGACAAATTACGCTGGCGAGAGAATTAACCAAGCGCTACGAAGAGTTTTGGCGCGGCACGATTGGTGAGGCGTTGTTGCATTACAAAACAACTGCGCCAAAAGGAGAATTTACGATTGCGATCGCCCCAGCCGCCGTTCAAAAAGCATCCCTATCAGAAGCCGAAATCATAACTCAGCTCACCGCTTTGCTAGCTCAAGGGCATTCCCGCACAGATGCTAGCCGTCAACTGGCCCAGCGTACAGACCTTTCTAAACGAGCGATTTATCAGCTCTCGCTGGATATTGATATCTACAGTATCCTTCAAGATAAAAGCGCAAAAGATAAGAGCGAAGAGACGCTATTTGACTGATGCAGTAATTGATAAGACTCGGCGTTAGAAGGCCGAGTGAGTGAGGCTAGCGTATGCATTATCTAAGCGGTCAAGTCTTTCAGGTTCTCCGTTGTCAGTCTCTTCGTTTTCAGTCCCTCCGTTTGCAGATAAGTGTTGTGGCTGCGCTGCTGCTGTCAGGTTGTTCCTCCCAGTTATTCGGGCCGTTATTCGGGCAGGTTTCACGCTCTCCCAATGCCAAAAATGCAGACAGTGTTGTATTGACGCAAACGTTTCATGTGCAGACAATTCCTGCCACTTTGCCGGGGGCAGATACCGGTGCGGGTGGCTTAATTGCCGTGGATTTGGATGGAGATAATCGCCAGGAGGTGCTCATTACTCGTCCCAACTTCCTGGCTGCTTATAGCCTAACGGATGGCAAACTTTGGGAGCGCAGGGCCAACCTACAACTTTCGATTAAGGCTGAACATGAAGGCGTCCCAGGTCTGCATGGCCCAGGTATTCAGGTCGTGGATGTGAATGATTCGGGTGTGCTGGGCGTGCTTTATGTGACGCCGGAGAATCGTTTAGAAATTTTGGACGGTAGGTCTGGCGCGTTAATTCACAGCGTTGAGCTGCCTGCTGTTGAGGCCAGCTTTAATCGCTGGGAACATGCCATTGTGGCGAATTTTGTAGGAGAAGGGGATAACGAAATTTTGTTGCAGGCAAGTCAGCCGACGGTGGGTAGAGAAGATTACATTCGAGATAGCGTTCAAGCTGCGTTTGTTTTATCTGAGTTGTTGTCAGCAGGTGCAGAGGCAAAGCCTTTGTGGCAGAACAACGGCTTTATTTCTCTTTCTCATGGCGCTGCCAAGGTTGTTGATCTTAATCAAGATGGTAAAGATGAAGTTGTGGGAGCGACGATCCTCAGCGCTGAGGGTGAGGTAATGTATGCCGCAGAGATTGGCAATCGCAGCTTTCCTCATCTGGATTCTATTGGGATTGGCGATATCGTTCCGGAACGACCAGGGCTAGAGGTGGTGGTGCCGGAAGAGGGCAGTGGAAAGCGGGTGATTTTGTTTGATGAACAAGGAGAGATTTGGCGCGATCGCCATCGCAGCCGCTCTGATGATGACGATGGCGACAAGGTTAGTGTGGGTGATTTTGATCCAACTAAGCCAGGGTTAGAAATGTGGTTTAGGGGCAATACATCTGCCCATTTCACGGTGCTGAGCGCGCGAGGCAAGCGCATTGCTGACTATAGATTCTCAGAGATTCAACCTGAAGCTTGGACTGAAAAAGGCTTTGAGGTCATTAACCGCATCCGTTGGACAGGCGAAGACAAAGACTACATTGCGGTCAAAGAGCGTCATGAAGCGGGTGATGTTGGTATTTTCGATGCACTGACTGGCGAGCTAATGGTGCAGGTTGCTGCGAATACAGAGCGACTGTATGTAGCGGATGTAGTGGGTGATTGGCGCGAAGAGATGATTGTGTTGGAATCTGATGCGCTTAAAATTATCGAAAATACTGCACCGAATCCGAATGCAGATCGGTCCCGCCTTTGGGACATGCCTCTCTACCGTAGGCAGAAAATGACTTGGAACTATTACAGTCCTTGAGTCTGAATAAGCAATCAACGGAGGCAATAGCAGTTTTGCACCGCCTGTCCCCGCTCACGCTCCAATGGGAAAGCTACTATCATCCTCACACGGGTGCATGTACTATCTATGGCTGCTCAATCCTGTCGTAAATCTTAGGCAAAGATGGCTTGTGTCTAGCGAATGAATAAGACACAAACACTTGAGATAACGAATGCACGAGATGAAACTTCAGTGACCCAGATTTAGAACTCGTTCATATCGCTCGCTTCACCTGGATAGAAATCTTCAGACAAAATAGTCTCTAACGAATAATTTGTTGTTCGCGGAAAAGTACTAGAGGGTAAGGCCGTTTCTTTCACCGCAAGCATGACCCCCTTTTTATAAGCCTTGTTTAGTGCTTCTGCGAGATAAGGCTTGAGGCTAGGATTTTCTGCAATCAGTTCGGCGATATCTAAGCGCTGTACGTTGATCGTGGCAAACCAACTGCGATCGCGTTTTTCGGCCTGATACTCCCACTTCAGTAAATGACCAATCAAGATAGCTAGGCGATTGCGTAACTCTTGCCTTTGCTGCCTACCCAAAGACTCTATTTCCTCAATGATGTTGTTGATATCTATTTGTGACCACTGCTGATTGCGCAATAGCAGAGACTGTCGCTGTGTCCAGGCATAAAAGTCAGCTTCATACAGACCGTCAGTTAGATTTCCTGCTCGTGGATTTGGCGCTCTCATGGTGGTTGTCAGGTCGCGTAGGGGTTCTTCGAATATAGCGAAGGGATAGGCACCGTAACCTATCCCTTCGCTTACGGCTTTTAGAATTATGCGCCCTGTCTCAGCTTCTCTAGCACGCTCTGATCTTCCATCGTCGTTGCATCGCCGACGACTTCTTCTCCGCTGGCCAGGTTGCGCAAAAAGCGACGGATGATCTTACCGGAGCGGGTTTTGGGCAGGGCGTCGGTAAATTGGATTTCTCCCGGACGGGCGATCGCGCCAATTTCCTTCACCACATGCTGCTTCAGCTCAGCCTTCAGCTCATCGCTCCCGCTATACGTTCCTTCTAAAGTCACAAACGCATACACATCCTGGCCCTTCACATCGTGCTTACGGCCTACCACAGCAGCTTCCGCGACAGAAGGATGGGAGACCAGGGCAGATTCGATTTCCATCGTGCCCAGCCGGTGACCAGATACGTTAAGTACATCGTCTGTGCGTCCCATCACCCAGAAGTAGCCATCTTCATCTTTACGAGCGCCGTCACCCGCAAAGTAAAAGTACTGGCCATCTTTGGGCGGAATATGCTCCCAATACGTGCGGCGAAAACGAGCATCATCGCCGTATACCGTACGCATCATGCTTGGCCAAGGATGCTTCACTACTAAGTAGCCGCCTTCATTAGCTCCGACAGGATTGCCTTCGGAATCCACCACATCAGCCAAAATGCCGGGGAAAGGCTTGGTTGCCGAGCCGGGTTTTGTGGGCGTGGCACCGGGCAAAGGTGTCAGCATAAAGCCGCCGGTTTCGGTTTGCCACCAGGTATCGATAATCGGGCACTTGTCACCGCCGATGACCTTGCGGTACCACATCCAGGCTTCGGGGTTAATGGGTTGGCCCACCTTGCCTAAGATACGTAAAGAAGATAGGTTAGGGGCGTTGGGGTCTTTGTCGCCCATTTTCATAAAGGCGCGAATGGCCGTAGGCGCAGTGTAGAAAATGGTGACGCCATACTTTTCTACGACATCCCAGAAAGCACCAGGGTTAGAAGGCCGAGGCGCACCTTCGTACATGACGCTAGTGGCCCCGTTAGACAGTGGGCCGTACACAATGTAGCTGTGGCCAGTAATCCAGCCCACATCTGCGGTACACCAGTACACATCGTCTTCTTTGATATCAAAGGCCCACTTAAAGGTCATGTGGGTGTAGAGGTTATAGCCTGCGGTGGTGTGTACCACACCTTTTGGTTTGCCGGTGGTGCCGCTGGTGTAGAGAATGAACAGCAGATCTTCTGAGTCCATTGGCTCGGCAGGGCAGTCAGTAGATGCGCCGGGTTTCACGTCGTGCCACCACACATCGCGGCCTTCTGTCCAATCCACATCTTGTTTGGTGCGCTGCACAACCAGCACGTTGGTGACAGAAGGGACGGCGTTATCTGCAAGGGCTGCGTCTACGGCAGGCTTGAGGCCCATCGGCTTGTCTTTTCTGAAGCCGCCGTCTGCTGTGATCACTACTTTTGCTTCGGCGTCATTGAGGCGATCGCGCAATGCATCCGCACTAAATCCCCCAAACACCACCGTATGGGCCGCCCCGATTCGGGCGCAGGCCAACATCGCAACGGCAGCTTCTGGCACCATCGGCATATAAAGGCCCACGCGATCGCCCTTGGCTACGCCCATGCCTTTCAGCACATTCGCCATCTGACATACCTCAGCATGCAGTTCTGCATACGTCAGCGTCCGCGAATCGCCTGGTTCACCCTCCCAAATCAGGGCAGGCTTATCCCGCTTGTCAGTCTTTAAATGCCGATCTAAGCAGTTATACGAAATATTGATTTTGCCACCAACAAACCACTTGGCAACCGGCGGCTGCCAGTCTAAAACCGACTCCCACTTTTCAAACCAGTCCAGCTCCTGATCGGCATACTTTGCCCAGAAGGCGGCTGGGTCAGCTGCCGCCTCGTCGTACAGCTTTTGGTACGCATCCATGCTCGGTATCCGCGCTGCCTGAGAAAACTCTGCTGGTGGCTCAAACACCCGTTGCTCTTGCAATACTGATTCGATAGTGGAGTCTGACATAGGTAAAAATGCGCCAAAAATGCGCCTATCTGCTCGCTACAAAAGTCCTTCAAAACCATACTGTGAATGCTCCAGCATCTCGATTCAAATCAGTGTTCCTTAATATTTCTGATAGTCTTGCCGCCTGATGTGCTGGCCTCTGTGGCCCCGGCGAGCGTCACCCTCTGTGCTAATAGCTGCCCATAATGCAGGCTCTAAAGTAAGGACAAAAATGCCTTCTACAACCTTCGATATGCTTAGGGATATGGGCGATTACCACTGTATATCGACACAATTCGACTACACAGTTGCTGTCGATTGACATAGTATGTCTGCATGCGAATATTCAGGCTCAAAGCATGGCGCTCCCCTACGCGATTTTAGCTGCGCTGGTTAACCGGCCTTGCAGTGGCTACGACTTGGTAAAACGATTCAATAAGTCAGTTGACTGCTTTTGGAGTGCAAGCCATCAGCAAATTTATAAAGCGCTTGCTAAGCTCGAAGCCGATGGACATCTATCGTCTGAAACTATAGAGCAAGTCAATCGACCCAATAAAAAGCTATATGCGGTGACCGATAGCGGACGTCAACACCTGCAGCAGTGGATTGGAGAAAGTGGCACGATTAACCCACTCAAGTCTGATCTGCTGATTAAGCTCTCGGTGGGGCATGTGGTGCCTACCGAGACGCTGCTACTGACGCTTCAAACCTATTATGAGCAGCATAAAGAGCGGCTGAAAAGCTATCAGGTGATTGCGAAACAATACGCTCAACTCCCCGAAATGTCGCGTGCAGGGCAGTTTCAGTACCTGGCGCTCAGAGCGGGTATTCGCCAGCAGCTCGCATGGATTTCCTGGTGCGAAGAATCCATGGGATTTTTGGGGCAACCTGTTGCCGAACGAGAGCCTTCCTCAGTCACCAGTTCCATCGCAAACAGTGCTGGTGTGTAAGCGCTTGCCGTCCTGACATTTTTCGCACAGCCCAAAGAATTCTAGGGTGTGGTAGAAAATTTGAAAATGATGAGATTCTGTAAGATGACTTTCTAGCCCGTGAAGAGGACACTCTGCCATCACGGCTGACGTGCCACAGCGAATACACGTGAGGTGGTGAGTGTCTTGTTTCGCCAAGCTATATAGAGATTCGCCGCTGGGTAATGTGCGCATCTGCACCATGCCTTCCAGTTTCAGAGAGTCCAACGCTCTGTAAACGGTTGCTAATCCCATGCTGATTTGGTTTTGGCGTAGCTGTACGTACAAGTCTTGGGCTGAAATAGCTTCTGGCAGCTGTTTCAGTAGCTCAAGAACTTGGGCTTGACTACGGGTACGGCGATTATTCATAGGTTGTATCGCATCAGAAATTCAATCGTATCCGGTTCTACGGCCTCAGCGCTGAATTGGCTGTGCCTCAGCTACCGCTTTTTCTCTTTGTTCAGCAGCATTCGCTGTACTCATGCCAGCATCGTCGCCTAGAAACAGCCGTCAAAGTGACGGGCAACGCACAACTGCGTCGCAGATTTTGGCCACAAGGGTTTACCTTAGCTGATTTAACTTAGCTTAAGTTAGACAGGTGCAAACTAGAGAGATAATTGCGGTAGGATTCGGTCAAGCTTGGCTTTGTGCACAATGCTAATCGCCATTCCTTTTGTTCTTTCATTGATGTGTAGCCGCCGTGGTGCAACCCTCCTCTCACTTATTCAATGCCAAAGTGTATGTGACGCTGCGGCCCTCTGTGCTCGATCCTGCCGGAACCGCAGTCCGTTCTGGCCTCAGCCATATGGGCTATGACAATGTTTCTAAAGTTCGTATTGGCAAATACATCGAATTAGAGCTGAGCGCAGACAGTGAAGAGAGCGCCCATGCCCAACTCGATAAAATTTGCGACCAGCTGTTAGCCAATCCCGTAATTGAAAACTACCGAATTGAGGTATTTGAAGCCGTAGCAGCTTAGTGAGTCGTTGAGGATGGCAGGCAATTTTACTTGTTATTCACTGCCTGCCTCCAATGGCCTATCACTAGGTTGCCTGCCACTAGATTGACTGATAGATAACGCCAAAGCTGCGCGATCTGTCATGACGTACAGCACGTAAGGAGAAAATGAATGAAATTTGGCGTAATTGTCTTTCCCGGGGCAAACTGCGATCGCGACGCAGCCTATATCCTCAAAGATATTTTGAAACAGCCGACCCGCATGATCTGGCATGAAGACAGTGATTTGTCAGATGTGGATGTCGTTGTGGTTCCAGGGGGGTTTAGCTACGGTGACTATTTGCGGTGCGGTGCGATCGCTCAATTCTCGCCAGCGATGCGTGCCACCGTTGAACACGCTAATCAAGGCAAGTACGTCATCGGCATTTGCAATGGGTTTCAGGTGCTGACCGAAATCGGCCTACTGCCTGGTGCCCTTGTCAGAAACCAAGATCTTCATTTCGTTTGCGATCGCGTTCCTCTCACTGTCGAACGCACAGACCTACCTTGGACACAAAACTATCAGTCAGGCCAAGTCATCACATTACCCATTGCGCATGGTGAGGGCTGTTATTTTGCTGACGACGACACGGTTGCGCAATTAGAAGCTAACAATCAAATTCTGTTTCGCTACTGCGATGCAGCGGGAAAGCCATCCGAATCTGCTAATCCGAATGGCTCTATTCGCAACATTGCAGGCATCTGCAATGCGCAAGGGAACGTACTGGGTATGATGCCCCACCCAGAACGAGCTGCTGATGTTGCTTTGGGCAACACCGATGGCCTGGCGCTTTTTGAAAGTATCGTGCAGTTCGCCTCAGTCTCCACAGCGGCTGAAGTTTCCGCATAGGTGAGCCGCCGCTGAACAATCGCTAAGCCACTTGAATAATTATCTAGCGGCAATGATGATTTAGCGGCTTAGTTCACCCGCAAGCGACGCGTGACAACAGTCAGCCCATCTTCTCGTACGAGTAGCGCCGATACCCAGCGGCTATCTGCTGAAGTCGGTGCTTCTCCAATTTTAAATAGTCCGCCTGCGGCCAGTAGCTCTAGCTCTACAGGCCGTCCGGTAAAAAAGTCAGTGGCGGTTGCGCCTTCTTCAATGGCTGCGCCCAGTAAGTATCGATTGCCTAACGGTTCTAGGACAATGGCATCAAAGTCGTAGCTTTCTCCCGAATCCACCTGCTCTGGCAAAATGACAGAAACTGTGGGAGGCGTATCTCCAGAGGTGAGCTGATTTCGCTCGGACAATGTTCTTTGCGCAACGACCTTCCCACCAACAAAGGTTTGCTCTGAGCGAATGACCGATTCTAGTTGGGTAGGCTGGCCATCTGTAATTTGTGTGCCGCTAATGTAAGTGACGGTTTCTGCGGTGTAGCCATCACTGGTGGGTTCCCAAGACTGTATCTCTACTCGATAGTTGAGATTGCTATATTGCGCCCATAGGGTCTCTAACGCTGGCGGCAAGGTTTCGTAGGTAAAGCCGTCATCGTTTGTAAACTCTGGGCTGTAGTTCTGCATAACGGCATCAGCATTACCTTCACTGGCAGCCGTTTCAATTTGCTCCAGTGCATTCACTAGCTCAGCAGGCGCTGTTTCTGGGGAGGCCGCCGTAGCGCTTTTTTGTCCCATCCACTCACCACCCAGGCTCCAAGTTAGTGCAAGACCACAGACGAATGTGGATGCCAGCTTCAATCGTCGTAAAGAGGTGTGCATAGGGGCGTAGCGCAGAATCATGGGGCACAGGTTCCTTTAGTGATGATCTCGTATGCAGGCTGAAGGCACGCAATACTGGGCAAAGTTTAGCAGTCAGAATTTTAAAGAGAAGGTTGGGCAGATACTACCTTAAATCAAGGTAACCTGAAATTTGTATTATTACGGTTATTCGGTTCTTAAGGGAGTGTCACATCTGTGAGTGCCAAGCTATTGATTGCGGCCAGTGGAACGGGCGGACATCTATTTCCGGCGATCGCCACGGCCGAACAACTGACCCAACAGAACCCATCACTTATCATTGAATGGCTTGGCGTACCCGACCGACTCGAAACCCAACTTGTTCCAGATCAATACCTTCTTCATACAGTTCGTATGGGTGGTGCTCAGGGCGGTTTCGGTCTAAATACACTTAAGCTTGCTGCCCGCTTTGCAAAGTCAACTATCCAAGTGCGCCGTCTCCTTAAAAAAGAAGGCTTCCAGGGCATTTTTACGACGGGTGGCTACATCTCTGCACCAGCCATTCTGGCGGCTCGTTCCCTTGGTCTGCCTGCCGTCATGCATGAGTCCAATGCCTTGCCTGGCAAAGTCACTCGATGGCTAAGTCCTTTTTGTACCCAGGTGGCTTTAGGCTTCAGTGAAGCTGCCCAGCACCTGCCCAAGGCCCACACGACAGTTGTAGGAACGCCTGTTCGATCGCAGTTTTTAGATGCTGCTCAAACCGGGCTTACTGATATGGATATTCCCCCAGACGTACCCGTAATTGCCGTAGTGGGCGGTAGCCAGGGGGCTGTTGCCGTTAATCGTTTCGTCCGAGAAGCCGCGCCCGCATGGTTGTCAGCAGGCGCTTGGATTGTTCATCTGACCGGCACAAACGATCCTGATGCTGACAGCTTCAACCACCCTCATTACATCCATCGCCCTTTCTACAACAACATTGCAGCACTTTTTCAGCGCGCTAATCTAGCGATTAGTCGAGCTGGTGCTGGCACGCTAATAGAGCTTGCAATTACTAAAACCCCTGCGATTTTAATTCCTTATCCTTTTGCTGCAGAAGACCACCAAACCTATAACGCAAATGCATTTAGCGAAGCAGGGGCAGCCCAGCTACATCAGCAGTCCACGCTCTCTACTCAAAAGTTACAGACTTTAGTCGGTGACCTGCTCGCGAATCCAGCCCAGTTGCTTAGTATGAGCAAAGCCGCACACCAGCTAGCTGTCATCGATAGTGCATCCAAGGTCGCTAACCTTGTTTCTCAGTGCATTCAGCGTGTGTAAGGTTTATTCGAACGCGGTAACCTGTCTAAAAAGTGGCTACATTAGAGGCCCTGAAAAGGCCCGCTAAGTGGTATAGATGATCACACCAATGGGAACTTCACAGCTTATGTTTTGTTCTCATTAACCTAATAAGCCTCAAGACTATTAAGCCTAAAATAGGCAGTAAGTGCGTTCACATTGATATCACCTAGATTTCAATGTTGATGGTTGCAGATGCCTTAAATACCCATGTACTTACAAGAGCTCGCTAATGTTTAGCTGTTTCTTTTTCAGTGCATGTACTTTATACGCTTGCGGCTAATCAGACACTCCTTTTTAAGGAAGTCGAAGTTTTTACGGAATTTACGGATTGTATGAAAACTTCGTTATGCTGACCCATACATATACCTGGCTAAGCTGTCCTGATCTTAATATCAGGCTAAGAACTTAGTAAATATGCGCATCGTAAATATGCGTACTTACTGACCGTGCTTATAAGTCAGGACTGAGTGACTGCCCTTTTGGAGAAAGTTCTCCCAAGATAAGTGATCTTTACAGATCCGGTAGACTTTATGTTCTTTGTGTATACAAAGTTAAAGGTTTGCGGAAAGCTTCTCTAGTGAGTCGTCCTGATTTGTAACGCAACATAAGTTTTCTCTCATATTTTTAGAGGGTGGAGGTAATAGGAAGCCCAATGTATTTTTCAAGAGCCGCTGTTGTGCTGGCATCCATTCCAGCTTTTTTGTTTTTAGCTTCAGCAGGTAGTGTCCTCGCGGATGAGCTTCCTAGCCTAAACGTTGAGCCATCTGCTCAATTGCCGAATGTTCAGCCGCCTAGTCAGTCGCCCAGCGTTCGCCCAGCCGTTACGCCTCCTGCTGCTACGCCAAGTCTTACTCAGCAAAGAATTCCATTGTCTCCAGGCGATCGCTTGACTGTGACCGTGCCAGGTATTGGTGGCGAGGAGTTCACAGGAGAGTACGAGGTTAACTTCAATGGCGATCTCGAAATTCCGTTCCTAGAGCCTGTACCTGTTTTGGGTCTGGTCTCGCGCGAAGTAGAAGCTAAGGTTCGTGAAAGGCTACTTGCCGCCCAGTACTTTTTACCTGGCCAACTCAGAGTGAGCGTACAGGTCTTAGATTATGCGCCTGTTCAGATTGCAGTGACAGGAGAAGTGTTTGAGCCAGGTCGGCTTTTGCTTTCTCGTGAAACAACTGTACTTGCTGATGTCGAAGGTGAAGTCGTTGAGTTGCCGGGTGATTACCCCATTGAGCGCTACCTCACTTCTGCTTTGAAGGCCATCGGTGGTGTAAAGCCGACGGCTGATGTTAGCAAAGTGCAAGTTCTACGGGGTACAGAGTCAGTTCTTGTAGATCTCTCTGGTGTTTTCTCTGGTAACGCGGTAACAGACTTTCCGTTGGTCGCTGGCGATCAAATTATCATTCCTGATTCGGGTGAATTCCAAGCCGAGCTAGTTAAGCCGTCTCAAATTACGCCTGACAGCATCGACCTATACGTTTCCAACGTGACAGAGCCGGGCGGTGGTAGTGCGCTTTCAGGCGCAGGCGATATTAACGTTGCTAGCTTTGCGTACGGCACAAACTTAGCGCAGGCTTTAGTGTCTGCCCGCTGTGTGGGGGGTACTCGTTCTACAAATGCGAATCGTCGAGCACTCCTAATTCACACTGATGCGTCCACAGGTGCGCTGGAGACTACTGAATACAGCATTAGCAATTTAGTCAGTAGTTCAACCCAGTCTATGGAAAGCAATCCTTTCTTGATGCCCGATGATGCGATCGCTTGTTACGACTCTCGTAACTCTAATATTCGCGGCATCCTCGGCACGGTTACCGACTTCCTCAACCCTGTCAACTTGCTCATTGAGCTGTTCGATGACGACTAAACAGTTCCTGACCCGTTAGACTGCTCCACTCCCTGTTTGTCAACGATTTCTCACTAACCATTGACCAATGACTGACTCATCTCTTCGTCAAATACCTTCTAACCAGACGCTCCCCAATCGAACGGGGCGAGTGTCTAAGCTTGGCTATTTAGGGCTAGGTCTACTGGCCAATACCCTGATCTGGGGCTTGGCATTGGCTTATCTCAAGCTGTCTCCGACAACCTACAAAAGCGAATGGGGTCTTAATGTTTTGGGCACAGATGCCGGCGTAGATGTCACGCTTCCAGAAGGTGGAAGAGCATCGCGAGCTCCCGCTGCCTTTAGCGTATCCCCAGAGGATCCACGTACTGACTATGTCTATCTGGCTCAAAGCCCAGACATCATCAAAGAGGCTGCGGCTCAGGTCAATATGACGGTTGAAGATTATGGTTCGCCAGACATCACGACCGACGAAGACAGCTCTATTATTGCCTTCGTTAATGAGGGTGAAACGCCGGAGATGGCTCAGAAACAGGCCGCAGCACTTTATGTTGTGCTGGATCGCAGAATTGAGCAGTTGAGAAATGCTGAGTTACTGCGCCGTGAGCGTGAAACCAAGGAGAGCTTGGAAGAAGCTCGGAAGCAGGTAGAAACGGCTCAAAATGAGCTGGCAAGTTATCAGGCAACGTCTGGACTTAGCTCGGAAGCGCAAATAGCTGACTTGGCGGTAGGTGTAGAGCAACTGCGCCGTGAATATGCCCAGGCGATCGCTCAAGAGCGAGGACTTAGCAGCCGAGTGCAGCAGCTTGCTCAAGACATCAATGAATCCTCGGCAGGTGCTGCTGATGCGTACCGTCTTCAAGGCGATCCGGTTTATCAAAATCAGTTTGCAGAATATGGCGTAGTGGCTGCTGAGTATGCAGATGTTTCCTCTCAGCTCGGTGCTCAGCACCCTCAAGTCGTTGCTAAAAGAGCTGAGCTAGAAGGTCTGGCTGCTGCCTTGGAAGGCCGAGGTTCTTTCCTGCTAGGTCGTCAAGTAGATCAATCAGTGCTGACTCAGCTTGCACCAATTGGACTTGACCCTCGCGTAGAGGCTTCCCGTGGTGATTTGTTCCAAGAGGCCGTCAATAGCCGTGCGACGCAAAGTGGATTGCAATCTCAAACTGTGGAGCTGTCTAATCAGATTGTCGGCTTGGAGAATCGTTTACGCCAGCTTTCTCAAGAGCAATTTACAGTGGATAGACTGCAGCGTAATTTGCAGGTTGCGGAAGCTATTTTTGCTTCTTCAGTGGCAAAGTTAAACTTAAACGAAGGCGATATTTACTCCGTTTATCCTCCCATTCAGCTAGCTGCTGAGCCGACGTTGCCAGATGAAGATAAGTATATTTCGCCAAGTCCTCCCGTTGCGATTGGTGGTGCCTTGGCAGGCTCTTTCCTCGTCACCACAGGGCTTCTCCTTCACTGGGCTAATCGCCGTAATTCAGAAGAAGAAGTTTATGCAGCAGCAGACTTTCCCTTCAGGGCCTAAGACATGACGAATGCACGCGTTGCGAGCAGTCTCAAGAATAAGCTTGTTCAAGGTGCTGCCGGAGCATTTGGCTTACGGCTTGCCTATACCGCGCTTACTTTCCTCACCAGCATTTTGTTAGCTCGTGTGCTGGGAACATCAGGGTTTGGCACATATACCTATGCTGTTGTGTGGGCGTATCTGCTCAGCGTTCCCGCGACGATGGGCTTTGACAATTTTATTGTTCGCGAGATCGCTGTTTACGAGACCCAGTCATTTTGGGGCCTCATGAAAGGGATTTTGAAGTGGGCTAACCAAGCTGTGCTGATTGCTTCTGTGCTGCTAGGTATCGTTTCTATTGCAGTTGCCTACATTCTTAGCGGTGGTACGCAGAGCGAAACCTTTGTTGCCTTTTGCATAGCTATTTCTTTGATGCCTGCGCTTTCTCTGCGCAATATCCGCCGTGGCGCAATGCGAGGATTGCATCGCATTGCCAAAGGTTTAATCCCAGAGCTGTTAATTGATCCACTGATTCTGATTACGCTAACAGTTGGTGCCTACTGGATCTTTCGAAGTGAACTAAACGCACTATGGATTATTGCGTTTTACGGGGTGGGTACTGGCGTTACCTTAATGATTATTAGCCGGTTTCTAAGCCAGGCTCTACCTCAAAGTGCAAAGCTAGCCCAGCCTGAATATAAGGGAAAAGCTTGGTTGAGCGGTGCACTTCCGTTCATGCTGATTGAGACTATCCCGATTATCAACGGCCAAACGGACGTCCTCATGCTAGGTGCCTTCAGAGGCGTTGATGCCGTGGGTCTGTATGTTCCTGTGAATAGAGGCGCTCAGCTTATTACATTTATCTTGATGGCGGTAGGGAGTGCTTTAGCACCTACGATTGCTAGTGCATATGCTGACAATCGCCTCATGGATTTGCAGAGAACGATTACAAAGAGCGTGCGGGTTGTTGCAGGTGTCGCTTTCCTATTTGCTGCAACACTGATTGTTTGTGGTCCCTTTTATTTAAGTTTGTTTGGGCCTGAGTTTATTCAGGGCTTGAGAGCACTATATATTCTCTGTGTTGGTACATTCATCTCTACTGCCATCGGCCTGTCATTCGCTATTTTGAACATGACAGGGCATGAACGATACACCGCTACAGTGGGCTGGGTTGTAACCGTATTGAATATTGTGTTGAATGCAATATGTATTCCCCTGTGGGGCGTTGAGGGCGCTGCATTGGCCACAACAGTGAGTACGATGTTGGGCGGCTTTATGAGTCTTATTGCTGTGAGAAAGCGACTAGGTATTGATGCAACGCTAATGGGATTGCCTGCAAAGAAGTTAAGTAAAGAGTAGAGGCATCTGAGAGCGTTAATGCCTCTAATAGAGCTTTGGGCGAGAGGATAAAGCGCTGCAATATAATTCTTTTTTCTAATGGTGTGGCCTGGTGTTTTTCTTTTCCAGTCTCTTATCGTCGTTCTGAAGTGATAAGAACTGCTTGAATAAGCACTGGGTTTTTGTGAACGAAGACTGTAACCCTGTTGTCCTGTGTAAGCTCCTCTTCGCTGGTCATTACACAGGACAACAGGGGATTAGGTTTGGCTTGTTTGGTGGGCAAAGATTTTGCATGCAAAATCTTCTTTTGCATACAAAGAATAGAGTTCATTGATGCATAGCCGTCGCTCCAAACGTTAGCTCACTCAGAAGGTTATACCGCGCATGATTTTAGCGCTTTCGATTCTCATCTCACAAAGTGCCGATTGATATAAAACAGTCTCTGACTTTCAGCAAGGGGACGAAAGATACTCTGAAGCTGGTGATTTACGCCTTTATTGCGATCTCTATCGTCCTCTCAAGATGCACACTACTACAGGATGCACCTACAGATTGACACTCGAAATTTCAGTTACATCTGAGCACGCTCTGGTGGTGAACTTCCAGATGAGAAACCAGCAACCTGATTCAGTAAACGATGTCGTGTTTTCTCTGTAATAAAGGGCTAGAGACATGTTCATTGGAAAAACAGCTCCATACGCTTCTACGCGAAACTAATCCACGTTCACTGTTTTTTGTCGTGTTCTCTTAGTGTTTTTGCCCCTGGTCGCTATCAACGATGTTGTTTCCCAACTCGATATACAGGCCAGAGAATCGAAGTCGATTGATAGTCTCTCTGAATTAAATTTTTCTGAATCATTCTCAAGCTCTCAATCGGCTTGGCCATTTTATGTAGAGATTGCTGCGCATTCTGTTTCCCCTTGATATAGCGGTTCTCCCTTAAATGAGGCTCATCTCATTTATCAATACTCCGGACATAATTACGAGACGAGGACACCGTATTCACAGAGGCTTTGGTAGTTGTGATGCGATTTAATCCAAGTCTCGTCCAAGTCTAAGTTGTAAATAAAGCGTTCAAGCAGATGCTGATTGAGTTTGCGC
>JBGCGG010000132.1:0-33632 GCA_045110585.1 Phormidesmis sp. | reverse complement strand
ACGGTATCGCTGGGTATCCTTGCTAGTTTTACTATGTTTGTGGGCTGTAGGATGCTCACAAAACGGACATTTCATCTGATAATCTCGCTAATCGACAGACTTAGTTTATCAAAACCACTCTTCCTTGAGGCACGACCGATTTTTCCTAATGGCTCAAATACAAATAGTCGTAGAAACAACAAATAAGGTATCAAAAGATACAACAATTACAGCATCTTACGCATAGCCAACCAATCTTCGGCTTTCACTAGCCAAGGGGCCACAGGCACCTTTTTAGTAATGCCGCCATCATCAATATAAATGCGACGGTTATCGGCTTTCACCACCGCCCAAGACTCGAACGTATACTGCTTTTTCACCAATCCTAAAATGTTGTACACCGTTAGCTTCCGTGGCTCTAGCAAAAAGTAAGGCCGGTGCAAACAATACAACCCAAATAAAATGACCAGCACACCTAGCACAGTCATCAAAGAAAGCGTCTTCGCGATCAAGATGCTCGCGATGATCGCAAAGGCACCACAGACAACAAAAAAGATACTGAGCGTTGTTTTGTAATAGGCCGTTAAGTTCTGCTGCGAGTGGATAGGTTGCATGGATGGATAGTAACGATGCCGAATACGGCAATAGGGGGGCAGTCAAGAGGAAGGCAAAATTAAGATGAGATGAATCTTAGGCTAGGTGCGGATGATATCAACCAATGTATCTATAGTTTGTGTCACTTTACGATTCCCAGCAACATTCAGCAAAAGCTGACAGAATAACGGACACAGAGATTAACTCAGGCTCGCGCAGCGATGTATACATAGTCGCTGGACTATCCTATTTTGTTCACGATAACGACCTCATCAATACTGCCCACAGGTACGCTGCTAATTGCCCCAAACGATCGTCCATCCAAAGATCTAAAGGATAGGGGTCATACTTCGCATGGAGAATATCACTGAAATATTGATTTTTTTTGATTATTCCTCAGCGATCAATAGCGATCAATGCGCTGAGCCAGTCAGATTACAGGTCGACTGACCGCCTTCAAAGCCCAAGAACCATCGACAACCTAGCCAGGAAATGCCCACGCGTCGCGTAAGCACCATTAAACAGAAAACGTTTGAGGAGCAGCCAAACGCTGCCACAAAGAACAGCCTTTGACAGAGCCCAGCACGGCCCCTTAGGCAGTAATTCGTTGGCCGTTCTACAGCCCCAAAGCTTTCTGACTCGCGTCATCACCGACATACCACCAATGCCAAGGTTCTTTCACAGCGCCCGTCAGCAGAGGTTCTGTAGTGTTTGCAAGTTCAAATCCATAGGCTTTTGCATTGCGCTTAAGCCACTGGAATTCAGGTGTTTTCGCAAAATCTGACTGTCGATCAGAGGCTTCATCTGCGCCTCCAATATCCATTGCGTAGCCGGTGGCATAGTCAAGCACTTCATCCTCACTTTCACGATGGCCCGCGAGGGGGTACAAGGTAATGTCATCGGTTTTAGCGGCGGCGGCCATCTGCCAAAACGACTGGGCGGCTGTGGGATGCAGTAACATACTGCCATCGGCCAGAAGAGGCGTTAAGGTATTGGGATCTGCGGCCGTGTAGATGTCATTATTTTGGCGCCAGTCCTGCCAGGTTTGGGGCAGTTGGCTAACGCGGTACTCTCCCCACTGATAGGTTTTGACACCAATGCCAAGGGCGAGAACGGCGGCGATACTGCCGATCACGAATTTGTGAAAGTAGGGGGGCGTACTCACCGCATAGGTGCGCGTTGCCGAAGCGCGTTGCGAGGGGCTGAACGCAGCCGTCGTCACAGCGGGTTGTTTGCCTGGGGCCGCCACAACCGTTGGCATCCGACTGTCGTTGGCGATGTTGTGGCGATCGCTCTGATACTGAAACGTTTTGAGGGCGTCTTTCGCATTAAGAAAGCGATCGCGCCACGCCTGACGCACCAAGCGATCAATAAACTCCGCCAACGGCAAGCTGACGTCGGTGTCTGCTCGCCATTGCAGCCCACGGGTTTGCCCATACTCAAACTCAGCGTGGCGCTTGCCCGTTAGCGCTTCTATCGCAATCAACCCAAGCGCGTACAAATCGCTGGCAGGCTGCGCGCCTTCTTCAGGGGCAGACGCACCTTTGGGCGCAGGTTGGTTGGAGAGGGCGTCATTGGAACTGAACAGCGATCGCAGTTGCTCAGGCGCTACATAAGGCGATGGACTCGCCGGAATCGAGCTGCTCAAGGTGCCATCATTAACCACCTTACTCCGCGCAATTTTGGCCATAGCACCAAACCCAGTCAGAAAGATGCTGCCATCTCGCTCTTGACGGACTAAATGCTGCGGATGTAGCCGCTGGTGCACAACGCCCTGATCATGGGCAAACGTCAGCGCCACCAACACATCTTGGAGCAGCTTCATCACGTAGCTTTCGCTCAGCTTTTTAGGCGTACCATCAGCTTCGCTCAGTTCTTTCGTGAGCGAGTGGCCTTCAATATGATCTTGAACCAGATAGAACGTCCCGTCTGTTTTGCTCTCGCGTTTGTAAAAGTAGGCCAGCAGCCGAGGGATTTGAGGATGACGGCCCAACTGCTCCCATATTTGGGCTTCTCGCTCCAGGCGATGGCGAATTTCACGCTGATGATATGGAATCGCAGTAATCAGGCAGTGAGGCCGGTGCATGTATTTGCGATCACAGCCCAAATACACCGTACTAAAATCTGTGCAGCTCAGCTGAGTCTCAATTTCAAAGCGGTCTTGAAGAATCTGAGTGGTCATTTAATACGTGAGGATACGTGTATCTGGGCGTTGAGCTGAAGTGTCTTTTATCACGATAGACAACTTCAAGCGATCGCTCCGTATTTTCGATTATTCTTTAATCAATTTGTTTTTAAATAAAGATAATTCAGATGAGGCATTGATGATGAATTTGATGGCGCTCCCAGCAATCAATAGCCCACTAGCCTAATCAACGCCACTCAACACGGGCATCATAGTCACCTTCTCGCGCTGCTGGGGGGCTAGCGTCATCACTGAAATCAGCGTTAGCTCCACTAGCTCCATGTAAGCCTGAATATCCACCTGATTAGAAAGCAGCATTTCACGGTACTGCTGCCTAATTTGGCCCAGCTTTTGCAAGGCTAAGTCCGGATCTGTTTGCAGGGTTTCTTGCCATTCATCCAGCAGCAATAACGTCTCTAAAATTTGCTGACGCCGCTGGGTATCCAAAATCAAACTGCACTGGTCGCTCAGAGACTGGGTGCGCTGCTGCATTTGGTTGTACACCTCATCCGACACCTTGCCCGCAATGAACTGAAGTCGGTTGTCTTGATCTAGCTCTTCAATAGAGCGCAAAGCTTCTTGAGGTTTATCGGTAAGATGCTCACTAATTTCGCTAATGCGGGCGTTGGTTTGATTAATTAGCTGCTGAGATCGCCGCCTACGCAACCGCCTGAGCAGCACCCCGATGCCACTCGTTGCTACCAACAAAAACAACCCCGCCTGCAAATCACTGTTGTTCTCCCAGTAACGAATCCAAGCGCGGCGCGGATCGCCTGATTCGTACACTTGGGTAGCACTGGGATGCACATGAAACAGACCCTGGCGCAGCAGCACATTGGGATCTCCGGCCTGTAACGCGGGGTAAAACGTCGCGTAGCGCCGCGCCGTCGCCACAATTGCCCAAGTCATCAGCCGCACAGCTTTATCGTTAGCTTCTGGGCGCGCAATCAGCACCGTGGGCGTGGTCAGCGTGGTCAGCGCTTGCGCAGGAATGCTGGGCCGCACACCATAGATGCCTTCAGGGATCGTGGCCTCGCGATAAACGCCAGGATTTTGCGTCGATAAAAAGTTGATCAAGCTGGGAGAGAGCGGTAGCAACGTCAGGCTCGGATCGCGGGCGAATGCCTCGCGGACGGTGGCACTCGCGCCTAAGCGCCCAACGTAGAAAGCAGCATCGACCTCGCCTGCACTCAACAAATCCATCGCTTCGCTAAAGCTCGATTCGTTCGCCTCAATTTGACCGCTAGCAGGCGCTAACCGCATCGCCGTCAAAATTTGATCAGCCGTGAAACGAATGCCGCTGCCGGGGATTCCAATGGCGATCGCCGCCCCGACTAAATCCACCAACGTTTCCGACGGCGAAATCTGTGTCCCAGTCTCTGCTGGGTTTCCAGGCTCTACAATCTGACCAGCATCTACACGCTGACCAGATTGACGGCTAATCAGGTGCACATGCTCTTGAGCCAGCACCGCGATCGCCTTCACCTCTCCATTTTTCATCGCAGCTTGGGCCACATCCAACTGCACCAAAGCAAAATCGACCTCACCGGCCACTAATCGCTCTAAATTCTCAAGCGATCCCTGAGACTCCAAAACATCCAGATCTAAGTTAACGGCTTCTTCAGCAGACCCTTCCAGCGACTGACCGAGCTGGTAGTAGTAGCCTGTGGGCGACCCGGTCGCTAAGCGCAGCTTGCTCACCGTGGGTTCGGCAGTGCAGCTCACCAAGCCCAAAACAGTCACACCATAAAATAGAGAGCGCAGTGGAAACAATACGGCTGGGGGCAAAAGCGACATGGGGGCAAAAAAGAGGCAGACAGCAACCGTGAAATAACAGATGCCATTTACAGGAACCCCTTTAACTTATCAGCTTGTTACGGTTCGCAAAGGGATGAAACAGCTCGCGAGAGCAGCTATCTGCGCCCTCGTCAAAACCAGGCCAAAAGTCGTTCTCAGCCTCGTTCCAAATCACTATAAACTTGAGGGCGAGCCAGCGTTTTTACTTAGGTTGTTAATAATATGCGAATTCTATTTGTGGCTGCCGAAGCCGCGCCGCTCGCAAAGGTAGGCGGCATGGGCGATGTGGTTGGCAGTTTGCCCGCTATTTTGCGCGCTATGGGCCACGATGTGCGCGTATTCATGCCGTATTACAACGTCATGGCTGATAAATTAGAGCACCCTGGCGACCCCGTATGGTGGGGCCAAGCCATGTTCAATTCGTTTGCGGTGTACGAGAGCCGCCTCCCGAATACAGACGTCCCACTTTATCTGTTTGGCCATCCCTGCTTCGATAACGACATTATCTACGGCGGCGAGGATGAAGATTGGCGCTTTACCTTCTTTGCCAATGGCGCAGCCGAGTTTGCTTGGAACTACTGGAAGCCCAATATTATTCACTGCCATGACTGGCATACGGGCATGCTGCCAGTTTGGAATCATGAGATTTCTGATATTGGCACCGTATTCACTATTCATAACTTGGCGTATCAAGGCCCGTGGCGCTGGAAGCTCGACCGCTTTGCCTGGTGTCCGTGGTTTATGCAGGGGCACAACACCATGGCCGCAGCCTTGCAGTATGCCGATAGGGTCAATACCGTATCGCCCACGTATGCAGAGCAAATTAAGACGGCGGAGTACGGAGAGGAATTAGAAGGGCTATTGTCGTTCATTAGCGGCAAGCTCAGCGGCATCGTTAATGGCATTGACCTCGATGATTTTGACCCGGCCACCGATAGCAAAATTCAGCATAACTACACAGCGACTAGCCTCGATAAGCGCACACCCAATAAAGCCGCCATTCAGAAAGAAATGGGGCTTGAGGTTAATCCAGATCGCTTTTTGATTGGGATTGTCAGCAGGCTGGTGGAGCAAAAGGGCATCGATCTGATTTTGCAGACAATGGATCGCTATCTGGCGTATTCAGACGCGCAGTTTGTAATGTTAGGCACGGGCGATCGCCAATACGAAACCCAGCTATGGGAACTCGCCGCCCGCTACCCAGGCCGAGCCAGCGCCTACATCATGTACAGTGACGCACTCGCTCGCCGCATCTATGCCGGTTGTGACGCCTTCTTAATGCCTTCTCGCTTCGAGCCTTGCGGCATCAGCCAAATGATTGCCATGCGCTACGGCTGTGTGCCCATTGTGCGGCGCACAGGCGGGCTAGTCGATACGGTCAGCCATAACGATCCGATTGGAGAAGTTGGTACGGGCTACTGCTTCGACCGTTACGAGCCGCTGGATTTATTCACGTCCATGGTACGAGCATCGGAAGCCTATCGATTTAAGCCACAGTGGGAAGCCTTGCAGCGTCGGGCAATGGGCCAAAACTTCAGTTGGGAGAAATCAGCGATCGAGTACATCAAGCTGTACAGCGACATTATGGGCTTGCCCGTAGAAGATCAGCTCCCGGTTAAGTACGGCGGAACCGTTGAGATTTAGAACGCGTTCTCATACCTCGTTCTAAATCGCCTCAGTCTAAATCGCCTCCTAAAATTGGCAGTGTTGTGAGTCAGGGGGGATCTCACAGCACAAGCGCCCCAAGAAAAGCCCCCCACCTATAAAAGAACGAACAAAAGCGCCCTTGAAGCTAACTTCAAGGGCGCTTTTTCTACGGGCCTGACGGGATTCGAACCCGCAACTTCCGCCGTGACAGGGCGGTGCTCTAACCAATTGAACTACAGGCCCAGAATACTTAGATTCAAGAGCAAAACCTTGATGGGGGAGGGATTCAGTTGAAACCGCTCTCTCAAGGCGATCTCTATTGTGCGGATCCGAGGGCGCTTTGTCAAACAGATTCTGATTTTTTTTGGAGATCGCCAAAAACCGTTCTCAAACCGCAGCGAATACAGGGAGAACGTGAGGCGATCGCAACATCTGGTAGCACTACAGATAACAGCGGCCCCTTCCTCACGTAAGCTATCGACCTTTTTTATTAAGCTATCTCCCAACAGCCGTCTCCCAATAGCCATCTCCCGATAGCCGTCTTAAGCAGACCAGACCAAGCCAAATCGCCACAGACTAGCCAATAAACTAGCCAATCCCCTCAATCACAGGATGAAAGTAGAAGGAAAGGCTAATAACGGCATAAGTGGCCAGCAGCAACGTCCCCTCCAGCCAATTAGATTTACCATCGCCGCTAATAGAATTAGCAACCAGCACAGCCACCGCCACAGACAACAGCTCAAAGTTATTGAAATCGAGATCCATAGGCTGACCCATGAGCGCACCCACAATAACGAGCAAAGGCGCCACAAATAAAGCAATTTGCATACTGGAGCCAACGGCAACATTCAGCGACAAATCCATTTTGTTCTTGAGTGCAACCGTAACGGCAGTCGCATGTTCGGCAGCGTTACCAATCACCGGCAAAATAATCACGCCCGTAAACAGCTCAGATAGTCCTAGCTGTTTGGAGGCAACTTCTAAGGTGCCAACCAAAAATTCTGATTCGACAGCAACCACGAGCGTAGCTGCCAGCAAAACGCCAATCCAAAGCGGCAAATTCGGCGAGTGCTCATCGCCCTGCTCATCACCGTGTTCATCGCTGTGCCCATTATTTTCCACATTTTTAAGATCAGCCGCATTGGTGCCGCTATTGCTCAGGCTGCTCTGGCCCAGCTTAGATAGCTCATCTGGCTCGCACACTTCCTCTGCCATGCCAACATCGTAAAGGTAAGCATGGGTCTTCATGGAGAAGAGGAGCGTTAGGCCATATACCAGCATGAGAACCACAGCGACAGCAATGGAAAGCTTTTGCAAAATGGGCTGATCGATACCGCTAGACGTAAAGTCCACAGCGGTAGGCAGCAAAATAGCAATCACGGCCAAATTCATTGAAGACGCATTGAGCCGGGCAATGGTGGGCTGAAAGGATTGCTCTTTAAATTTGAGGCCACCCAGCAGCATAGACAGGCCCATCACCAGCAATAGGTTCCCAATGATGGAGCCGGTAATACTGGATTTAACAACGTTTACAAGGCCCGCACGAAGCGCAAAGATGGCAATGATTAACTCAGTCGCATTGCCAAACGTCGCGTTCATTAAGCCGCCGAGAGAGGGCCCCAGCACAACCGCAATTTCTTCAGTCGCGGTCCCCATCCATCCTGCCAATGGAATGATGGCAAGCGCAGCAGAAACAAAGACAACGAGATCGCCCCAGCCCAAGAAATGAGCCGCTATGGACACGGGGACAAACCCCAAAAAACCGTAGAAGATGATGTTTTTAATAGACATGGAAATATTGGAGTAGCCTATCGCAGGTTACCCAGCAGTCAGATTCCTATCAATATATGTTGTATTGAGCAAAGGATTAGGGCCAGTGTGTTTTTATGGCTAGTGATATGGCTAGTTATGTAAGCAGCGCGGACATCTCAGTAACGCGCGTCTTGGGATAAACAACGGTGATGGGTATGGGTAGCAAAGGCATTTTTCTGAAAGGATTGACCGTTTTAATAGGGGTGCCTGCACTGGCGATCGCTCTTTTTTACCTCTGGGCCAGCGCCACTACCACCGATCCTCAAACCTACGCCGACGTCATTGATGACGATGCACAGCTCCAGCAATCGGCCCAAGAGAACTACACCCTCGTCACCTACAACATTGGCTATCTCTCGGGCCTCGCCAATAGCACCACCACCCAACCAGATCAAGCCGTTTTTGAAGCCAATCAACAGCAAGCGATCGCCGCGCTCAGCGCCATCAATCCAGACTTTATTGCCCTGCAAGAAGTAGACTTTGGCGCTGAGCGCTCTTACGGGGTAAACCAAGCCAAAATGCTGGCCCAAACCTTCAATAATATGGCCTACGCCGTCGCTATCAACTGGGACAAAACCTACCTGCCCTTTCCCTTTTGGCCCCCCAGCGCCCACTTCGGCAAAATCCTCTCAGGGCAAGCCCTTCTCAGCCGCTATCCCATCACCGAAAACACGCGCACCGTACTGCAAAAAGTAGCGGCCAACAACTTCATTTACAACACCTTTTACTTAGACCGGCTGCTACAGGTCACCAAGGTAGACATAGACGGCAAAACGCTGGTGGTCATGAGTACGCACCTAGAAGCCTTTGACGAAGAAACCCGAGTCGCCCAAACCCAGTTTGTAAAGAACGCCGCAGAAGACTACGCGAAAACCTACCCTGTGCTGTTGGTGGGTGATTTCAACAGCGCCTTAAACCGGGATACCTTCATCGCCATAACCGGTGAAGACAAAGGAGAAAAACAATTTTCAATTAAAGAACTCATCGCCGCCGAATCGTTTGAACCAGCTACCCCGCAAACTGCATGGCCCACTGCCGACTCACCAGAAAACGCAACCTTTCCATCTAATGCCCCCGAATATAAGCTGGACTACATTTTCTACACGCCCAGCACCATCGAAATCACAGAAGCTCGGGTCTTAAGCGCAGCCGGAGAAGCCTCCGATCATTTACCCATCATGGCCCGCTTCCGACTGAAGTAAATCTGTTACGAGAGTCGTGTTTAAATGCAGCCCTACCAGCCCTATCGGCCAATCCGATGAGTCGGCAGGGGAACAAGTATTAGATAAACTTCAGCTTGCCAGCCGCATACGCACACATTTTCATCAGCACTAACCCCTCACGGAAATGCGCAATATTGGAGCTGCCATACGTTCGAGGCTGATAGCGAATTGGCACTTCAACAATGTGTAAATTCAGCTTGGCCGCGCCAAACAACAAATCAAAGTCTCCAAACGGATCGAAATCTCCAAAATAATTTCGCCCTGCAGCAATACGGTCGTAGTCGCTGCGCCACAGCACCTTCGTGCCGCACAGCGTATCTTTCAGCGGCTGTTCCAATAAAAAAGAGAACATCAGCGCAAACGTCTTATTCGCCAACGTATTCAGCCAGGGCATTGCCTGCTTACTACGCGGATACAACAGACGTGAGCCATTAATAAATTCGCCGCGATTAGAAGAAATTGCCTCATAAAAGTGCGGCAAATCCTCGGGCGGCACCGTCAAATCCGCATCCAGAATCATCAAAATATCGCCCGTGGCCTCAGCAAAGCCGAGCCGTACAGCATCGGCTTTACCTTTGCCCGTCTGCTGCATAGATTTGAAGGTAAACACCGGGCCGTCAGCTTCTTTATTACGGCGCTTGTAGCTACGAATTTTGTTTTTGATGGTTTTCCAAGTGTCGTCACTGGAGTGGCCTTCTACAAAAATAATTTCCGTATGGCTGCCCATGTAAGGCATCCGAGTGATGGCATCTTCAATGTTTCCAGATTCGTTACGGGCAGGAATGATGACGCTGACAGAGGGAAGGCCTTGTGATGCCGCGCCCTCACCCCCGGCCACTCTCCCAGCCCCTCTCCTGGCCTCTCTCCCGACAGGAGCGGGGGCTAGGGGAAAAGGAGCTAGGGGATGAGGGGTCTGCCGCGCCACCACAAAATTTGTCAGGCTTAAATGCTTCACGCCCGGCAACGGTGCCAGATACCGATTAATCAGCGGAGACAAGAGCGGAATGTGCCTTGGGAACAAAAAACGACGCCCACGCTTTAAGGGCGTAAAGCCTGTAATCGTCAATAGGTTCGCCACATCATCCATTGAAAGCCAGTTTTGCGGCGGCTGCGGGCTTCTTTGTCCAAGGCGCTCACCAATTCTCAGAACCGGCTCCCATAGATAGTTATGAAAGCTAATAATCAGCCGGGTCTGCGGGGTGCAAAAAGGATGTAGACGGCTAAAGGCCGTTTGAATATCGCTGAAGTAGCTAGCCGCGTTGGAACAGATGATGTAGTCGAAAGTGTGAGGCTCATCAATCGGCCCTTCAATCGGGCCACGATCTGGCCCTTCTGTCAGATAGCCAATGCTTTCAGGGGAGAGGGTTTCAGCATCCACACAGTAGAAACGGAGGTGCGGGTGGTTCTTTTGCGCGATGTTGATGGTAGTAGGCGACAAATCAATGCCGACGCCCACACGAGGATGAGTCGCACTGAGCAAATCGCCGTTGCCGCAGCCAATTTCCAGCACCCTTGAGCCCGTAGGAATCAAAAACTGATGCAGACGAGCCAGATCCCGGTAGTAGTAGTGGTTTACGTTACGCCAGCGGTCAATGTCTGGAGCAGTGCGGTTGAAGTGCTCAACAATAACCTGCTTGTGCGTTTGGTGGGGGTGGGTGAGGGATTGGACGGTAGTTTGGGGCATTGACAGAGATAGGATGCGGGGCAAATGAATGCAAATAAGCGGGGCAGATGACTGTAGATAAAATGACAGCGAATCAGATGACAGCAAATCAGATGACTATGAACAAATAGCGCGTCAGCACAGAAGCACTAGCGGGGCAGAAACCGAATGAGCTTCCACTGCTGAACTTCTCCAATCGTTTCAAAGGGCTGTTGCGTGGCTAGGTCAGTAGCATCGGCATTAGGTGCAAGCCAAACGTAATGCTCAGCGGCGGCAGCGTCTTCAGCAGTTAAAGCGTCTTCAGTAATCAATAGATCCTCAAACGAATGGGTCAACTGGCCCAAAATAGGAGTGTAGTAGCTCAGGAGCGTAAAGGTTTTATGGTCGTCATTGTTGGCCCAGTCTGTGCCGGTAAAAAAGTCCACAGGGACGTATTCAAGCGCAGACGCAACAGCGGGCTGAGCAAGGTCAGCTTCTAACTCAGGCGAATAGTCGCCCATAAGGCCAGAGATTCCAGTTGCCCCCAGTGCTAACCACGCAGGCAATACCCAGGTGGCCATCCAGTTGCTTGGGCTGCGCTGGGTAAAAGGCAGGGCGCACCATCCTAGGCCAAGCACAATCGCAACTGGAACATAGGGAAGAATCTCGGCTCTGGGCAGGAGCGGATCACTAATGGTACTAACCTGGGCGCTCATCTGAGCGATCAGCATCAGGAAACCGAGCAAGCACAGAACCAACCCGAGTGCGGCAAAGGCATAGCTGAGTAGGCGACGGGGCCACGCGAGGGATTGGGTGGCAAGGCGGTTAAGCGCGATCGCCCCGAACAAAGCCATAAACGGAAAAAGCTGCAGCGTGTAATAGGGCGTACGCGTAGAAAACGACGTCAGCAAGCCAAACAAAATAAACGGATAGATGAGCAGCCATCGGTAAGGATTAGGCTGATGCCTATCTTGCCAGCAAAACCAAGCGCCGATCACAGAAAACAATGACCAGGGAAAACCATTCGCCGGAATATTCCAGAAGTAATAGAGCGGGCCATCGCTTGAATGGTATGGCTCAGCGCCCAGCTGAGCGAGCTTACCGAACATTGACTCAAACACTAAGTCACCGTACTGATTAATGCTTAGCCATAGCCACAGGCCAATTAATCCAATACCTGCCAGCAAACCAGCATAAAGGCCAGGATTGGAAAGGTGCCGGTGACGACGATGCTCAAACACCAAGTAAGGCATCAGTGCCGCAGCAGGCAAAAAAATCATGAACGTTTTCGTCAGAAAACCCAAGCCCAGCGCTATGCCTGTGCAGAAACCTAAACCAATCCTGCGAGCAGGCCACTGTTCCGCTTTAAGTAAGGCCCAAATACCGAACAGTTCCAGACTCACTAGCAACATGTCTTGCGTGCCCAAGTGCGCAAACTTAAACCACAAGTGGAATAGCATCAACAAGGCTGCCGTAAGAAAGCCCAAGAAGCGTTTACCGGTAATGATTTTGCTTATGTCGTAAGTAAACAGGATGGCGGCAAAGCAGGCGATCGCACTCCATAAGCGCACTACGCGATCGCTCATCCCAAACAGCTTATAGCCCAGCACCATCAGCCAATTTAGTAACACGCCGTGGCCATACATCGGCTCACCCCACCACAGGCCCACCAGCCATTGCCCCGAATCCAACATAAAACGAGACTCTGCGCCGTAGTTGCCCTCGTCATACGCCATCAAACTCGGGTGCAGCGACGTACAAGCAATAATTAGCCCCGCCCAGCCCATCAGCAACAAACAATCGAGTAGGGTATCTGCCGATGCCCCTCGGCGGCGGTCAGTTTTTTCAACCGTTGGGGCCAATATGGGCTCTGGCGTTGAACCAGCGGGCTGCAGCGATGTCATAAAGCAGAAAAATTAAAGAGAAGAATCCGTAGGGCGGCGAGGACGATTTTTTTTAGGCGTCAAAAATCCACTGCGACGCAGCAGCAGCTTTTGCCGCTGACGGCCAAATGCCTGCAAATCGACGTTGCGATCCGTTTCGTCCACAATCTCGCCCGTCAGCACTTCTAGCGTATCTTCCAACGTCACCACCCCGGAGACCCCGCCGTATTCATCGACAACCACCATCAAGTGCTCTCGCAAATCCTGAAAGCTTTTAATCAGCTTATCGGTACGCTCCGTATCAGGCACATAGTGCACCTGGCGCATCAGCGTTTCAATTTTGCAATCGCCTTTCCCTTTCACCAGCGCAGCCAGCAGCTCTGCTTTCAGCGCCACCCCCACAACATGATCCAAATCTTCTTTAATCACCAAAATGCGCGTGTGCTGCGACTCAATAATTTCAGTTGCCACCTCTTTTAAAATGGCATCACCGTAAATGTAGGTAATCGCAACCCGTGGCGTCATAATATCGGCCGATTTCAGGTCATTTAGCCGAAAGACGCGATCAATCATTTCCGCCTCATCATCTTCAATCAGCCCTTCCTGATAGCCTAGTTTTGTGAGCAAGCGAATTTCAGATTCATTGGTAATAGGCCGAACATCACCATCCGTTAGCGGCGCAGTAATCCGCTCTAACAGCCAAATCAAAGGAGTAAATACCAGCGTGGTGGCCTGCACCGGAATCGCCACCACCAAACCAACGGTCTCGGCGTACCGCTCACCGAGGGTTTTCGGCAGAATTTCGGCCAGCAAAATAATCGCCAGGGTCAGCACGGCTGAAAAAATACCCACGCCCGTATTATCAAACTGAATGCCCGCCAGGTAGCCCGTAACGATACTGCCAACAATATTGAAGATGTTATTGAGAATGACAATCGCCGCAATCGGACGGCTAATGTGCTTACGGATATCGAGCAGCGCACTAGCCGCTGGGCCAGGATTGGTTTGGGTGAGCTGCTTAGCTTTGAGGAGCGGAATAGAGAGCAGGGCTGTTTCAGTGCCAGAACACAGAGCAGAACCCACAATAACAACTAGAACAGCGATCGCAAGTTGAAGCATGAATAACGAATGACCGAGATGATAGCATTACCAACCATTACACATGCAAATAGCTAGCCACACTACCCGTGGCTAATAAATAGATATGGAATTATAGCAGTCTCACTCGGCAGCTCATTACGCAACTGCCCAACCACAAAAATATCGCAGCTTAGAGGATACGATAATGCACAAAAACAATGCATAGAATCCTTAAGAATAGAAACATCGACCGGCAATTGAGTATCTTGTGTTGGGAACTAGGTATCTAGGAATGTGGGTATCTAAGCAAACATCGCTGATATGATGCTTGCTAATCGTCATCCCTTCAGTCGTCATTACCCTATATCGTCAGACCTACTTGTGAGTGATCGCCACCCCATGAATGATTCCACCCGTGATGCCATCTTAGAAGTTCAGGGTTTAACCGTTGACTTTAGAGGAGAAAGCGGCACCACTCGCGCTGTTAATGGCATCTCCTTTTCATTAGATCGGGGCCAAACGATTGGAATCGTCGGCGAATCTGGCTCGGGTAAGTCGGTCACATCACTCGCCATTATGGGCCTTGTCCCTAATCCGCCCGGCGAGGTTTCCAGCGGCAAAATTTTATTTACAGAAGCAGATCAAGGCACGGTCGATTTACGGTCGGTGCCTAAGCGCAAGCTCAGAAAGTATCGCGGCGGTCAAATTGCGATGATTTTCCAGGAACCGATGAGTTCGCTCAATCCGGTTTATACCTGTGGGTTTCAGTTAGTTGAGGCCATTCGTCAGCACCAGCGCATCTCTAAGCGGGCAGCCAGAGACTTGGCCATCGCCCAACTGCAAGAGGTAAAGCTACTGCCAACAGATGCAGATTTGTACGAGCAGCTCACCCAGGAGCTGGGCACAGACAATATTGGCATCATTAATAGAGAAGTTAAGCGCCGCAAACGGGCCATGCTAGATCGCTATCCGCACCAGCTTTCGGGCGGCCAAATTCAGCGATTAATGATTGCCATGGCACTCTCGTCGAATCCGTCTTTACTCATTGCAGATGAACCGACCACGGCGCTGGACGTAACGGTACAGGCGACCATTTTAGATTTGCTCAGGGAATTGCGCGATCGCCGGGGCATGTCGATGATTTTCATCACCCATGACTTGGGCATCATCGCTGAAATCGCGGACAAAGTAGCAGTCATGTACCGGGGCAACGTTGTAGAAGAAGGCCCCGTACTCAAAATATTTGAAGATCCAGAGCACCCTTATACCCGAGGACTGCTGGCCTGTCGCCCTCAGCCCGATCGCCAGCTTCGTCAGCTTTCGACAGTCTCCGACTACATGGAAGAAATCGTAGATGAAGAGGGCAATACCCAGATTCAAGCCAAGCCTCAGCTAGATGCTGGCCCCGGCCTACCGCCGGTGCTAGAGGTGAGTCCTCGTGAGATGCAAATTCGCCTAGAGGCACTGGAAGACAAAGGTGCACTCATCACAGTTGAGAACTTGAAAGTAGGCTACCCCGTGAAAGGCGTGTTTGGGGGCACTGAGCGCTATGTGATGGCTGTTAATGATGTGTCGTTTAAGGTGTATAAAGGCGAAACGTTTGGCCTAGTCGGAGAGTCGGGCTGCGGAAAAACGACATTAGGGCGATCGCTGCTTCAGCTCATCAAACCCATGGACGGACGCGTGTGGTTTGAAGGCCGAGATCTGACGCGCTTAGGCACTGGCGCACTGCGCAAACGCCGCCGCGAGATGCAAATTATTTTCCAAGATCCGTACAGCTCTTTAAACCCACGAATGAGCATCGGCGCAGCCATTGCCGAACCCTTGCGCATTCATGGCACCATTCGCGGACGGCGTAACCTCAAAGAACGTATCCAATATCTGCTAGATCGAGTCGGCATCGATCCCAATGCCATTAACCGCTATCCGCACGAGTTTTCAGGCGGTCAGCGGCAGCGGGTGTGCATCGCCCGCGCCCTAGCACTCAACCCTAAGTTCATCATTTGCGATGAGTCGGTATCGGCATTAGATGTCTCGGTGCAAGCGCAGGTGCTGAACTTGCTCAAGGAATTGCAAGATGAATTCAAGCTCACCTATGTATTTATCTCGCACGATTTGGGTGTGGTGAAATTTATGAGCGATCGCATTATGGTGATGAACCAAGGCCAAATCGAAGAAATTGGCCCAGCGGAGCAAATTTATCGCAACCCTCGCCGCGAATATACCCAGCAGCTCATCTCTGCGATTCCAGAAGGCACCCCTAGCCGCATTCAGACCCTACAAACTGAACGAGAAATTGCCCAAATTCGCGCAACGGTCTAAGCGCAGTCAAGCAGTAAAGATACAGGCATCAAACTCACAGCGCCAAATCAACGGGCTTTGATACCATCCCCCGAAAGCTATTACAGTCCTATCTTTCGGGGGTTTACAACATTTTATTTAAAAATCACGCACAGGCATATACACGCAGCTAATGTCCGTGTGAATGTCAGGTTCTGCCCATCTTCCGCCTGGGAATATTAAATCCAAGAAAAGCAACGCGACTAACGCCTTGTTGTAGCGCCTACTTCGCATCTATCTCGCTATTCGCATCTATCCCGATAACTGTTTCGGCTCTTCATTTCAAAATGTAGGCTCACTTTATTCTGGCTGAGATTCACCTTTCAGAAACCTCTGAGCCACAGACTTTCTTCCTATGGAACATCTCAATACGCAGCTCACAGAACTGTTTAATGCCATTGAGCACTCTGACATTCGTCAGGTTAAACGCTTGCTCGCAGCAAATGTCTCTCCCACACAGTGCCGGGGAGACGGACAAACAGCGCTGATGGTCGCAGCGAAAACGGGCAATGCCCAAATTATTCAGATGTTGTGTCTCGCAGCCACCAACCGTTCAGGCCCTGCTCAAATATTTTTTCGGGCAGAGACAGCCACCACCATGCCTGCCTTAACAGCATTCCAACAGATGAACGCTTCAAACGCGCTTGATTTACCCCCCGCTAGTTCAACACCGCAAGAAAATTACCCCTCAGTATTGAATGGCATGGTTTCCCCCATGCATTGCTCATCCCATTTGCCTTCTCCCACCTTTACGATAGAAACAATACCATCGACAACAACAGAAAAAACAACAGGAATAACGCCACCGACAACAGCACCGACGGAAACAATAACAACAAAAATAGCACCACCTCCCACAACAACACTTCCCACAACAACATCTCCCACAGCCACACCCCCTATCGCACCATCTTCAGCGCCGCCAGCACCACTCAAGCAGGCATCTCCCGCCCCCCTAAACGCCACCCCCCCGAATGCCCAAACCTTGGAACGCGCTGTTCACCGCAACGATCTACAGTCAGTCAATGCACTGCTAAAAGCAGGCGTGAGCTTTCGCCCAGCGAACTGGTACGACACACCACTTTTAGTCACGGCGGCGGCCAAAGGCCACAGCAGAATTGTCCAGGCACTCATTAATGCAGGTGCAAACGTTCACATCGGCTGCGATCAGCTCCCTTTACATGCTGCCGCTGCGAATGGACACCTAGAGGTCGTCCAACGTTTACTCAATTCAGGCGCATTCATTCACGCAGAGACTGACGGTGGGCGCACCGCTTTAATGGAAGCCGCTGCGGCAGGTCACTTTCGAGTTGTCGAGCTACTCATCGCTCGAGGCGCTAACGTCAATGCATCTTGTCGGGGTGAAACCCCCTTAATGATGGCCGTGCAAGGCAAACACCGAGAGGTCTATGAGCTGTTGTATCCATATGTGGCCGCAGGGGGCCGAATTCCTTTCCCCGAGAGCACATCGAACGTTTTTCATCAGCTCAGCTTCTAAGCCGGATGGCCAAAGGTGCTGATAGCCAAAATTGCTGATGGTTCCAATTGCTGATGGAGCAATCCAATTGCTGATGGCGCAATCCAATTGCTGATGGCGCAAATTGCCGATGGCGCAAATTTGGAAGCAAGCAGCCAACACAAGTTCAGAGAAGAACGTCGTTCTAAGCAATTATGCTTAGATGTTACTATTTAAGCATTTTATATCCGTAATTATTCGGATATATCGCCCCGACGTTCTTCCTATGTCCCATCCGTTTATTGAGCTAGCACACCAAGGAAAAAACCAAGGGTGGCGCTATTTTGTGGGTTCTTTGCTCGCGCTGTTCACCTTTTTGATTCCAGGTGGATTTATTAGTTTTCGCCTGTTGCTGGCCTATGTGCAACTAGATGGCAACCCTGACACCCGTCTCTTGCCCGTCAGTGAGTACATACCGGGGGAACTGCCCGTTACAGGGGTTTCACCGCTCGTGCTCTATGTCATTTACAACTTAGCCTTTCCGTTCTTCTTGCTGGGCATCTATTGGGCTGTTCGGTATCTGCATGGGCGATCGCTCCACACCCTAATTACCCCTTTCCGTCGCATCAGTTGGCTTCGGGTAGGACAAGGCTTCGGTGTTTTTTTCATCCTCAAAGCCATTGAAATATTTGTGAGCTACGGCGTAGCCCCTGAAGACTTTACGTTGAACGTGTTTCAGCCCAAAGTATTTTTCTCATTTCTCGCCTGGGTGCTCGTGCTAACCCCGCTCCAAATTGCAGCCGAAGAACTCTTTTGCAGAGGGTATCTCTTGCAAGGGATGGGGAGTAAATTTGGGAAATGGATGGCCGTGCTGCTGACGACTATTTTGTTCACTGCGCTGCATGGATACAATCCAGAAGTGAGCAGCCAAGGGAACTTGGAAGGCACCCTCAGTATTTTGCTTTACTACTTTATGGTGGGGGCCTTTTTAGGATGGCTAACCATCAAAGACAAAACCATTGAGCTGGCACTTGGGGTTCATGCCGCCAACAACATCGCCACCTTTATCTTTGTCACCAGCCCCAATAGCGCGATTCCTTCTCCTGCCATCTTCACCATTGCAGATATCGAAGCCAACTTCACCGCGCTGTTTTTTACAGCCTTACTGCTGTTTGCGTTCGCAGTTATTGTCTTCAAGGGCTTAAAGCAACCCTCACGGGCGATTTAGGATGCAATACACACTGCCTTGCACCACTCGTCCTTCTGGCCCTGGCGCTGTCATCGGCTGACGGCTAAATGAAAGATTCGCCCGCTTGAGTGCAAACCGAAAGTACTTGCGAGTGGAGCGGTCTGGGTCGCTCAGCAAACAGATGCCACCCGGTGTCAGCACCGTTTGGATCAGCTGAATTAAGGGTTCGATGTTGCGCTCTTCGTAAATGACATCAGCGGCCAGGAGTAGCGGCACCTGAAAACGAGGCGGCACTCTCCAATCCAGCGCTAATGTTTCAAAGTTATTGAAGCCATTGGCAAGCGCATTGTTGGCCGCAAACTGTGTGGCCGTTACATCGTAGTCACTAAAAATAACGCGCATCCCCAACGACAGCGCAACGATGCCTGGTAGCCCCACGCCACAGCCAATTTCTAAAGCGGTCATCGGGGCTGCCCCATCAAGTAGGTTTGATGGATGAATAGATAGTTGTTGAACGTTAGTCTCGGGAAGTAATGCCTCTCCTAACATGTGGGCAGAGGGCCATAACTCTGCCCAATAGGGCATGTAGGCATCCGCTTCGAAGGCAGCATGAGTGCTGGGATGGTCGAGTAATTGATCGGTATTGCCGGGGTAGGTAATGGTAAAGGTGCGATCGCCAATTGTCACGCGGCGATCAACCACCTGACGAACGACCTCGGGAGGCGTGGTATGAAGAAAGGATTGTTTTTCCATGTGCCTGGGCACTGCAACTTTAGATTTGCCGTAGTATTATCGCACTTGATTTTCTATCGAGATCTATTTGCCTTTTTCCACTCGTTATTACGTTATTACATGGTGCTAGCGGTCAAGCTTTGGGATGTTTTCAAAAGGTGTCTAAGCAGGTGCCTCAACAGATGTCTAAGCAAAAGATATTTGGGCTTAGTTTTTATCGCTTCCATACTGCTTGTTTTAGCAGGCGATTTAACCCCTAGCGAGGGGACAAACCTTTCACAGTTATCTCGCCCTTTCTCACAACAGCCTCTATTACAATTGCCTTCCTCACGACAGTCTTCACGACAAGCCCAGGCACTCACCGTTGCCGTTAATCGTTGGCTCGAGCTGCGCAGCCTAACCGGGCAAGTACTTTATCAAAGTGCAACGGGTGAGCGCTCCGCTCAAGTTGGGCTGCGGTTACAAGCCGTTGGAGAAGGCATCAGAACCTTAAGCAATGCAACTGCAATGCTAGCCATTGATGCTGGCACAGGGTTCATTAATGTCTCTGAAAATACGTCTTTAAAAATTCAGGCTTTAACCACGTCTAACGGGGGCGGCAGAATCACTCAGCTGCAAGTTCTATCCGGTCAGGTGCACTTAGAGGTCCCCACCTTTACTAACCCAGATTCTCGCCTCGAAATTCAAACCCCCTCAGGGTGGAGCGGCGTGCGCGGCACTGAATTTGGGATCGCGGTCAAACCTGATGGCTCGACAGGAACAGCAACTCTATCTGGAGCAGTAGAAACCTCTGCGCAAAACCAAAATGTGGTGGTCGAAGGGGGGTTTCAAAACCTAATTTTTCCTGGGGAGCCGCCTACGCAGCCCGTCCCCATCACAGACGACACAACGCTATCGCTGACCACTATTGATACAGACAGGGAGTTAGCTTATCTTTCTGGCTATACTGACCCATTCAATCTGTTGAGCATTGAAGGGGTAGCCCAGGTTCTAGATCGAGAGGGGCGTTTTGCTATTTCTATGCCATTGCCGGATGATGCTGGGGTAAGGGCTGTCGTGACAACGCCACTAGGCAAGGAACAGGCGTATGAAATCCAGCTGTTTTAGGCGCTTCACCTGGCTCTCAGCAAGCTGGAAACAAATCAATCTGGGCGTCAAAGCTGGCAGCGTAGCGGCCTTAGCGATCATCGCAGGCCTTGGGATAGGCGGCGATCGCCCGCTCGAGCTCATGGCTTATAACCAGCTGTTTCGCCTGCGAGGCCCTATCCAGTGGAGTCCTGAAATCGTTGTTATTGGCATTGATGAACCCAGCCTTCAGCAAATAGGCCAATTTCCTTGGCCCCGCGAGATTCATACCGCCTTATTACAGCAGCTCACACCAGCCCAACCTAGCGCCATCGTTTTTGACATCGTCTTTGCCGATCCAGATCCAGCGGATCAGGCCCTGGCAGAGGCCATGACAAAACAACAAAAAGTAGTCCTCGCAACCGGCTGGACAACCGAAGGAACACCGGTTGCCCCCAATGAAACCTTGGCCAATGCCGCGATCGCGATTGGGCACATTCACAAAACACCCGAGTTAGACGGCGTCACCCGATCCTTCGACGCCCTCCAACCAGCCGACGAAGGCTTCCCAGCACTGGGCATTAGCGCCGTGCAGACCCATGCACTGAGCCAAAATGCATCACTCAACAACGTCATCGATACTCGTCCAGCCCCAATCTGGATTAACTGGCCTGGCCCCAGTGACCAGCTAGCCCACTATTCCTATGCAGAGGTGGTAAATGGGGAAGTATCTCCAGAGATCTTTAGCGGCAAAATTGTTCTGATCGGAGCGACCGCGACGGGCCTAGACGATTTAAGGACTCCTTTTGATCACGCCCCACCGACTAGCGGCGTCTATCTACATGCCGCCACCATCAGCAATATACTGCAGCAAAACTTCCTGCAAGTGCCTTCCAGGCATTGGACATGGGTCATTTTGGCATTGGGGGGGCCTGTATTGGGATGGAGAATTAGCCGCTATCGATACCGCACGCAGCTTATGTGCTGCGGTGGTGTGGCCGTAGGTTGGGGAGTTTTGAGCTTGGCCGCGCTGAGTGCGGGCTATTGGATACCGGTGGTGTGGCCAATCTGTCTGGGAGGGTTCACCTTAGGGGCCAACATTGTAGGAACCTACCGAGAAGAGGAGCAGCAGCTGCGCGGCCAGCTCAAAACGCTGAAAAATGTGTACAGCGATTTATCGGTAGAGAGCAGCCCCCTTGAAAGCCATGCGACGACTCAACCCTTTTCGCTTGTTCAAGCGGCAGCTGATCTGACAGCAGTCTCCACTAAAGTCTCTCAGCTAATCTGGCAAGATGAACTCACCCAGCTCAATAACCGCAGACGCTTTGATCAGCGACTAGAAATAGAGTGGCTACGGGCCATTCACAGTCGAAGTGAAATCGCTATCTTGATGTGCGACATTGATTATTTCAAAGGCTTCAATGACACCTACGGCCACTTAGAAGGCGATATGTGTTTGCAGCAGGTGGCCGCTACCATTGATAAAACCATTTCTCGCCCTAATGATTTAGTGGCTCGCTACGGCGGTGAAGAATTTATTGTGATGCTACCTAATACAGATGCGAAGGGTGCCATACACATTGCCAAAACTATCTGCAGCGCGGTCAAATCACGCCAAATCATTCACAACGCGTCTCAAGTGAGTGACTATGTCACGGTCAGTATTGGGGTCGCGGTAGATGTGCCCAACGCAGATAGTCTTTCACAGGTACTTGTTAACGCCGCTGACCAGGCGCTGTATTCTGCTAAAGCGATGGGGCGCGATCGCGCTGCACTCTACTACGACACTAAGCGCTACCCTACGACATCATCATAAAATCGCCTCTCTCGCTCTCTTCTCTCTCGTTCTCTTCCTATCTCTTCTCGCGCGCGTTCTTTTTGCGCGCGTTCTCTTCTCTTTCTCGCCAGACACCCTCGTAGAAATACGGAAATTAGCCAAATCTCACGGCCCTGCGGGCTGAAAGGCATTCTTTGCACGATATGATTGCCCTGCCTTTAGCGTGCCAAGACCCATGCGGATTTTTCGATTATGCTTTGCGATCGCCCTTGCGTTTTCTCTCGTGCTAAGCAGCCTCACAGAAAATGCCTTAGCCAACGACATCCCCTGGACATACCAGGCGGAAACAGGGCCAGCGCATTGGGCAGAGCTAGATGAAACCTTCGCGCTGTGCCAGAGCGGGAAACATCAATCACCCACGAATCTAACAGCAGCCGCGTCAGCCGATTTAGCCAATCCAAATTTCCACTATGAGCCTGTCCCGCTCAATTTGTTGAACAATGGACACACCGTGCAAGTGCCCTATGCACCGGGCAGCTACGTTGAATTAGACGGCGATCGCTACAATTTGCTGCAATTTCATTTGCACAGCCCTAGTGAGCACACCATCGATAACCAATCCTCAGCGGCAGAACTCCACCTTGTGCATCAAAACGATGCGGGCGATCTGGCTGTTGTTTCTGTTCTGCTCCAAAAAAGCACAACTAGCAACAACGCATACAACAACATTAGCAACAACCTACCCGCCAAAGCTGGCGACAAAGTTCGTACAGAAACCACAATTAACGCACAAGATTTGTTGCCCACTACCACCACCACCTACCGTTACACAGGGTCTCTCACAACCCCGCCCTGTTCAGAAGCGGTCACTTGGCTGGTCATGACCGAACCCGTTGTTCTCAGCGCAGATCACATCGCTCGCTATGAACAACTGTTAAACAACAACAATCGTCCTTTGCAGCCATTAAATGAACGCACGGTGCAAATGGACATCTCACCCTAGTGCTTCATCTCAGTCAGGTTCATTTGAATCAGGTGACGCTGCTTCAGGTTCGGCTGATTTAGGGCTCTCGGATTCAGCTCCGTTTGATTCAGGTGACTCTGCTTCAGATTCGGCTGATTCAGGTGACGCTACATTATCGACGTGAGGTGCATCCGAGCTAAAGACCTCTGAGTGAGTGCTATCTGGCCCATCCTCCTCCAGGTCTACGGGCAGCAATTCTTTGAAGCGAATCATTTCTTGCCGTGGATCAGCAAAACTAACCTGCACATTCAGGCGATCGCCCACGCCAACGGATCGATCAAAGCGCATGGCAAATTCTAGGCCCAAGTCTTCAAAGATAATCAAACCCAGCCGCTCGTGCTCGCGGAGCCAGCGCACCATAATGACTTCCCAGGCGCTGCCACGGTCGGCTTCCTGATGTCGGCGCAAATATTCAATCGCCCAATACTTTTTGGTTTGCCGCTCCACTTGAACCGCTTCATAAGCGGCGTTAGAAACGCTCATGATGATGCCAGGCAAATCAGTGGCCGCAAAGGGGAGCGGTTCACCTCTCAGGTGAGCTTTCAGCTGGAAGTGACCAATCAGATCGGTATAGCGGCGAATGGGTGAGGTAACTTGGCAATAACGATCTAGGCCAAGGGTGGCGTGGCGGGCCGCATTAATGCCCATTTCGCTGCGAGTCATGCAGCGGCGAATGGCAGAGTCACGAACCCAGCCATTTTCGAGCTGCATCAGTTCCTCTTCCGGAGGAAGCTCGGGCTGGGGTTGGCTACGATACGGCAGCGGTAGCTCATTATCTTCACCGTAGCGGGCCGCCACTTCTCCCGTCAGAATCATCATTTCAGCCACCATATCGCGGGAGGCAGAGGCTTCGAGCATATCAATGGTAATGCTGTCGGTGGTGGTATCCACTTTGATAGAAGACTCGGGGAGGTTGATGCTGATGGCCCCCTGGGATTTGCGCCAAGCAAGGCGGGCTTTGGCAAGCTGGGCGATCGCTAACAATTCCCCTTCGGCCTCTATCCCTAGCTCAATCATTTCATCGGCATCTTCATAGGTCAGCCGGTAGGTCGGCTTTACCCAGCTTGGCTGAATGCTGTACTCAGCCACCCCACCATCATCATCTAGCACCACACCAAAGCTCAGCGCACATCGCTTTTCCCCTTGCACCAAACTCATGGGGCCAGCCGCTAGTTCAAACGGAAACATCGGAATCGCCCCCGTGGGCAAATACACCGTAGTGCAACGCTTACGGGCTTCGGCGTCTAGTGTATCGCCAGGCGACAGCCACCGGGTGGGATCCGCAATGTGAATCCACAGTTTTTGAACGCCGCCCTCTAGGGTTTCGCAGCTGAGGCCATCATCAATTTCGCGGGTGCTCTCATCGTCAATGGTATAGACCTTGAGATGGGTAAGATCGAGCCTATCGCCCGACTCCTCAGGCGGCGCTTCAGTCATTTGCTGCGCGGCTGCATAAATCTCCTCAGAGAACTGCGTCGGGATTTGGCGACGGCGCAGGGCCAGATTTTCATGCTCATCCCACACGCCCAAATCAACCAGCAGCTTAAAGGCAGAATCCGCATATTTATCGCGGTCTAGGGCAGCAAGAATTTCCTGTGCAGCAGCTTTTTGATTCGTTTCATCACCTAGCAGCGCGTAGCGTTCCACAGTTTCTATGCGGGGGCGATCGCCTTTCTCTAATTCAGCGGGTTCTCCTGCCAATAGGGCCTTTGCCCTGGCCAAAAAGCCTTCCCACTCAGCCGCTTTAGCCGCTTCACGTTCAATCTTGAGCTTGAGATCTTCAACTTGTGAGGCGGGGCGCGGTTCGTAGCGATCACCCTTCTGCTTAAAATAAAGCTTATCCGCGCTCAGCAGCTTGTGAGAGGCGTAGCAAAACGGCGCACTCGTATCAGAAAATAAAAGCTGCGCTAAAGACTCAGGCGTCGCCGACTCTTCGATTTCAGTTAGCAGCTCCCAAGCAATTTCTAAATTATCTGGGTCAATGTAGTCTTCCGCGTTGCGAACAAAGCCTTCTATTTCCTTATAAGACTCACAGACAACTTTCGGAATTTCATAAATAACTTGGCGCGGGTGAATGGTGTGGGCATGCCCTCGAATATCGATCAGCACCCAGTTCTTTTTGCCTTCAGGTCGATCAGCAATGGCCAGTACAGGCTCGCTTTTCACCTTAAATTCGACCAGTCTTCCCTTTTCCACCGCCGCTTGTTCCTAATAGTGTTCCTAATGGATATAGCAAAGTGCGGATGCATACTCTCAGAGAAGGCTACGCCTACGTACTTTGCTCGTCATGTTAGCTGTTGTCTTACATAGGTTTCAGTAGGAAATAGCGTCCTAACTAACATGACAGATGCAATCGTTGGCTAAAAAATATCCAACCCATAAAATAAGCCAATAAAAAAGCTATCGGCCCCTTAATAAAATGACGGAACAAAAGTAACAGTGTTCTGCAAAAGGCCAATAGCGATGGGTTGTTTTGGTTGCGTTGACTTTAGCCGTCTTCGTTGACGTAAGGCAATAGGGCGACAATGCGGGCGCGCTTAATTGCTTTAGTCAAATCACGCTGCTGCTTAGAAGTGAGGCCCGTGATACGACGAGGCAAAATTTTGCCGCGCTCTGTGACGAACTTGCGCAGCAAGTCTACGTCTTTGTAATCAATTTTTTCTTCGGGCTGGATGGGTGAGACTCGACGACGAAAGTAAGCCATAATACTCTGCTTGATTGGATTTGACAGGTTGGATAAGAGTGGCGATGGAAAGTGATAGGGAGTGTATCAGTAAGACGAGCTACTAACAGACAAGCTGGCTTGACGCCGCCTATGGCCTTTTCCTACCGCATCGACCGGGATAGATCTGCTTGAGTGGGATCTATTTAATTTCTTTGTGCACCGTGTGCTTGTTGCAGTGCGTGCAAAACTTCTTCAGCTCAAGGCGAGCTGTCGTATTGCGACGGTTCTTTTGAGTGGTGTAACGAGACACGCCGTTGGAGCGCTTGTCAGGGTTGCTACGGCACTCGGTACATTCGAGGGTAATTACAAGACGGACGCCTTTTGCCATGATTCTTCTAAATGTTTGGGCTAGATTTTGCTAGTCAACGCAGTCTTCAATTATTACACAAGTGTGTTGATATGCCTTAAGTTAGCCTGCAAGCTTTTGCTCGACCCCAAAACCAACCAGGGAAAGTTCGCTGAGGGGCTGACCTTCGGGCGGCTTCATATAGTTAAAAATGCGGCGGATGCGCATTTGAGGATTGACGAGGGTAATGGAGTCTACCGAGACAATTTGGGTGTAACGGGTGGTCATCAGTAGCTCGCGGGTGCGGCCGTTGAATTGAAAATGGGAAATGATGGGTCGATCTTCTTCGTAGGCACGATCGCGTAAATAATCCCCTTCTAGCAAATAGTCGTGCTCAGCAGGTTGGTCACTCGGGACAAACGCTAAATTAACTGATTTATCGACCACTTCGCCGTGTTCTGAAACGGTGTGGAAGGTGAGGTGAAAGCCAGGGCAATTGGCGAGTTTACCGTCTTCAATGGTGTAGCTATTATCGGTGAGCACTTTGGTTTTCTGCTCGGGTGTCAGCGGGGCAACGCCGAAGTGAGTGTGCGATCGCTCAATGTTAGCGCGACTTAAATAGTGATACGTTCGCTCAGAATCCCAACTGCCGACACAGATATCAAAAAACTGATGGAACACGGATAAGGCTGACATAGAAGGGGCTAATTCCAGAGATGACTAAAGAATAGGATTATAGGGTGAGGCGATCGCGCGCTGAGGAAAAATATAGCTCGCTCGCCAAGAATGTAGCGAAAACACAAAAAGATTAGAGGCCCTGCAGCTTAGTGGCAGACATTCGTGGCAGACGTTCGTGGCAGACATTCGCGGCAAGCATCAGCCCAGCAAGAAAACGAGATCAAGGCGTGCTAGTTATCTTTGCCTCGGCGGTATTTATCGACTGACGCTGCATAGTCAATGCCATACAAATCCACGATTTTTGGGATAAATACCTTTCTCATAGTATCGGTGTCTGTCTTCGCTTCTTGAGAAATCTTTTTCTCAATACCCAAACCAACCAGCTCTGGCTCCCCTAACGATTGACCTTCTAACGGTCTTGGGTAGTTACAAATTCGTCGCAGCCGCATTTTGGGCGTGAGCAGAGTAATGGAATCGATAGAAACCGTTTCGCGGTAGCGGGTCGTCATGAGCAACTCACGGGTGAGACTATCGAAGCGAAAGTGGGCCAGCATGGGCCGTTGCTCTTCGTAAGCGCGATCGCGCAAATAATCGCCTTCGAGAATAGAGGGGGATGACTGGGCGGCGTAGCCTGAGAGGGCGGAGAGACTAGAGAGGGCGGAGAGACTTGAGAGGCCTGAGATGCAGGCACAAACACAAGATTCATGGTTTGCTCAACGATCTCACCTGTTTCGGAAATCGTGTGGAAATTGAAATTTAGCCCCGGACAGCTGGAGAGGTCACGCGGCTCATCGCTGTAGTGATTATCAGCGAGCACCTTAGCCTTCTGCTGAGCGTTCAGCTGCGTGGCCCCAAACTGAGTATTGGATCGTTCCACTGAATCAGGATTGAGATAGTGGTAAGTACGATCCGAGTTCCACTGACCAGTGCACACATTAAAAAATTCGTAAAAGATAGAAATCGCTGACATCAATATAAATCTGTATTAAATAAAAATTTGTATTACACAGATTCTATTGTAGGTAGTCTTGCTCATTCGATATAGCTGCCTTTATAGCGTACGTAGCTTGGCTTGAACCAGCCAGTGGATATCTAGGCTGTCGGCCGTGATGGGCAGCGGCTGCGGATCGTTGAGCTGGATGAGGGCCATGATGCTGGCGTATTGCAAATCCCACAGGGGCACAGCAAGGGCGGCGCGCAGCTCAGGGATGGCATCGGGATTACCGAGTTCGGCCAGGGCGATCGCCGCCGCTGTGCGCGACTTTTGGAACTGGGGCGCTTTGTTATTCAGCGCTTCTATAAGTAAGTCATACGCCTCTGAAACGTGCAGCCAACCGAACAACCGCATGATGTGATAATGCGCGCCGTAGTCGTTGTAGCCCTCTGCTTTGTAGCTTTCTATCAAGGCGGCAGGGGCATCTTTAGGGTGGTCTTCTATAAGGGTTTTGGTGGCTAAATAGCAACGCCCAAAGTCGGTGCTGTATAGCGATTGCACTAAACCAGAGAGCGGCTGCGCTTGGTCATAGCGATGCACAAGGGCCAGACTATTAGGGTGATCTTTAAGCGTTTTTTCAACGACTGGCTGAATATCTGAAAACGTGAGCGCCTGGCTCGCCATCCCTGATTGCCCCAACAAGCTAATGCCCCGCAGCCTAAAGACCATCGACACTGGGCACTGGGCAATATGCGGAATGGCCCGGTAGTAGTCAGCATCGATAAGATCTTGAATGCTGCCTCGGCGGGCGTTGACGTTCGTACTTTGCAAATATTTTCTGACTTGAGCGATCGCACCTTCATCGCCCTTCAGTCGATACAGCGCAGAAAAGGCCGCACTCGCAATCGGCGCTTGGTCACTTTTTGTAAACTTCTCTATCCGCGTAGCCGCAGGCTCATATCCCAACTTCGCCAGGGTATGAATAATCGTCCGATAGCTCTGTCCGTCACGATCTAGCTGCTGGGCCAACTGCTCTAAAATTGACTGATCGCTTGTGCCTATTTCACCGATTGCCCAAGCCGCATTTTCAACTAAATAATTGTCTGCATCCTGCAAGCATCCTGCAATCACCGGTAGCGTAGCCGCTGACTGTAATCGGCCCAAGCTCTCTACCGCCTTACGCCGCACAATCCGGTTATCTAAATCGTCATCGTCATTCTTCACGGCTCTAACTAAAGCCGCGATCGCCGCTGGCGTATCAAAATTCACTAAATGAGAGGCCGCAATGTATCGGTTTGACGCCTCGTCAGAATTATTTGCCGCACCATCGAGCACTTCAATGGCCTGCGCTTCAGTAAGATTAAACAGACGAGAAAATCGATTGTCCATATGAACAGCTCCGAAAATAGCAAACCTGGCCCACTTTCCCAGCCAGAAGCCGATGCTTTGATCATAGAGGTTCAGCGGCAGCTTAATAAAGATGCCTTCGACAGCTCAGATAATCGGCTCATCGTGCAGCTGGTAGAAGGCTTTAATGATACGCGGGGAATGAAGCGGCTGGCCTTTGCAGAAATTTTAGGACGGGTTGGCAAACCTGCTACCCCCGCACTTATCGATGGCCTCGCCAACCATAAAAATGAAGTGGTGCGCAGAGCTTGCGCCAAAACGATGACGCTGATTGCGGATCAGACCACGATTCCGACCTTAGTACACGCCCTTTTAAACGATGAAGATACGGTCGTCAGAGGCTCCGCCGTCGGCGCATTAGCCGTCATGGGCGAGGAAGCCGCGCCTGTCTTGTTAGAGATTATTGCCTCAGATGACTACCCTGATAGCTCTAAAGGATTGGCCACTTGGGGGCTGTCTTTTGTCGGCACAGCAGGGGCCACGCATCTATATGCAGCCGCCGATGCGGAGCGAGCAGAAGTCCGCAGCGCAGTGGTGGGGGCGCTCACTAGCTTGGTACAGGAGAATGAAGACGAAAAGGCGCTGAATTTGATTTTGCAGGCGCTCAAAGATGAGTCTTCGATGGTGCGCTCAGAAGCCGCCGCTGCGCTGGGCAAGCTGAACAATAAGGCAATGGTGAGTGAACTAACCCCCGCACTCAACGATGCGGAAAGCGTCGTAAGAAAAACAGCCGCGATGGCGCTGATGAAAATTGGCGATGGAGAAGCGATCGCGCCCCTCCAAACCGCCTTAAACAACGAAACAGACACAGAAATTCAACCCGTGCTCAAGCTTGCCATTTCTCAGCTAGAGAAAAAGCAAGCAGAGGAAGACAACGGCTGGGACTAAACAAAGGCGGGATAGCAGCAGGCACCACAGCGCTACCGCTACCCCGTCCCGGATGACTCAAGCGGATTCATAGCGCCTTTGAAGGGTCATCACAGCTATGGGAGTTAGCTGTTGCGCGCGGCCCCTTTGGAATTACCCAAGCTAATCATTTGCTCTAGGCGAGGCAGGGCACTTTCAGCGGTTTCTTTCACATAGCTGTCTACAGAGTCATCAGCGATGATGGCTTTGAGCACATCAATGGCGCGGGGGTCGCCGATGGAGCCAAGGGTATTGGTAATGGTAAGCGCGATCGCCACATTATCCGTTGTCTTCAGCGCATCTAACAGCGTATCTACCGCCGGAATCCCCACTTCACCCAACGACATGACCGACGCAATCTGCACCACCGGATAAGGATCTTCCATTGCCTTACGCAACCCTTCCAAACCTTCAGCCGGGAACGGCTGATCTGGGTGCTGCACGGCGATTTGCGCCATCGCCTTCGTACAGCTCGCACGTATCGTATCGTTTTCGCTATTGAGCATCTGCTCGACCACAGCCGGAATCGCATCCGTGCCAATTAACCCCAGCGTCTTTACAGACGCGCGCCGATAAATCGTATCGTCTTCACCCAGCGCATCCATTAAGCGAGGAATGGTGGAGTCATCACGAGTTTCAACAATTTGAGACATCGCCCGTTGGCGCATGGTGGGGTTGGGATGCTTGAGCTGAGCAAAAAAAGAATCGACGGACATCGGCTTAAAAAATGTTTTGAAAACAGAAAAGCTTTGAAAGCAGCAAGGTGAAAGCTATGAAAAAAGACTCCCAACACAACCTTCTCGAACAAGGCATCAGTTAGGAGTCTTTCTTTTCAACTACTCAGCGCCAGCACCTAAGCACCAGCACCAAATAACAACAACCTAGGAAAGGGAGTTGATTACATAGTCGAGCAAAGAGCGGAACTCAGTGAGTGCCTGAGGAGACATGTCACGAGGAGCGCAAGCGCGATCACGAGTGAACTGCATAGCTGTCACGTAAGGAGCAGTAGGCAAGTTCAAGGAACGATACACTTCACGTGCACCTGCAATGCCCCACTCGTCCAAAGGACCAGTGCCGCCAACTACCAAGCTGTAGTTGATCAAGCGCAAGTAGTGCTTGATGTCACGAAGGCACTTACCGGCCTTAACGTCATCACCAGCAGCCTCACCAGCATTCTTGAGGTAAGGGTACTTCTTCATTGCTGCATCGTATGCTTCTTGAGCAACTTGGTCGATACCAGCATTTAGCTTCTCAGCAGCTTCTAGGCGAGCAGCCGCACGCTGCAAACCACCTTGAACAGCCTGCAAGTCAGCAGCGCCAGGGAAACGGCCAGCTGCATCAGCCGAAGCGATAGCAGAGGTTACAACAGATTTCATGATCTAATTCTCCAAATGATGTTTGATCGGTTAACTAAATTAAAAGTCAATGGTGAGTCGGTCTTAAACTAGTAGCGTTAACGCGCTATTAGGAAAGAGCAGACACAACGCGATCAAAGTAACCAGCAGCTTCAGAAGCCAACGCAGAGCAATCGCCTTGAGCAGCATCGTTCTTGTTGAAACGAGCACCACCAGCTTCAGGGCTGTTAGTACCAGTTAGGTGAGCTACGCTGGAAGCCTTCATGATGTTAACTGCACGAGCAGAAGAACCAGTAGGTACGCCCAAAGCAGCGTAAGTTTCTTTCAAGCCGTTCAAGCAGCGGTCATCCAATACGGATGCGTCGCCAGCGAGTAGCGCGTAAGTAACATAGCGCAAGATGATTTCACCATCGCGGAGGCAAGCAGCCATGCGACGAGTGGGGTAGCAGTTGCCGCCAGCTTGAATCAAGCCAGTGTTCTCACAGATCATGCCGGAAACTGCGTCAGATACGATGCAGCTTGCGTTGGAAGCAATTGCATTTACAGCGTCCAGGCGCTTGTTACCTTCAGCAACAAAGCTCTTTAGCGCGTCTAGTTCGCCGCCGCCAATAGTAGCGGTTTTGGTGTCAGCCGTGACAACGGCTCTAGAGAAAGCGTCAAGCATCAAAGCTCTCCTTCTTCGTAATACAGCATCTGGCTTTTGTGCCAGTGAATACAGATTAAAAGATGAAGCGCGAGGCCGTCCGCTTTATTAAAAACAAAGCAATAATCCGTTACAAACGGCTCTCATTCAGGCTGAAGCCCTTTTACCAAAAGCGATGCAGCGGCATCATAAATTTCGCTTTTTTGTAATAAATAGCAATCTTATCTTATCATTTCGCATCATTCGATACGTTTCACGGGTATCGAATGATGCGAATAGCTCACGTTGAACGCCAGGAGAACAGACGCAAAAAAGCGGATGCACCTGAACTGGTCAGAATGCATCCGCTTTTTCAATTATGTTGAGACGGTTCTATGTAAATAGCGTTACTAAGTCCGCTTGGCCTCGCAAACCGCCGTCTGCATTTGGCAATAAATAAAGTCGATTGCCTCAATTGGTATGAGCCACAAGATTTAGACCTGTGCGCAAAGATGACGGTGAGCGATGACGACAAGCGATGAGGGTCTATGCGTTCTTCAGTAAATGCTTAACCAAGTTGTCTTTAACCATCATCTGACGCATGACTTCAATAACATAGTCCTGAGCCTGTTCTAAGCTGAGATTTTGAACCTGGTCTTGAAGCACTTTCAGCTTAAACTGCTGTTCCATACTCAAGTTTCCGGGCGTTGTGTCCTTGCCTGATGTACTCATAGTGATGTCTCCTCCAAAAGGTTAGAAAGATATTGCTGGCGCAAAATCCTTATAAGTCTGTACGGGTGAGCCGGAGCGTTTGGATAAAAGTGCTCCTTGACTTGAATGCATATTAAAGTAAAAAAGTAAATGGTTTCGGTAACGAAAGTTACTTAAATTAACTTCTTTGAATTGGTAGCGTCAATACTATCTATAAGAACTTTCGAACAGTTAACCCAGCTAGGTGGTCTGAATAGACTTTGGCAACCAGCCTTGTCAAATATGTACACATTGCCCAGCCTAATAAGCCAGACCCAGTAAGCCAGACCCAGTAAGCCAGACCCAAATAAGCCAGACCCAAATAAGCCCGGCCAGAAGTAAATCTGCTAGAGAAGTTAGCTCAGATAAACAAGGCGATCTGATACGTGGGCTACAACTCGCAGCGTAAGTATTCAGGTTTCCTTAACGTGATGGATTGAGCCGTAGCGATAAGGTGTACGCATGGCCTCTTTATCCACGAACATAACGCTATCATCCGCATTAGAGCCCTTGACTTCAGAGGGTCTGATAGAGATTGTCTTGC
>JBGCGG010000131.1:0-63125 GCA_045110585.1 Phormidesmis sp. | reverse complement strand
TATTAAGGCTCATGGCCGTTTAGCCAAGAGTATTTTTCGCTATGGATTCGACCATCTGCGCCATATCTGCCTCAACCTGTCTCAACCTCAGCAGCAGAAAGGCTTTCAGCACGCCATACACTTTTTGTCCTGTACATAGGGGCAAGCCTCCTCAGGAAATAACAAAAGCCGCCAGCGCCAGCGCCCAGGAAGGGAAACTTACCTCAAAAGTTACTTGGCCTTTCGCTGCTGACGTCGCACTTGCAGCTGGATCCATTTCTGCCAAGCCCGCAGCTTTTCCGCGGTAGGCTCAGTCTGCTGCCAAGCATTACGCTGCATAAGCCGCTGATGCCACTGAGCAAGGCTGGGATAAGGCTGCATGGAAAGCCCCAAACGAACAAACAGAGGCAGCGTCGCACCAGCAACGACATCTGCCAGGTTTGGAGCATCCCCACCAAAAAAATCTTGACCACTCACTTGATCACTCAACTGGGCCTCTAAAAACTCACAACAGGTTGAGACATGCTGAGCTACTGGCGCGGGCAAAGGATTCTCTTCATCGGCGATCGCACATGCCACTAACTTAGGCACCAATTCATTCATCACCACCATCTGCACCATGCGCATATTGGCCACTGCGACGGGAGTCGTTGGCATGAGCGATCGCACTGGAAATCGCAATTCCAAATAATCCAATATCGCTAAAGACTCGATAACCCTGAGGCCATCATGCACAATCACTGGTACATGATGAAACGGATTCAGGGCCAAAAACGAGTCCTCGAACTGTTTGCCACGCAAATCCACAACAACTGGCTCAAACTCGATTTCTTTTTCTAGCAGTGCAATCCACACCCGGCGGGCAATGGGCGAAAGCGGATGGTAATAAAAAGTAAGCATGAATAAGTCCTTGGTGAAGAATATATTGGCAAAGTTGAGACCGATCGGTCTTTTTGAATGCAAAAAAAGGAACGTAACAAAGACAGTCAGGCCAATCAGCTAGGGAGGTGCTCGCAGCGTTTCGATGTAGCGCAGTAAGTGGGTGTGGGCGCGGTTGAGATGGGTGCGATCGCCATACAGCCCACTCATCATTACCGCGCCCTCTAAGGTGGAAATCACAATAGTCGCCACCACATCCGCCTCTACCTCTGCTCGAATGTCATGCCGCTTTTGCCCGTAGCGCACAATCTTGGTCAGCATCTTGCGCCATCGATCCATGGCAGCCTGTGCCTGATACTTCAACGCCTCGTGGGTGTCATCACTCTCTATCGCCGTATTCATCAGCGGACATCCCCCTTTCATCACCGGCTCTTCTGCCACCGTCACACAAAAAGTTTCAATCACAGCTTGCAGTCTGTTAATGGCTAATCGCTCACCCCTCAGCGCTTCTGCATACTTTTGCTGCACAACGCTTACAGAGTAGTTAAAAGCTGCGATCGCCAGCTCATCTTTACTCGCAAAATGATTGTAAATTCCACCCTTTTTTAGTCCAGTCGCCTTCATCAAGTCAGCCATTGAAGTGCCTGCATAACCAAACTGGTTAAACACTTCAGCAGATCGTTCGATAATTCGCTGTTTTGTTAGTTCTGCTTTAGACATAACCTTATTAAACCACAAAAAAGACTGATCGGTCTTTTTTGTGGTTTACGGCCTCCAGCAAGGTGATAATGTCCACACAGCTCCTGATAGTCAGAATGGTGAAAACATGAGTGTGTCATTTTCTGGGCATGTCGCTAGGCGGCCGTCAGCAGGCGCTGCTATGCAGCACACACTTGTACTCGGCATGTTCTAAGGCACAAGTTTTCATGGGTTCTGTAGGCAGACATCGCAGAAAAACAAATAATGCCTCTTTGAGGTAGCTCATAGTCTTTAAAGTGCAGTCAGATAAATATGTAGAGGAGAAAACTATTCCAAAGGACTAAATGCTATGACCTTAAACACTGAACGCCTTACCGCTAGCTTTGCACTGCTGCGTGAGCATGAGAGCGAATTCAGCCAGTCTTTTTACAGCACGCTCTTCGCTGACTATCCACAAGTAAAGCCACTATTCACCACAACGCATATGGATGAACAAGCTAAAAAGCTATTTGCGTCCTTAGTCCTTGTAGTGAACAATCTGACCAAGCCAGATACACTAACCACCGCATTAAAGGGGTTAGGAACTCGGCACATCGACTATGGCGTTTTGCCAGAGCATTACCCCATGGTAGGTGCTTCGCTAATTAAGGCAATGTCCGCAACACTGCAAGAGGCATGGAAAACAGAGCACACAGAAGCCTGGACAGATGCCTATGCTGCTATTACAGAAATTATGTTAAAGGGCGCAGATTACCCTGCCTCTATTCTCGATCCCAATATCAGCAGCACCGTATGATCTGATTAAACAACTTTAGCCTCAGCAACTTTAGCCTCAACAACTTTAGCCACCGGTCTGAAGTCTTACAATAAAAATGATTTAAGAGCAGACAGATCTTGAATGGTGATGATGCCGCCTCTGTCGTATTTCACAATAGAGGCCAACTCTTTTTTCATAATTCTCACACACTCCTCGTAGGTAATCCCAATCATGCGGGCCATCTGCTGATAGGGGAGTTTGTGGTTTAGACAAGCGTACCCATCAGAAGTATTTTCAGTGCCGTATCGAGAGGCTGTGTACTGAATCAGGCGGGCTAAGCGAACAACTGCTTTCTCGGAAATTAAGCTGTGAATAGTTTGATGCATTTCTTGCAATCGTTGATTGAAGTATTGCAAGATTTGAATCGCAATTTCTGGCTGAGTCTGAATGGCGGTGAGTAACGCAGATTTATCGATAGTGACTATCTGTGAAGCGTTAAGGGCAGTAACCGTCGCAGGCGCAATCCCATCGCCAAAAAGTGCAGGTGCCGCAAACATCTCACCGGCACACAGCTGACGTAAAACGGTTTCTTTGCCTGATACCGCTACTTTTTTAACCACCAGCAGCCCCTCAACAATTGCATGCAGCCTCACGGGAAATGGATCGCCTTCATAGATAATCACTTCCCCCTTTTGATAAGTGGTTACGGCGGATGCCTCAGCTAGCTGAGACAAGATCTCAGGGGCAAGGTTTGAAAAGACGAAGACTTTTTCAAGTTGTTGGATAGTGGCGTACATCGTTCTCCTCGTAGAGATAGATTGTACTGGCTCATCTGGCGATGTAGGTATAGCAAAGTGCGGATGCATTCAGACTTTGCTAGTCATGTTAGCTGCCATCCTACATATATTTCAGTCGGCAATAGTGGCCTCACGAACATGACAGATGCAATAGAGAAAAAAGACACAGGGATAGGACGAGGCCACAGATAGGACGAGGCCACAGATAGGAAGAGGTCGCATATAGGAGATGGCCACAGATAGACGCTAGCCAGCATCACATCAGCCGCTCAACCTAGAGCAACCTGACGTTTCCGAGAAAGTAGAATGTAGGCTGCTGGAATAAAGTACAGCGCTAAGAGCGTGGCACCCCCTAGCCCGCCGGCGATCGCAATCGCCAACGGCGGCCAAAATCCCGTCGTATCTAACATCAACGGCACAAATCCCACAATCGTCGTTACGGTTGTCGCGGCCACATGTCGAGTTGCCTTCAGCACCACTTCTACCGTCGCTTTCACATCACCTGCTTTCGCCAGCGGATCTTCTCTGAGGGCGGCAAGCACCACAATAGAATCATTAATAGCCAGCCCGATGAGGCCCAGCGTCCCGAGAATAGCGGTAAAGCCAAAAATAGAATTAAATAACCAGAGTGCCATTGCCGCCAACCCCACGGCGCAAATAGCAACGACGCCAAGCAGAGCCGCGATCGCAAATGAATTAAACGACAGCACCAGCGTGGCCACCATCAAAATAGCCAGTACACCGACAGAAGCCAACAGATTGCCAACCGCACTGCCTCTGGCATCGGCTTCTCCGCCATATTCAATGCGGTAGCCATCCGGCAACTCAAAACCAGTGTCTTCTAGCTGTTGTTGAAACTGAGTCAAGACTGTATCGGGCAAGGCCCCAGCCGTCAAAAATGCTTGAACCGTGTTAATGCGCTGCCCGTTGTAGTGCTCAATGGTAGCGATATCTGGAACAAGGCTGATGTTGGCGACAGCAGAGAGTGGCACCGTATTCGTGCCGTTAGCAGAGAGCAAATCAGTTGAGGCGATCGCATCCAAATCACCCCGCACGGCATCTCCCACTCGCACCCGCACCGGAATATCTTCCGTATCTTCTAGCAGTGACCCTCCCAGCGAGCCATCTAAGGTGCTGCTGAGCTGAACCGCGATCGCGCCGTTATCTAGCCCTGCCCGTCGGGCGGCCACTTCGCTTACCTGCAACGCCAACTTGGGCTGCACCTCACTCATACTCGCCCGTGTATGAATCACACTCGCAATTTGGGCAAGTTCACCGCGCAGTTGATTGCCTATCTCTCGTAAACGAGGCATTGCAGAGCCATATATCCGTAGCTCAATAGGGGCCGGAAAGGGGGGGCCTTGCTCTAGCTGACGCACTAAAACCTGAGCCTGTGGCAAGGCTACGTCTAATTGTTGTTGGAGGGTGACAATCGTCTCTCGTAAATCATCTGTATTATTGAGCTGCACAATGCCTTGGGCGTAATCAGGTGCATTCTCTCTGGATGAAACGACGTTGTAGAAAAAAGAAGGCGCACTTTGCCCCAGAAACCAATGCACATCTTCAACGGCAGGGTGCTCACGAATCAGGTCTCTAGCCTGTAATACTTGCGATCGCGTGAGCGCCATTGCCGTCTGCGCAGGCATCTCAAATTCAATTTGAAACTGATCTCGGTTGGTCGGTGGGAAAAACTGCTGCGGTAAATTTGCGAACTGAACAAAACCAATCACCGGCAGAATCAACGCCACACCAATGCCAATCATGGGACGACGAAACATTAGGCTGAGGCTATTGGCATAGGCTGCACTCAGCGCAGTATTAGAAAATCCCTCTTCCCACCAAGAAGTGACGCCTGCGCTAGGTGTGTTAGGCAAGGGATGAGCGGGTGTGCCTCGTTGCAAAGGCCACCGCCGATAAATCAGTCCAATCATCGCAACGATAACCGTGAGCGAAAGCACCAGAGAACTGACCAACGCCAAAATGACTGTGGAGCCAATGGTGCCAATAAACTCGCCCGTGCCCCCTGGTGAGGTAGCAATGGGAATAAAGGCAAGCACCGTAGTGAGCGTAGAGGCGATGAGCGGCACTACTAAATGCTTCACTGTTTCATTGACGGCCCGAGAAGGATGCATCCCGGCCCGCAGCCGAATCTGCACTTCATCAACCACCACAATGGCATTGTCAATCAACAACCCCAGCGCAATAATCAATCCTGTGACCGACATTTGATGCAGAGGAATGCTCAGCACCTTCATGGTGCCAAACACCATCAGCGTCGCTAACGGCAAAGCCATGCCGACAATCAGAGCTGAGCGCCAGCCCAACATAAACAAAGAGAGCACAATCACAAGGCCAGAACTCAACAACAGATTGCCAATCACGCCGTTGAGACGCTGCTGTACGTACTGACTTTGATCCAACACTGTGGTTAGGCTAAGGCCATCGGATAAAGTCTCTTCAAACGCGGTCAGAACAGCTCTCGCCGCTTGCGCCCAGCTATCGACTCGAAAGCTAGATTCTACCTGCACCGACAAAACAACTGCCGGTTTACCGGCAATAATAGCGATCGCCTCAGCCGGATCTTGCACCGCTTTGGTAATGGTGGCGACATCACCTAGTAGCCTGACCTGCCCATCATCACCGACACGAATAGGAATCTGACGGACTCTCTCCAAAGATCCTAAGTTGCTATCAATCTCTAACAACAATTCATCGGTCTCACCTTGCAGTGTCCCTGCCGAGACCTTGGCATCACTCGCACGAATTTGCTGGGCGATCGCCTCAGACGTCAGGCCCAATCTCGCCGCCACGGCCTGATCCACATCCACCTGAATTTCTTCTGAAGAAACGCCAAACAGCTCCACCTTATCGGTCCCAGGAATGGCTTTAAGGTCATCTTCTAGCCCTTCTGCCACCCGCTGCAATAAAGCAGCATTTACAGGCGAGTCCAAGTCCCAAGTCAGCCCCACAATCAGAGCATTAGCCGCCACATCCGCATCTTCATAGACCGGGTCTTGCGCGCCAGAGGGTAGCGCTGGGGTAACGTCCTCTAGCTGGCTACGAATCCTGGCCCACACGGGTAAAACATCTGCAACCGTATCTTTAAGTTCTATCGTAACAACAGAAATATTGGGGCTAGAAGTAGATTCAATATTGTCAATCTCTTCAATATCTGAAAACTCTTCTTCAATTTTGTCAGTCACTAATGACTCAATCCGTTCCGCACTTGCGCCGGGAAACACGGTTGTAATAGTAGAAACCCGTTGGACAATCTCAGGATCTTCTAGTCTGGGCAACGTTAAGAAAGCAGAGATGCCCCACACCACAATCAACGTGAGGGTCAAAAATAAAAGCTGCCGATTTCGATAGAACAGATTCATTGCGAAACCTCCCCAGAAAGACTGTGATTACGTGCGTCCAAGCCAGTTGCATCACGTGCTTCAGCGCCAGTTTTAGCGCCAGTTTCACTGGGAATAACCAATTGATTCACAACGACCCGATGGGTGCCGCTAGTAATGATGCGATCGCCCTCCGCCACCAAACCTCTCACAAATGAACGCCCCAAAGATCGACCAGAAAATGGCTCTCCGCCACTCACCCTCTCGCCATCATTTTCAGAATGCAACAGCTCCACATCGCGCCGGGCCACCCGGTATGCCCCCTCTTCTGCAACATCACCTTCAGCCACCGGGCTCAACACATACACCGACCACAGTCCACGCTCACCAGCGACTAATGCCGTACTCGGCACCCAATACCCAGCAGCTGTTTGCTGCTCTTCCACCGTCAGCGAAGTGGTTGCACCAATCGTCAGTTCGCCAAGCAAGCTATCCTCTGGGGCAACCGTTAATACCACCGTCACCGTCTGACTATTTTCATCCACCTCCGGTAGCTTGGCCGTCACCACGGCTGCATAGGTTCGCGTCCCCACCTGCACGGCCTGGCGTTCTCCCACGCTCAACCGCTGCGCAACCCGCTCGGGCACGCCAATTCTGGCCTCCAGCTCACTGTTCTCCACGAGCCTCAATACTTGCTGAGACCCCCCAACCACCGAGCCTTCATCAACTAACCGCTGAGCAACACGCCCAGCAAATGGGGCATACAGCACGCTTTTATCTAAAGAGACATCTAGCGCACGAATGCGAGCCTCTATTTGTTCTACCTGCGCGACCTGGGCGCTGAGCTGCTCTTGCCGGGTACCGTTTCGCAGCTCATCTAGTTGGCTCTGGGCCTGCTGCAATCGATCGGCGATCGCATTTGCGCCAAAGCGCCTTTCATCTAATTCTTCCGCAGAAATAGCCCCTTTCTCAAATAAATCAGCCCGCCGCTTAGCCTGTAGCTCTGCTAGCTCTAGCTGATTGCTTAAGTCACTGACCGCAGCTTCGGCGACGGCAATGTCCTCCCGGCGGGGGCCTGTTTCTAGCTCTTGAAGTCGAGCCAGAACTTGTCTTCTTTCAGCGTTTAATTGCGATCGCTGCGCTTCTAAATCACGAATATCAAGCTGTGCCAGCGGCTCGCCTGCGCTGACAACATCCCCTTCATCTACCAGCAATGCCGTAATGGTGCCACCGCGTTCAAACCCCAACTGACTGCTGCGCCGAGCCACTAACTCTCCAGAATATGTGCGCTGTGTCGCATAGCTATCAGCGGAGCGTAGCCGAGTGGTTTCTACAGGGAGCCGCTGCACAGCTTCAACACCGTCAGCATTGCCGCTACTCGCTGCATACGTAAGCCATACCGCAGGCACCAGCATCAATGGCAATGCTAACAGGAGTTTCCAAGCGGCAGGCCAAAGGCGAAAAGATCGTTTTGATCCATCTGATAAGAAATTCTCAGAAGCGGGGTTAGAAACAGGTTCAAAGGCGTTATTCGGCGCTTGAGGAGACGAAGAAGTCGCATTCATACTCAATTAGTTGATATTCAACTTGTTGTGTACTGTGTTTCTAACCTATACTCAACATGTTGGATATGTCAATTCAACTTTTCTCAATTTCCCCTTAGAACGCACTGGCTTGATCGCAATGGCTTTATCGCACACCATTTTGGCGCTCCTCTCTAAGCAGCCTGACAGTGGCTACGACATCAGCAAGCACTTTGATGAAGAGCTGAGCTGCTACTGGAAAGCAACGCAGCAGCAAGTGTATCGGGAACTCACTAAGCTCACGAAAAATGGTTGGGTGAGGTTTGAAACCATGCCGCAAGCAGGCAAACCTGACAAAAAGATTTATCACATCACTGATGATGGCTGGAAAGAACTCACCCGCTGGTACATGGAGCCAACAGATCCGACCCCCATTCGCGAAGATTTTTTAGTCAAAGTGCTGATTGGACACAAAATGCCCCGTCAGCTTTTACTCAATGAAGTAAAACATCGAAAGCAAATTCACAGTGCCCAGCTCGAGCAATATCGCAAAAAAGAGCGTGAACATTTTGCTAACAACAACGCTTTAGAAATGCAGTTTATGTATCTAACGCTCAAACGCGGAATAGCCTACGAAACCTCGTGGCTGACCTGGTGCGATGAAGTCAGTGCGATGATTACAGCTCTCAATAACGAGAACCTGAATAACGAAAACCTGAATAACGAAAACCTGGATAGCGAAAAATAAGCCTTTAACACTAAACCAAGGCCAAACCAGAACACCCAAACGCTAACGGTTTACAAGCTTCAAAACAGATATTCTAGTTGCTCACAGTTGGATTAGGCCGCTCTACCTATCAGCCATGCGCCTGCCCCTCATCGCTGAGTAAAACAGCCGCTATGGCATAAATTCACTGTCAATGAAACTGAGCAATGCTTGCTGATGCAAATCGCCCATAGCACGCATTTCTCCTAAGCGATTAGATAATTTCTCTCCTTGTTTAATCTCTGCTACAGAGCAAAGCGCTAAGTCCTGTCCTTCATTTAGCGCTAGCTCACTAATCGGCACGGTGAGTGCACCATAGTAGAAGTAACGCCGCATCTTATCATCCTCATGAATTCTAAATAGGTCTAATTTAGGCGGCACGTATCCTATCTCTTCGAGGAGTTCTCGTTTCATGGCCTCTGTTGGATTCTCGTTGTCCTCATTATGGCCTCCAAAAAATCCCCAAACGCCTGGATAGATAATGTGTTCAAGATCATCTCGTAACTGCATGAGAAACTGATTCTCACGGTACAAAATGGCCATAGTCACTTCTATTAACGGCTTCTTGGCAGACTGACTAGATATGGAATGGTCAGACATCGAATGCTTCCGTCCTATTTCTCGTACTCTAGTTTTTATGCGCCTAGTTTTTATGCGCCTAATTATTACGCGCTCTAGTTTTTACGCTCTAGTTTTTACACAGTACGTTAGCACCCTCACCCGCACGGACAACACCGCATCCGCCGTAGTCACCCACTGGGCCGCTACCTGGTAAAAACACAGAAATCGCTTCTGCACCGGCCGCATTTGCCTGGCGCACCAGCAAATAACCATCCCAATACTGCACACCAGTAATGCTGCTAAAGGCATAGCTGGAAAATTCATTTGGAAAGTTGCGATCGCCCGGCAGCTGAGACCGATAGAGTGCGTAGCCGCCGCCTTCATTAGGATCGAGCACAAACACAGCTGACTGATCAGTTTCCGCACACGAATCTAGCAGTACAGGCACAGCCACATTCCCCGTAACGCTATCGACTGCGGGGACACCCACCACGCGCTGCGCTTCCATTACTTTCTCAGGCACTAAGCTAAAGCTCGCACAATCCAGCGCATCCAACACATTGAGATTCCAACTACTGTTAGCAACAGCCACCATATCTGAGGTTCCACTCGGCCAATCCAAGCGAATGGCAGCGCCATTATTCACAACTGTGGCCTGCGGAATGCCACTATTAGCGGCTGTGCTATCTGCGGCTGGGCCAACCGCCACGGCAGGTGCAGAAGGCGCTGCACTCGAAGGAGGAGACACTGAAGGTGGCGGCGCGACTGGTGGCGCAGGCGGTGCTTCTGGTGAAATCGGATCTATAGCAGGAGGTGGCTCCACGACAGTGGGTGGCTGCTCCACAGCGGGCGGATCAGGAATGGGGGGGGCAGGAATTCTTGGGGGTGCAGTGGCGACCGGATCATTCGGGTTGCGCTCTGTTTCCGAGAAACTGCGTGGATCAGCAGGCCGTGAGCCATCGGCAATGTCAAAACAGTTGAACCCTGTTGTCTCTGCAGCTTTACCATTGTTGGGACCAAGGGCAACGCTGAGCTGGTAGCGATCAAATTCGCGGTAGGGCCAGCCAGCGCTTTGGTCGCAAATGTCTTCTTGGCACACGCACTGATAGACAGGAATATCGGGATAGTAGCCGCGCCATTCCGACACAATTTCCGCGAGGCCCACGTTTTCGCCTCGGGCATAGCGAACCGTAGGCGCAGGTTCACTCGCACCGCGGCCTTCTTGTGCATAGCCCAAGCCCTGGCCCAATAGCACTAAAGAAGCGCTACCTAACCAGGGTAACCATCGATGTTGAGGGGTTAACGAACGTGCAAATCCAGAAAGATGCCACATGATGTTTTTAAAAGTACCTACAGAAGCGTGATGACGAAAGTCTGCTCATAAAGTGCGGTCATGGGAAAAAACAAGTCGCTGCACAGCAGCGACTCAGGAGTCGTCATCGTTCTCTTCGAGGCGCACGACCGGTTTCAATCTCGAAGCACTTAAAGCCAGTTGCTTCACTGTTCGTTGCATTCGCATCGCCCAAGGATACAAACGGCTGATACAGGCTGTATTCTCGAAATGGCCAAATTTCTTTGTCTCCGCAGGATTGATTGCGGCAGGTACAAACAAACACAGGCGTCGCCGGATAGCGATCACGCCACTCTTCAATAATCAAAGACAAATCAACGTCTTCCCCGCGACCATAGCGAGCGGTAGGCACCTGATCAGGGTCGCGAATATCGACAAAGCGCTCAGACTGAGCGATCGCAGGTGCAGAGAGTAAACACACCCCTACCCAGGCAACAGCCGCGCCGCCAATTGAACAAACAGACAACACTTTAGGTGCTGACGCTGCGTATGAATCCGCAAGTTTGCTTGCTTTCGTTCTCCGCATGATATTTTTTCCGAATGACGATTGTTTGAGGAAGCAGTTTCAACGAACTACAGAATTCAGCATTTATACCCACGTTTTCTACAATAGTGAGCCGTGCTGTTTGTTTGCAACTGTAAGAAAAAGCAATAAATGTAAGTTAGAGACCACACAAACAAGTTGAATACGCAAATTTCCCTTGCCTCGCCTGACTTCAACACCTTATTGCTCAGTATAGGTTAGTGTTCTCTGACACTGATGTTCTACAATACGTACGCTCTAATAGAGCAAGTTTTCTTAATACGTGGGCACCTTATGACCACGAAGCCAAACACTGCACCCGAGCGAACAAGGCACTTGTCTAAAAGCCATTAAGGGTAATGATGTATAGCCATGCTCTCCTTAGTTAGAACAGATGCTCCTCAATAGCTCTTTGAACTTAAGGACAGATGCGACTCCTCGCTCAGCGTGAATCACCAGTGGAGATAGCCAAAAAGGCGGACCTTGGATCAACCCAGGTCTGCCTTTTTCTTAGCTGCGAACATAACAGAGATAAAACCTTGAAGTAGGAGACTTTTAGAAAGTCTCGAGAGCATAAAAATAATCTAATAAAACGAAGAGGAGACAAGATTTAGAGTCACCTAAATCAGGCGTTCAGGCCCTTCAATATCAGTGAATCGAAGAAAAAAAGATTCAATTGCCAAAATGTAGCAAGTTTGCTTGATATGTTGGGCACATTATGTGCACGAAGCCAAACACTGCAATCGAGCGGACAACCGCGATTGTTCCAAAGCCCTTAAAGGTACGATGTAAAGCCATGCTCTCCTTCGTTAGAACAGACGCTCCTCACTAGCTACCTGGGACTTTAAAGACAGATGCGACGCCTCGCTCAACGTGAATCGCAGTGGAGATAGCCAAAAAAGCAGACCTCGGATAAACCCAGGTCTGCTTTTTTCTTAGGTATTAAATTGCGGTCAAAAATTATAGCTAGCGCCTTTAACCGAATGGGCCTTTAACCCAACAGACCTTGAACCCAACAGACCTTTAGCCAAACATGCTGTTCAAAATCTTTTGGACGATTTGCACGCCACTAAAAGCCTGCCAGCCAAATAAACCCACCAGCACTGCATTCAGCGTAATGTGGGTGTAGCGAGCCGTGTCATTGCCTTTTTTCATAAATGGCACCATTGAAGCAGAGGTGGCGATCAGCGCCATCATGCCAAGCCCTACGAGCAAATGAGGGCCAAAGAACAGTTTGCCATTGTTCAAGTAAGTGGATCCCATGCCGCCGATGCTGCCGACAACCATCAAGGCCAGCAAAATGGAGCCAGCCTTATGATGCCGATCCGAGAACTTGCCTTGAATTAGCTTCTTTTTCTCTTCGCCGGTAGCAAAGCGAGTTTGTCGATACTGATATCCTAAGTATCCTGCGTAAAGTGTTAGCGCAAAGATCCCCCACATGGCGATCGGATGGATAAAATTAATCCATGGTTTTATAGCTTCAAGAGTTTCCGAACTCATCATTTAAAGGCTCTCAGGAGTAGTTAAAAAAACTTTACGTTGATTAGTATAGCAACAGCCTCTCCCCGGTATGAAACGATTTAAGCCCTTTTTGCTCGTGGTGGCATGTACCATTCCGCTTGCTGGCTTGCTCCTGCCAACAGCCCATGCCCAACCCAGCACGCAACCGGCTGAAGACGCTACGGCCAAAGACACACCGCCGCAGCTCCCCATCCCAGAGCATCAAGGGATTTTGATTGAGGAAGACGCTACGCCACAAGCGCTAGAGGTTGATCGCATTCGCCGAAAGCTTTTAGTACTAGGAGATGAGGCTTACCGTGCAGGCGATATTGAAACAGCGCGATCGCTCTACCGCAGAGCCAAAAGCGACACATGGCTCCTACCTCAACAGCTATTTGCGGCCCTGCCTCCCATGCCGTTCTCGGCCGTAGAGCAGCTCTCACCCGCAGGTGCAGTGTACTGGCGAGAAGCGCAGGCAGGTTTAACCAGTAATCGGCCTGCGCAGCGTCGGGTGGCGTTAGGATTACTCACCACAGAACAGCCCGCTTTTATTCCAGCGCAAATAGCATATGCGACCATGCTCCAAGCAGAAGACGACGCTGAGGCCGCTAATCAGGTGCTGGAGCAAGCGCTCACGCGCTATCCCGACCAGCCAGATTTGCTGCTCGCCCAAGTTGATCTATATATGGCAGCAGAAAACTGGCTAGAGGCCGCGATTGTGTCTCGTCAGTTTGTAGCGCTGAATGCAGAGCACCCACAATACAGCGCGCAATCGGAGCTAGCCTCTGAAAACCTAGGGCGGTTTCAACGTGAGATGCGATCAGACATTCGCAAAGGCGCGATCGCCAATGTCTTTACAGGTGCCCTTAGCTACGCTCTCACTGGCAGCATTTTTGGCCCTGCCACTGCTGCTAGCTCAGCCGTAACGCTACTTCAAGGCGAAAACAGTATTGGCAACCAGTACGCCACCCAAATTCAAAACCAATTGCCCATGCTGGAGCATCCCGAAGCGCTGGGGTACGTCCGTGGCATAGGCAATAAACTCGCCGCAACGACCGGTCGCCGCGACCTAGACTACGAATTCTTCGTCATCCTAGACCCTAGCCTCAATGCATTTGCCCTCCCTGGCGGCAAAATTTTCGTTAACGCCGGTGCCATCATCGATACGGACTCTGAGGCCGAACTTGCAGGACTGCTCGCGCATGAACTTTCCCATAGCGTCCTCTCACACGGTTTTCAGCAGGTCACACGCGGCAACCTGAGCAGTAGCGTTGCCCAATACTTGCCCTACGGCGGCTTAGTTAATAATGTATTCCTCAGCGGATACTCCCGAGATATGGAGCGCCAAGCCGATATCGTCGGCACTCAAATATTGGATGCAGGCGGCTACGCTGCCGACGGACTGCACAATGTCATGGTCACCCTCAACGAACAGGCCGTTGAAGGCGGCCCCCGAGCACCCTCTTGGATTGCAAGCCATCCGAACCCAGAAGATCGCGTGGCGTATTTGCAGAATTTAGTTGAGCGCGGTGGCTACGATCGCTACGGCTACGAAGGTGTAGTGAGTCATGAACAAATACAAGCCATCGTCGCGCGCGAGCTAATGGCGTACGAAGCGCAGCGAAGAAAAGAATTTGAGATAGAAGACAATACCCATCCTGAGGTTACTTCTGAGACCAATCCTGAAGCTACGACCAATCCTGAGGCTAATTCTGAGGATGACGCAGAATAGGCGGAGGGCTAAGCCGTTCGATGCTGCGTCTTTGACATGAGTTTCTCAGTACTTAGAAAACCTGACGCCAATCCAATAGGCTATGGGGATCAGTAGGGACAGCAGCAAGGGTGAAAACAAAATGAGTAGGCCCAAGCCAATGCTGGCACCGCCTAATGTGCGCTCGTTATAGGCAGAAATGCTATCCCAGTAGTAAGCCATCCACAGGGTGACTGAAGTGACGGTGACCGTAACAGAAGCAAATCTGAGACCGCTGAGAATACGGCGATCGCCATTAGCCCACCGACTGCGACCTAAGAGCGCCATGCCACAAACCGCTAAAGCAACAAACGGCAAAGCCGCAATGACGCTTTGAAACAGCTTAGGCAACCACTCCGATGCCAGCGCCATATCTCGTCTCAAGGCCGCACTCACTATAAAGTCAACGCCCCAAACCACTATCAGTGGGTATCCCGCCGCCCACAGCCAAAGGAAATTAATAAATTCATCCTGCTTTGTCTTCATGCCATCCGCTGCACTCAGTGCCGCCCTTACCGCTCAACTTAATCCAATGCAGTTTTTGGCCCCATCAGGCCCAACTGATCAGGTAAATAAGACCGGTATCCCCCCTCAATTGTTGCAATTCTTAAAAACCCCTGCCCCAAAGTTTTTATCTTGATAAACTAATGTTCATGATTTGGCAGCAGCGACTGCAATCTGAATAAGCATACATAGATAAAGATAAGCAAGCCAAAGGCATAAGTAATAAGGACTCAATGGTAGATTCCCTCACAAAACCAGCAAAACCGTCAGCTCCTGAAGGAGCGTTCGATGAAATTCGTCCAGGCGTCAAAGCCCCCGCCAAGGACACCATCCTCACACCTCGGTTCTACACAACCGACTTTGAGGAGATGGCCAACATGGACGTATCTGCTAACGAAGCCGAACTCCAAGCCATTATTGCTGAGTTCAAAGAGGACTATAACCGCCATCACTTTGTACGAAACGAGCAGTTCGATGGGGCTTGGGATCACATCCAAGGCGAAAAACGGCAGCTCTTTGTAGAGTTCTTAGAGCGTTCCTGTACTGCTGAGTTCTCTGGCTTCTTGCTTTACAAAGAACTTGCACGCAAGCTCAAAGGCCGCAACCCCATCTTGGCTGAAGGCTTTGATTTGATGTCTCGTGATGAAGCCCGCCATGCAGGCTTTTTGAACAAGGCAATGTCTGATTTCAATCTTCAGCTTGACCTTGGCTTTTTGACTAAGAGCAAAAAGTACACGTTCTTCAAGCCTAAGTTTATTTTCTACGCCACCTACCTCTCTGAAAAAATTGGCTACTGGCGCTATATCACTATTTTTCGCCACCTAGAGCAGAACCCTGGCGATACCATCTACCCCATCTTTAACTTCTTTGATAACTGGTGCCAAGACGAGAACCGTCATGGCGACTTCTTCGCAGCCATGATGAAGTCTCAGCCTCAGTTCCTCAACGATCTGAAAGCGCGTCTATGGTGCCGCTTCTTCTTGCTGTCCGTATTCGCCACCATGTACCTAAACGATATTCAGCGCAAAGGCTTCTACGCCTCGTTGGGTTTAGATGCACGTGAGTACGACACCGAAGTCATCAAAAAAACCAACGAATCGGCAGGTCGTCTCTTCCCCATCATCTTGGATGTGGAGCATCCTAAGTTCTTTGCAGAGCTAGATGCTTGCACAAAGCACACTGCTGCGGTTAGCAACATCAGCCAGTCTGGTCAGAACAAGGTGGTTCAGACGCTACGCAAGATTCCTCACATCGTTGCGGTTGGTTCTAAGCTCATTAACCTCTACTTCCTAAAGCCCATCAGCATGGAAGAGAATCGAGAGCTTGTGAAGTAAGCGCTTGAGTAGTGAGCCGTTCACAGTGACCGGCAGAAATAGCGACTGATAGTAGCGATCGCTACATGTGATCGCAATCTTCAATATCCCAAAAAAATAGGAAGGTAACGACTTTACTCGTTACCTTCCTATTTTTTTGTGCTTATTCGGCATGAGTTCCTGCAAAGCGATACTTTTTCACGCTGCTGTCCGTTGTATCACTGATTTTTCAAAAAATATCTCCTATCATCAGTCCTGCTTGTGCGTTGACGGTCGCTTCAGTATCAAAAAAATATCCCCCACAACGCTAGGAGTATCTACCACATGACCATGCCTAACTTTATTGTCCTTGGAGCAGGTAAAGCCGGAACACAGTCAATTTATAACTACTTGCTAGAGCATCCAGACATATATATGAGTCCAACCAAGGAGACTAACTTCTTTGCGCTCAACGGCCAGCAGCCTAATTTTCAAGGGCCGCCGGATCCAATCAATCAATATTCTATTGCTGACCTTAATGACTATCAGGCGCAGTTTGCAAACGTCACCACAGAAAAAGCGATCGGTGAAATCTCACCGCTTTATCTGTACAGTCCCATTGCCCCTCGCCGCATTAAAGAAACGCTGCCTAACGCTAAGCTAATTGTGATTCTTCGCAACCCTGTAGATCGCGCTTATTCTTGCTATTTATTTCTGCGCGCTAGGCTAACTGAAACCATTACCGATTTCGATCAGGCGTTGCAGGCAGAGCCAGAACGGATCGATAAAAATTGGCCTTGGCCCTGGCATTACAAAAGTCTGGGCTTTTATTATGAGCAGCTTCAGCGCTATTACCAGTTATTCGATCCTGACCAAATTAAAATTTATTTGTACGAAGATTTTAGAGCCAATAACGTTGCTGTAATGCAAGATATGTTTCAGTACTTAGAAGTTGATGAGACCTTCGTACCCGATGTGTCTTTGAAGTACAACTTTTCGGGATTGCCAAAAAATAAGGTGTTGCAATACCTGCTCACAGGGCCAAATCCTTTTCAGACTGCACTCAAGCCTTTGCTACCCACTAAGCTCCGTCGCAAGCTGGTCAGCAAAGTGAAAAAGAAAAATTTGACGAAGCCTTCTTTGTCACCCGAAAGTCGTCAGCAGCTCATTGAAGCCTACCGAGAAGAAACCCTGAAGCTGCAAACGATGCTCAATCGGGATCTTTCTCATTGGCTACAGGTTTAGAGTGGCCCGTGTAAGGGTTGGCAATCGCTAAGCCACACAACGGAAATGAATGAGGGTGCATTTTTCAAACTTTTATTATTTCTCTCACGGATGATTTTTATGACTTGGATGACTTGGATGATTCATGGCTCACTACTTTGTAATCGGGTTACTCACAGACTAGGAACGAATTAGGAACAAGCTAGGAACAGGTCAATATCTATTCCAGCTAGGCGTTAGTTCGCCTCGCTGGAATGACGTGTCCACAGCGCTAATCCGCCGCCTTTGCCTCGGGCGGCGATGTAGTCAGGCTCTACGATAAAAAAGGTAAAAAAGGCTTGGTCTTTAAGGGACTGGGACTGGAAAATTGCGTCGCGTTCAGTGCCACCTCGCATAGTGCCGTTGTAAAGGGAGAGAGCGCTAAGCTTGGCTTGAATGGCTGTAAAGTCGAAGGCTAAGCTGTTGGTTTTGGGCCAAAAGCGAGTGGGGCCAGTGAGCTGAAGCTGAAGGGGGCCGAGCGTCACGGCATTTTGCACGGAGCCAGTGTCTTGTGCTTGTTGGGTGTAGGTAATCGCGATCGCAACAAATCCTGGCAAAAACCGCCCATTCCCCACCGTTTTAATCGATTGACCACCCTTTGTCTTTGTGGTTTTGGTACCTGACACAAAGCCCAACCGCCAAGCACCGATGAAATCCGTATAGGCATAACGCCGTTTATGTCGCTTGCTATCCTTCTCAGCGGCCAAAAGTGCCGCCACGACCTCAGCCGCCACGGGTGCTTGGGTGCCCTCTCGGATACAGTCTACGGCGGCATGTATAGCAGATGAATTCATCTCACTGTCCTGTTGCATTACTTCTGGCGGCCTCACTGGCGGCCTCACTGCAGCCTCACTGGTGACCTCAGTCTCTCAGTGTATGGCTCGCGGCTAGACCTTTAAAGTTTTCAGGTCATTCTCACGCATCCGCTGGCCTCAGTTGCTAAAGTTGGCAAGTGGTTTTTCAAATGCGTTTCTATGTCCACGGCTTATCGCGTCCGTCCTAATCAACCCCAAGCTGATGAACGCTCCAAGGCCCAAAATAGCAAACAGCTAGAGCGCATTCATTTAGAAGTCACCAACGTGTGTAACTTCAAGTGCGAGTTTTGCCCCGATGCGATTATGGAACGCAAGCGCGGGCATATGGACTTTGAATTGCTCACCAAGGCACTAGATGAAATTTCGAGTCAGAACCTAGCGAAGATTGTGGCCTTTCATTTAATGGGAGAACCTTTAATCTATCCGCATATTTTTGAAGGAATTGAAGCAGCCTTAGCGCGCAACATCAACCTCCATCTCACCACCAATGGCAGCACTTTCCACATTCGCCCCGACCATATTCCAAAGCTAGTATCATCGGGCATTCCCAAAGTCACGATTTCTCTGCAAACGCCTGATCCGGATACCTTCATCATTCGGGGTGCGCCGCCTAAGCTACTGCCTAATCAGTACTTTGAGGGCATTACTAACTATGTGCAGGCCAACCTAGCAGATGAAGATTCCCCGACTCGGGTACATCTCAAATTTTTAGATACAACGCCCCACCCTTTTCTGGTGCCACACAAAACAATGCACGTGGTGGAAGGCAAAGAGCAGATGCAAAAGCAGTTGAGAGAATGGAGCGATCGCCTCTTAGCCCACTGCCCTGATCGCCCCTCTCAAAGCGAAATTAACAACAAACTCGCCGCCCACAAACCAGGCCGCTGGCAAGTCATTGAACTAACGCCAAAACTTGCATTAGAAACCTTCCCCCTCGATAGCTGGGGCAATGTAGAAAGCGAAACCGTTGTACCTGCAAGCTTTGGCTACTGCAACGGCACTACAGATCAAGCCGGTATTTTATACGATGGCACCGTTGTACCCTGCTGCAAAGACTACGACGGCAACATTCCGCTGGGGAACTTAAACAACAGCTCACTCAGTGAGATTTTGTATCGGCAATCGCCTGCCTGTGGCCTGAGAGATGGCTTTAATAAGTTTCAGGTAACTAACCCTGTGTGTAAGCGCTGCATGGGCGCAGATACGAAGCAAAAGTCTGTGCTACGTCAGCTCGGCTCTATTGCCTATTTCAAGGTGTATAACCCAATTATGAAAAAACTCAACCCTGGTTGGGGTGAGGTGTAGCACTGCGTCCCTATGCTCACGGCCCTTTAGCTCGCGGCCTTTTCACTCGCTGCGGATGTCAAAAATCTGACTACGCCGCACCCAGCTGTCGCGGATCAGCACAGACAACCTGAGCACCCATGACATGCACTCGCCGCAGGTCAGCGCGCTCTAAGCTCGCACCTGCTAGCTGCGCGTCGGTTAGGTTCGCCCCATACAAATTAGCTTCGTCGAGGTAAGCGCCTCGTAAGTCTGCACCTTGCAGGTTTGCCCACCGCAAATCTGCACCAATAAGGCAAGCTCGCCTTAAGTCTGCTTGCCTCAAATTAACCCCACTAAAATTGCCCTCATAAAAGTAGCCCCGGGGCAAATATTCTCCCTCTAACGTACAAGGAAGATGCGGAGAGAGTTCGCGCCACTGATTCCAACACTCGATACCTTCTTCGAGTAACTGTACAAACTTGCTCATGAATACGTAGATGCATACAAACCTATGGCAGGTGAGGAATCACCCTATGCCTTAAGTATTATTACTGTTGCCAAGTGTAAAGCGATCGCTGGTTTCGTACGTCCGTATGGAATGTGATGCTTTTGTTACAATGCTATACGGAATATTTGTGGCGATACGACGTTTTTGACGGTGTCGGTTTAACACTGACGGTTAAGACCGCAATCTTTTATCAGTCAATTACAGTGCGAACGGGTGAAAGTACTGCTCATCTGTATTTGAACTTTTAAGACAACTCCTATGAGACTGATATTTTTCTGTAACATAGACTACATAAAATCTAAAATATCGTCTGATTATGACTACGAATACACAAGCCGTCTCGTCTGTTGCTTCCGCTGAGTCTAAGCGCGATCATTCTCTCTTTCAGCCTGAAAGTGGGCTGTGGGTAGCCTTGCGCAATGCTCCTTCTGACTATAGTCATGATGAGGCACTGCTGCTGTGTGAAACCTTTCCAGGTGAGTGGGTTTCTTGGGTGCCTGGCTTTGGTGAAATTACCTTGAGTCGTGGTCAGTTTCATCAAACTGAGCAAGTCTAAATTAGGCTTAACTAAATTGAGCTGAACGACGATGAATTTTGACTCTGTGAAGTGACGCAAGTTGAGGGAAGTGCGCGGGGTCGTGTTGGGTTAAATTGGCTAGGGTAGTTGCGATTTCATCTACAACTTTCCTGGCTTGACTTAACGTAAGTTCGGATTAATCAATTCTGCTTGAAACCTCTCCCTACTTACTTTTCAATGCCTAGCCTGTAGTAGATCTCCTCGTCGCGGTGCCTCGAGCGATAGTTGCGAGGAAGTTGCACAGGGATGGTTGTTCGCTTCGTTTCAGGTTTGCCGACCTACCCCGCCTTACAGGAAACCCTTCAGCGGGCGGAGATCTGCGTCAGGCCTACATATTTATAGGCTATTTAAAACCGAATTAACACGTATTTCTACGTTGCTGCGCTTTACCATCTCTTACATCATCACTGGGGTAGATTTATGGGAGATCTACTAGCTCTCCTGGTGTTTAGAGGACGCTCTTGCAGCGTATTTATCTCAATTCAGTTTAGATGTTAGTCCTTTCTGTAGGAGGCTAGATTCTCTTCTAATTACTAGATTCGGATGCTTCGAACACACTGAATTAATTTTGTGCGACGAGGATCGGTATGATTTTCTAGTAACCTCGATAGCATTAACCTAAATACAGTGTCATCATCTAATCCTGGTTTATTGGCTGCAATTTCATGGATCTTACGCTTATAGTCCTTTGTCTTTTGAATTGAAGGAAGTAACTCACTTCCTAATAACTCTTTGGCAACTGAGTCATCCCAAACAAGTTGCTCAGGTGTTTCTCCCGGTAAATATCTAACAAATTGTCTCAAGAACTCTATGTACCGATTTCTTGCTTGGTTATCAAAAAACTTTAAGTCTGGACCAGATGTATTATTGCCTTTTGTCAACCGTTTAATAAGGTTCTCTAAATCTTCTGTACCCTGTGGTAACTCGCCCGAAGTAGGAATTGATTCTTGCGGATTATGGTCGCCATCTAGGATGACGAATGTATCTTGTTTCCCAGAGTTCGCATGTGCCTGTATGTCTCTATATATTTTTGATGTTCCACCACTTCGTACAATTACTTTAAATTCTTTTGATACTTGGTTGGATTCGAGAGCTAAAGCGGCAAAAACTATAGACTGTGCTCGCTTATCCTCTACGAGAATTGTTTTCCCAGACGGTAAGTTACTAATCTCATGAAAGGCTTCATTAATGGAGAGATTAGTCTGTATTACTACACCATTTGCCTCAGGTGAAAGAACACGAATTGCTTTCTGAGGTAACCGCTCTGCAAAGCATTTAGAGTGTGTTGTGATCACAATCTGCAAATCTTTTTTGACTGCTTGATCTGCGATAAATTCCAGCATACGTTGCTGTGCGCGGGGATGTAGTGATGTTTCTGGCTCGTCAAGCAAAATCAAGGTCTTAGAATCTGCGCTTAGGACATTGTGTACAAGCAACGCTGCCGCTGATTCACCACTACCAGCGAAAGCATCTGAATAACTTTCAACTTGCTGAGTTTGAAAAAGAATGGTCCACCCTTCATGCCCATGAAATAAGGTGTGTTTAAGAAACTTTCCGCTTATGTAATTCCGTTGAAGAATATATCGCAGGATGTTTAGTTCTTTCCCTTCAAGTTTTTGACCGTGCAGTTCTATTTCTTTCTTTAATTGCGTTGAGCGACTTCTTAGATAGTCTTGTTTTCTATATTGCTGTCTGCGTTGTCCATTACGCTTCCTAGCATCACGTTCTCGTTGAGCGAGATGCTTGGGATCAGGGAAATAAAAATATTTGTCAAAAGCAGGTAGTTCTCCCCTGAAGTCTAAATGTAATACTTTAAGAGCTATGGGTGGTATTCTTGTGCCACTTGTAGGTAAGCCATAAACTTTACTATGTCTAACAGGCTCCCAGTAGTCAGGGTTTTCTTTTCGTGGGGCGCGGGCTTTAATACACTCGACTATCTCACCGTCTCGTTTATATCGGTGAATGATACTTTGCTTTCGTCCATTTTTTGTTTCAGGAATGGCATCAAGCTTTGTTTCAAACCAGAAATCTGCAACAGTTTTTTTATAAGGGCTTCCGTAAAGAGCATGGAGTATAGAACTTTTATTGGTTCCATTTTGACCAAGTAAAATTGTGATTGGAAAGTCAAAAGGTAGTTCACTGTCGGGTTGAAGATTCCGATAGTTAGGAAATCGTAAACTGTGAATATGAGGTTCTTTGCTTTCTAAAGCTTTTACGCTTTTCTCAAGCTCCATTACAGGTTTACTCTGACTCATGTTGTTGATAAAACTTGCTTTATAACTTTGGCAATAGGCCTAATAAGCTTAGGTGGAAAGGCATTTCCTATCTGACGTGCCACATGGTCTTTACCCCGATCAAGACAGAACTTATAATCAGGAGGAAATGTTTGTAATAAAGCTGCTTCCCTCAGTGTGATTGCTCGATCTTCTTCAGGGTGAAGAAAGCGTCCTTTAGATGGATTACTACATCCACTAGTAATCGTAGGAGAGACACTATCCCATGCCATCCGACCGTACACATCAAAGAATCCACTACTTCGCTTCATATGGCATGCACACTGTAGTTCATGAGGGATGTCTTTGCGGCTACCACCATTTTTAGGTGTCGCCCTAATTCTTTTCATTACAGCGTCCGTTCGCTGTTCTGGAATGTCATGTAGATGATCTCCGCTATGACCTGCGGTTTCCAACTGGCCTATTGCATCTCGGACTGTGGCTGGATGATGATGATAAGTAGACCAATTCAATGGAATTTCTTTATCCCTAAAGGCTATGAGTACTAGACGCTTACGGCGTTGTGGAACTCCAAAATTAGATGCATTAACTACTGCATACTCAGACTTGTAACCAGCTTTTTGCAGTCCTTTTCTAAATTCAGCAAAACGATTGTCTGCTGCTAAATTAGGTACGTTTTCTATGACTACTGTTCGTGGACGCATCGAACGTGTTAAACGCAAAACTTCTTTAATTAAATCGTTCCGAGCGTCTACTTCTGATATGGCTTTCCGTTTGGTGCGAAGAGTTGAAAAACCTTGGCATGGAGGACAACCCGTAAGCAAGTCGAGTTCTTTTCGACGGATATTTGCTTTCTCAAGGATGTATGGCCCACTGAGGTGGCGAATATCGTCGATGAGTACATTTACCGCCTTATGGTTCATCATGTAACTCTTAGCAGAAGTTGGATCGACTTCTACTGCAGCAGCTATGTTGAATCCTTCTGAAACCAGCCCACAGCTGAGGCCGCCCGCTCCAGCAAATAAATCAATAGCGGTTAGTCCTTTCATTCTAATTTTCTCTACAACCTAGCGGGTTCAGAAGCAAACTCTATCAGAAAATTACATTAAGTATAGTTACGTCTGATTTGTCGTGCTTTTAATGAATTATGGCCTTTGAGTTCAGCCATGTAGAGCAGCATTAATTTTTTATATCTTCATATCTGTGGTTTCTGACATGAGCTAACGAGATATGGGCAGTTCCGCATACTGCTAGTGTAATAGGATACTTGTAAAGTGAAAGGTACACGTTTTCTCCTAAGACTCCTGGAGTGGGTCGTGCTGGGTGGAATTCGCCAGCGCAGTCGCGATCGCATCCACAACCCGCCCAACTTCAATCACCTCCATTCCCATCCCGCCGCGTTTTTGGCCCTTAGGCACCAGCGCCCGCTTAAACCCAAGCTTGGCAGCTTCTTTTAGCCGTAGCTCCATTTGCGAAACAGGGCGAATTTGGCCGCCTAAGCCCACTTCCCCAATCAGCACCAGTTCAGGATCGATAATGCGATCGCGAAAACTCGCGGCCACAGCCACAGCCACCCCTAAATCTGCCGCAGGCTCGCCGACATTCAAGCCACCAGAAGAAGCCACATAGGCATCTAATTTAGATAGCGGAATCCCCACTCTTTTTTCGAGCACCGCCAGAATTTGCAATAGCCTATTGTGTTCTACCCCTGTGGTAGAGCGGCGCGGTGAGCTGTAGCTAGTCGGACTCACTAAAGACTGCAACTCCACCACCAGCGGACGTGTGCCTTCACAAGCCACAATAGTGGCCACGCCTGGTACGTTCTCTTCCTGGCTGCTCATAAACAGCTCAGAAGGATTGAGCACTTCCTCCAAGCCCTTATCCACCATTTCAAATACGCCTAGTTCATGAGTCGCTCCAAATCTGTTTTTGACAGAGCGCAACAAACGATGGCTCGCGAAGCGATCGCCCTCAAAATACAACACCGTATCAACTAAATGTTCTAATACTTTGGGGCCAGCGATCGCGCCTTCTTTGGTCACATGCCCCACAATAAACAAAGAAATATTCTCTTTTTTAGCGAGCTGCATCAGCGCAGAGGTACATTCTCTTACCTGCGCAACCGACCCTGGGGCCGAGGTTAGCGCCGAGTAGAACAACGCTTGAATACTATCAATAATGGCCACCTTAGGCCGCAGAGATTCTAACTCTTCTAACACGGTTTCTAAATTTGTTTCTGGCAACAAATAAAGATTTTCGTGGACGCTGGCAGAGGGCTTACCATTGTTATCGGCCATCCCCAGTCGGAGCGATCGCAGCTTAACCTGTTGCCCCGATTCTTCTGCACATACGTACAAAATCGGAGTCTCTTTCGCCAGCTGATTCGCAGTTTGCAACAACAGCGTAGATTTTCCAATCCCTGGATCACCTCCTAACAGCACCAGTGAACCGGGCACAATCCCGCCCCCTAAAACCCTATCTAGCTCAAAATAGCCTGATGGAATCCGCGCTTGTGGGTGGTCTTGAATTTGATTAAACGTCAACGATAATCTCGGTTGAGCCGGTGCTTTTCGCTTACGACTCGTTGTGCTCCGAGACTTCATGCTAGGGCGTGTCGTCGAAGTCTCTTTTTCTTCTAACCGCTGCTCAACCAAACAATTCCAGCTATTACAGGTTGGGCATTTCCCAAAGTGCTGGCGTGATTCTGCGCCACAGGCATTACAAACATAGACAGAGCGCGTTTTGGCCATAAGATGTTGCGAATGCTGGGCTATTCAGTGTTCATCTACATTCATTCCATTCACAAAATAGTATAAACGTACTCAACCTTCAAGCCGCAATCCACCCCGAGACGGCAAAAGACTCAACAACCTACCGACTGAAAAGTAGCTATTTGTGTCTGACCGTGCGCCACTGCCACCGTCAAAGGCAGCGATGATTCGGTAGTTTTTGATACATTTCTTCGCAAAAACGAGAGGATTCCTTCATTTTCGTGTAATTAAATATGTCATTGAAAATACCCTGAATTGTGGTGAAGCAATAACTTTCATGAACCTAAACCCATTGGTACTCTTGAGTTATAGCCATTTGTATTTGTTCTTTGGAATACAGAACAAACCTTAAGAAACCTTGAAACCCAGATGGTGAGGCGATTTACAGCAGAAATTAAGTCATACAATTATGGAGTAGGATTACAATTCTGCACAAAAGTAGCTGTAATATATTTCCGCAGTCTTCATAAAGGCGATCTTTATGAAGTTATTGTGACAGCTAACTTTCACAGGCCATTTGTTCATCTTCGATGTTTCGTTCAGATGCCCTTTTGATTCAGATACCTAAATTTGGTTTAAGTATCTCCCTCGAATGGCTTGATGGAGCATCTGCGACCGATGAATATGTCTAGCCACAACCTTTATAGGAGTTTAGAGAGCTTTGGAAAGCGTTAAAGAAAAGATCCTCGTTGTTGACGATGAAGCCAGCATTCGCCGGATTCTCGAAACTCGCCTATCCATGATTGGCTACGATGTTGTTACAGCCGCAGATGGCGAAGAAGCCCTAGAAACCTTTCGTAGCACCATCCCAGACTTGGTTGTACTCGATGTAATGATGCCCAAGCTCGATGGCTACGGCGTTTGCCAAGAGCTGAGAAAAGAGTCTGACATTCCTATCATCATGCTGACGGCCCTAGGCGACGTTGCCGATAGAATCACCGGCTTGGAGCTAGGTGCTGATGACTACGTTGTAAAGCCCTTCTCTCCTAAAGAGCTAGAAGCCCGTATTCGCTCCGTTCTCCGTAGAGTTGAGAAAACAGGAGCCTCGGGTATTCCCAGCTCTGGTGTTATCACCATCAACAACATCCGAATTGATACGAACAAGCGTCAAGTGTACAAAGGCGATGATCGGATTCGGCTCACAGGCATGGAATTTAGCTTATTAGAACTACTGGTCAGTCGTTCTGGTGAGCCTTTCTCCCGCTCTGAAATTTTGCAAGAAGTATGGGGATATACCCCTGAGCGTCATGTCGATACCCGTGTAGTAGATGTCCACATTTCACGTCTACGGGCCAAGTTAGAAGATGACCCCAGCAACCCTGAGCTGATTTTGACGGCCCGAGGCACAGGCTATCTCTTCCAAAGAATCGTTGAACCCGGAGAAGAGTAACCGCCACACAAGAGGCGTAGCCGCGACAGAACAGCTCGGCGAAAACGTCCTTAACAGCAGAATCACTAGTGGGGAAATAGCGGAAAGAATAACCGACTTTTCAACTGTGTTCTTGAAGTCTGATAGAATTCTTAAGGTTTCTATCAGACTTTTTTGTTGGGATATAGCTGAATGAATTCAACGCAGGTACGCATTGCAGTAGACGCAACAGGCGGTGATTATGCCCCTGCGGAGGTTGTAGCCGGTGCTATTCGAGCTAAGGAAGAGCTAGGCATTGAGATCCTGCTGGTAGGCGATCCCGAGCAAATTAAAGCCTCTGTATCGCAGCCGGATTTGCTCAAAGGCATTGAGATTGTGCCCGCAGAAGGCACGATTGAAATGCACGAAGAGCCGCTTAAGGCATTGCGCCGCAAGCCGCAAGCCTCCATCAATGTGTCGATGGATTTGGTCAAAAAAGGGCGTGCCGATGGCGTTGTGTCAGCAGGCCACTCGGGTGCAGCGATGGCGGCCGCACTTCTGAGGCTAGGCCGCGTGAAAGGCATTGATCGGCCTGCCATTGGGGCTGTCTTTCCGACGGTAATTGCAGGTAAGCCCGTACTGATTTTGGATGTCGGCGCTAATGTAGACTGCCGCCCGCAGTACCTAGAGCAGTTCGCCATGATGGGCAGCATTTATTCTCAGTACGTGCTGGGCAACGAGTCGCCTAAAGTTGGCTTGCTGAGTATCGGGGAAGAGAAAAGTAAGGGCAACGAGGTTGTGTTGCAAGTGCACAAAGCCCTCAGCGAGCAAGATGTCATTAACTTTGTGGGCAATGCCGAAGGCCGAGATGTGCTCTCGGGTGATTTTGATGTCATCGTCTGTGATGGCTTTACCGGAAATGTACTGCTGAAGTTTGCGGAAGCAGTTGGCGAGTCGGTGCTGCAAATTTTGCGTGAGGAACTGCCACGAGGCAAGCGCGGCAAAATTGGCTGCACGCTCATGAAAGGCAACCTGAAGCGCGTGAAGCAGCGGGTAGATCATGCGGAGCATGGAGGCGGACTGTTGTTAGGGGTTGCCGGGATTGCGGTGATTAGTCATGGTAGCTCCAAGGCACCGTCTATTTTCAGCGCCATTCGCCTTGCTAAAGATGCGGTGGATAACCAGGTCATTGATCGAATTAAAGGCCAGTACCAGAAGGTTGCGGCCACAGCAAAAGCGACAGCTAAAGCCACAGGTAAATAATTAAATGACTCAGTCAACTGATTCTCCTGAGTCTGCGAACCAGGCGGTGCTCGGCGCTAACGCCAACGCTGGTTCAGCCTTTGGTGTCGCCTTTGTGGGCAGCGGCTCAGCTCAGCTAGATATTGCGCTCAGCAACGAGCAGCTTGCCCAGGTAGTAGATACCTCTGACGAGTGGATTGCAACGCGCACAGGCATTCGTCAGCGTCACATTGCCAGTGCCCAAGAGTCTATTCGCTCCATTGGAGCTGAGGCAGCGGGCAAAGCGATCGCCCAAGCCAACCTACAACCAACCGACATTGACCTGATTATTTTGGCCACCTCTACGCCGGATGATCTGTTTGGCTCTGCCTGCCAAATTCAAGCAGAGTTAGGGGCCACGAGGGCAGTAGCCTTCGACATTACAGCTGCATGCTCTGGCTTTGTCTTTTCACTTATTACGGCAGCTCAGTTCATCCGCACTGGCGCGTACCAAAACATCGTGGTGGTTGGCGCCGATATTTTATCTCGCCTAACGGATTGGAGCGATCGCCGCACCTGCGTTTTATTTGGCGATGGGGCAGGCGCTATTGTCATGCAGCGCAGCCAAACCGAAAATCTGCTCAGCTTTGAAATGCACAGCGATGGCAGCATGAATGGTTGTCTCAATGCTGCATATGAGCGAACGTCTAACCCGCTCATTGGCGATATCAGCACCCAAGACGGCAACTTCAGCAACGTTGCCATGAACGGACGAGAGGTCTACCGTTTCGCGGTCAACCGTGTCCCTGAAGTGCTAGAAAAATCCATTTTCCATGCAGGGCTCACCACCGACGATATTGACTGGCTCATTCTTCATCAAGCCAATCAGCGCATCTTAGATGCTGCCGCTAAGCGCCTCGGTATCGATACGGCGAAAGTGGTGAGCAACATGGCTAAGCACGGCAACACCGACGCAGCGTCTATTCCCATTGCTTTAGATGAATGGGTTCGCAGCGGCAAGATAAAAGCGGGCGATACGCTAGCTCTATCTGGGTTTGGTGCCGGTCTCTCTTGGGGTGCAGCCATTCTGAAGTGGGGCTAACGCCATTCACCACACACTTCACCTTATTTTCTGATTTTTTCACACGCTTTAAGGAAGTTATCTCTCATGGCAAAAACCGCATGGGTATTCCCTGGCCAGGGTTCACAGGCCGTTGGTATGGGCGCAGACCTCGCCGAAGTGGCCGCGGCTCGCTTTGCAGAAGCTGAGCAAATTCTCGGCTGGTCAGTATTAACCATTAGCCAACACGAAGATAAGCTCAGCCACACCCTCTACACGCAGCCTTGCCTCTACGTCATCGAATGTGCCCTGGCTGATTTGCTCACCGCCCAAGGACAGCAGCCCGATGTGGTGGCTGGTCATAGCCTGGGCGAATACTCTGCCCTCTACGCAGCCGGTGTCTTCGACTTTGCAGCTGGGTTACGCCTAGTCAAGCATCGCGCCGAACTCATGTCTCAAGCCTCGGCTGGGGCAATGGCCGCGCTCATGGGCTTCAAACGAGATGAGCTAGAAGCCAAGCTCGCCGAAACGGAAGGGGTAGTGCTCGCCAATGACAACAATGCCAGTCAAGTCGTTATTTCAGGGACACCCGAAGCCGTAGACACGGTGATAAATGAAGTGAAAGCCAAGCGAGCCGTTAAGCTCAACGTCGGTGGCGCGTTCCATTCTCCCTTGATGGCTGAAGCGGCTGAAGCATTTGAAAAAATGCTGGCAGAGGTACCGTTTAAAGATGCCAGTATTCCAGTCATGTCCAACGTAGATCCGACCCCCGAAACTGCAGCAGCCAGCTTAAAAGAAAGGCTGCGTCAGCAAATCACAGGCTCGGTGCGCTGGCGCGAGATTTCGCTTAATCTCCCTGAGCAGGGTGTTGAATCGGTGGTGGAAGTGGGGCCAGGGAAAGTGTTGACTGGCCTGATTAAACGAACCTGTAAGGGCATTGGCCTAAAGAACGTGAGTTCGCTTGAGGCGGCCAGTGCGTAAGGCAGCTAAGACAGCTAGCGCTGAAGATGGTCAGTGCTGAACCTCAGCCTTAAGACAGCTAGTGCTTAATGGCTTGCGCTAGGGCCTTGTCTCGCTGGGCCAGGGCCTGCTGAATATGGCGAATGCTGATAGCCTTGGCGTTTTTAGATTGCGCGATCGCAACAGCATCTCGGGCCACAGAGTCAATGGCCCCTCCCGACAGCTTGAGCTGCTTGGCGACTATATCCCAGTCAATAGTGTCGCTACACATAATTCCTGAAAATGCCTGTCGCCACAGCATGGTGCGGGCATTTTTATTGGGGAAAGGCAGCGTTAAAACCGTTCCTATCTGCTGCCGCCAGTGGGCTTTAATGGTGTGGGTGTAGCGCGTACTGAGTAAGGTCAGGCCGGGTGAGGTTTGGCGATGATAGAGCCATTCAGCTAGTTCGGCCTTGGGCAAAGGACTGTGACGACCAAACCATAGAGAAGCACCCCGAATCAGCAAAACAGGATACCGGTTAGCATTCAACGATTCGATCACGTCTTTCCAATGGACGGGATGCACCTGCCGTAAATCGAGGATGCAAAGGGGCTGACGAGAAGAGGTTGCCATAGCACCGGCTGCGGTTGTCTTACCCGTACCGGTTTCGCCTATGAGTAAGGCCACTTTTCCAGGCATCGGAGCAGGCGTGGAAATTTGGGCCGGAATACCGCCGACGTTAGTGTAGCTGGCGGTGAGCGGGTTGGCGTAGCGGGTGAGAATACTGGTGGATGCTTGATGAGCTAAGGTTTGCAGCTGAGCTACCAGCGAAGTTGGCAAAATCACTTTATCCCAAGGGACACTGGGCTGGGTAATTTTGACAGCGCGGGTAGCAGGTGTGGGTGCAGGTAGGGCCAGTAAGGCGGTAGGCGACGCAGTCGGTGCCGATTTGGCAACTGCATTTCGCTCAACTTTGTCGGTAGCGACTTGCTTAGGGGGTGACGCTGTAACAGAAGGTGTCGCGAGTTTGGAAAACAGCACGTGCTGGTCGGGCTGTTCAGCTAGCAGGTAATCTACCCAATCATCATTGAGCTGAAGGTAGCTGTTGAGACGGGTTGTGGTGCTGTACGGCGCAATGTAGTGAAGAATGCGCTTTTCGACTAGGGAGCCGGGGGCCGTGAGACTGGCACGCGATCGCCGCCTTTCTAAATCATTTCTACACAGCAGTCGCAAGGCCAAATCCAACGTCGGCAGATCAGAAGCAGTCGCACCTGAAATTGTGGCTGTGTCTTCCCCCGTTTGCAAGTAGTGATATAGCTTTCCGTAGCGTTGATTAATCTCGGGTGCGAGGGTCAATAGCAACAGATTTTTTTCGAACAGGGAGAGATTGAGATAATGGCGCACAGAAGGCAAAGCAAGCACCGTTTTCTCTTTGGCACTGGCTTGAATACGCGCTTCTATCTGCTGTTGATAGCCCACTTTTTTACGCTCCTTAGGGAGCGTGGCCTCTTTAGGACAGTCTTTAGCGACTGAGGATTTAGGGCTAATGGGCACAATTTTCGTTGAGGCTGGAACGCGCGTGTCATCGTAACCGGGCTTGCTGACGGCAATAATGCCTTTCCACCAATGGGCGCTCACATGATCGCCTTTCGCACTGACGACCTTATTAATTTTGCTGGTTTCTTTACGCTGACGGGAAACCGCGAGCATTAGCAGCCGATCTAACCAGCACAGCTCTGTTTTTAAGTACGCCCAATTATCAGCAAACGGCATTACATCAATGCCCATCGTTATTTCTCTATCTCCGCTTGCGTTCCGTCTGTTAAAGCCGTTTTAGTTGAAGTTGTTTGAGCTAAAGCCGTTTTGTTCATCGCAGCCTGAGCATCAGGCTGCGATGAATGTTCAGCGCCCCGACATGTCTCAGCGATAGATGTCTCAGCGATAGATGCCTCAGCGATAGATGCCTCAGCGGTCGCATCAATGCGCCGTAAAAACTCCAGCGGCAACCCATCCGTATCCGCTAAAAAAGCCACCTCGTATAGCTCATCACCAATTTGCTGCTGCTGTGGTGCCAGCAACACGCTAATGCGGCTACCAGCCTGTTCGGCCTTTTGCTCTAAGTGGCGTAACCACTGTTTTAAGCTAGAGGTGCGATCGCTTAAGTCAAACGATAAGTGGTAATACCCGGTGTAATGCTCATCGACAAACGCATCCAAAGCCGGGCGAGGTTCAGGCACCTGCATCAGTTCTATACGGCCCCCTAACCCTTCCATCCAGCAGGCTAACGTAATACCCGCTGTGAACCGCGTTTTCACCTCAAACCCCAGCTGCTCATAAAAAGCAACAGCCTGGTGAATATCAGCAGTCTTAATGGAGGCGTGATGCATAAGAACAGAGTTCCAGAGGCTATCTTGTGAGGGCTATAACGGCTCACACTTACTGATGATGACGGATTCAAACGCCGGATGAGTTCTTAATTCACTCTATCTAAAGTCGCAACTTTAAGTAAACGTTAATTTTTATACAAGTGCTCTCGTTCTCCTAGACACCGAATCAAAGCACTCACCACCAAACCAGTTCTTAATCTTGAGGAACAGACGAGTTCGTATATATTGCCTTAATCCACAGCGCTTAATCCATCACCCCTAAACCATAGACAGCTTACTCAAAAATTTTGAGATACCGATACTGCGTTGGAACACCCGGCTCCTTTTCCAAATCGAAGTTGATGATGGCCCAGCGAGGTTCATCCTCAGCCGGGTCACTAAATGCAACCGGTAAGCCATATAGCTTCGGAATTTTCTCACCGTCTTTGTCTTGCCAAGGTGCACCATGCTCCAAGTACGGCATCATCAAAGTCTCGTAGCGTTCAGCAATGATGACTCGGGTGGCTCGTAACCCTTGCGTATAGAGTCTATCTAGCTCCTCATGAATTTCAAAACGAATCCCATCGGGATGGGTGTGCTGGCGGTACCAGCGGTCTTCCCAGCGCTGCCAGTGACGGCCTGACTGTACGTGGATCAGCTCATGGGTATCAGGGTTGGCCTCAAAGGCACCGTGCCGAGAACATAGATAACTATCTGTGAGCAATAAGGCGGGAATGGTTTGACGACAGTGGGGGCACTGTACTTCTGGGCCATATATGGGATATTGAGAGGCAGAGCCGAGCATCCTAATCAATTGCTTTTATATGGCTTTATTATAACTTTCGCGCTCATTTGCAGCGGTTTTCAATGCCTTTATCTAAGGTTGTTGGCTCAGCTATCTGATTTAATTTTCTTTGCGATCACTCAGCAACAACGATGACTTTACTCACTGCGCCCAGTCAGTTTTGGCCTGAGCCTGATATTTCTAAAGCCGCTTTTGTTGCGCCGAATGCAACGGTGATAGGTCGCGTGGCAGTGGGCGAAGGCGCCAGCATTTGGTATGGCGCTGTCGTAAGAGGCGATGTCGAAGACATTCGCCTGGGGGCCAGTAGCAATGTCCAAGATGGCGCGGTTTTACATGGCGATCCGGGGCTGCCCACAGTGTTAGAAGACGCGGTGACGGTAGGCCATAAAGCGGTCATTCACAGCGCCCATATTGAGCGGGGGTGCCTAATTGGTATTGGCGCGGTGGTGCTGAATGGAGTACGCGTAGGAACCGGTAGCATCGTTGGAGCTGGCAGCGTAGTCACCAAAGATGTCCCAGCGCGATCGCTAGTTGTGGGTGTGCCTGGTAAAGTCTTGCGTACCCTTTCTGAAGCAGAAGCCCAAGAGCTGATTGAACATGCTCAAAAGTATGAGCAGTTAGCGCGGGTACATGCAGGGAAGGGAACAGATCTAGGATTTACATGAGTTAAGCATTTACATGAATTAAGCATTTACATGAGTTAAGCATTTACATGACTTGAGCATTTGCATGAATCCGAATTGATGTGATTCACATGTTTGTAATCCGCATTTTTAATGATCCGCATGTTGAGGACGATTAGTTACCTATGCCTGCCAAGTTTTTTCTGCCTACGCCTGTTTTTCAGTCTGCGCTCGATCAGGTGTTAGAAACCACCTGGGACAGCTTTCCGCAGCTCGCACCTAATCAAATTGCGCTGACGTGGATTGTGTATGAGCCGCCCTACCAAGTCAACACAGGCGGCGCACTCAGCGCGGAAGCCTTCTGGCAGTATCAGCCCCGAGGAGCCAGCTATCGGGGAGTGGAGCGCATGGAACCAATGGGCATGGTGGCGCTGTTTTACTTAGTAGCAGTGCAAGTGTGGTTAGAACAAGGCATGTTGCAGCCATCGGCAGAACTAGAGCGGGCCATGCAAGACATGATGGCTGGCAGCACAGATGCCATGAGTTACGTGGTAGATGCCTTAAGCGGGACTACCAGCGGGCCAGAGCTATCGTCGGGGCCAGCCGAAACTTGGCAATATCAACGCAATATTGTGAATCGCTATTTTCAGCATTTGGGTTGGCCAGAGCTACGCGCGGTCAATCTCAATCAAAAAATATGGTGCGATCGCCCTTACGGCAGAGAAAAAACTTTTCTAGGAGATGACCGAGAAAATAAAAATCTGTTGAGCACAGAAGTCACAGCGCGGCTGCTGCACAGCATTATTGGGGGTGTATCGGTAAGCAGCGGGCGATCGCAAACCATGATGGCATTGCTCAAACAAACAACGTCTGGTGCCACACATGCCAGTAGCACCCACCCGCCCACCACCACTTGGTCATGCACAGGAAATAGCCGTCTATTGAGCTACAGCGCCAGCTATGTAGAAGCGCTTAACGCACACCCTTATCAGCTCGTCACCTTCATAGAAGGAAAAGAGACCGAGCAAAACAGCACCGTCATAGCCTTTGTTGAACAACAGATCTTAGAGAAGACTTTGGCACTTTCCAACGCAGAGCTGACCCAAGAAAACGGCTCACAAACCGAGCTTTCCGCAGAGACGGCTTAGCGGCATGGCCATAGACACAGACAAGCTACAAGAGACAATTCGCACCTTTGTGACCAGCACACCCCATGTGCAGGGAGCCGTACTGGCCACCCATGATGGATTGCCAGTAGCGAGTGCTTTATCTGCCGATATCGAAGAGTCTCGCGCCGCCGCCATGGCCGCCGCAGTTATGGCCATTAGTGATCGCATTGGCACCGAGCTACAGCGCGGCCAAATGCAGCACATCACCTTATCAGGCTCTCAAGGCTATAGCATTCTGACGCTCTGCAACAGCGATGCCCTCTTGCTAGTACTCGCGAACCCTGAAGTAAAACAAGGCATCCTCCTCCTAGAAATTCGTCGCACCGTAGCAGATATCGCCAGCATCTTAAACTAACTGACCAGCCTTAAGGCTCAAGGCCCTAAAAATCTAAGACTCAACACCAAAACGAACAGCCAGCGTTACAGCAGTATTCCAGATTATCTGCACATTCTGGGCCACAGGAATGCTATCCTAAGGATGGCTCGGACTCATGCAATTACAACGCCCAAATCTTGTCAGGACCGGAAGGTAGCAGCAATACGGGATGCTTGTGATAGGCGTGAACTCCGGGCCTTTTAGCTTTAAAAGGGTTTGGCTTGAGAGGCTCATTCCGTCAGGTAGCCCTCTCTTAGCCATAGATTCCACTTTCCGAATCCGCCAGCGCTCGCAAGCCAGCCTATAAACCAGCTCAATCCGCCAGCTCAATCCAACTAGAGCAAAGCCACCAGAACAAACCAACCAGAACAAACCAACCAGAGCAATCCAGCTAGCTTCGGCAGATAGATCGCGTGAACCACTTAGAAGACTGGCATAGTGGGTTAAGCCTACCTCTGTAGGCGGTTACTGCGGTGGTCAAGGGTCGCCTTTTCTTTTTATCCTTGAAACACGTTCAATATTTTCTGACCAATCTTTGGGAGCAAGCTGATGGCAGGGTTTGGCAACTTAGTGCAAAAGGCATTTTATCTGGGTGTAGGGATTGCATCCTACGCGGGAGAAAAAGCCGGGGGTGCTTTTGGCGATCTCAAAAATCAAGCCCAAAAGATTGTGGATGAGCTCGTAGAGCGCGGCGAGCTAACCACAGAAGAAGCCCAAAAAATGATGAACGATATGGTGGAGCGCGCTGAGGCAGCAGGCGCTGAGGTAAATCCCAGTGGCACAGCCGATGATACAGATGGCCCCAGACAAATTCAGATTTTGGACGACAGCGAATCGATGACCGCAGAAGAACGGCAGGCAGAAGCACTCCGCCAAGAGGTGGCAACCCTTCGCGAAGAACTACAAAAGCTCAGATAGGCTATGCTCTTTCCGCAGCCTGCAGACTATCAGTTGAGTCAGGCTATCAAAGCTTAATCTCGAATCAGGCTATGGGAAGGCCAAGTACACGGGTCTAAAGAACGTAGCCTATTAAAAATAGGAAGACACGTGATGGATGAATGGCTACGGCAGCTTCAAAACAACTTAGACGAAGCCGCACAAGAATCAGGTCAATGGCTAGTTGAAATTGTAGAAGAGACAGATCAAGCGATCGCTCATGCCGCAGACAATGTAGCCGAGGCCATCAGCCCTGTTGTCATCGAGATTCATCAGCAGGTAGAAGAGAGCATTGATGCCACTGAACTCTTCATCTATCAGCGCCTTACCCCCTGGATAGAAGAAGTGACGGCGCCCATTACCAACACCATTACGCCCTACCTACAAGAACACCATCCCTGCATAGGCTGCAAGTATTACAACGGCAGCACCCACGGCGGCAATATGCTGGTATGCGGCATGCATCCCTACGGCCCTGAAGACAAAACTTGTCAGGACTGGGCATCAGTATGGAGCAGTAAAGTGAATGACTAAGGTGAATCAGTAACGTGAGGCAGTAAAGAATAAAAGTGCCCGACAGGGCCTTGGCCGTGACCGATTGCAAGTGAATGATGCAAAGCTTGCGTCACATAGTGCTTCGCTTGTTTGACGGCAGCTAAAGGTGCACACCCCTTCGCCAAATTTGCCGTAATTGCACTGGATAACGTACAGCCTGTTCCATGGGTATGGGTTGTGTTTACCTGCTCTGTACTGAGCGTTTCTAAGCGCTCACCATCAAACCAAACATCTACGCCCCGCAGCTCACCTGAAAAGCCGCCGCCTTTGACAATCACAGCTTTAGCACCCAACGCATGAATTCTTTGCGCCGCTGTTTGCATATCGGCTAGGGTCAAAATATCCATATTCGCTAGCATCTGGGCTTCGTAGCGATTAGGCGTGAGAATGGTAGCCAACGGTAGTAGCTGCTGACGCATTGCCGTGATCGCACCTTCTGCAATCAGCGTATCGCCCGTACGAGAAACCATCACCGGATCAACCACCAGATTGGCAATTGGGTGCTGGATTAAATGGGCCGCAACGGCTTCAATAAGTGCTTGATTCAGCAACATTCCAGTCTTTGCTGCCTGCACACCAATATCACCGGTCACGGCTTCTATTTGGGCAATGACGGCGTCAGGGGGGAGGGCATCTACTCGCTTCACGCCCATCGTATTTTGTGCGGTAACACAGGTAAGCGCACTTGTGCCATGCACAAGATGGAACGAAAACGTCCGTAAATCAGCTTGTATGCCCGCACCACCGCCACTATCAGACCCAGCAATAGTTAGGGCAACAGGGGGTATGAATGCTGTCGCAGGCTGACGAGTCGCCATTATCGATTGCGACGACGCTGCAAGAACTCAGGAATATCTAAGTTCGGCGATATCACAGGTTGATTAGATGGATCTTCAGCGCCACCTTCTGTTGGCAATATCGTGGTTTGCTGCGGCTCATCAAAATTATTGCTGCCAGGCGCACGCGTGATCGGCGTTACGCGGCTACTATTAGCCATCGATGGAATGTTTCGAGCCTCTGCGCTAAAGCCCGTAGCAATCACAGTAATTCGAATTTCTCCTTGGAGGCGATCATCAATCACCGCACCAAAGATGATGTTGGCATTTGGATCCACGGCTTCGTAGATGATCTCAGCAGCCTGATTGACCTCATGCAGAGTAAGGTCGCTGCCGCCTGTGATATTGAAGACGACGCCACCCGCACCATCGATAGAAGTTTCCAGCAGTGGAGAAGAAGTTGCAGCGATCGCAGCCTCTCTGGCACGGCTCTTACCAGAACCAACCCCAATACCCATCAGTGCAGAGCCCGCATCAGCCATCACAGCCCGTACGTCTGCGAAGTCAACGTTCACCAAACCAGAAATAGTAATAATATCTGAGATGCCCTGTACACCTTGACGCAGGATGTCGTCTGCCACCCTAAAGGCTTCTTGAACAGGCGTCTGCTCAGAAATAACAGAAAGCAACTTGTCGTTTGGAATAATAATAAGTGTATCGACACTAGCCTGTAACGCTGCAATGCCGCTCTCTGCCTGAGAGGTACGTCGCCGTCCTTCAAACGTAAATGGCCGCGTTACCACACCCACCGTTAAAGCGCCCGCTTCTTTCGCCGCTTCGGCAACCACAGGAGCCGCCCCGGTACCGGTGCCACCGCCCATACCAGCGGTAATAAAAACTAAGTCAGAGCCTTCTACGGCCTGAAAGATCTCATCGCGAGATTCTTCGGCAGCTTTTTGTCCAATCGAAGGATTGCCGCCCGCGCCTAGTCCGCGCGTTAGCTTTTGGCCCAGCTGCATCGTATTCGTTGTACCCGAATAGGTCAGCGCTTGGGCGTCTGTATTTACTGTCCAAAACTCAATGCCTGCCAAACCGCTATCAATCATTCGATTGACTGCGTTGCAACCGCCACCTCCTACACCGATGACCTTAATCTTGGCGACGCTACTTGGAATAATATCTGCGCTCATCGGCCCCTCCGCTGGCACTGCACTGCCATTATTACCTGAAGCTGTCGATTTTACACCTGACCCATCGTTCGCATAGGAATTTGTATGAAGGGATGCGTTGTTCATAGGGCGAGCTGATGTTGAGGAGGTATGTATGTATGTTTCTTATGTCTCTTTTCCGCACTTCTCTTCCACTGTCTGGACAAGGAAAAATCATAAAAGTTTGGCGAAAGAAACGTTTGAAGGTTCTTCAGTGAGAAATTATAAAGTGTAAAACCGATATTTACGTTTCAGACAATATAAAAATATTGCGATAGAGCACAGGTCCGCCGAAAGCCGCCTAAAACCCTACATCGCAGGGGTAAGTTCACTATGTATCAATTGAATTGAGTCAACTATAGGGGAACTTGCTAAAAAAGCCAAACTCTGCGGTAGCTGCCGTTTTTTCTGCCCCCTTTTGATGAGCCGTAGCGCTGTCTTGACTTATGGCACCCCTGCGGTTCCACTCGTTGCCTGCAAAATCTGAATAACGGGATTATTGGGATCTTGCAGATCAATGTAGGCCACCCGTTCTGGGTTGACTTGCGTATCTAAGTTTCTGATTTGATCTAAGGCGGCTAGCTGCTTTTCAAATTCACGACCGTACGGCCCTAGTCGTACTTCTCCAAACTCGCTTTGAACGACTAAGTTGCTCGGCTTAGTCCAGTCAATAGCCGTAATTTTGACTGGGCTGGTTTGAATGATTTGATACATCGTGCGCCATTCGGATTTGTGTTTGGCTTGCATCCCTTTCACAACCAAATTAGGCATAGCAGCGCTATTAGGCAAAATTTCTACACCCAATTTTTGGAAGCTGTTGCGCGGCATCCAATACCCTGTGGCATCAATAAGGCCAGGTTCTTCAAAGGGAACGGGCTGATCCGGAATCGCTTTCAGCGGCTGGGTGGTATCTGGAATAACGACAGCGACGGGCTGACGTTCGCGGACGCGGACATGTAAGCCCGGCGGCAATAATCGACGATTAATGGTGGCGCTTGCAATCGGATCGTGGGCTTCCAAGCTGTCAGCAAGCGCTTCCGGGGCTACGCCCAATAACGACTGAGGGTAAGCAATAGGCAACAGCGCCTGAATATTTTCATCGGAGAGGAGCTGATTATCACTGACTGCAATTTGATCGGCTTGACTGATATACCAAATAGGAGAAGTCGCCAACCGAATGCTGCCAATAGCTAAACCCAAAACAGCAAGCGATCGCCACACCGTCTTATAAAAGTTATGACGCCGTTTATCACGCAGGTATTGTCTCCGCCGTTTTAACTCTTGGCGCGAGGGTGCATTACGTTTCGGAGCCATAGCATTTCAGCAAAGAAAAGAAATTAGCAATGTTTTGGAGAAGTAGCAAGCTGGCTAGAAACAACCTTTGAAAGATAGTAGCGCTTGCAAAACGTCGTATTCACGAGGGCTAGTGTTTGCCGGAACTAGTATTAGCTAGGACTAGTATTAGCTAGGACTAGTAGTTGGTGTGCGTAATGTTTGCCGACAGAGACAAAACATCACGCTGAGATGATTTAACAAGGTAACAGAAATTCAACCGTGTCCAACCTTTCTAGTGTCGTCTCTACCCCTGTCTGACGACTCAAGCTAACGACTCAGTTCGGCTAGTTTTAGTCTGAGGCTGGCCTTATTCATCTGGGGCTTGCCTTATTCAAGGGTATGCCTTGTTCAAAGGTGCGTTCCATGAGCCGAACCTACATTACCTACCGACAGACATGGCCTACAGGGCAATAACTTGCCCAATGGAACATCAGTCTAAAACAGACATCATCCGCTTAAGCGGACATTAAGAGGAAGAAACCAAAGCGGGCCACTGACGCTCTAAAAACGCCAACCACTGAGCGGTAATGTCGCCATCAGTAAATGGAATGCTTTTGTGCGCGCCATCTTTAAGCGTTAGCCCGAGCGCAAATTTTCCTTTTTCCGGCAATTCATCCGACACCATTGGTTTGCCATTCACCTCTATGGCCGCTTGTTCTACCTCGGTCATATCCAAGCTATCCGTATCTAAAACACCCTGACGAGTCGGAACGCCCCAAGTTAGTACATCGCCTTGCTGACCCAATGCGGCATAGATATCGTATTTAGATCGCTCAAAAGACTGCGCCCAAACTTTATAGGCTTCTAATTTTCTATACTCATTCCAGCCCGCCCAAGCTAACCCTATAAATAAGGCGAGTAGGGGTAACCACATCAGTCCTCGAACCATTGTTTTTAATCCTTCTGATGAATATTAAACCTTACGAATCAAGTGTTAACTCTTACAAAGAATGCCTATCTTTTTGATATCTCACTCTCCATCATCATGAAAAATGAGGGTGTTTGCTCTAGGTGGCTGTTTGTCTGCGTTGCTTTCTAAAAGCGCTCAAAATAGGCCTAGAAAATGTTTTTAAGGAGAATGTCTCTATGCTGTCTCTGTTGCTGGCGGTTCAGCCCACAGTTCCTTCCACTATAGAGTGGGGGCCTAACGTCGCTATCGTTATGGTCATCTGCAACCTTCTCGCATTCGGTCTGGGTAAGCAGGTTATTCAGATTCCTGATGAGGGGCCTGCCTCTGGCGTATTTTTAGGCTTTGGTTTACCTGCGCTGCTAGCGGTAACTAGCTTGGGACACGCGATCGGTGCTGGTGTCATTTTGGGTTTAGCTAACATCGGCGTTTTGTAAGCACGCGGTATCTGTTGGTGCTTTGTACCCGTAAGCGTTCTGTATGAGGTTCGCTGCGCTGAATCTTATCGGGATTCAACCTATCGATAAGCCTGAAATGAATCCAGTCAGCCAATTTGTGTATGGCATGCAATAGATTCATTTCGGGCTTTTTGTGTGGCTAGCTATTTACGCGGCTAACCGTTATTTAGCTAGCGCAGCAGTCTTTTAGCATCACCATTCGCTATGGCGCTGCTGCTTGCACAGCACAACCTAACTGAGTGTGCGATCGCAAACGACACCAAACACTGAACACCCGTCATCAAGCATTCAGCCAGCCGCTAAGCGCCAATAACGGTTTGCAACCGCTTACGAAACTCACCTTTAGGATGGCCGCCTTTCACCTCGCCCACAATCGAAAAATCGCCCTCAGGATCATCACAAATAATGTACGTAGGCCAACCCATGTCGGATTTATCAGGGTACTGAGACAGTAAAACTTTTCGATACTTCCGGTAGGTTTCAGTATCCTGCATTTTGATATCGACAAAAGCCAGGTCTAGTTCCTTAGCGACTTTCTCATCATAAAAAGCCATCTTGTGACAGATGCCACAATCTTCCGATGAAAATTTGAGAACAGCTCTGTTCGTGACTTCGGGCATGGGACGTACACTTGCTTTAAGTAACCTTTTTATCTTCCCTTGCCCCTTTCATGATTGCAATCTATCCTGGCAGCTTTGACCCAATTACGCTGGGTCATTTAGATATCATCACCCGTGGGAGCAAACTCTATGAGCGAATGATCGTCGTCGTTTCTCGCAATCCAACGAAAAATCCTTTGTTTTCCGTTGAAGAGCGTTTGGCTCAAATCCGGAAAACCACTCACCACCTAGGTAACATAGAAGTAGATAGCTTTGATGGTTTAACAGTGACTTACGCCAAACAGAAAGGGGCTAAAGTGCTTATCCGTGGCCTACGAGTCCTTTCTGACTTTGAGAAGGAACTGCAAATGTCGCATACTAACAAGACCTTATCTGTCGATATTGAGACAGTATTTTTGGCAACCTCTACTGAGTATGGCTTTTTGAGCAGTAGCTTAGTCAAAGAAATTGCTAGGTTTGGCGGCCCCATCAGCCATTTTGTTCCGCAGCATGTTGCCGATGATGTTGAGAAGTGTTACGGAAAGGCCCCTTCTAGCTGATAATAGAGGTAGTCCATAGTGGCACCTACCTGCTTTCCGCTTTCGGTTTCCTGTCAAAATAGCTTTCCTGTCAAAATAGTCTCTCACTCAACCGCTCTGTGAACACTTCTGCAAACGACGACTACTACAAAGATTCAGCGCCCGAGCGCTTCAATATTCAGCAAGAGCTAGATCGTATTGAAGAAATAGTGCTTGAGAGTCCCCGAGTGCCTTTATCCGGCAAGACGGTCATTTCAGAAGATGAGTTGCTCGATCAGCTAGATGTAGTACGAGTGAACTTGCCCGCAGCGGTGCAAGAATCGGTGCAGATTGTGCAGCAGCGTGAAGAGATTTTGTTAGAAGCTGAGCAATACGCGCAGGAAATTGTAACCGCAGCCGAAAAACAGGCAGCAAGCATCTTAAATGAAATGGCGATTATTCGTCAGGCAGAGGCTCAGGCTGCTCAGCTAAAGGCAACGACTGAGCAAGAATGTGAGAGCTTGCGATCGCAGACCCTAGGTGAAATAGAACAGCTACAGAATCAGGCCCGCCAGGAATGGGAAGAAACCCGTAACCGCACCGTCACCGAAGCTAAAACCATTCAGGAAGACGCCGACACCTACGCCGATCAGGTATTAGAGAACATGGAGCGGCAGTTTATGGAAATGCTGCACGTACTGCGTAACGGGCGTCAACAGATTCAAGGCGGGCAATCACTAGATTTAGAAACGACCTCACCGACGCAACGGATTAATCCAGCCACAGGCAACGCCCAAACGCCAAACGGCCCCACAGCTCGTAACACCAATGGCAGACTTCCAGATGGCAGACTTCCAGATGGCCGTGCCCCGGAGCGGCCTTTGCTGAGTCGCCGCGAAGCCACTTCACCCCGTCAGCAGCTACAAGATCGGCCTTTTTCTCCCGATCCCTCTCGTCCTAACTCATGATCGGCTACGTCAAAGGCCACTTAGCCGATAGTCAGCGTTTGCCAAATGGTCGAGTTATTTTGACAGTGGATGTGGGTGGCCTCGGCTATGACATGCAGGTGAATCCTCGCACCCTGAGTGAACTGCCGCCCGTTGGCGAATCCGTTCAAATTTTTACGCATTTGCAAAGCCGTGAAGATCTGCAAGTGCTCTTTGGTTTTGGCAACCGCGCCGAAAGGGATGTCTTTCGCTTACTGATTTCGGTGAGCGGCATTGGCCCACAGATGGGCATGGCATTGCTAGATACACTCGGCATCAATGAGCTGATCCAGTCGGTGATTAATGGCAATAACCGAGTTCTATCTCGCACCCCCGGCGTTGGCAACAAAACAGCCGAACGCATCATCCTAGAGCTAAAAACTAAGCTTAGCGACTGGCGCAAGCACTCAGGCATTGTGGCGCCTACCGGCGGGCCTGTATCAGGAGTGCAGGAAGACGTTGAAATGATGCTAGTGGCGCTGGGCTATACCAATAGTGAAATTAGTAAGGCACTCGTAGCGGTTGGTAGCAGCACCGCCTTGAACAAAAGCGACGATACGGAAGCTTGGATTCGAGAGGCGATCGCCTACCTAAGCCGCTAAATGAAGCCGCTCAGATTCAGGCGATAGATTGAGTCACTACAGCGAACTCGCACCTGCCTCTAGAACTCGCACCTGCCTCTAGGTAACCTCTTCCAAAACTATCAGCCACTCTACTGGGGCATCTCCGCTTCTGAATCAGACGACGCTTTAGCAGAATCTTCTTTCGTTGAGGTAGCTTCTGCTGGGGCATCGGCATTTTGAGAGGCAGCATCCTCAGCACCTGCAGATGAGTCTTGGCCAACGTTCACATCTGGCAAACTCACATCTGGCAAACTCACGTCAGGAATTTCTATTTGAACATCAGGCAAGCTGACGTCAGGTGATGGCACTTCTCTTTCAATGATGGTAGTTTCCTTTTCACGGACGGTTTCTTTTTCTGTTTGAGGAACCGCGATGGGGTTAGGAAGGTTGTGATCGCCCGCCAGAAAATACACCGCTGCGCCAATGCCGCCTGCTAACAGCGCTAACAGTAAGCCTGCCAACAGACCACTGGTGGCACTACTATTCGCCTGAGATTGGGCTATTGTTCTTTCCTGCGCGCGTGCTTGGCGCTGCACAGCATATTCATCGTTGCGACCCCGCACGTAACCATTGTGTTGTGCCACCTCTCCAGCACTAGCGTCTCTGCCGGTTACGCCACTTAATGATTTGTTGTTGGGAGTGTTATTCACTGTCATATTGTTCTTTCAAATTTTAACTACATGCTTTAAAAAGCCAGAAATCATCTCCTTAACAACGGCAAGACTTATCGGTATCTGTGCAAGCACCTGTGAATTCAAGGACTCTAAGTACTTATGAATGCAAGGACTTATGAATGCAAGGACTCATGAAAAGGCATAGAGTCTGTTTCGCTTTGTTAGGTGCTTAGCTCGCTGCTTATGGTCAGCTTGATGTTGACGCATGTTGATAGACAACACGTGCAACTGAATGAAATGCCCTGTACTACCTGTACTAATGGCTTAAACCAATGAACTAAACCAATGGATTAAGCTGGAAATCCAAAATTTTCCTGTTGTTTGAGAAGATGAAATGCACCAAACCTGTTAGCTCAACCTACCGAGTCAGACAACAGTTTCTTATCTAGCAAAAGAGAGAGTTTTTCTGATTGCGTTCATCGAAAGAAATAGCTTTCTTGCATCAGTTATTGTTGTTGGATTTTGGCTATCACAGCTCGTGCAGCATCTTTTTCAGCTTTCTTTTTACTATCGCCTTCACCCTGTCCGTAAGCTTTATCATCAATTAAAACTTGCACCACAAAATGCTTGGCATGATCAGGGCCGCTACTGCTAATCACCTGATACACAGGCGTTTTTCCCGTCTCTCTATGTGCCCACTCTTGCAGGCGACTTTTGGCATTAATACTGCGTGTGATCGCATCATTAATCACCGCATCAAACATTGGCTCCACATAGTGTTTAATTGCCTGTATGTCTTGGTTTGCATCTAAAAAGTACGCACCAATTAGCGCTTCAAAGGCACTGGAAAGCAGGCGATCGCTATTTCGGCTGCCCTCCTGCTGTGCGCCCTTCCCCAATCGCAAATGCGTTCCTAGCTTCAGCATTTGTGCAAAATAACAAAGCTGTGGCTTATCCACTAGCGATGAGCGAATGGCCGTTAGCTCACCTTCAGGTCGCTGCGGATAACGAGCGTACAAATAAGCCCCACTAATGAACGTAAGAATAGCATCGCCTAAAAACTCTAGGCGCTCATTATGCTCACCTGCCACAGGCTGTTCATTGACGAACGAACTGTGCGTCATCGCCTGTAGCCACAGCTGCTGATTCACAAATTGAGGCACCTGAAACTGCATCCGCTGCACACTCGGCATAACAATCTCCACCTACGATTGATTGGCCAGCCACGCCTGTACGCCATCTGCTAATGTCTTCGCCAGCTCTCGCTGAGAAGCTTCATCCGTAATCCATTCAAACTCTTCTGGATTAATCATAAATCCTAGTTCCAACAGAACAGCAGGCGTTACATTTGGCCGAGTGAGTGCCAAGTTATTCCAAAACACACCATAAGAGTCTCGATCTAATTCACGCACTAAATAATCGTGCAAAAAGACAGAGAGATCGTGCGCCTGGGGATGATACCAAAACATCCCAATGCCCGCTCGGCCCAAGGCGTCTCCAGCATCGGGTAACGCGTTGTAATGAATACTCAGCGCCATAGTGGGTTCTGTTGCATCTATCACTTCTACCCGATCCGCCGGAAAGAGATCATCATCGCCTTCTCGTGTCATGACGACGTCTGCGCCGCGTGCCTCTAGCTCATCTTTCAGCAACTGAGAGACAATTAAAGTCACATCTTTTTCGGGATAGCCTGTAGGACCACGCGCACCTAAATCAGCATCGCTGCCATGGCCTGGATCGAGCAAAATAGTTGTGCCACGTAAGCTGTTGCTGGGCGGTGCGTGGCGTAAGGAAAGAATGAGACTTGTGCCCTCATAGCGGAGCTTGTAGCCCCACTGCTGAGGTGATTTGAACTGAAACGTATACTCGGCGCTATCAGGCAGAACAGAATTAAAGTCCATTCTCTCAACGACAGGATCGTTTGAGAAAAAGATGGTGTCTGTTTGGGGAGTGGTGTTGTGCAGCGTCAGCGTTAAAGTCTGCCTATCTTGCTTTACAGAAACAGGCACGGGCGTTTGTAAAGGGAACACCACTTCTGTCCAATCACCTGATTGACTAGCGCTCAGACCTCTAATAATGCTCTGAGGCGGTACAGAAGCGCTGCTGATAGTCGTTTCTGCTGCTTTGATCCAGCCGCCATAGTCTAGCCGTAGCCATTCTCCTTCTCGGCCTGTGATGGCCGCACGAGTGCCTGCCGGTAACGGCGTAATGCGAGAGTAGCTGGTGCTTGGCCCAGTGCGGGCAACGCCTTGGGCAGAGGTCACCTCAGCCACTTCAAATGCGGTGGGAGAAAGGATATTGACTTGGCCTGGAGCAGTTGCAGTGACGGTTTCCCCTTGGGCCGTAAGGTTAAACCGAGGATTGCCCAATGTCCCAGGCTCCGTGGGCATCAAGCATCCGGCATATTCTGTGGCGCTGAGCGTGACCGGGGTAGTTTGCGCCGTTAGCACGGATGAATTCGGTGGCAAATCTACGTTGGTTTGCGGCGTCAGCGCAATGGTTTCAGTGCCCAGCGTTGCGGTCACAGCAGCATTGGGTGTGGCGATCGCACTCAGACAAACCAATTCACCGGGCATCCGAGCAATATCTACCCCCGGCGATAGTGTGCCTTCCGCAAAGCCAATGCCTTCGGGTAAAGGCGGCTCAATAGAGACTCGGGTGATTTGTAGCGTGAGGGTTTGATCGCCCTGCTGTAGGGTAAATGTGTTTTCACCCATCGCTAACGGCAGCGTTGGCGCAAAGTGACCGTCTCCACTACGGTTTTCAATCACCTGACCATTAATGGTGACAGGCGCGCTCGGGTCGGCTGTGCCAATGAAGAAAATGCGATCAGCAACGGTTTGATGTTCTGCAGGCGGGTACGCCACAAAAAGGTCGTTAGGAGCAGACTGTAGTTGAGCTTGGGCCGTATGAACAGCATGGGGATTGACCATATGTGCAGCAGCGCTTGGCATAAAGGCAAACATGCTAGCAACGCCCGCCGCACAACTGAGCGCGCCTATCTGCCACTGATTACCCATCGTCATTTGCTCCCTAGTCAATGTACTGAGTGCCCAAGTAAAGCAAGCACTCTAGCTTATGTATTCTAGGGAGTGAAGCCACTGATTGCTTTTTATGTTGAGAAAAATTATATGGATAAAAAGAAAGGTTGCAGTGTGATGACGCAGTAATAACAGCAGTAATGACAACGGAGGGCGAAATTGCTCATCTGGCTCGCATCTTGAACTCATTCAGGATCTGTACTCACTCAGGATCTGTATGAACAGGAGTCGTATGAACAGAAGCCGTATGAAAAGGAGATGCCTCAATCAGGTCGTTGTAGGACGGGCAGCTAAAACCATGAATGCAGCAGCGCCCCACCTCAGAGAGCCATGTAAAGGGAATCACGTCTGGTTTGCGTTGGATTTGTGTAATAAAGAGATCAGTCAGCGAACTGACCAAATCTAACCGAGGATAGGTCTCAAAAACTTGATGAACAAAGTCAGCATCTAGCGTGTCTACCCCCATGCCAAAAACGTCTAAGCTGGCACCCAAATGGACAAGCGCAATCTCAGGCTGTTTGCGACTGGCGATACCAATGGATGTATGCAGCGCGATCGCATCCCAAACCACCTCTGCCTTTTCCGCATCAAGCCCATGCTCCAGAACAAACTGACGGGCAGCATCTGCACCCTCCACTTCATAGCGCTGCTCACCCATAAACGCTTCGGTCAATCCTAAATCATGCAAAATAGCGCTGAGATAAAACAGTTCAGGATCAAAGGCTAGCTCGTTCACATATCCGAGCTGCTGACCAAACAAAAAAGTTCTTAAACAGTGACGCTGTAATACGTGAGGAGAAAGTTTGGCGACCAAATCAGTGGCCTTGTTGCACAGCTTGCTGTCTGGAATCGTCCAAGGGGTAGTCATCATTGCGGCTTGTTTTGCTTAATTACACTCTGTAGGCTAAAAAAGAACTCGCATCGTCAGCTAGACCTCAAACGGGTAGTTTTGCCTGGGGGTGGTTTTACTAGAAGAGCAGTTTTGCCAGAAGGATAGTTTTGCCAGAAGGCGACATAGACGATTTGGACATGTAGCGATCGCAGTTGGTGTGGATATGGCTCACAAACTCAAAAGAATATTCAGCGAGATCGGCCATACTCACACTCAGCAAGCAATCCGCGCTAAGTTCATTGATGTCATTGGCAGCTACTTCCAATCGCAGCGATGGGGCATTTATCTCTATGGGCCTAACGGCACACTCGCATCGGTTGATGTGCACGGCATCCGCAACGTAGATACGTTTGTAGAGCAATATCAAAAGTTTGGTGCCGCCGTAGATCCGGTATTGCAGCACGTTCAAGCACATCACATGCCTGCTCACGAGGGATTGTTTTACAGTCCGTCTGAGTGGAAACAAAGCCCTTTGTATCAAAGCTGCTGCGCAACGCAAAGCCACGCTCACTTTATGACTGGCCCTCTCGTTGGTAGCGGACAAATGATTGGTGCTGTGTATTTTTCACGGTTGTGGGGTGAACCTGCCTTTAATCGTGAAAATTTAAGGGACTTAGGAGCAGTCTGCGCCCATTTATCGGCTCAGCTAGCGAGCGTAGAATCTAGCGGCGCAATCAATGCTGCGATGAGCGCAACTGTGGTGCAGACCCTCACGCCCAGAGAACTACAAATTGCCCACCGAGTAGCCAAAGGAATGACCAACGCAGAAATTAGTCAAGACCTTTGGATTACTGAAAACACAGTGAAGCAAGCACTCAAAAAGATTTTTCGGAAGTTAAATGTTAGGAATCGAGCAGCGATGGTTGCAATCATGCTCAAACCGTAGCCCTCTGCTGGAAAAAACCCTGACTGCTTCTGCGAAGCAGCCTAGCAACGGCTGTAGTTCGTTCAAGTCTTGAGCTGCCTGTCTTGAGCTATCTGTCTTGAACTGCCTGTGCTTGAGCTATCTGTCTTACACGGTCCGTCGCATTCGTGTCGGCAGAGCACTCACCCTTGCAAGAATCTTGACCAAGGCAGACGATGCCTTAAGATAACGCAGTGAATGAGTCGCGGAGGCCAACGCTCATCACCCGCTTATCAATACTAAAATTGTTTCTTTTTTACACTAATCAATAGAGCACGATTGAGCCTGTTTTCTTGTGGCACAATTAGTCAATTATTTACCATGCTTTAATAAGCTGTCTTAGAAATCTATTCCAGATCAGTTCATCCATTGATTTGCTCCCACATTCTGTTGAGATAGGTGCTTGGAATGGGGACATAGCAAAACGACATTATTGACAGCTAAGAAAAAACGCAACGGGAGAACATGACGAAATTTGTATTTGTGACAGGCGGTGTTGTGTCCAGCATCGGTAAGGGCATTGTGGCGGCTAGTCTTGGTCGCTTATTAAAGTCTCGCGACTATTCAGTGTCTATTTTGAAGCTGGATCCATACATCAATGTTGATCCGGGTACGATGAGCCCGTTTCAGCATGGAGAAGTATTTGTAACGGAAGATGGCGCTGAAACAGACCTAGATTTGGGTCACTATGAGCGCTTTACAGATACCTCTATGTCGCGGCTCAACAGCGTCACAACGGGTGCAATTTATCAATCGGTGATTAATAAAGAGCGGCGCGGTGATTATGAGGGGCGCACAGTACAGGTCATTCCTCATGTAACCGATGAAATTAAGTCGCGGATTCATCGGGTGGCGCGTAACCGCAACCCGGATGTGGTGATTGTTGAAATTGGCGGCACCGTCGGCGATATTGAATCTTTGCCATTTATGGAGGCGATTCGGCAGTTTAAGCAGGATGTAGGTCGCAATGATGTGATTTATATGCACGTAACGCTGATCCCTTGGATCCCGGCAGCGCATGAACTGAAAACGAAGCCAACTCAGCACTCAGTCAAGGAACTACGCTCGATCGGGATTCAACCCGATGTCTTAGTGTGCCGCAGCGATCGCCCGCTCTCAGAAGGCATGCGCCAAAAAATTTCTAGCTTCTGTAACGTCCCTATTAACTGCGTTATTACAGCGCAAGATGCACCTACCATCTACGCCGTGCCGCTGTACATGGAAAGAGAAGGGCTCGCAGTGCAAAGCTTACGATTATTAGACCTAGAAGAGCGATCGCCCAACCTCACCCAATGGTCTACGCTCGTGGAGCGTCTCCAAAGCCCTAGTAAAACAGTGGAAGTTGCCGTTGTGGGTAAATACGTGCAGCTCAATGACGCTTATCTATCCGTCATTGAAGCGCTGCAACATGCCAGCACCCACTTTAGGGCAGATGTCAAAATTCGCTGGGTTGATTCTGAAGACATTGAACGAGAAGGGCCTGAAAAGTATCTCGGTGGCGTAGCTGGTATTGTCGTACCTGGCGGTTTTGGTTCCCGAGGGGTCGCCGGTAAAATCAGCACAGTCGAATACGCCCGCAAGCGCAGGATTCCTTTCCTGGGACTGTGTTTAGGCATGCAGTGTTTGGTCATGGAATGGGCGCAGCACATTGCTGATTTAGCCGGTGCCAATAGCTCAGAATTCGATGAAAATGCAGAGAATCCTGTCATTAGCCTCATGCCTGACCAAGAAGATGTAGTGGACTTGGGCGGCACCATGCGACTGGGCCTTTATCCTTGTCGGCTAGAGGCGAACACGCTGGCCAGAAAGCTATACGACAAAGAGGTCATTTACGAGCGGCACCGTCACCGCTACGAGTTCAACAATGCTTACCGTAATCTGTTTTTAGAAACCGGATACATGGTGAGCGGAACTTCACCAGATGGTCATTTAGTGGAAATTGTCGAACTGCCGAGCCATCCCTTCTTTATTGCCTGTCAGTTCCATCCCGAGTTTCAGTCACGGCCTAGCAAGCCCCATCCTTTGTTTCTCGGGTTCATGGAGGCAGCCCTAGAAGATGGGGTGCCTGCCATGGATATTCGGCCTAATGGCGTAGAAGATCGCATTGAGCAGCTTACTCGCTAGCGCAGTATCGTAAGCATCGATTAAGCGAGGTCAGCTCACTTATCAGCGCCCTCACTTAATCGACCACGACCTGTGCCCCATGACTTCTGGGATCGGCAGACTGGCCGTGAACGGGGTTAGTCGCCGTATCTACATCGGAAATTTTGCCGCTAATTTGCGCATGGGGTAGCGGCTGCTTTTTAATCAGTGCGTCTAAGTTTTCAGCCAAAATAGCGCGAGGCATTTCACCAATGGCAGCCCCTTTTTCCTGGCTATCAATTGAAATAAACTCAAAGTGAGGAATGCCGTCTACACGGTAATTCAGCATTTCAGGCAGCCACTTTGTGTTGTCTACGTTCAGCATCACAAAGTTCACCTTGTTGCCATACTCACTCTTCAGCTGCTGAATATCGGGTGCCATGGCCTGGCAGCTAGTACACCAGTTGGCATAAAACTCAATGAGGGTGGGCTTATCGTTGGCCAGAGCAGTTTCAAAAGGGACGGCTGCTTCGGCCATTTCTGATAGAGAGGCGGCAGGCGAGTGTGTTTGAAGTCCGAGAACAATGGCGATGCTCAACACAGCCGCGATCACAACCACCACAAAATTTCTCACGCGCTTAGCCATATCTGAAGGCGCTATATCTGAAGACGCCATTTCCGAAGGCTCGACCGTCATGGTTGTTAAGAAAGTAAACGATAAGTGACTTCATCTTATCTTGCAGCGGGCGACTCTTTCGAGGCGTTCCAGTATCATCCAGTGTCTTAGATGCTAGAACATTCATCACGCGTAAGCAGAGCTGAGACCAGCAGCGATAGACTAAACGCAAATTATCCTAGACACGTGGCTACCTATCAGTGAAGAAAAGACTGACGCTAACGTTTCCAAAACGCACCATCAATATGCCAATTACCTACCGATTGGCAAAGGACTTTAACGTGGCGGCGAATATTTTTAGAGCGCACGTCGCCCCCGATCAGGTCGGGAAGCTATTAGTAGAACTCTCGGGAGATATCGATCAGCTCGATGAAGCCATCGAGTGGATGCGGGCCAATGGCATTGAAGTCTCGCTAGTGAATCGAGAAATTGTCATCGATAGGGATAGCTGCGTACATTGTGGGCTGTGTACAGGCGTGTGCCCGACCGAATCATTGCAGATAGATCCTAAGAGCCATAAATTAGCGTTTGTGCGATCGCGTTGCATCGTTTGTGAACAGTGCATTCCTAGCTGCCCTGTTCAGGCCATCTCAACCAACCTTTAGCCACAAGCGCTACTTAGATAAAGCGTTAGGCCGTTGATAGAGGCCATTGATATAAACCGTTAATGTAGAGCGTTGCTATAGGCTGTTGCCAACCCCTGTTGTTCTGAGGTTTGAGCGTGTTCTCTGCCATCCGCCGGTTTTGCTTACAACTGCCCCGCACTGAATGGCCGTTTCTCTCTGCCATCATGCTGCTGCTAGCAAACATGGCCTTTGGCTTCTTTTTGCACAGCGAATACGACAGTGCCCATGCGGCCTGGATAGCGGCCATAGCTTATGTGGTATTTGAATGCAGCGCCCTCAGCATTGCCTGGAAGCCCATGCGCAACCTCTTGCTGCTAGGCTTCCAATCAGACGTAGGATATGCCTGTATGGCACTTGCCGGAGCCTCGTTTGCCGTTGTGTTTTTGGTCTGGATTCAAATTTCAACGTACTTTTTGATGATGCTCTCTGCGGCTATTTTGCTGCGCATAAAGCTACACACTAAGCGAGGTGGCCCCCTTGTTTCATTTGTCTTTCTGACGGCCACTTCTCTAAGCGGACTAGCCCTGAGCTGGTTGCCGATTCTGGCTAGAATCGGTGACTTCTCCTTTACGCAGTAAGCACCGCCCCCAAATCCTCACAATCAGCCTGGTGAGTCACTTTGCCTTATCTAGCTCCCCTGCTTCAACCTCAAATTTGTGGCACTCCACAAAGCGGCACAGTTTCGCTCGTCAGCCCCCGCCTATCACGCGATTCTAATCACAGCACAAGCGTTTAACTGTTGCCCCATCCCATGTCAGGCCGTGACATGGGATTTTTTTTGCTTTTTTTTGCCTATTGGGCATTTGCTTTTTTTGCCTATTAGGCCAACGCCTTCTGCGCAATCCATTCTGTCAAAATCGGATTGACCACTTCAGGCGCTTCATCCTGAGGGCAATGACCAACGCCCTCCAATTCAATAAAGTCTTCTACAGCCGGATAGTCACCATAGACGCGAGCCAGCTCAATAGGCTCCCAAGGGTCTTCTTTGCCCCACAAAATTAAAGCCGGACAGCTTAGCTTGGGCAGCAAATCTTCGGGAATAGGCCCCTGGGAATAGCGAATAAAGGCCAAAAAGACATCGACAGCGCCCTCATCAAAGGCAGGCTCTAGCAATAGCGAGACCAGCTCGTCATTGACTTCGTCTTTGCGTCCGTAAGCCTGCCTTAGGATATTTTTAACAGCCTTCGGCTTAGCGAGCTGTGCGAAAAAAAGCTGGATGAGTGGCTTGAAGCCTAAAATCTTTTGGATGTAGGGCGTGGGCGCACTGCGATACCACGGCAGCGTCTGGCGTTTACGGTCGTGCAGTAAGCGCAAGGAGCAATCTAGCATGGCAACGCCGCGAACCTGCTCAGGGGCATCTACAGCGGCCTGCATAGCAACAACGCAGCCAATGGAGTTCGCAGCTAGAAAGGCAGGGGTACCCACGACTGCTTGACAAAAAGCAATTACTTGCTGGCCCCAGGTCTCGAAGGTGTAGTCCAGCGGCTCACCTGGGGTGGGCTTTGCCGATTTGCCATAGCCAAGGAGGTCAATGGCGTACACGCGGCAGGTTTTGGCCAGAGCAGGAATATTTTTGCGCCAGTGGATGCTGGAAGCACCAAAGCCGTGGATCAAAATAACGGCAGGGTGATCAAGATGGTCAGTACCTGCTGCCTGATAGCCAATGGAAAAACCTTGCCATTGCCACGTGAGCGATCGCACTGTTGGAGTTGTCGAAACCGTCATAAATTAAGAGAAGAGATAGGCGCGCATGGGTTTCTACATGAATGCTGCGACACAAATGCGTCTACATGAATGCAGAAACCGCCTCAGCAGGCCCCAGAATAGACACCGACTGTTCGGTGAAGCATCGCTGAGCCGCTAACTGAATATCTTCAATTGTGACAGCATTTATCAGCCTGGGGAACGTCTCATCAAATTCCATACCCAAACCAATCGTTTCGTACCAGCCGTAGGTTTGAGCAATTTGGCCGTTGGTTTGTTTGCTCAGAGCGTACTGACCCAAAATTTTGTTTTTAGAAACCTGTAGCTCATCAGCGGTGAGCGGTGTCGTTTTTAAGCGCGCCAGCTCGTTCTGTAAGCCTTCAAGGGCAGTCGCTACGTTGTCAGGGGCCGTGCCAATATAAGCGACAAACTGCGATCGCCCCAGCCGCGTCGGATAAAACGCCGAGACATCGTAAGCTAAGCCCTGTTTTTCTCTCAGCTCCACAAACAGCCGACTAGACAGCCCATTACCCAGATACGTACTCATCAGCTTCAGCGCGGCATAATCTGCTCCACTAACTGAATCCGCCAAATAGCCCAAGACAATGAACGCCTGATTTGTTTCTTGAGGAGTGACAATTTTGTGAGCGGCCACTGATATCTCAGGAAATGTAACCTGCGTCAGGGGTTCATCGGGCGGCTCCCAATCACCAAAATATTGCTCTGCAAGCTTCACCGCTAACGTAGGAGAAATGCGACCCACCACCGTCATCACCACATTATCTGGGCGAAAATGCGTCTTGTGCATCTGGCAAATATCATCTCGGGTGAACTTAGCCATTTGCTGTTCCGTCTGCGCGTGCGGAATGCCATAGGGATGCCCAGCAAACAAAGCCTCTCGCAGATGGTTATAAGCCATGCCAAAGGGCTGCTCCTTCATAGACTTCAGCCCTTGCAAAATGAGCTTGCGCTCTAGCTCTACTTCATCTTCTGGAAAGCTCGGTGTGCGCAGCACTTCAGCCGCCAACGCCAAAACCTTCTCAAAATCTGCCGAGACCGTTTTCAAGCTCAGCAGGCTATAGTCTGAAGCCACATCCGCCCCAAAGCTAGCGCCCATAGACTCCACAACTTCCGCAATTTCTAAGGCCGTTTTCTGTGCGGTGCCTTTCACCAGCACTGCCGTCAGCAAATCAAACAGCCCTGCTGTGGCTTCAGTTTCATTGATCTGCCCTGCTTTAATAAAAATCCGAGCAGAAATGATATCCGCAATGGGATTTTCGACCGCGATAATCGTCAGACCATTAGAAAGTTGGGTTCGTAAAGCCTGTGGCTTTTGAGCAGAAGGCGTCGGTAATGTCGATGAGGTCATATGGTCGATATCGGGTGGTCGGGATTTAGCACGTGAGTGCTTTAAATAAATCTTAAGATTAAGCTGGTTTAAGTTCTACCGCAGTGTAGCGCTCGGGGTTCAAATATTGCTGGGCGAGCTGTTGCAAAGATTCAGCGGTGTGACGCTGTACATACTGCGGATAGGTCGCCGCTAGCTCAGGTGTCGCAATCGTTGCGTAGTATCCATAGAGACCAGCTACTTGGCCAGGGGTTTCTGTAGAAAAGGCGTAGTCGTTGAGCAGTAGCCTTTGGCAACGAGCGAGTTCGGTTGGATTAATAAGCTCATGGTGAAGGGTTTGCAAGCGATCGCACACAACGTTTTCAACCTGCGCTACAGCCTCATTGTCTAACCACATAGACAGACTAAACATGCTGCAAGCCTGCTGCATAGAAAAGCTGCTGTCCACTTCCTGCACAAGCTGTTTTTCTTCCCGCAGTTCTCTAACCAACCGAGAGGTTCGCCCGCCACCCAGCAGCACCGCCAGCAAATCTAGGCCGCTTGCCGTTTCTAAATCTTTAATGCCAGGGCCAAGCCATGCCATCGTGAGTCGTCCTTGCTCTAGGTTGGGCAAATGCACGACCTGACGTTGCGCTTCCTGCTGCCCTGGCAGAATATCTGCATGCGTTTCTTGGGCCTGTGGACACCAAATAGGGCTAGGAAAATGACTAAAAGATTCTTGAACTAAGGCCAAGGCATGGTCTTGGCTAATGCCACCTGCGATCGCGATGGTCATATTTTCAGGCTGGTAGTGTGCCTGATGGAATCGGCGCATTTCTTCAGGCGATCGCGCCTCTAAAATTTCCGGTGTGCCCAGCACAGCTCGCCCATACGGATGATCTCCATACAGCAGCTCACACAGCACCTGATACCCGACCCAGTCCGGATCGTCATAGGCTTGGCGAATCTCTTCGAGCACGACATTGCGCTCCCGCTCAAACTCATCAGCAGGAATAGACGCGTACAGCAGCAAGCTGGCTAAATACGGCAGCGTTTGTGGCAAAGCATCGGCAGCCACCGTAATGAAAAAATGCGCATAGTCATGACTGGTTGCGGCATTCGTCATGCCGCCCTGACTCTCAATCGCCCAGTCAAACTCACCCGGCTGAATGCGATGGGTGCCTTTAAACACCATATGCTCTAAAAAATGTGCCATTCCCGACCACTCAGTCGGTTCTTGATTGGCTCCGGCGCGTATCCATACGTCCACCACCACAGCAGCAGTGGCCATTTCCTGATGGATGACAGTTAGGCCATTGGCAAGACGAATAATATTTGGGTTAGAAGAATTTAGATAAGTCAAGAATAGTTGGGATGTTTTTTAGGCTGTTTTTAATGAGGCTAACGTTTCTGACGCGGCAATATGTTTTAAGCGATACAAAACTATGACAGAACATGCTCCCCAGCCATGATCTCAGTCCATCTTCCATACATTCATGACCGTAATCCTCATCATTTTTTCTCCTTCATCAGGGTTTTAGTATCTCATCAGGGTTTTAAGTCCTCATCAGGGTTTTAAGTCCTCATCACAGTTGGCCCCTCTCAGCCCAACAAAAAGCTCTTTAAAACAAAAAATCCTCATCCATCAGGATAAGGACTTTTCAATTAGTTCAACCGCAGCGCCGTCTTACCTCAGCTTTTGACCTGGGGAAACCAGGTGGGAATCGCGGCTAGAGCTTATAGTTTCCGAGTACGAGCACTCTGAAAAATCAGAGGCAAGCTCGGTATACTGCTGCTTCAGCATCTTGAAACCCAAGAAATGAAAAACATAGATCAGAAAACATTGTTGGCAGTCACCAACGCCGTAGCAGAACTGCGCTCATCATAGCGAACTTCTGCGGGTATCCGACAAGGGTAAATCCATACATAAGCGTGACGGATATTTGCCTAATCAATCAGAATTTCTGAAGTTAAAAAAATCTGACTAAAGTGCCAATTTTTAGTACCAAATACGCTCGATCTGCTCAATCACTCTACCGATAGCGTCATGACCTTCCGCAGTACCCATAGCACTAGCCTGTTCGCTGCTCATTTCGCTGTCTATGAGAACCGTCACATGGCCCATTTTCCTGCCGATTCTGGATTGTTTTTTCCCATACCAGTACACACTCGCATTCGGAATTTGTGCTAAAGCGTTGCGTTTCTGCCCATAGTCACTATCTGAATTTTCTGTTCCTAATAAATTCACCATGACCGCATTCGATGACTTTAGAGCAGGTGAGCCCAACGCAGCACCACTGACAGCTCTAAGCTGTTGTTCAAACTGTGAGGTAACACAAGCATCTAAGGTGTAGTGTCCAGAGTTGTGCGTGCGCGGGGCAATTTCATTAATCAAAATCTTGCCTTCTTTGGTCAGAAATAGCTCTATCCCAAAAATGCCAACAACGTTGAGACGGTTCATCAGAGTAGTTGCGATCGCCTTTACTTTCTCACTTACCGCATCTGCAACCCTAGCGGGTGCAATCACACGCCGACACACCTGCTCTATCTGCACTGTTTCCACAACCGGATACACCACCACCTCACCCGATTGAGACCGGGCCACCATCACCGCCAGTTCTTTTTTAAAGTTCACAAAAGCTTCGAGTAAAACAGGCTGATAGCCTAATGTTTGCCAAGTCTCTCGCACAGCTTCTGCTGTGTGCAACACAAACGTACCCTGACCATCGTATCCATGCCGCCGAGTTTTCATCACTAACGGCAGTCCTACCTTCTCAATCATCTCTGATAAAAGAGAACTATCCGCTTGCCCCTGTAGGGTGGCAAAAGGTAAAGAGGGCAAACCAATAGAATCGCAATATTGTCTTTGATCGTATTTATCTAACAGGGGTGCTAAACAATTGAGTGAGGGATAAAAAACAACACCCCTTTGAGCTAGCTTACGGAGTGCTGCCAAATCAATAAACTCGTTTTCAAAGGTAATCACATCGCAGCGCGCTGCCATCTCAGCAGTGGTTGTTGCATCGTCTACGTTACCTAAAAATACTTGGCGAGCGATCGCGCAGGCGGGATCATCTTCCTTCGGCGTTTGCACACATAGCTCTAGGCCCAACGCTGTAGCGCCTGCGGCCATCATCCAAGCGAGCTGGCCGCCGCCAACTACGCCAACTGCTTTAGGTTGTGCCGATGTTGCTGTTGGTGAAGAAATTGCTTCTGCCATACCTCGCTAGACCCAGAAATTACCTGATTGTCAGGCTGTTAGTTTACCTGACGACGGATACCTAACGACGGAACCGCTCGCGGCGTATAAAAACTACCGATACAAAGGCCCAATAAAAAGACCCGATAAAAAGGCCCAATAAAAAGACCCGACCAGAACGTTCCCTTTAAAATCGGCCATTAGAAACAGCCAGAAAAGATTAATCGTGGCAGAACAATCAATGAAAGAGAGCGATGCTGCCATCATTTTCCGCTGATTAGACAGGACGTTATGCCATCGCTTTATTCAAGTTTTACATGCTGTAGAACAAGCTAAATGTTACTCAGGAATTTTTCGTAGTAGCTTTTAATCAAATATAAAAGCCCAATAATTACAAGGGTTTAGCTGATTTAAAGAGGTGCTTTAGAGAAAACAAGATCCGGATCTTTTTACAAGACTTCACTTAAAAAATTGTTCAATGGTTATTAGCTTTAATTCGATTGGTAGCTTTAACGGTGTTGTTGATCTTCTCTCAAATAATCCGCAAGCATTAGACAATCCCACCTCGCTAGAATTTGGCCCAGATGGTCGGCTATATGTAGCCCAGCAAAATCAGCCCATCGTTGCATTTACCATCGCTTTTCAAAATGGTCAGTATGTCGCAACTGCGCAAGAAACGTTGCGACTGCCCAATGGCGATGCCGTTGTCCAATCGATTCAAAACCATAACGATGATGGGACGCTAAATTTTAGAGGCGATCGCCAAACCACCGGCCTAATCGTGACGGGCACTGCCGAAAACCCAGTGCTGTACGTCACTTCTAGCGATCCGCGCTTAGCGACGGCCACCGATCAAAACCTAGACACCAATTCCAGCGTAGTGACGCGCGTAAGCTGGACGGGAAGCGCGTGGGAAGCCGTAGACCTTGTCAGAGGGCTGCCTCGCTCTGAAGAGGCTCACTCCATCAATGGCCTTGCCCTTAGCCCTGATGGCACAAAGCTATACGTTGCCGTAGGCGGCAATACTAACAACGGTGCGCCGTCTAGCTTCTTTGGCTACGCTGGAGAATATGCGCTATCTGGCACCATTATCGAAATTGACCTCATCGATATCGACAGCCGCCCAATTTTGACCGATAACGCGCCTGGGCAAAATGGACGCCAGTATGTTTATGATTTACCGACATTAGATGATCCAACCATTGAAAACGTCACAGATGGTATTGGAGAAGATGACTTTGGCCGCGATGAAGCTGGGCCTTGGGGTGGCAACGATGGGCTGAACATGGCTATTTTGCCTGCGGATGCACCGCTGCGAATTTATGCCGATGGCTTTCGCAATCATTACGACTTAGTGATGACCGCCGATGGCAAGCTCTACACCGTAGACAATGGCTCAAATGCAGATGTAGGAGGAGCTATAACCTATGTAGAGGGCAAGGCCACTAGCATCCCGAGCAACGGCGGGACAGGAGATTCTGAGCCTTTATTTTTGGTAGAAGACGGCGGCTACTACGGCCATCCAAACCCGGCTCGGTCTAATCAGACGCTGGAATGGACGGTGTATGACGATACTGGGAACCCCGACCCGACGATTTCTCCCAATAGCACAGACAATCTGGAGGGGGTTCAAGGGCTGGCTGATTTGGTGCCTGAGGGCGTGGCGATCGCCGAGGGCTTTTTAATCGACCCCAGCAAGTTTACAGATGATGCAACGCGGCTAGCGCAGAGCGGGGTGCGGGTGCCTCGCAATAGTGCCGCATCAAATGCGATCGCCAATAACCTCGGTTCATCCAGCAATGGCCTAGTGCAGTACACTGGCAATGCTTTTGATGGCGCACTCAACGGCAAACTGATTACGGCTCAGTTCAATGGCAACATAACGTTGCTAAACCTCAACACCGCAGGCAACGGCTTGGAACCGGTCATTGATCCAGACGATGGCACAACCTTAGATGCCGATGGCGTTTTCCCGTTGGTCTCCGCCCAAACCCTCCCTCTCGACGTCACAGTTGGCCCAAATGGAACGCTTTGGATCGCAGAATTTGGCCCAGACAATATCAACGTCTTTGCACCGTCAGATTCTCCCCTAATTATCGATCCAGATATTGATGACGATGGCATTGACAACCGCATCGATCCCTTTATTCGAGATGCCTCCAATGGCGGCTCAGCCATTCTGCTTCCTGGTAGCACCCTGCTTTGGGATTTTGACCCTGACCAAGACAACAACTTACCTGGCCCAGATGGCTACGCCACTGGACTGACCGGTGTGGCCATTAATGGAACCACAGATTTTGAAGCCTTTTTACAATCGCCCGCTGATAATCCAGGGCAGCTCACCAAACTAGATAACGTAAAGTTTGCCACGGCCTCTGGTGGCGGCAGCACCCTAATTGAGTTTGTATCTGGCGGCAATGCCTTAGAAAGCAATAACTCTGGTGAATATCTTTTTCACACAGGCGTAACCATTGCGCCCACTGTCGAGACCTTTACAGTGACCTGGACAGCCATTAATCCAACCGCACAAATGAGCGATCCATCTCAGCAAATTGGTGGCTATATTGGCACCGGCGATCAAAGCAACTATCTCAAAGTTATTGTAACCCCCAATGCTGAAGGTGAAGCATCTGCAGGTGAAATACAGGTGTTGTTAGAAGATAACGACCTGGTGCAAGATGTATTCTCTATTCCTGCAAATGCTATCTTTGCGGTACCAGACCCTTCCACTAAAAAAATATTTTTTGAGCTAGAAATAGATCCTACTGAAGCAACGGCCACCCCAACCGTCCGCTACGAAACTGGAGACAGCATTGAACAGGTTAATGGCCGTGCTATTAATTTGGCCGGAACTGCTATTTTTGATGCCATTCAAAGAGAATATACGGTTCAGGGCCAACGGAGTGGCCTAGCAGTCGGGTTATTTTCTACAAATGGCGAGGCGGCAGCGCCACTGTCTGCCATTTTTGATGGGATTGAACTAAGCGCGACAGGCACCAGAACAGCCACAGCTATCTATCGTATTAATGCAGGCGGGCCAACCCTCGCGGCCATTGATGGCGGCATCGACTGGATTTCTGATACAACAACGCCTTATCTCACCGATCCGGGTAGCGATACGACGGTGCTAACCCCCAATGTGAGCGCAGGAGAAACCATACCTGTAACCACCCCAAACGCACTGTTTAACACAGAGCGATACGATGATCGCGGCGGTAGCAATTTGCAATGGGCCTTTGCGGTAGATTCGCCCGGTCTGTACGAAGTGCGTTTATTTGCAGGCAATGCCTACAGTGGTGCTAGTGAAGCAGGGCAGCGCATTTTTGATGTTGTTGTAGAAGGCACCATGCCTACTCAGTTCACCAATATTGATCTCTCAGCGCAGTTTGGCCACACCATAGGCGGCATGCTAAGTAGCACAGTAGAAGTCACCGATGGCATTTTGAATTTAGAATTTCTGTAACTACTCAGGCTTAAATCTTTCAGTTGATTGAAATCGCTTTAAAGGTTTACAGGCTAAGGTGTCGTGAGTTCTGTTCAGGCAGTTTTAGATTGGTAAAACGAACGCCAAAATTCAATATCAGTGAAGCAGAAATCA
>JBGCGG010000130.1:0-23955 GCA_045110585.1 Phormidesmis sp. | reverse complement strand
GGGTTTGTTTTACATCTCATCTTGATCCTCAACCTGCTATGGCCTCTAGGGTTCGGCACAACAAAAAGGCTGGCCGCCTTGATTTCATGGTGATTACCGTTAAGTTCCTCCCTGACTAAACTTTTGTCAGCCAATCAGGTGCCGAGCACACGCAAAGGCAAAATGCGCATGTAAAAGTAAAGTGAATAGTGTGGAAATGTAACCCAATAGAGCTGGCGATAGATGATAGCTAGCGATCGCCAGCAGACTGAAGAAACGAAGCCATTGTGCACAAAGTTAACGTGGGCGTTTCACAAATGACGAAGGACGGCTATATTGAGTAAGGAAATAATTTAGTATTCAAACCTTTTAGTTTGCTAAAACCTTATATTCATTCCTGTGACTGATAAAGGCTTTACCTAACTTTAATGTATGAGCCAACTTGCGCAAGCCCGTGACCACCGCTTGAGAAGGGGCCTCTTTGAGAGAGTTTTTACAGTGTAGAGACTCAAAGAGACGACATCACCTTCACGGCGAGTTTATTTGTATGCGTTTAGCTCAACAACAAAAGGGTTTTAGCTCCGCTCGTATGGTTCGGAGCTTGCATGTGGAAGAAAATGACCCCATACAATCACAACCTAAACAGCGTGTGCTGGTTGTAGATGATAACGAAGACAGTTTAATGCTGGCTCGCTACATATTAGAAGATGGCAACTACAGCGTCAAAACGCTTCCATCTGGGCATGAAGTCATCAAAACCGCCATTGCTTACCGGCCAGACCTCATTTTATTAGACCTTGCGTTGGGCGATATCAGCGGCATAGAAGTTTTTCTCCAGCTAAAGCAGTATGAACCGTTGGCAAATGTCCCTGTTATTGCGGTCACGGCGTTCGCGCAAGAAGCCATTAAGGAAGAAGCTATCGGCATGGGATTTGCTGACTACGTCATCAAGCCATACCACGTGGAAGATCTGTATCAGGTTATTGCAAAATACAGCCTGTCTGCGGGGGCTAACGACTGAGACAGAGAGGCTGTTAGAAATAGCGTTTAGAGTCAGAAGTAGCGTTAGAGATTGAATCAGAGATGGAAGTTGACTAAAACATTGAGCTGTTCAGGTCTCTCTGGCTTCAAAAGCCTGATCGTGTCAGTCTTGATGCTCAAGTCCTTTTCAAGGGTGGTATTAATTTTTTCCTTGATGATTTGGTTAATGGCCTGTCGCATCCGCTTCGCCAAATCTGAGCTTCCCCACGCTTCCAGAAAATGCTCAGAAGGAGAATGCGTTCCTTCCATGTAGATATACAAATCTGAGGTGTCTAGGAATGAACACTGCACAGAGGTGAGCGGATGGCCTACGCAATCATGGTATAGCAGCTCAAGCATAGTTTCTAGCTCATCTTCGGTCTCTCGAAACTGGCTCAGCTTTTGCTTAGAACAACTGGAATGGACTCTATTTTGCTTCCGCATTACACGTTCAACAGGATTTAGTAACAGGTTTTTACCGGCAGGTTCTAATCGCAGAGAGAATATAAGATTTTTGGCGGCTGGGTTATTTCCCTTTCATATCCTTAACCATAAGGATATGAAAACACATCGCTCTAAAGAATAATTTTGAGCGAAAATAACCTTTAAATAATATTAAAACCGGGGACGTTACTCGACTGTTTTGCGCGGGCACCAAAGGCTTACAAAACAGCATACGCATATTCAACGCACTAAATTCTGTTGAAAGAGCATATTCGGTGTAAACCTCTGCTGACAGCTTCCTGCCTAGCTCAGCTTCAGCTTGGGAATAGCTTCTGGATTACGTACAGTAGGAACGCCGGAAAGCACAACGATGATGCCAGTGCGCCCCGTAGAAAGGGTTGCATCACTTAAGATATCTAGAACTTCTACGCCTAAGATATCGCCGATAAGATTTTTGATTTGTGGCTGCATTGCAGCGTTCAAATCTTCTCTAACTTTTTCTGCTAGCTCCACTTGTCCTTCTTCTGCAAGTAACTGTTCAGGCTGGGTTACAGAGTTTTCAAGGACGATGGCCAGCCTTTCTCCAAACAGCTGACAAGTAACTTTACTGGGCTGGTGCCCTAAGTGCTTTTTATAGAGTGCCTGTAATTTTTGGGATATTTCTCGCTCCACTTGTCCAACAGTGGGATAGTTGTTATCCATTTTTATGAACGGGTCTCCTGATGTATTTTTGATGATTGACAGCAAGCTACGAAATCACAGGTCGCGATCAACAATGAATATGAAAACGCTTTTTTTAAGATACTTTGAGAAAGTACTTTATATTTTTAGCTCTTATCTATGCATGTTTGCGCGTGGCAAAGGGTAGATATTTATTTATCAATAATATGCAAAAAGGTATATGCATAATTGTCACTGAGCCGACCTAAGCCGTTTTGAGCCTATGACTAGGCCATCTGACGTTTGATCAATTGAGCAAAGGTACCTTCTTGCTTAGCCAGCTCGTCAAAGCTTCCCTGCTGAACGACTTTGCCGGACTTGATGACGTAGATGCGGTCGGCGTTGCGGATAGTGCTGAGGCGGTGCGCAACAACAATGCGAGTGACATTGAGTTTATCGAGGCTTTCGCTCACGATCGCCTGAGTACGGTTATCGAGCGCGCTGGTGGCTTCATCTAATAACAAAATTTTGGGATTGAGGGCCAGTGCGCGGGCAATGACTAAACGCTGCCGCTGACCGCCAGAGAGGTTGCCGCCGCCTTCGCTGATAACAGTGTGCATTTGCATGGGAAAGCTTTCAAGATCTTCGGCGAAACCGGCCATCTCAGCAGCCTTCCAGGCGTCATCTAGAGTGATTAGTGCGCCACCAGAAATGTTTTCAAAAATGGAGCCAGCGTTGATGCGACCATTTTGCAAAACAACGCCGAGCTGGCGGCGAACGGCAGAGATATCGATGCCGCTGATGTCTTGATTATCGTAATAGAGGGTGCCAGAAAGGGGCGTCTCAAAGCCGAGGAGCAGACGCAGAACCGTTGATTTGCCAGAGCCAGAAGGGCCGACAAGAGCAATGAATTCACCAGGATTGGCTTCGATGGTGACATTGTTGAGAATGAGGGGGCCGTCTTCGCGGTAGCGGAAGGTGACGTTATCAAAACAGATGCGACCAGAGAGACGGCCAGGATCGGCCTTTTGGAGATCGACTTCAGGTTCGGCAGAAAGAATAGGCTGCGATCGCTGCCAAAGCGGAATGATATCGAGAATATCGATGAGGGTGTAGCTGAGGCCCGTGGCACCGCTAATGAAAATGGCAAAGGCAGCATTGAAGGCGAGAAAGGTACCTGTGGTAAAGCCGCCGCTTGCTGACATTGGATCGAGCAGGGTAGTGGCAAGCGCAAAGAGGCCGATGGACGTGAGGGTAGGCGTAACGCTATTAAAAACGCTAACGGCATCTTCTAGGCGCTGGGTGCTGAGTTCTAGGGTGAGCTGCTGGCGGTATTTTTCGCCCCATTGGGCAAAGGCACGGGGTTCGGCTCCAGCAATGCGAAGTTTAGAAACGCCGTTAATGAGCTGCACCATCAGGCCGTAGAGTTCACCATCTAGTTCGAGGAGGGGGCGTTGTTTTTTGAGCAGGAAAAGGCCGGAAATGACCGTAACACTGGCAACGAGAAAAGCAACAAAGAGCGCAAGCACCGTGAGCCGAGCACTGTAGTAAAACAACAAGCCTAGATTTAGCAAAGCGAAGGTGCCAGAGAGAATGCCATCTAGGGCGGTGCCGCTAAGCTTACGGCGGATAGCGGTGACGCTAGAAACACGAGACTGAAGATCGCCCGTGGAGTAGGTGCGAAAAAAAGAGGTGTGCAGCTTGAGGAGACGATCCCAAACGGCGGCTTGGAGGGTCGCATCGGAACCGGTTTCAATGCGCATAGCAGCGATCGCTTGAGCAAACTGAAAACAAGCGCGGCCAAAGGCCACCGCGAGCAGGGCAAGGCCCAGCTGAACCAGCAAACCATCGTTACCGTAAGGAATGGCATCGTCAATGAGAACGGCGGTAGCCTGCGGAATCGCCATGCCCAGCAGGCTGGTAATAATACCCGTGCAGAGAATGGTGAATAGATCTCTTTGGCGGCCGTGGAAAGCAAACTTTAAGAGGGTGAGGGCATTGAGCTTGCCATCTGGCAGCGGACGATAGAAAACAGCCGCCGCAGGATCTAGCTGGTTAGCGAGGGTTTCATCGACAGGAATGCGCTTTAGGGTAGTGGGATCGAGGAGTTCGTAACGGCTACCTTTGACAGGGAGCAGAGCAACAGGGGCGCGATCGTCTTGTTTGTACGCGATCATGGGGCCGCTGTCTTTGGTCCACCATTGGTCACGGAGGAGCACTTGGCGAAGGCGCAGCTTAGAAGCGCGGGCGATCGCCTCTAGCGGATCTTTCATCTGAGCAGGATTCTCAGATTGACTGGGGGGAGAAATTTTGACGCCAAGGATGTGGGCAACCGCGCCAGCGGCCACTAAAAGAGGGGTCTCGGCATTGAGGCTACTGTCTTCTACGGGCTTAAGAAGAGAGGCGAGTCCTTTAAGAGCGTTTTCAGTTGTTTTCTGATTGAGCTGTTGGCGCTGCCGAAAACGTTGTTGTTCGGTGCGAGCTTGGCGGGTAATGATGCGCTCTATGACGGTAAGCGCATAGCGATGAAATTGTGCTTTTCCTTGTTCTATAAGAGATACATCAGGCAGCGCCATAGCCTCGAACTGGCTGTAGGCATGGAGTTCAGAGCTGCCTTTAGACTGTAGCCAGGTGCCGTGGCACAAAGGGAAAATGCCGCTATTGGGGGTGATGGGCAAGGCCGGGTCTCCAAGCCAAAGCAGCTTGCCTTCTTTGACGCTAATCCAGCTATGGGTATCGCCAGGGGCATATTGTTGTTCGTCAGTGAGGGAGAGATATTCGGTAAATAAGGGCGTGGTGACGCTTTTGGGCTGAGAAAATTCTGGGATGGTACCAAAGTGATCGAACCATTCGCCAAGCTGGGTGAGGTATTGGCAGGCATTGGGGGTGGTGAGAGAAAGTTCGGTAGGTTCAAAGGCGATCGCGACAAAGCCGTAAGCATCGGACTGAGCGCCTAAAATAACTTCGCCAGCATTGACGGTAAAAAGATAGTGGCGGGGGCCGTCAGGTTCGTTGTTTTTCCACTGAACACAAAAGATGCCGACTGCGCCCTGATTGATTTGCCAGCTTTGGTTGGGGTTATCCAACAGGAGGGTTTCGTTACCGTTGAGAGAACGGCTGTCAGATTCAGCAAGGGTTGCGTTTTGGGGTTGAATAGAAACCATTGTTCTCTCGGTTGTTTTCTCTCGGTGTAGATGACGATGACGGATGACGGATGACAGTGGCAGATGGCGACGACTCCGCTCAGCCAGCAGGTGCAGAAACGTTCTCGCCTACAGGGCAGTGCCAGTGCTCTTAATGAGGTTGGCATAGTGGCCCTCTTGTTTCCAGAGTGCGTCGTGGGTGCCGCGCTGAACAACCTTGCCTCGATTGAGAACAACAATCTCGTCGGCATCACGAATGGTGCTGAGACGGTGCGCCACAATCAGGCAAGTGCAGCCTCTGCGGCGGAGATTTTGATCAATGATTTTTTCAGTTTCAGAATCGAGGGCGCTGGTGGCTTCATCCATAATCAAAATAGAAGGATTTTTCACCAGGGCGCGGGCAATTTCTAAGCGCTGACGTTGGCCACCAGAAAGGTTTTGGCCGCCTTCGAGTAATTCAGCATCGTAGCCGTAGGGCATGGCCAAAATGGCGTCTTCTATTTCCGCATCACGGCAGGCTTTTTGAATTTGATCGTCAGGGATAGTGCTATCCCAAAGGGTGAGATTATCGCGCACCGTACCAGCAAATAACAGAATCTCTTGTTCCACCATGGCAATAGAGTGGGTGAGAATGTCTCGGGGAATCTCTTGGGTGGGTTTGCCATCAAAGAGAATTTGACCGTTGCTGGATTGATAAAGGCCGGAAATCACTTTGACTAATGTCGATTTACCGGAGCCGGAGCCGCCCACAAAAGCAACGCGCTGGCCGGGCTTGATGGAAAGATTAAAGTCCTCGATGAGAGGGGCGTCTAGAGGGCTATAGCCAAAAGAAAGTGACTGAATATCGATGGCACCGGAGAGGCGAACGTCGGGTTCTTTGTCTGCCAGGGCCATCTGCGCAGGTGATTGTTCAATCTGTTTGTTGAGGTTGTGATCGATGTCATTTTCCAGCACATCGTCTAATCGCTCAAGATTGCCTTGCAGGGTTTGAAGCGTATTGGCAAAACCGACGAGATTATTAACAGGGCTTTGGAAGCTCTGCATGAGGAGCTGAAAGGCAACCAGCATACCAATGGACAGCGACCCGTGAATGACACGCCAGCCACCAATGATAAGCAAAGAAAGGGCGGCCAGGGTAGAGAGTAAAGACGGCAACAGGCCAAGCAACCGATTAGAAAGGCCCAGTTCCTGTTGGGCATTAATGGCTTTGGTGTAGTAGCCTGCCCAGCGGGCAAAAAAGTCTGATTCTAGGCCGGAGGCTTTTAGGGTTTCAATGCTTTGGAGTCCGGCGATGCTGACGCCTGCGGCTTTGCCGTATTCCTGAATAAGGCGGCGGTTGGCATCGGTGCGCTGGCGCGAAACCCACTGCAAAATGAAGACATTCGTAATGGCAAATGAAACGACAATAAGGGTAAGGGGAATGTCGTATTGGAGCATAGCGATCGCATAAAATACCACCATGACGCTGCTGATGGCAGTGGTGGTCAGGCGGCCTGAAAGCACCCCTGCAACGCTGTCGTTGAGCGTGATGCGATCGCTAATTTCTCCCGCAAATCTTTGGGCATAAAAGCCCACCGGCAACCGTAAGACATGCCACACAAACCGGCTGGTCATTCCGACCGAGAGCTTCACCCTCAGCGCCCTCAGATACCTTAGCTGCAACCCTGTCAAAAGGCCCTGCAACGCCACCGTAATCGCCATGCCTAAAATGACATAAGGCAGCCAATCCAAGCGTTTGGCCAACAGAACATTATCAATAAAAACGCGGCTAAAGGCAGGCAACGCCAACGTTGGCAGCACCAACAAAAAGCCCACTAAAGTGCAGAACGTAAGCGCCCCTAAAGAACCTGACAGACGGCGCTTGAGACCTTGCAGGGCATTGGCAGGACGGCCACCTTTTTCAAAGGTTTCAGTGGGTTCAAAGGTGAGGGTAATGCCCGTGTAGCCCAAATCAAAATCTTCAGGAGAGACTTTGCGCGGGCCAACAGCCGGATCATTTAAATAAACATGATTTTTATCGAAGCCGTCAACCACCAAAAAATGATTGAAGTTCCAAAAAACAATAAACGGCGGCGGCAGTTGTTTGAGCGTTTCAATGCTCTTTTTGTAGCCTTTGGCCACCATGCCATAGTTACGAGCGGCCTTGAGAACATTCGCCGCCGTTACCCCATCTCGAGATACACCACAGCCTCGGCGTAGTTCAGCCAGTGGAACAAATCGACCATAGTGGCCCAGCACCATACTAAGCGCCGCCGCGCCGCACTCTACGGCTTCCATTTGGAGTACTGTGGGGGTTTTTACCCGAGTCATGTGCTTACGTCTGTAGATGGTTATAGAAGTCTGTTATGAATTCTCGAACTTGCGAATCGCCGTATTCTCTAGTGAGTCTGTAAGGTTTAGTTTGCGATTTGTAGTCTGCAAAGTTAGTTTTCGAGGTTAGCTTTCGAGGTTAGTTTTCGAGGATGGGCAGCACAAAGGCAATGGGCGCTCTCTCTTTGAGCGTGACGCGAGCAATGGTGGGCATACCGGCAATAGGGGCCATATCGCTGGTGCCGGTAGACCAGTGATAGTCACCATTTTCGCTGCGGGCCGGTTCGGTAACCACTTCCACATAAGTTTGTTCTAGGCCATTGTCGCGGGCTGCGCCTAAGGTGGTAATTTCAGGCGAAGAAACAGATTTAACAGTGCCAAGCAAGCCACCCGCCACCTGTGCGCCTTCCACATCCGGAATTAACAACACATCCATCCCCGGCTGAATTTGAGCAATTTCACCCGCACTAAAGTAAGCCACCCCTAAAAGACTTTGAGACGGCTCACCAGGAGCCGGTGGATCATCAAAGACTAAAACGCCGCGCCCGGTGGTAGTGACCGGAATGCGCCCGAGAAAGCTCCACAGCAAACCGCAAGCAAACAACGCGCCCAGTGCACCCAAAGGCAGCCAGCTACGGGGCGTCACAATTTGCATGAGCTGGTCGAGTTGTTCAGGAGAAGAGAGCCGTTCTAGGGCTTCTTTGCGAAAGATACTATCTTTTTTCATGGTTTATAATCTGACATTGATTAAACGGTATTAAACGGTAGGTAGATTCATTTTGCTGCGCTGCCTCCGTGCACAAAATACACAGGATATATAAGAGACACAGGCAGCGCCGTACCTTTACCGACAGCCAACGCCAAGATGACGCAGCATCCAGTCAAATTTTGCACCACCTTCAGAGACCTGTTGCAGCGCCTCCAAATCCAGCTCATCGTCCATTTCCATGTCCATATCGCCGCAGTCTACACATTTTCCCGATGAAATAACGGTGTTGAGCAAGGTGGCGGTTTGGGTGGCAATGACGCGATAGAAACGAGCCGCAAAGCCGAGATCAGACTGGAGCTTGATAGAGACTTTTTGCCGAGGAATAGCGAGCAAGAGAGATTCGCTGGCGGCGTGGATTCTCACCGGCAGGGGCTGAAAATCTAGGAAGGAGATGATGCCAGGTAAACCGCCTCGGGAGAGGTAGGCCGTGGGGGTAAAGTTTTGTTGGTGGCCCTGCTCGGTAAGGCCGTGGCGACAAGTAGAGAGCGGATCGCAGGGGGTCTCAGTAGTAGAGATAACGAGCTGACCATCCAATACGGTGTAGAGCGCATCTACGGGACGACCGGGATGGAGCAAAACGCTATCCGGCGATATTTTTTCCAGTGCGCCAGCGTTCATCATCCAGTCGATGTCACTGTCGTGGAGTTCGCTAAAAACGAACAGGGCTTCTTTTACAACTTGGCCAGACTGGTAACGCAGCAGCTCGGAGCGCTCGAAGAGGTGACGAATATGCTCGGAAAGGATGAGCGCTAAGGCCCGGTAAAAGTGCGCAGCAAAGCTGGTGTCTTCCGTAAGCTTTTGCCTGATGTCTGCTTTGGGAACGGCCAGAACTAGGGCTTCTTTGTCAGCGCTTTCAGGTACGGAGATAGGTGCGACAGGAGAGATATCAAAGAGCCAGCCTTCACCAAACAGATCGCCCCGAGAGAGGGTGACAACCTCAGTTTGAGTGGAGGGGTCTTTAAGCGTTAGGTTGCCTTCCAGTAAAAGATAGAGGGAATCTAGCTGCTGGCCTGGTTGAATGAAGTTTTGGTTGCGGCTGACAGGGGTGCGATCGCCCGTTGTGACCAACCAATCAATATCGGCGTTACTTAATTCTCTAAGCAGAATATCTGACATGCAACTCTTCTATTACCTCAATTGTGTAAAAAAATATAGCCGATTTCTCTGATGGATTCTTTGATAGAGCCAATTTCACCCCATTTTCAGCGCTCAATTAAAGCTACTTGAAAGCTATTGACTTGAAGCTATTGACTTGAAGCTATCAGTGGGTACCCCAGTTTTTAGATAATCTATCCGAACGGCATTATGCACCAACGCCAGTGTACAAAGGTTACCTTAACCCAACCATTTGCAAAGGTTGTTTCATAGAAAATTAAGAATAAAGTAGAAGGTTACAAAAGATTAAAAGTAGTAGCTTTGTCATGTTTTTTTCATTCTCTACTCATATGTTCAGAGGCTTTTGAGGTCAAAACTAGAAAGACTCATATTATGCCGTTTAACTGACTGAGGAATGAATAACTATGTCTGAACAAAATCTAGATTCAACTAAGCAAAATGCTCAGCTCTCCGAGGACGAAACAAAAGACGTTGCGGGTGGCAACAGCATTCAGAAAAAGCGCCTAGAGGCCCTAGACACTCGCGACTCTAGCAAGGGTATTAATAATATCCAAAAAGCGCGTTTAGAAGCCCTAGATACTCGTGACTCCAGCAAGTAAGGGCAAGGTAAGAGAACGCAAGGAAACGTAGGCAATTTCCAAAGGTGTTGCGATCGCCTATGTGGCCTTCACTGCCTTTAATCAGTGCCTTTAATTACTGCCTTTAATCAGTACCTTTAATAGGCTGAAGGATAAGGGGCCAGCGTGTGATTTTCTTGCAAGTTCCTAACTTTCCTACTGTGACAAAGCATATGCTTAGTCGCAGTAGGATTTTGTGGTGTTGTTTTTTGTTTTAGCCTTTTGTTTTAGCTTTTTATTTTCTCAGTTTCTTTAGTTAATTTTTTCAGTCTCTATGGCTTTTGTTGTTTTTCAATGAGCTGATAAAGCCGAAGAACTTCAGCGACTGTCCAGGCTTGGGCGTAGGCTCCGCGTGGGGTAAAAGGGACATCTCCATCAAAAATTTCGCTGAGGGTGCCGGTGCAGCCTGCTGTGAGATGTTCGCACAGGGGCTGGAGGAAGGTGCGGGCGAGTGCAGAGTTTTTGTACACCTTGAAGTGGGCTTGCACAAAGGGGCCAATCAGCCAGCCCCAGGTAGTGCCTTGGTGATAGCTGCCGTCGCGCTTAGTGCGATCGCCCCCATACGTGCCAATGTAGTCTGGATGCGTGGGCGCAAGCGATCGCAAGCCGTGAGAGGTGAGCAAGTGCTGAGCGCAGGTATCGACGATGGATTTTTGTTGTTGGGCTGAAAGCGTGGGGCCACCATGAAGCGAAACAGCAAATAGCTGGTTGGGACGCAAGGCCATATCGTTGCCGTTTGGCCCATCGAGTACGTCTGCTAAGTAAGCTCGATCTAGCTGCCAAAATCTTTCAAATCCGGCTTCGGATGCTGATAAAAGCTGCTGGTATGCCGCCGCCGATTGGTTAAGCTGTTGGCTAAAGCTCACCATACACCGCAGGGCATTGCACCATAGCGCATTAATTTCGACAGGTTTGCCAATGCGTGGAGTCACAACCCAATCATCAACTTTGGCATCCATCCATGTAAGCTGATGGCCCTTTTCTCCAGCGTAAAGCAGCCCGTCATTATCTAACTGAATGTTGTAGCGGGTGCCGCGCTGGTGCCAATCAATGACTTCTTGCAGGGCAGGATACAGTTCTTCTAATAGCTCCAAATCATCTGTTGCTTCTGTATAAGCGCGGATGGCTTCAAAGTACCAAAGGATGGCATCGACGGTGTTGTAACCAGGATTGTCGTTGGCTTCGGGAAAGGCATTGGGGAGCATGCCTTGGCTAAGGTAGCGGGCAAAAGTGCGGAGAATGGGACGGGCGATCGCGGCTCGCCCTGTGGAGAGTGTGAGGCCAGGAAGGGCGATCATCGTGTCTCGGCCCCAGTCGCCAAACCAAGGATAGCCCGCAATGATGGTTTTGCCGTTGGGGGTTTCGGGGGTGGTGCGGCTCACAATAAACTGATCGGCAGCGAGGGTGAGCTGTTGAATGGGTGCGGTTATCTCTTTGAAAGGAGAGATAGAAAGTAGTGCTTTTTCGTGTTGTTCTTTTTCTTGTAAGGCAAGAGTGCCCTCTAGGTTTGTGGTGGGCTGGGTGCTGGCGGTGAACGTAACAGATTCACCCGGTAACAGGGTGGTGGTGAGGGTGGCAGCGTGAAAGTGATCATCTAAGTGAGAGAGGCCGCGATATTGTTCGGTGGTGAGAAAGTAGTTTTGATACCATTTGTTGTTAGGGATAAGCTGCCCTTTGCTGGTGCAGAGGTAAAAGGGAATAGCATTGTCAAATGCAACAACTTTTAGCCCTCTGGGGTGGGCTTGGGTTTGAATTCTCCAGGTTTTTCCGTTAACGGTGCTTTGGGTGATGTGGTGGTGGTCTCGGTAGTTAATAATCGCTTTGATGGTGAGCCTAAAAGTGGCGCTGGCGCGGCGGAGGGTGTAGCGAACGTAGGTGGTGTTTTCGCCTTGTTGCATCCAGATGCGTTTTTCGAGTAGGGCATCGGCGCAGGCGTAAGTCCAAGTGGGTGTGGTGCCTTCTAAGCGGAAGCTTTGGGTGTTGTTGTAGCCGTGGCCGGTGGTGGTGCCGCCTGACCAGCGATCGCTACTGAGCGGATAGGGTTTGTTTTGATACTGAGCAACTTCGTCTAGCTTGGTGAGCAAAAGCGTGCGGGCAAGGGGCGGCTTGAGTGAAGCGACTAGAAATCCGTGATAGCAGCGGGTGAGAATGCCAGAAACCGTTCCACAACCGTAGCCGCCAATGCCGTTGGTAATGAGCCATTCTCGCTGCGTTGATTGAGTGATGTCGCTACAAACGTCACGACCAAAGTTAACAGAACTAATGCTCATACGTTGACCTAGTTTTTAGAGAGGGTATTTATGCATAGCAGGATTCTACTCTAGTGCAGTGATTTGAGAAGGTATGCCGGGTTTGTATATCCAGAATTACTGGGGTTGCCGTTACGGTAGCTGTCTTCATCCGTGATGGTTCATTGGGTAGCTGGGCGATTTTTCATTGCTTAATACAATCCCCAAGACCTTACACACATAAAACACGTACTTTATTGGCGATGAAGATGACGACACGCTCTTTGGCGGCAAGGAAAATGACTTGCTCTTTGGTGGCACCGGCTTCAACTTCTTGTACGGTGGCACCACCGAAGGCGAAGGGTCAGGCCGCGATATCTTTGCTCTCACCGAAGGCGATGGCTTGGATATTATCTTTGACTTTAATGTGGGAGAAGATGCGATCGCCCTCACCAACGGCCTAGAATTCGGCGGCATTTTTGTTGTGCAGGTAGACGATGATACCGTCATTGGCACCACCGCAGGCGATGTGATGGCCGTGATTGAAAATGTCAATGCCAGCGACCTGGGCAGGCACACTTTCCTCACGTTCTAGCGTTACAGCCAAGGGTGAATAGTGGCATCATGCAATAGTACCCGAGAGAGTACTTTCAACGCTGTAGCACATGACTACGATAGCAATAACAGCACTCATCTATATGTCAGTAAGGCATCGCGTGCTGTTATTGCTCTATCGGGAAGCCTTTCCCAAGGAAAATCATCATGGCTGGCATCAAAAGCATTGATCTAAAAATTAGCAATTCGAGTGCGCCCAGAGCCGTAGCGACCGTTACCATAAATTTTTCTCCTAAAGAACAACAGCTTGGCTTGGAATACATGCTGTGGGTTACGTTATATGATCGAGATCTCGGTTATGACGAGCAGTGGCTCTATCCTAATTTCCCTCATATGCCCTCAGACAACTGGGCACTAAAATCAAAAGACGATTTCATTTTTCACATGCCAGGAAAGCGGATAAAATCCACACGGCCTGAAGTTGTTATTACCATTGCCTCTCCCCTCAGCCAAATTGCCAACGGCGCAGACCCTCTACCAGCCGTTAAACGAGCCTACAACGATGATAAAGATGACAACACAATTGAGCTATATGCCAGAGCGATTGTCATACCTGAAACAACGTATGCCGTAAAATATAGCCCCGTTGAACCCGTTCATCTTTCTCAAGTTTCTATCCCAACCTAGAATTCTCTATCTCAACGCAGAATGAAGCTCCCAGAATAAAACTTCAATAAAATATCGTTTCTTTAACTACTTCATCTCCATCACAAATAAACGTGATAGATTCCTATTTGTATGGTTTGCGGATATCAGCTTCTGCCACAGTAGTTTCGATAGCTTTTATCATTAGTTGAAAATATTGCAGAGCAGAGCTTGACTCATTTTTCTAGTCAGTAGCGTGCAACAGGCCGCTGCTTTTGTGAGAAAAATTGTGATCGCAAACCATCACGTACTTAATCAATGGTCAATAAAAATGGGTGAAGTAAAATACTTTAAACGCCTGCTGATCACCGTAGCAGCGTTATTTGTTGTGTGCACAACACTGCTGCCCGCAGCCGCGATCGCAGATGAAAGTCCTATTGTCGCTGATAGCTGCACCATTATTACAGGCAAACCTGGCCTCGATATTGTGAGTCCGGATGTCGTTAAAATTACACCGCCTTCAGTAGAAATTAGTAGCTCCGGAGGGTGTAGTTTCAGCACCCGCTCTATCTCTGCTCTCGATGTTAATCGTAGAGTAGACAGTGCCATCATTAATCTCCCCGCCGGAGAAACAGGAACCGTCAAAAAACTCAGTATTACCCAAATTGTGGACGGAAACTCAAAACTCTTATACGGCTGCTCAAATCTAACTGTTAAAAATGGCACAGATCTAAACGTGGTCTGCGGCGGTGCAGCCTACCTTCCCGAAAAGTCAACGCTGCTATATAGCGCAGACCTTACAGCCTTTACCCCAGGCATTGACTTTTCGGTAACACTCACCGCCTCAAAATCTAGCGTATAAAGCAAAATTCAGTCGCCTCAGACAAACCAACCTAAGGATGAAATAGTCCGTCCTACCCTATTGCTCAGCGCTCAAGTTCAGGTGCTCAAGTTCAGGTGCTGAGCAATAGGCTGAGCAAGGTGCTGAGCAATAGGAACAATCATCTTCATCGTAAATCACTCACATTCACGCTTAAAATAATTAGCGCTAAACATGACACGAGCCTCCTCTCCTTCTTCTTCTCAGCAATGGCACTGCGAATATTGCGAAGCAGAAGACTACTATATCTACCAGAGCGGGAGCCATCGTGAGGGCACCTTTATTCGGGTATACGTGCCAGGTTCTTTGTCCAAGCCCGAAGCAACAAACTCAAACATCCCAACCCCCGAACTAAAATCTATTTTATATTTACATGGGTTTGCACTGTGCATGCCCGAATTTTATGAAGATCATCTCGTTAAATTAGTCACAGAAGGCTACATCGTCTTTTTTCCTGATTTTCAGCGCAGCTTTTATCCCAACCAGCTCCCCAAAAACTGCACCAATAAAGACTTTCCGCCCCAGCCCAACCCAGCACACTTAAAAACCTGGATATCTGTTGCCACTCACAACGCTGACTCAGCCACGCCAGCCACAGAAATAATCCCTGACTTACTATCAGAATTTTCTACAGAACAAGATGCTGCAAAACAAAATCCCGCAGAACAAAACCCCGCAGAACAAAATCCCGCAGAACAAAACAATAATGTAACTGGGCCTCACCTCTCTCCAGGATTAAAAGAAGTCAGCGCAGGAGAACTCAAACGCCTTGCCCGCACCCTCGTTATAATCATTGCCTTTTTAAAAGTAATCAGCCTATTCCGACAAGAATATGGAAAAAATCTTATTCATCTTTTATCCACAGTAGCCCTGAGCTTGCTCCATCGGCCCACAGAATGGCTTGCCAACACCACCCACCTAGCAGAAGAAGCCTGGACGCATTTAGCAGCTCAAGAACGCTATTCCCACTGGACCAAAGACAACTTAAAGACATTTGCCTTTGGCCATTCCTTAGGTGGATTAATGGCGCTAAGCCTACCCTTTGGCCTCAAAGCCACCCCCAATAGCGCGTTCTTCCCTAAGCAAATTGTTACCGCAGACCCCACCCCCACCACAGAACAAGGCATTCCTAAATTTGCGATCGCAATATTAAAGCTACGGGGCACACCCTTCACTTCATTCCCCGTTGAAATTAAAACAACCGGCCCTGCGTTAACCGGCCCTGTCGCGATTTTGCATGGCGGCTCCGATCAGCTAGTGCCCCCCGCCCAGTGGTTTGATGCCTCACACGGCCAAAAATCTAACTATCAGCACATTGCCAGCAAACAAAAAGCCATTTATTTCTCCTATTCCAACACCCAGAAAAACCCTTCCCTCATCGCCTTCCACAATCAGGCCGTTACCTCCACCCAATACTACGGCAATGGCCTATTCAAACACTTTGGCGGTGTTAAAAATGGCCCCAACGCCTACAACAACAACTACATTTGGCCAGGAGTCAATCAAGTTTTTGCCGGAACCGTCTCCCCGCCCAACTTACTCCCCCATTTAGATCAATCAGAATTCCAAATCAAAGAAAAGCCGCCCAAACAATCCCCCAAAACATCACTCACCATCGCAGGCATCATTGGCCTACTGCTGTTGCTTGGCATTGCCTACTGGATCTGGACATCGCGCTATGCACTCACTTAACGGCACGCCCATCGACTAATCACACACCTGCAAAACACATTACGCAGACGCTCCAGATAATTCGTCGAGGTGCTGCTGTAAATCAATCGCCATCCAGTGAGCATGTTGTTTGGGCTTAAAATCAACTGGATGAATGACTAAATTGATAATAACGACAGCAGCACCACAGTTAATCGGTGCCAAAACCTCAGCGCAGCCTTGATGAATCGCTTGTTGCGCGACAGCAACATCGCTTGGGTCTGGATCATTTGGATAGTTAACACTTGCGATCGCAATTTCAATAGTCGTTTGCACAGTGATGATGATTTCTGCCTGAAAATTAACCACATAGCTTGCGCCACTTGCCCCCTGAGCTAAGTGCTTCACGTTCATCAAGAAAGTTGTGCCCGCCAGTGGTTTCATATCAGTGAAAATTTTCAGTAAAGTGTTAAATTGTTGGATCGAAGTTTCTGAATACCGCTCAGCAAACGGAGATGCCAAGAAATACCGCATCATTTCCCACCCTCGCTTAGCGTATCAGATACCTTCAAGCAATATTGGGGACAATTTATATGATGCCTGAAATAGCACTTGCCCACTAAAGTTAAGCCTGCTAATAAACAATGACCCTGCTCACATCCCTACTGGGCATAGCTTTTTACCTTCTGCTAGGAGGCTTCGTCACCTTTATGGGTGCAGGCACCTGCATTTACTTTCTGCGCCGCCTGCGCTTAACCCTACTAACCCCCCAATATCACCCCCACCGCACCGGCAGAATGATCGCCACCGGCCTAGTGCGAGCAACCCATACAAACGAACAATACCTAACGCCACTGAGTAAAACGCCCTGTGTTGCCTATGAGCTTACCATCACAGAATCAAAAGGAAAAAACAGCCGAATCACACATTATCGAGAATTTCGCGGACAGCAAAATCTGAGCATTCAAACCACAAGAGGAACCGTACAAATCGGCAACTACACCCTAGAAGTAATAGGCGCTCACTTTCAAGATCACCAGCATGTGTTTAGTCACTTTTCACACCCTAAATCCGCCGCTTTTCTGGCAGAAAAAGGCATCAAACCCAACAGCATGGTCGGCACAAAGCGATCGCTCACCATCCGCGAATTTATTCTACGCAACGGCGACCCCATCCGAGCCATCGGCAAGCGGCAGCAACAAACGCACCCCGTCACCCTCGAAAACGCCCTAGTGACCGATCAGCCTATCTGGCAAATCATTGGCCTCTCACTGTTGTTCTGCGCAGCAGGCGCATTCGTGGCGTGGATAGGGTTCGGCATTTTAACGTTAGGCTTTCGCTAGTGGCTTTGTTCGCTAAGCGATCGCACAACTGCCGAACAAAACTAAAGCAAGGAAAATCATATCCACAACAGAAATTTCTCTTCACATTTTCCTCAGTATCAGGCGCTATAATAGTATTAACCCAAAAAACAAACAGAGAAGTCTTTTATTGCTTTGGATAGCGGTCATGGCATATAGCAGTCATGGCGTGTAGCGCTCATCTAACTGCTCGTTTAATCGCAATAAAGCATCGGAAGTAAACTGTTTTGTTTCAGTAGGTCATCTAGTTCAAGCTGTATACGCTGAGCGAGGATATTTCTTATGTTTGACAAGATTTTAGTAGCTCTAGATCTCAACGATAGCTATGAATCGCCCTTTGCGCAGGCCCTTTCACTCGCTGCGCAAACCAAAGCCAAGCTCGTATTGCTACAAGTATTGGATGCAGAAGATAGCTACGCTGCACCATTTCCTTACTATGCCGGCACAACCGGATACCCTCTCGTGTTTGATGAAACACTTTGGAGCCGCTACCAAGCGGAATACAAAGCCCATCAAGAACAAGGGAAAAGAATTTTGGAACGGCTTGTAAAACAGGCGATCGCAGCAGGTGTAAATGCTGAATTCATTCAGGCACAGGGAGATGCTGGCAAGCGCATTTGTAACTGCGCACAATTACAAAAGGTGGATTTAGTGATTGTGGGAAGTCATGGACGCCGAGGTTTTCAGGAGTTTTTGATGGGCAGCGTAAGCAACTATGTGATGCACCGTGCGCCCTGCACCGTGATGATTGCCCGAGAAAAAGACTGCCACAAAAATACGGTGAATGACACTCACAACATGGCTGATATGCCTGTTTAATCAGGTATTGCAGCAAAAGAGGGTTCTACACAGAAAAAGCGAATTACCCGTGGCTAAAGCACTCTCAGCCACGGGTTTCTTTTATCTATCCAATTCTTTTTCAATCATTTATGACCAGCCACTTACAACAACGGCCCTAAATCCTCATTAAAGAACGACAGTTCTACGCCAATACCAGCCGGATCTTTCACAAATACTTGAATAAGATTAATAGACGGCACTTGAATAAGCTGATACGGAATGCCTTTAATAATCAGATTCGAGAGCGCAGCCACTAACCCCACACAGCTCAGTGAAATATGATTTAAGTAGCCTTGCCGTACGCCCGATGGACACTGAAGATTTTGGCAGATGCTGAGATGCAAAATAGGCTGCGAAGCATCATGCTTGCCCGCGTATAGCCAATATCCATCATGGTTTAAGTCTGCTCTTGGCCCCATCGTCAAACCAATAATATCGATATAAAAGTGCTTGAGTTTTTCTACCAAATGAGGCGGCGCTGTAATATTAAAATGATTAAGCCCTAGCACGGTCATCACAGAATCAGACTGATTCGCTTTTGAGCGATAAAACGGCGTATTAGCCGTATTATTATCTGACAAAACTGACTGAGTGTGATGAATGACAGTTTTGTTTGCCGATTTAAATGGTGTTTTTATTTTCATATTTCCTCTGCCTACTTCCTTTGTCCGCAAGGTTCTAAAAACCCAGGGGATGAGGTTAAGTCATAATTGTTTTTAAGTAGTGGATTAGGTTAAGTAGTGAATTAGATGACATAGTGGACGCGCCTCGTACACTGCTGTTATCGTCCTAATTTCTTAGGATAGCGACAGAATATGGGGAACTTGTGAGTTTTCATATAAACTCATGCCAATGCTGCCCTTATGTAATGCACTGCCTTTAACTTCTTAACAAGTATTTGCCAACAATCATTTCCCGAGAAGCATTTGTCGAGAAGTGTTCTATTAGACCTGTTCTATTAAACCTGTTCTACTTCTATTCTATCTTTTCTGTTTGTGAAGTGGTTGAAAAAAGAGGGGCTTCTTTATCAATTAGCCCTTCACAAGGGTCTGTTAGCAAGGGTGCCAGTGCAGTAGCCCCTATACGTTAAGAATCTTGTTGAAAGACAATAAAAACCGGCATTGAATCCACTACCCTCATAAAAAAATCATTTTTAAAACCTAGAGTGATCCTATTAGCGCTCACGAGGTTGAGTCGTCATGAACCTTTGCATTTGTTGCCACGATAGTCTGCTTCGTCATATTCATAACAATGATGTCTACTGGTATTGTCCAAGCTGCCGACAAGCCATGCCCTGCATTGACAGGCACACAGTTGACCTCCCTCGCTCAGGAAGAGTAGGTGCGCTGGAGCGACTGAAACTTTTGTAAATATGCCCCTAGCGCTAAAACAGCTAGGGGACTAGCTGAAAATAACGTAGCGCCCTTGAGTACATCTCGTTAAAAAGGCACCTGACTTTCTAATTTCAGCAAATGCTGAGTAACCGGATGAACAAAGTGAAGCTCCGCTGCATGCAAGAAAAGTCTCTTTTGCCTGTGATCGGTGCCGTATAGGGTATCGCCTAAAATAGGCGAATTCAATCCGTCGGGGTGGGCCGCATGCACCCTTAGCTGATGGGTGCGGCCCGTGCAGGGTCTAAACTCAATCCTGGGCTGAGCACCCTTAGCCAGCACCTTAAAGTTTGTTTTACTGGGCTTTCCCCGTTCTCTGTTCACAACCTGCTTTGGCCGATAATCAGGGCAGCTCCACAAAGGCAGTGCTATGGTGCCGCCTTCCTTTTCTATTGGACAAGAAAGAATAGCCTCATAGCGTTTGTGTACTTGCCCCCGCGCAAACTGACAGCTCAGGTTAGCCTGTGCGCGAGCAGATAGCGCGATCGCCATTACCCCAGAAGTATCCCTATCTAGCCGATGCACCGCCTGTAAGAACGCACCATCTAATATCTTCTTCTGCGCTGGTACCTGCGCTGGCCCCTGCGCTGGCCCCTGCGCTGGCACTTGCTCTGGCATTTCTTTTTGCATCTGATACCGCAACCGGCTCAGCACACTATCTTGCAAATGCTGCTGCCGCCCTGGCACCGATAACAGCCCTGCCGGTTTATCCACCACGATTAAATCCGCATCCTGATACAGCACCCTCAGCGGATCAAACTCAACCGCTCCGCTGGCCAACTCCGCGAAATAAGCTGCCTGAAGTTGCTGCTGCCACCCCTTAGCGCGTGTTTTATATTGCTGCTTCAGAAAACGCACTTTCTCCTCAGCTTCCGCAACAGATTGCTGCAAAGATGCCAGCGATTGATTTCTAGCCCGCTTCAAATCTCGGCGCTCCGCGCTATCGCGTTGGCTTTCTCTTTCAAGCTTTTTCAGCGCATCCTCAAGTGCATTATCTTCTCCGCGATCGCCAATCTCAGCCCGCGCCGCCGTCTCTCGTGCCTTCTTCCGCACCGCTTCCCGTGCAGTCTTCCGCACCGCTTCTCGTGCAGTCTTCCGCTGCCGGTGCACCTCAGCCAGCGCCTGTAACTGCGCAGCATACTTCGCCTCAGCCTACGCATACGTCGCCCACACAGAAGACTGCTTAAGCGTCATCAGCTCACGCTTTATCCGCGCCAGCGCCGCCAAAGTTCCTTCTTCAATCTTGCTCAAAATGTTTGCTCACAATGCCTGCTTACACACCGCCTGCTCACATACCGCCTGCTTACACACTGCCTGTTCATAATGCCTGTTCATAATGCCTGTTCAATAATACAAAAATGAACCAATTTGCTGAGCCCGCACATAGCTTAAAGCAAACAAAATGCCCAACAGAATAATTGTGAACAAAATTAGCGCCACTAAGCCACTGTAAAGAGAGAACCCGAGCAGCACCCACAGCCACGGCGCAAAAAACTCTGACACCATCAAAAACAAGTCCGACTTATTCACCTTTTGCTGTCGAAACATTGTCCCTAATGCCACAGGCCGAGAGTTCCACAGTCGCAGCAGCGACGAGCCTATAGAAGCCCCTATCACAGCCACCAGCGCCGGAAACCAAACCTGCCCATGCCACATCAAAATTAAAAACGCAGGCAACAATATAACCCAAACCGGAATCAGCGCCGCCGCCTGCTTCAATCGCCTTAGTCGGCGGCTCGACACCGGAGAAGACTTCAACAAATCTGGTGCTTCTTCCCCCGAAAGACAAATAAACGTGAGCGAAGCCGAAAGCTGCCCCGCCAAAAACGGCAGCCCCACATTTGCCAATCGCTCAATATCAAAAAAGGAATTGTCCTCCATACCCTGTAGCAAAAACCAGGTCATCGGCAACACCAGCACCACCTGCAACGCCACCCGCGACACCAAATAAGGATGACGCAGCATCGTACGCCACTCCTTCTTCAGCATCATGCTATCAAACCCATCGCGCCACACCCGTTCTGCTTGATATCGCGATCGCTTAGTTGGCGATCCAGTGTGCGTTAAAGACTGCTGCGTGCCTTTGACAAAGGTATTTTCTAAAGCCGCTACGGTAAAAAATGCGATCGCCCCGCTCAGCCCCAACGTGAGCGCCACCGACAGCGGATCAAACCAAATCGCCCGCGCTGGAAACCAAATTAAGCTATCTACCCCAAAGGTAGTGCCCGGCGCAGTCCAAGCCTGAAACCGCTGCCAAGCCCCACTCAAATCCACCTCACGAGACACTAACAAATTGGGAATTTGAAACCCCAAAATCATCACCACCGACAGCATCCAATTAAAATACTGCACGAGCGATCGCGCCTTTTTCGCCCCCACCAGCTTCACCATCCACAGCGTAACCAGCATCCCCATGCTTGCCGCCACCAAAGCCAGTGAAATCAGCACCGGATAAATGCCCAACAGCTCCGGAAACCCCACCAAAACCACCAAAATACTGGCCGGCAACAAAAACAGCACAAACCCCAAGAACACATTCAACGCCACCGTCAGCAACCGCACCGCAAAAACAGCCCGCGCCGAAACCGGAGACGACAGCAACAGATCCAAATCCCCTCGCTCAAACAAAATAACAATGCTCTCACGCACCGCCTGACTAAAGGCAAACACAAAGGCAAACGGCCATAGCCCCACCACCACCCAAATCATCTCCACAGGCAACGCTACCTCAGCCATCCCCTGCCGCAGCGCACTAAAGCCCAACCACAGTAGCAGCAATATCCCTGCTGCAGACACCAACATAAAAATCACCCAAGCCCAAAAGTACTGGAGATTTCTAATTGGCCGCCACCACAAGCGCAGCTCATTACGCAACAACAATCCGAACGCAGTACCCCCATGACTGCCGCCACTATTTCTATCACTGCTACCGCTACCGCTACTGCTACCGCCACTGCTACGCCTACTACTACTCATCGCGACCCTCCTGCCTTGTTCCTGCCAAATTCGCCTGCTCAATCAGCTCCAAGAAAACACTCTCCAGCGTCCCCCCATCTTCCCCGCTTCGTGCCTGTAGCTCCGCCAGCGTCCCCGCCGCAATCAGCCGCCCCTTATTCAAAATCCCAATCTCCTGGGCCATCCGCTCCGCCACATCCAGCACATGGGTCGTCAAAATCACCGTATTCCCATCAGCCACATACTCCAGCAGCATCGTCTTCACCAGCCGCGCCGCCGCCGCATCCAATCCATTCAAAGGCTCATCCAGCATTATCAGCTTTGGCCCATGAATAAACGCCCCTGCCAGCGCCAGCTTCTGCTTCATCCCCCGAGAAAACGTCTCTACAAAATCTCCCCGCACATCCCACAAGCCAAGCTGCTTCAACAAATCCCTCGCCAACGGTTGCGCCTTCTGGGCAGGCACATTCCACAACCCCGCCACAAACTCCAAATACTCCATCGGCCTCAGCTTGCCATACAGCAAAGGCTCATCCGGCACATACGCCAGGCGCTGCTTCGCCCCCCGCATTTTATTCGTAATGCTGTGGCCAAACACCAACGCATCTCCGCCATCCGGTGCCAACAACCCCGAAATCATCCTTAGCGTCGTTGTTTTCCCTGCCCCGTTTGCACCCAAAAAGGCATACAGCACCCCCGGCGCTACAGATAAGCTCAGCTCATCTACCGCCTGGTGCTCACCAAATTGTTTACTGAGTTTATGCAGTTCTAAAGCAGCAACCATAAAGTTAAAGGTAGATTGAAGACCATCGCCTTAAATAAGCCTGTCAATTATAGGCGCTTATAAAAAAGGCTTTACAAATTAAAAGAGATGACCTTGAAAAGTCATCTCTTTCAGCTTATGAAGTGTGTGTTAAATACGTTGTGAACAAACGTTTAAAAGCGGACGTTTAGATAGGAAGCGTGATGACAAATTCGGTGCCTTCGCCACGTGTAGAATCACAGCGCAGGGTGCCTTTATGCTTTTCTACAACAATTTGGTAACTAATAGATAAGCCTAACCCCGTACCTTTACCTACTGTTTTGGTCGTAAACATTGGCTCAAATATTTTCTCTTTTACCTCTGTTGGCATACCTGGGCCATTGTCCGCTATGCGAATTTCAACCGTATTGTTGCCAGAATTATTAGCAGAGTCTGTAACAGCCGTTGTAATAGAGATTTGGGGTGCGGCGGGAAGCACCGCAATCAATGGGGTGCATCTCAGTTTTGCAATGAGTACAATTACTTATGAAATCTAACGAGAGCTGAGCCAGCAGCTTATGTTGCTGTTGAGAATTGACCATTGAGATAAGCACAACGATGTTTCAATACTTGTTGTACATTCTGTTCTT
>JBGCGG010000129.1:0-6948 GCA_045110585.1 Phormidesmis sp. | reverse complement strand
ATCGGCCTGCATAGTTCGTAGGATAGAATCCAATCGCAAACTGCCGGAAACATGGATGTCTTCAGTCTTTGACGAACCTTTAAGCGTACTCAAACAGCTTACGCATCCTGAGAAAAAGGTTAATCTTGCGATCTCGATGGCTTTGTCCACTGACATAGAGTATCCATTTAGCCATCTGCACATTCAGGAAGAATCTAGGTTTGATGTCCATAAGCAGAGGGTATATGGCATCTGTCTGACTAAAAAGAAGGCACGTGTTTTGATAAAGGAGTTTGCTGTAGAAGAGATAAGCGAAGCCAAGTTTAAAAAGGACTACACAAAGAATAGATACAAAGAGCTTTTTCGAAGAGATGCGCCCCTCGGTGAGAGAAAAGCAATGCTTGCTACGTATGCAGAGTGGCTGCATCTTTGTGGTCATGGTAGCTATCCACTCCTACTACCTGATGAGTTTAAGCAGCTATTACCTGAGGACTGGGATAGTAAGCGAGGGGCAATGGTTGAAAAGTATGAACTTTCACCAACAGAGACACTTCTACAGCGATACCGAGCTTAGTCGAGATGATTCCAGTGCATCCAGCATAAAGTGATGCAAGCTCGAAGAAGTGCTAGGGATAAAGGATTCGTTCTCCTTTACCGGGATCCTTCAATGACTCTTAGAATACGGAAAAAATCAATGTACTACTTTACGGCTTGAGGCGTCTGTTAGTTAGTACTTTTCTCAGTGGATTTGATTTCGAGGACTATATCCCAGTTAGCGCAGTACGCTCAGCTCTATGAACCGATTTCGCAATAGTCGGGGCTGTAGACCGAGCAGGCATCACTGTAACAGAAAATTCTAGCTAGCCTTTTCTTTTGCGGTTTTTCCGTCTCTAATACCTGCTAATTCCGAGGGATGAATCCATTTAGAGCTATCTGACTCTAAATCATACCTATTGCTTCTACCTGTCATTGTTTTATGTAGGATACCTGTTTCACAGAGTACTTTCAGAGCCTTTGAAACTCGCCGTTCGCTGATACCACATTCATCAGCCATTGTTGGCAAGCTAGCGAATGAGCCTTTTGCCCCAGCTCTTCTAGCTACATGAGCAAGAACTCTAAATTCAGTAGGGTTTAATCCGTAAGTATCGATGGCCCTGCTCACAAAGATCCAGTTTTTTGGCTTTCCATCGTCATACTTCTCCTGATGCGGCTCCCAATTTGAGATAACCTTTGGCGTTTTTCTTTTGTTGTGAGATGTTGTTGCCATAAACATTTGAACCTACTTTTCTGATTTTTTAGACGATTTCATCTGTATCTGTGCAAATCAAATTGTCGTTTGCCACCCGTTTGCGTTACTACTTAATAAGCGTCAAGATAGGTTTTTTAAGTAGGATTTCTTTAGTATGTCGCTAAGGAGCATCCCTGAAACGTCGCCTAGCGACATATCATGTGAAAATTCTATCATATTTTCAACGCAACGAAGCCTGCCACTCTTGGTGTTCAGCTATAAATCAAGCATGGCCAATAGCATGTTTTTCTGAAATAGTCAATTAAAATGTTGCGTATTGAGATAGTATGTGATAGACTCATTTTGAGACTGAACGCCTTCGTTCTTTAAAACAGAAAAGCCTCAGCGGGTTACGACCGCTAAGGCTTCTGCTCATTAATACAATTCCTCTAGAGAAAAGATTAATGAATTCACACCCCAAGTCTACCCTAAGCTCCGGAAAGCACACAGGTGTAGAAGGTGGAAAAATAGGCCATCAGCTTAAGGTCTTTGGATCTGCTGTTGCAGCTACTATGTTGGCTGCCTATATCGGTACGCATAACTCACCTCGTGCAGAACTGGTATTTGTAGTCAGTATTGGCTCAGGTCTTAGCAACATACATGTCAACCTTCGTGGGGAAAAAAACAGAAAGTAGGCCTTGTTTAGGTTTGGCTTCAACGGCTGGTTGTATTGAAAAACAACTTTTTGCAGGTCGTGCTTATCAGTAATCAGGAAAATGACACACACCTACATTGAGTGGTGTATCTTTTGATTCAATCTTTCCTGATTGAGGCAAATAAAGCTGTAGAGGAGGGGCCTGAGTTTCTGGCTCTGCTTTTACAGCTCTACTTTGATCCCTCACCTGGCCTAATATGGGGCTTTTTGCATAAACCCCCGAAAAGGTACATTCCAGATCGAGACGAATGAGACTTACTGAATCGGTCTGTGCATCAATTGCTGAAGGATCGCCTCCATATCAATGAAATCAGGCGCTGTGTAGAACTCATAGCGGCCATGAAAGATGAGGTGCTGCCAAGCGACAGGCGAAACCAGGCTAAGCATAGCCATCCTCTCGACATCCTGCTTGTGCTCACTGTGAGTGAACAGATTGGAGAGGATCACCATGTTGTAATAGATGATGCAATTGGTGAGAAAACGAGCGCACTCACCCCAGATCTGCTGCTCGTATTCAGTCTTGAAGCGCAGTTTGCCAAAGTTAGCATAGGAGATCACCCGGCGGAGCTGGTGATAGCTTTCGCCTCGGTTAAGCACCTGCTGGACGTTCTGCCTGAGCGGCAGGCGATCAACAAAATCAAGCAAGTATAGGCTTTTGACGATGTTGTCGTACTCCCATAACGCCTGCCGGGTCTTGTTCTTACGGGCGTAAGCACTAAGCTTGCTGACAATGATGCTCTGAGTCGTCGTCTTCAGGGCCAGCGATACCATAATTCGCTGGATGTTATCCCACTCAGCCAAGATGAGTTTCTTGTTGATTTTCCGAATTGGTTTGAGGATCGCCTCTCCATACTTACTGGGATGCTGAAAGCCATAGAGCGAGCGGCTAACCGTGCCGTAGATGTCTTTGTAACGTGGCGCAAACTCATAGCCAAACAGGTGCAAGAGTGCGAAGTTTACCTGATTGGTACCGTGCGTATCGGTAGAGAGAACCGTCGGCTGGATGTCAGTTGTGTTGTTAAACAACAAATCGAAAACATAGTGACTTTCGTGCTCATTGGCCCCGATAATTTTGGCATTAATGGGAATGTGATTGGCAACCAAGGTATAGGAGACGATCCCTTTCTTGAGGCCAAAGTATTTGGGTGAATGACGTGAGTTAATGGTCTGAATCTGGCTCTCAAACTTTTGTCCATCGCTACTGGAATGAATCGCCTCACCCACGTCATATTGGCTGAAAATAGGCAGCTGATAGGTGGCATTGCAGACCAAGTCATTCGCCGCTTCAAGCGTCTCTGGGCGCAGGAAATTATCGGAAGCATCGGCCAGGGTGTGGTAGTCAATATCGGAGGTTTCGGCCATTTGGCCAATGCCCATATTGGTGCCCCAGGCCATCAAAGCGGCGATCAATACCCGCTCATCTGCCGTGTGCTTGGTGTAGCGTCCGAGAATATGCACCAACTCATCGGTAAACGGGCAGCGCTGATTAACGAAATGCAAGACACTGCTGAGGTTGACTTTCTTCAGAGCGCTGAACATCGGATGATTCGCCGAGTCTCGGATACCCGGTGAGGTGAGCGACCAATGTGTTGTTGTGCCTCGCCGCTTCAGCTCAAAGTGTTCATTCTCGCCAGCGCTCAGTCGCTGATTGACCCGAGTAAGTCGGTCTTCTAGCTGCTGTTCGAGGTCAGCTAAGTGTGCTTTAACCGGTTGTCTGAGTGTCGCTAATCCCGTAGCTGCAATCAGTTCAGCCTTTGCCTTCCATTGTTGCTCGCTGAGCAAATCGTCCTCGAAGCTGCGAAAGCGAACACTATCCCGGCAGAAGATGTCACCAGAGGCCAAGCCGTTGCGTAGCAGGCGATAGATCAAAAACTCGTAGCGGTCTGTCAGTAGCTGTCCACCATCATCATTAGAGGCATACAGATAGCGCTTGGCTGCAGCTGGAATGCAATGCATGGGGAAGTCGTCTGGGCGATATTGGCTCAAAGGGCGACCCTTTTGAGCTACAGCTTTCAGGAACTGAAGCGCTTCGATGACGGGAGCATGGCCAGGAGAACTGGCGAACTCAACAGCTTGCACAATAGGCCGGAGGTTGCACTTGAACCTCTGTGCCAAGGTATCTACATGCGCCCATTGAAAAGCCGTTTCGTCGAACGTCGCTTCTGTGGCGATGTGATCCACGACAAACGCTAGCTTCTGACGGTCTAGGATGTCAAAGGCTTTAGCTTGAACGTCCCGAAATGGGGTGGTTTCATCAATATCATCAGTGGTAAAAAACTTCAGAATTTGACCCGCTTTTTGTAGGTTCTGATTTCCCTCTATGCGGTAATCGTAGACCTGTTCTTTCGCCGCGACTTTACTGTCTTCAACGTACTGCTTTACCTTATATATCAGGCTATTGAGCAGATTGTCATGGGCGCGTTGGTAACGATGGTGAATAAAACAAAGTAGATATACATGCGCCACATCCTGAGATAGCTGATTGAGTCGGAAGACTGAGTAGAAGGAGACTAGCGAGGCATAGTACTTGATGCTTTCCCTCGAAATTCCCAGCTCTGGCAGCAGCGTTTTTGTCAGCTGGTAAAGCCCCTGAATTTGCTCGCATCGGCTGATTTCAAGCTTTATCTCATTGAGACTAAAGCCCTTTGGCTCCCGCTTTAGCTGAGTAATTTCGTATAGCCCTGGCGCATCTTCAACCAGCTGATTTAATGCCGCCACATCTGTTTGGGATAGCTGTCGTTTCACCCGACTCACCAAACGGTCTTTCTCCTCACCAGCTGCCTGAGAAACGATATCTTGTAGAAAGCTGTATCCAGGGGCAATCAGCCGCTCAGATTCTAGATAACGCAGCAGTTCTCGAAAGATATAGATCGGCCTGCTAGAGACTCTGGCCGCCTGCTGGGCTTTGGCCAGCAGGGTTTGCCTCGCTGTATCGTCGCAGTTCTGGTAATTACAAAGCTCTAGAATGATGCGCTGGTGCTTTAGCCGGGTGGTTTTTATCGGCTTATAGTCGTCAGGGAGTTCAAGGGTGGAAAAATATTGAGCCTGAATGTATTGAACATCGGCACTTACAGCGGAAAATGGAAAGACGAAAAAGCGATGACGGGCTCTGAAGTAGCCTAGCTGTAAGATGGCATAGATCTGAGACTTGAGGCCGTGCAGCGGCTCAATAGTGGCTAGGTCTTGAGGCGATAGTGCAAAGTACTCGGCTTGATCTTCAGGAGTGAATTGGGGCAACCCGTAGAGGGTTTCAATTTCGTCATCACCCAAAATCTGAAGACGTTTTGAGATCGCGCTCTGCTCTGACATCGGCATTAGTTCTCTGCTTTCTCGGATGCCTTGTATGCGGTGCCGCAGTAGGGACAAAAGCGATGCTTCAGTGACGTAATCGGTGAATCGCACTGAACGCACTGATGGCGCAGGCCGTTGCCACAGCGAAAGCAATAGTGAGCATGTATATGCAACCACATCGGGTCTGGCGCATTGCCCGGTGTCCAGCACTGGGGGCAAAACTTCAATGCGCCGGTCTCCTCCACCGAGATGCCTTTCGCAGCAGCATCCAAGTGCGCTTCAGGAATCTCCAAAGCGTAGGCCAGCCCCTGACGGGTCTTTGTCTTAAGTACGGTCGTCTGCCCACGCTCAATTTTGCCGATACTCTGAGCATGAATGCCGGACTTTCTAGAAACAGCCTGCTGACTCATGCCGAGGGCTACCCGTATCCGGTTGACGTAGTTAGCTAGCGATTCTCCGGGCTTTGGGACATTTGACGATTTCAAAGTATTAATACAACCCGCATTTTAACTATCTAATTAGACGATAAATTAAAGGCACTGCTTTTCCGCTGTCGTTCACCTTTATTTACTGCCGATGTCGATTCCCTTAGCGATGGTGGCCACGCAGTTTTTAGACCGGCCTGGTTTGGCCCAAAAGACAGTGAAATCTTATGAGCACACGCTGATGCCGTTGCTCAAAGAATATGGCAGCTGGCCGATAGAAATCTGTGATCGCCAAATCCTAACGGATTATCTCGACAGTCTCTCGCATTTGGCCTATACGACGCACCACCGGCACCAGGCAACTATTCAAGCATTGTTCAATTATGCGGTGGAACAACAGCATATCAAGGCCAATCCTATCGCCAAGTTGAAGCGGCGCAAGCCTGACCTAGAGAAGGGTGAGCACACCTCTGACCAAACGATTCGCTATCTCACACAAGATCAGATTAAGCTCATGTACCGAGCTGTTGAAACAGATTGTCGAACCCATACAATTGTCAGATTGTTGCATCGCAGCGGAGCCAGAATATCAGAAGTGCTGGCGCTTGATCTTGATACGGTGGATCTTGAACAACAGAAGTTTCAGGTGATTGGCAAAGGTAATAAGCAGCGATGGTGCTTTTACAGTGACGATGCGGCTCAGTTGCTCAGCCAGTATTTGAAACTCTATCGGCACCCACGTAGTCCGGCTCTATTCACCGCGCAGCAGCCGATAGCCGGTTCTATTAGTCGGCTGAGCTATCGCACTGTCCACCAGAACTGGCGGCAGCTGATTGTAGGCATTGCTGAGCTAGAAGGCGCACGATTGCACGATCTACGGCATACCTTTGCCACTGAGCGGGTTGGGCTAATGGGGATTGAGGAGTTGAGAGCACTGATGGGGCATGAGTCCATCATGACCACCCTGCGCTATCAAAAAGTGACCTCTGCTAGAGCTGAGACGGTCGCTCAAAGCGCCCTTAAAACACTAGCTATCGAGGCTATATAAATTTAGCTGCTTATTATCGACTTTTTCTTAAAACACAGAGAATAAACAATACTCTGCGTCAGTAAACTATGACTAAGAGCAAATGTACTTATCAACACTGCTTCAATACTGAGTCTTAATCGTCTCGATCTGGAATGTACCTTTTCGGGGGTTTGTCGGGTAGAGAGGACTCCTCCAATACTTAGGTCTGCTTTGTGTTCCCTGTTGCTCTCCCCTTTCGGTTGGAGAGTGTCACAAGATTCGACCTTATACCGTTGAGAGC
>JBGCGG010000128.1:0-13735 GCA_045110585.1 Phormidesmis sp. | reverse complement strand
TGTCAATATGGCGATTTCTGGCCCCAAAATAGTCCATTTTGAGGTGGATGGCTCACACTTGAGGTGCCTTGAAACATCAGCATGCTGATTTCACTCATAAGACTGGCAACCAGAACCACTCATGAATAATCCAGGCTAAGGTGGTATCTAAGCTGGTTTTTATTAAGGATTCTTGGGTGGCTATCAAATCGCGTTCGCGTTTTAGATAGGAGGGCAGCAAAATAATGGTTTCAATCGCTAGCAAACTTACAAAGACCCAGAGTGTGAGTGATCTGGACAGCTTTGCTTTGAAGGCTTGCTGAAGATAGGATTGGGCCATGCGCTTAGTGTTTGTGCCTTTGTCTAGTAAGCCCAGAAACACCTGCGGCTATTCGATAGTTGTGACAGAACATAGTTGGCGAAAATCATATCTTCGATTTCCGCCAATTTGCGCTCCAGAGCTAAGCGCAGCCCTGATTTTCATCTTTGTATAGATTTGCGTGATGTATAGATTTGCGTGATTTTATAGATTCGCGTGATTTTATACCAAGGCTGGCACGTACGAGTAGAACTCGCACTGTTAACATCTAATGCTCTTACATCCAATGCTCTTTCTTACTCTGATTACGCTTAATCCTTTTTCACGCTCAATCCTTTCTCATGCTCAATCCTTTCTCACGCTCAATCTGTACGCATCAGACTGTAACGCAGACAGGATTAAGCACTTGTCTTCAGCAGCATTGTCTTCAGCAGCATTAATCTAAATGGATAGGCGATCGCCACTGGAGCTAGGGGCAGATTGCTGATTAGGCCCAAACCCGATTCCGCCGCTAGAGTAGCTGGTGCCAAAGTTGTTTGCTGCCGTCGCGACTTGAACTAATGCCGATCGCAGATAGTTTTCATCTAATGATGCAAGGGGATGAACAAATACAGACACCACTGTTCCGTTCGATAGTGCGTAGCGAGCATCTAACGCCGTGTGAAAGTTAGCTAACAACATACTTTGCACTTGTTCACCAGAGAGTTCATTGGCCGAAACAATCGGTGCAACAATTCTCATGCGATTGTTGGTTGCATCTGCAAGTACCAGCAAATCACGCCCTTCCATAGTGAGCTGCCATTGGCCATTACTGCCTTCTACATCATTGGCCGCATCTCTGAGAATGGCGTCTAGCTGCGTGACGGTCATGTCTGCTTGGGCTTGCGATTGCGCCTGTACAGGGCTGACCTGCAAAATCGGAGAAGCCTGACCGATAAGCAAGCTCAACCCTGCTGCGCCCAAAACACTGACAATAAATTTACGATTCATAAGGCTTTCCGAATGGCGATCGCATTCAGTATTAACCGATAGCCTGAACAGAATATGAGAGATAGTTTAATATCTGCCTTCATCTCATCCAGATAAAGAATGTTACGTATCCTTGGCTTGTAGCCAGCTTAAAACAGCGCTTTTCCGGTGCGTAGCGATGAGGCCATCACTGGGTACTCATCTGAAAAGCCCAGATTTTAGAAGCCCAGATTTTAGAAGCCCAGATCTGCGATCGCCTTTTCCGCCGCCTTAAACACCACTTCATCGGGCATTTCACCCCACGCCGTATCGCCAATTTCTTTATAAAACTGTTCATCATAGGCCCGAGTGCGCACTACTACAGGCATTGGCACCGCATGCCCAAGGAGTAAAGCCTGTTGTTTAGAGTCGAGTTTAGCGAGGACGGAGCGGAGGCTTTGGCCGCCGGAGACGCCTGTAAAGATGGCATCGATGTCTTTTTCGTCATTCAGTAAGGCTGTGATGCGGGTGCCCACTTGAGACATAACTTCGTTGTCGATGCCGGAGGGGCGCTGATCTACTACTAGCAGCGTGACAAAATATTTGCGCATTTCGCGGGCGATGGTGCCAAAGATGGTTTGTTTGGCGGTGGCCGGGTCTAAAAAGCGGTGGGCTTCTTCGATGGTAATGACCAGCTGGGTGGGGCGATCGCTTGGATTTTTACTCTGCAAAAATCTATCGGCTTTGCGCACGTAGCTGGCATGAATGCGCCGTGCAATGACATTGGTCGCCAGCATATAAGAGAGCATGTTGCTTTGTGATCCAAATTCAATCACCACATGCTTACCCGCATCGATGGTTTCCAGAATTTGATTCACGTAGTTGTGCGGGCACGTGCTGCGAATGTACTTGAGTTCTGCGAGGCGAGTGAGTTTCCGTTGCAGCGCCATAATGGACGACTTGCTGCCCATTTTTACTTCACAAAACTCTTGTATCTCTTCATTGCTAAGGGTAAGTAATCTGTTGATCCAACTGCTGCCAAACTCATTGCGTAAGATAATTGCGTTCTCTAAGCTTGCTTCCGAGAGATTTAGCTCACGGCTAATCAGCATCAGATCTTCCACATCTATTTGATCGAAGCTAATGTACAGCTCTTGCGCGTCCATTACGCCTCGCCGTTGCGTCGCTTCAGGGTCTAGCGTAAATATCTGCACTTGCCCTGGAAAGAGCTGACGCAACCCTTTCACCGTGCTAAATTCTTTGCCTTCGCTAACGGCTTCCCACCCATACTCAGAGTGCATATCAAAGATAAGATTCACCGCCGCTTGCTTGCGAATAATCCCTGAGAGAATGAGGCGGGTAAGGAAAGATTTTCCGGTTCCAGATTTACCAAAAATGCCGTTACTGCGTTCAACAAATCTATCAAGATCTATGCAAATCGGCACGTCCATATCAATGGGTCGACCAATGGCAAAGTTACGCCGATGCACGTCATCTTCCCAGCCAAACACTGCCCGAAAGTCGCGCTCCGACGCGTCATAAACTTGGCTAAAGTGTCCTGGAATTGTTTTTACCGGCAACAACTGCAAAGGCGCAGACGAATTGGTTGCGTACGCAGCAAGGCCGTTGGATTTGCTGGATTTGCTAGATTTGCTGGAACTGTTGTTGTTTCTCTGGCTATCGTCAGTGGGGGTAAACATCAGCATCGGTGTCAAATCCACCGTGCCGTAAGTACCAGAACCGGCCAGGACTTCTTGTAGAAAAATATTACTGGGTTCGGGCGGGCTCGCTAATATCCTTTGACTAGCGGTGCCAAGGGCGACATCTGTGAGCATGCAGAAGAAACGCGATCGCACACCCTGAACCACCAAAAACTTACCCACCCGCATCTCTTCGACCAGCACATCAGGATGCAATCGAACTTCGAGACCTTTGCTAAGCGAGCCCTGAATGACAGATCCTAATGGACGCATTTCGCGCATGATAAGCCCAGTGAACGGTGTGTAGCTGGGCTTATGGTAGCGGAAAAACGTCTGTTTTAGTACATTAGTGCTGCTAAGAGGGATAAGAAGTAAAGGGGCGTAGCAGAACGAGAGATCCTAGAACTGGATACCGACGCCGCCTTGAACAGCCGTAGTGGTGTCGCCGCCAATGGGAATGATGGCGTTGCCAAAGAAGACCAAGTTACTGTCACTGAGCGTGTAGTCTACGCCGGGTTGCAGCACAAAAGATGTCCCGTCACCCATGACGGAATCATCGTTGGCGAAGGCTACGCCCGCGCCCAGATAAATTTCAGTGTTGAAGTTGAGGGGGTAGTCGTAGGAAACGGTGGGCACGAAGGCAGAACCATCTCCTAAAAAAGCCGTACCCCGAACGGAAATCGGGAGTTCCAAGATGTTGTAGCGGCCCGTGATCGAGACGGCAATTTCACCGTTCCCAAAGGCAGGGCCAATGCCGATGTAGCTACCGTACGCAGCCTGGGCTTTGGCCGGACTCTGGGCGGCAAACGCGAGGGCGACGCTGCTTAAGGCTAGGCCAGCTAGGCTTGCCAACGGTTTGACAAAACGGATGCTCATCAACGAACTCCTCATGTTGAATGGCCAATGGACAGGCAATGATTGAGAACCTGTAGCAGAAGTATTCCCAACAATACCAGTTGATTAATGAAGGTTAATGTACCATGTCAGGGATCACAAGCGATGTTTTAACCCGTATTGCGCATGCCTGCGGCGACGCCGTTGATAGTGAGCAGTGCGCCCCGCAAAAGTTCGCCTTTGCTGTAGCGCGATCGCACACGTCCGGTAACCGCATCATTGCCGTATTCTCTCAGTCGTTTGAGCAACGCCACCTGCAAAAAGCTGAGGGGCACAATGGTGCCGTTTCTGAGCTGTACAGAGCGTTGCAAGCTAGGATCGCCATCCAGCAACGTGGTGTGATCTGTAATTTTTAGGATGACTGCACGGGTGAGATAGAACTCTTTGGCAATTTGATCAAACATGGCCTGGAAATCTTCGCGTTTGTCTTCGCTGCTGAGCTGACTGACAAAATGCTGCGCGATTTGCAAATCCACCTTAGAAAGGGTCATTTCCACTTTAGAAATTACCATTTTAAAGAAGGGCCACTTCGCATAGAAATACTGAAGCATTTCCAGGTGCTCGGATGGGTTTTCTTCTACAAACTCGGTGAGCGCTGTGCCCACGCCATACCAAGACGGCAGCAAAAAGCGCGTTTGCGTCCAGCTAAATACCCACGGAATCGCCCGCAGGCCATCTAGGTTGCGCTTCCCTTTCCGGCGGGCCGGACGAGAACTAATTTGCAACTGTGAGATTTCTTGGATGGGGGTGACCTGATGGAAGAATTCCACCAAATCAGGCTGTTCGTATATGAGGGCGCGGTAGTGCTGACGAGAGCGAACACTGAGCCGCTCCATAATCTCATTCCACGCATCAATGCCATCGAAGCTACTGCCCAGCACACTGCCTTGAATGACGGCTGTGGTCACTGTTTCCAGGTTATATAGCGCCAAATCTGGCAGGTTGTATTTAGAGGCGAGGACTTCGCCTTGCTCCGTAATTTTAATCCGACCATCTACACTGCGACCCGGCTGCGCCAAGATGGCTTCATAGGCTGGGCCACCGCCCCGACCCACAGAGCCGCCCCGACCGTGGAAAATGCGCAGTGCGACGGTGTAGTTTTCGGCTAAAGATTGCAGGGCTTGCTGGGCCTTATGAATTTCCCAGTTGCTGCTCAAAAAGCCCGAATCTTTGTTGCTGTCCGAGTAGCCGAGCATGAGCTCTTGGAGGGCGGTTTCGGCTGCTTCAGGGTCTTGCTTGGCCGCTTCTAAGGCTTCGTAGCCGCCTTGCAGCATGGCCCGATAAAGCGGTAGTTCCCAAAGCTGCCTCATGACTTCCGGGGCGCGGCGTAAATCTTCTACGGTTTCAAACAGCGGCACAATCTTGATAGCAGAGATGCCCGTGACAGGATCGTAAAGGCCCGCTTCTCTGGCGAGCAGGGCCACTTCTAATAGATCGCTGGCCGTATGGCTCATGCTGATGATGTAGCTTTGGCAGATGTTGGGGCCAAACTCCTGATGGAGTCTGCGCACCATGCGGAAGGTTTGGATGATTTCGGTCGCTTTATCTGAAAAGGGCAGCTCGCCAGGAATGAGTGGCCTGCGGGTGCGCAGTTCGTCAATGAGCCAAGCGCTCTTTTCCGCTTCACTCATCTCGTTGTAGGGCTTGTCTAAAACGCCCAAATACTGAGTGATTTCGTCGATGGTGTCGGAGTGGTTGGTGCTCTCTTGGCGAATGTCTAGCTGGGCGAGGGTGAAACTATAAATTTCAACTTGGCAGATCAGTTTCTCTAAGTCTGGGGAGACGAGACCGGTTTCTTTTAGGTTGGTTTGAATCAGCCTTAGCTCGCTTAAGAAGTCGTCGCCGGAGGCGTAGATGCGCCCGCCCGCCAAACCTTGATCGATATTGACTTCTTGGGCTTGGAGGTAGTCGCCGTCGTACAGCTTTTTCGAGCGGGCGAGGGTATTTTCTAAACGCTGGTTGATATAGGCGAGCTTGAGGCGGTAGGGCTCTTGCCGGTAGCGAATGGCGAGCTTGTCATATAGCTCAGGCAGCTGGGTTTGATCTTGCTCTAGTGATTCCAGTAGCTCAGGCAATACTTCGCTCCAATGGAGGGAAAGGCTCAGCCGCTGGGTAAGATTCTCGACAGATTCGATGTACTTGGTAAGGACAACGTTTCGCTGATAGTTGGCGGTTTTCCAGGTGATGGGCGGGGTCACGGAAGGGTTGCCATCGCGATCGCTGCCTACCCAAGATCCAAACCGACAAAAGCTCTGTTTGGGCGGTGTCAATGTCGGAAACGTGCTCTCTAGGGCACGGCAAATACGCTGATAGAGCTGTGGAATGGTGTCGAACAGCACCACATCAAAATAGTGCAAGGTGAAATCGACTTCATCTAGTACAGACGGCTTGAACTGATGCAGCTCATCGGTTCGCCACCAGAGGCGAATTTCTTCTGTGAGACGAGACTGGAGCGCTTTGATTTCCCAGGAAGAACCAAGCCCCAAGGTGCGAGCGCTTTCTTCCTCGCGGTCTAGCTGACGAAAAATAGAGGAGATGCGGCGCTGCTTGTCTCGGATGGTGTGCCGCACAATTTCGGTGGGGTGAGCGGTAAACACAAGACGCACATCGAGCTGATTGAGCAGGCGCTGAATCATTTGAGGCGGTACATTGAGCCGCTTAAGGGTGGGAAAGAGCCAGTAAAAGGTGCCAGCGTCGCGGTTATCTTCAATATCTTTGCGGGGTGAGGCACTGCCATCTCCATCGCCTTCTTCGGCGCCGGCTCCAGCATTGCCGTTTTCGCCAGCGGCGACATGGGTTTCTTTGCTTGAAGCTGCAATTTCAGCGTCTTCGTACGCGGCGCGATACTGCTGCTGTTGGCCGCGCTGCTCGTAGTGCTGCTCCACAATATTGATGAGCTGAAAGTACAGCGCAAAGGCACGGGCCATTTTGACCGCGTCGCTGAGTTCTAGCTCTTCAATTAGCCGCAATACGGGAGAGTCATCTTGAGTATTGGCCTGTCCGTCTGGCGCGCACAGCTTTCGCAGCCGCGTGAGCAGGGCCACTAGCTCAGGCCCGCACTCATCTTCCAGCACTTCTGCCCAGGTTTCTTCCACGCGCTTTAGCCGATTGCGTAGCAGCCAATCTTGATCGGTTGAAGCAGGCAGCACTTCAACGTCTAGTGGATTAGGGTTGGCGGTGTCGGTTAGCGTTGTTGGCATTTGTTGCTGGTTATGGATTGGGCTGGTCAGAGTCAGGGATCGTAAGGATAAATACGTAAGCATTAAAGGCTTACAAAGGACTTAAGAAGGGATAAATAACCGTTGAATATGAGGCTATAAAATAAGAGGTATTTCGTTCGTGACGATTGTAGGGTCTTTAGGGGCGTCTCGGGCAGTGTGGGAAAAAACTACGGTCAGGGATTGTTATGATTTCGTGTCTTGGGTGATTCTACCGAGCCTTGATATAGCCGTGCTTGACCTCGTTAGGGCTTAGCTTTACGAGCATTAGGCTTTATGGCTGTTCGACTTTATGGATGCTCGGCTTTAGGGTCGCTCGGTTTTATGAATGCTCGGTTTCATTGGCTGCTTGCTGCATCAATGGGCGGGTAGGCAGTCGCTCCCCCCGAAAGAGTTCTTCACTGGCGTTGCCCAGCTCCGTTAAGCCCTCGGCAACGAGACGGGCACTGACGACAAACGCGAGCAGTGGGATGGTGCCAGCCACCAGTGCAAAATCGATGGGCACTGGTATAGATAGAGAAGGGGCAGGGCGAACGGGCGCCGCAGGTTCACGGAACGATTGCATGGGCAGGTTCTGAAGAGATAGCGGTTGTATGAGACTGTAGTAATGATACTCAATGCATCTATAGTCTGGTGGGCTGTAGTTCTGTATTTACTGAGGTAAGTGCCTCGGCATTTACTGAACTAGACCGCTTCAACCGAGTAAATGCCTACGTGGGGTTGCGGTCTCTGCGGTTGAAACTTTACGCAATAATCACATAAGATTTACTCGTGCAAATCGCTCAAGATTACCCTAAAATGCAGCGGTCATAGTGAGTTTGATAGGCGAATTAATATAGGTGGAATCGGCTGTGTCTTAGGCGCTTATGCCTCACGGATTGTGGGAGAGCGACTGGGCACATTGTTTTATTTCGTGCCTTTGGATTAGGTAATCGAGTCTGCTTTTTACAGCTGCGTAGATGTTAGGTCACTTGGAAAAACGAGCTTTAGAACAACAAGCTGATGCACCCCAATCGGAGTCGCCTGGATCGGAGGTGCTCGGTTCCGAGTCGTCCAGATCTGAGTCGTCCAGATCTGAGGCGTCCAGGTTCAAGGTGTCAGAGGCTGAGTCGGGCGTGCAGTCGCTTATTCCTTGGTTTAGGGCGGCGGCTTTGAGCGCGGAAGAAGACACAACCACAGATGTGCAGATTAAGCTGCGTGGCAATATTCTGCATGCGTTGTGTCAGTCTTCTCAGTCGGATTTGGTGCGTGAAGATGTGCTGATGCGCCTAGTGCGATCGCTCATGCAGCCCGACATTCAATCACGGTTTGCCTCCGAGTTTCCCCAAGTTCATCAGATATACATCTACAACCGTCGCATCCACGAAGCCAAGCCCATTTGGAGCGCGCCGGTTTATCTCAATCGGCTAGACAGGCATTTGGAGCGCTTGGTGGCAGCTGCTGGGCCTGCGGTTAAACAAGCTGCTATTCCGTTTGTGCCCAAGGTTTCGCCAAAGGCCGCTGTCGGAACTGCCTCTGGGGCAGCTTTGGAGGCTGCTTACGCAGAGGCGCTAGCGGGCGAGGGCGTTCAGTCACTCGCTTCTGACGTGACTGCTGAGTCCATGCCTGTTGGGCCAATGCCTTCTGAATCAGCGCCTGCTGGGCCAGTGTTTACTCAGTCGGTTTCTGCTCAGTCGGTTTCTGCTCAGTCGGTCTCTGCTCAGTCGGTTTCTGCTCAGTCAGCGACCGCTTCACCCGCGCAGATCTCGGATCTGATGTTGGCGCGTAAAGGTGACTCGGCTGCGATCGCCCGCTACCTTAGCGAAGCCCTCGGCGCTTTGAATGTGGGGGTGAAAGTTAATGCACGCGTTGTCCCCGGTAAGGTAAAACGTTCGGCGGTTGCGAAATCGTCGCCTAACGAAGCTGACCTCAATAACTCTGGTCTCAACGAATCTAATCTCAACGCATCTGCTCCCAACACATCTGAGCCAGCTTCTGCTGACAATGCCAACCACATTGCGAACACAGAAACGTCTCCGGACGGAACCTCAACCGACTCCACTACGGCGGAAGACGCTGCGGGCGAAGGTTCGACTCAAAAAAACTTGATTTCTCGGCTGTGGGTCTTTTGCGAAGCTAGCTACAGCCCCGACCCGCTGCTGATTGCTGAACCGATTGCCCAGCGATTGCGGCAGCTTCATCTGCGTCAGTTTCACGATGCGGTGATTACCATTCAGGTGACGGGCGAAGCCGCTTCAGACTGGCGGCTGCGGGTCGATTTAACCCCGTCTGAAGATATGCTCCGTGAATGGGGACGATGGGGGGATTTACCGGCGTTGTCTTTGCTGGTGAATCATATCTCTCGCCGCTATGGCCTGAAATTGGTTACGGAAATTAAAAGGGATACGCTGCATCTCATTAGCTATGTGATGCGGGGCGTGGCTAGCAAGGCGCAGAGCTACGCCGAGAAGGCAGGACAAGCTGTTGATGTTGATCGCTTAGTGGATGATTTGTCCGGGATGCTGACAGCGATCGCACCCCAGGGCATTCATCGCGCTATGCTCTACGGCCCTTCTGCCGATGACATTAGCCCGGAATGGCTGCGTGGCATTGACCTGCCTGCTGCTAACCATGCTGAGCGCCAAGGCACCACGCTGTCATTGGCCGCCGAGGGCGATATGTCTGCGCTGGCTTACTGCCTCACCCGAGCGCTGAATCCAGATATTAAAGAACAGCTATCCACGGGCGGCATTCGCGTGCAGCTTTTGCTGAAAGAAAAGCTGCTGCACATTATGGCAGATGGGCCAGTTTGCCCGCCCAAAAATGCCATTGTGCCGCTCATTAACCAAATCTTAGAAGAGGTTGATGCCCCCACGATTGCTGAAGGCATTCGGCTCTATGGCCGCCGGGCCGGGCAAAAGCAGCCGATTTGGACACATGGCAAAGACTACCAGTCGCGGCAGCGGATGGTGCCAGAGGCAAAGCCTGAATTTGCAGCCTCTGAAGCGTATATTGGTGAGCTGATTACGCCGGTTGGTGATGGCGGCTTAGCAGATGCGGCAGAGGCCGAAGAAGACGTTAAGCTCACGCGCATGTTGGCGCGAGCGGTGCAGTTTGCTTTGCTCAAGAGCCAGGTCTTTATTCCGGCAGACGATGCCAGTGGCCTCAGAACCGCTAAAACGTCTGGTTTGCCGAAGGCATTTCAGGCCCAGAGTAAGCGGATGGCGCTGATTTGGGGTGGCGTTGGCTTATTTTTAGCGGTTCAGTTTGACTTTTTGGTCGGGCAGGCGTTACGCCAGGCGGCCGCGCCAGTGGTCGAAAAAACGGCCCAGGTCGCAAGTGGCGGCGCTGCCCGTCGTGATGCCAGTGCTCGTTCTGATGCCCGCGCCAATGCAACCCTCAATGAAAACGGCGCGGTGGTTGAGCGGGTTAAGCCGAATGGGTTTGATGATGAGCTGGCCAAGCTGGACTGGAATGGTGCCAGAGAAAGTGCCAGAGACAGAGAACGTGTGTCTGGTCGGGCGGACTCTGACGCGAGAACAGAAGGATTTTTTGCCTCAGCCGGTGACAGCAGCTTCTCCGGAGGCGATTTCACCGCCTCGTCGATTAATGACGATGAGCTGATTTACAGTCCTCAGCAGGGGTTTGTCTCTACCGAATCTTTGCTCGCGAGCTCTAATATTCCGTCTTTTCGCTCCCAACAGTTAGATGAAAAGCTCGCACTTTATCGGCGGCGAGTGGCCCAGTCTGGCCCGCCAGATGTGTTGATTATTGGTAGCTCTCGGGCGTTGCGCGGGGTGGATCCGGCTGCGCTGCGGCAGGCATTGGGCGCAGCCGGACATGATGGTCTGAGCTTTTTTAACTTTGGGGTGAATGGGGCGACTGCGCAGGTAGTGGATCTGATTGTGCGGCGCTTGATTCCGCCGGATCAGCTACCGCAGATTATTGTGTGGGCGGATGGGGCGCGGGCCTTTAATAGTGGGCGCACGGATGTGACGTTTAATGCGATCGCTACTTCGGAAGGCTATCAGCAGTTAGAAGCCACTGATACGCCTGGCGGCATTAATGATTTGGCCTTTGGGAGTTTGTCAGATCAGCTCACCCAGCGGGCGCAGACCATTGATAAGCAGCTCAGTGAGTTTTTTGGTCAGGTGTCTTCTGGATACACAAACCGGAATAAAATTCGCACGGCGCTGAGTCAGAGCTTTGGGGCGATCGCACCCAGCTTTACAGACGCTACGGGCGATACCCGTGCAGGCGATACCCCCACTGGCGAACCCACCGAGACCAGCCTGATCGATCTCGATGGATTCCTGGCACTTTCCACCCGTTTCAACCCTGCCACTTACTACCAAGAGCACGCCCTCGTAAAAGGCGCCTACGACGGTGACTACAAAGCCTTCCAGCTAGAGGGTGCGCAAACCACTGCGCTCAATAGCCTGCTGCAATTCACGGTGTCTAAGCAGGTGCCCATCATTTTCATTAACACCCCGCTCACCGACGAATACCTAGACAACCACCGCACCCAAGCTGAAGATATTTTCTTGCAGTACATGGTGCAGGTGTCAGATCGCTCCAATGCCTTTCTCTTCCGAGACTTTGGACGCATTTGGCCCCAGCGCTACGACTATTTTTCTGATCCGAGCCACCTCAACCGCTACGGCGCGTACCAAGTCTCTGCCCGGCTTGCCCAAGACCCGTTAATTGAGTGGCCAGAACCTCTCTCAGAAGAAGACGGTGTCGTCGAATAGTTGGTTGGCAAAATGCCTTTTTGAGCTGATTTTAACTAACGACATATCAATTCTACGTATTCAATCTTTTATGATTCTGCCGTCTATTCTTTACGGGTTTTTCCTTGCAGGTGTCATTCTCCTGTACTGGACGATGCCAAACCGTCAGGCCAAGCTCTGGGTCATGCTCATGAGTAGCCTGTACTTTTATGCCTCTTTGCAGCTCCACTATGTGCCGCTGATGATGGTGCTCGTGGCGCTCAATTTTTTCTTAGGCAAGGCGTTGGCTACGCCCTTAGACTGGCGTATCCCTAACGAGGCATGGCAATACGAGCAGGCCGACTGGAATCGTAAGCGCGCCCGGTTGCTGACCGTTGGCATTGTGCTAAACGTGCTGCTGTTGCTCGCCTTTAAATATCTTTCGCCTACACTGTCTTCTCTCATTCGTTTTTCTGTCATTCCAGAAGGGGCGTTTGCCACCGCCCTAGAAACTTGGGTGATGCCGCTGGGTCTCAGCTTTTTTACCTTTGAGTGCATTGCTTACTTAGTGGATGTGTTCCGAGGCTCGCCCGCAAGCAAAGCGCTCGTAGAATTTGCCGCCTATAAGCTGTTCTTTCCCAAGCTGATTTCGGGGCCTATTACCCGGTTCCATAGCTTTTCTGGACAGATGAAGGGACAGGTATTTCCGCCTATGAGCCAGATTTCAGAAGGGCTGTGGCTGATTGCGACGGGCACGGTTAAAAAGCTGCTCGTGGCCGATCACATTGGCCGACTGGTGAATTTGAGCGCGGAAAGCTTGCCCCGTGCGGGGAGTGGAGATATTTGGCTGTTGGCGTTTGCCTATGGCTTACAGCTTTATTTAGACTTTAGCGGCTATGTAGATATTGCCCGAGGCAGTGCGCTGCTGTTGGGCTTTAACCTGCCGCAGAACTTTAACTTTCCATACTTTGCCACGAGCATTGCCACCTTTTGGCGGCGCTGGCACATTACCCTAGGCGACTGGCTGCGCAACTATTTGTACTTTCCTTTGGGTGGCTCTCGCAGTGGGCTCACGCGCACCTGTTTGAACCTAATGGTGGTGATGCTGGTGGCTGGGGTTTGGCATGGCGATCGCTGGGGCTTCATCGTCTGGGGAGCCATCCACGGCTTTGCTCTAATTGCCCACCGCCTGAGCGAACACTTCTCAGAAAAATCTGATGCCCTCAAAAACTTTTGGCTGACCCTCCCTGGTACGCTCACTGCCTGGACGCTCACTCAGGTCACCGTTTTCTTCAGCTGGATATTTTTCCGTTTGCCTAACTTGAGTGACGCGAGCCTCGCTATTCGCCACCTGGTAGGGCATCCTGCCGACGTACAGTTCGCCCAAAAGGTTTATTACGAATCGTTTGCGCTTAACCGCCCGCAAATTTCTCTGCTGCTGGCAGGCGTGGTGGCGATTATGGGCATTGCTTACGCGGTTCAGCGCGGTCTCAAGCTTCAGCTCAGCTGGCCGATTAAAGTGTTGTTGTTGCCGCTTTGCTTTTATCTCGCATGGACGCTGGCACCTTCAGAAGCCTCACCGTACATATATTTCGACTTTTAGAGTATGCCTAGGGGTAGAGGTCTTGACCCGCTCAATCTCAATACCGAAGTAATTGTTAAGAGACTCACTTTTCTTTACACTAACGCCCTATATTATTTACAGAGCGAAACGGAAGTTCACTTCTTTTCGGGTTTACGACCGGCTTAGTTTTCTAAGTAAAAGCTCTAATACGTACCTAAATACTCGGAATAATAATGACTACTACTCTACAGCAGCGCCAAAGCGCTTCCCTGTGGGAGCAGTTTTGTCAGTGGGTTACTAGCACCGAGAACCGCCTCTATGTAGGTTGGTTCGGCGTGTTGATGATCCCTACACTGCTTGCCGCAACTGCATGTTTCGTAACCGCGTTCATCGCAGCCCCTCCCGTCGACATCGACGGCATCCGT
>JBGCGG010000127.1:0-5712 GCA_045110585.1 Phormidesmis sp. | reverse complement strand
TGCAAGACAATCTCTATCAGACCCTCTGAAGTCAAGGGCTCTAATGCGGATGATAGCGTTATGTTCGTGGATAAAGAGGCCATGCGTACACCTTATCGCTACGGCTCAATCCATCACGTTAAGGAAACCTGAATACTTACCCCAGCAGCACATCACCCAACAGCGAACAAAATCCTAGACGTCCCTCAATCTTCTGCTGATAAGTGCCACCCTATCCAAAAACTGACTCGCCGCCGCCAACACAAATTAGCGCCCCCATCAGCCATACCTCGCCCTAAAACAACAGCGCACTCACGCACCTAAGCCATCACCAGCCATTTATAAAAGTTCAGAAATACCGTTATCTCAATCTGCAAATCTCAAATCTCAACCTTCAAACAACTTGATAGATTCCGCATCCTTCACTTGCAGTTATTGCAACGCGCATCACCAGTCCAACCAACCCCTACGAAGATGCTCCCTACAAAGATGCCTCCATAGAAACGCCCCCATAGAAACGCAACCCAAAACAATAGCCAACAGAAATCCCACCCGGCAAAATCACATGACTTGCTGACAAAAGGACGCATGTCCTTAGTCTGCGACTTCCGCCCAAAAGTTCAGGCGCGGCTCAGTCCAAAAACAGGCACAACCGACCTCTCTCCTTTGTAGTAGGCGCTACAGCAAAAACAAGCAACAGACAGGTATAAAACATTCAGACTTCAAATAGTCACCATTAATCAATGCTTCTATTACTAAACCATGGTGGATAAAACCCCCCTTAGGAATAGATCATGCTACTGTGGCTTTTAGCTACACGCCTTGTTACCAAAACTCTAGGAAAAACGCTAGAGACGATTTATGTCAATTTATGTTGGAAACCTATCTTTTGATGCCACTCAAGATGACATCAATGAGGTGTTTACAGAGTATGGTTCAGTAAAGTCGGTCAAGGTACCGACAGACCGTGAAACGGGCCGTGTCAGAGGCTTTGCCTTTGTAGAGATGGGTAGCGAAAGCGAAGAGCAAGCTGCCATCGATGCGCTAGATGGCGCAGAATGGATGGGCCGCACGCTGAAGGTTAACAAAGCAAGACCTCGCACCTAAAAGCACCCAAACTTGATCATTATCGAGACTTAATAGTTCCAGACTTAACGCCTAATGTTTCGGAACTTTAAGTTTCAGTGCCTATATCCGTACTGGCTAAACATCTAGCCAGTACGGATTTTATTGTCTAAAAATAGTCCACAGCCAGCGCTTTCCCCCTTTAAGCCCTCTCCGTGCAAATTCCAGAACTTCGTCAAGCCTTGTTATAAGACACATTTTTATATTGATAACGCCAAAAATACGCATCCGCTAGACACTTCTCCCTTTCAAAAGCTGTCTTACAAAGCAGACATATGAAAGGGGTTTCCTTGAAAAAAACTAGCGGCGAGCCATCCTCCTCCCCCTCAGGCCAGCGACAGTCATCGCACCAACGCAGCAGCCTAAATAGAAAACGCTTTCTCAGTCCGCTCTGGCTGCTCCCCGCGCTTGGGTTGCTGAGTACGCCTTGGCTCATGCAATTGCACCACAGCATAGAGGCCAAGCAACAGCAGGCCCAAATGGACATACGCGCCCAGGCATTTTTCACAACTATCCAACGCCAGCCCCAAAACAAATCCGCCGAACAATTTGATCAGCTCGGTGCAGCGCTTGGCTTTTTACCCAATAGCCCGCTCAGCCTAAACACAACGCCAGTAACGCAAATAGATGCGGCAGCAAGCAAACAATACAGAACTATCCAGCCAGCCCTCAATCATTTACTAACAGAACAGTTAGGCAACACTCAAAACCCTGAGAAACAGCCCATACCGTCTGTTCCCACTCACTTGAAGGATTACTTAACGGCCATACAGCCACAGCTAAGCGCTATACAAGTGCACCTGCTAGAGCAAGAACCGCCCCAGTGGGAAATCAATATGGAAAAAATGTCCGATGAGCACTATCTCTTTCCGGGCCTAACCAACGTACTCAACACTCAAAAACTTTTACTCCTATCAGCACTCTGGCATAACCAACAAAACCAACAGCCAGAAATGCTGAGCGCCCTAGAGGCATCCTGGAAACTTAACCAAGCCATTGCCCAGCGCCCAGATCTCGTGGGTCAAACCTCCGCATCCGTTGCTGCAGACTATCAGGCAAGGCTGCTGCGCCACACCCAAAACCTACCGCAACCACAGCTTGAACAATGGCAACTACGCCTATCTCAACAGGCCAAGCAACAGTCCGTTCTTAATGGCTTCCGCTTCGATATCTGGTTACAGTACCAAACCCTACAAAAGTCCCTATCAAAAGTTACGACCCAGTCCACCCTGCTCGCTCCCTTCTCCCCCGTTCACCGCTTCACCCTCGTCAACATAGACAGCATCCAAACAGCGCATCGCGCCATCGATGTACTCAATAGCATCAGCGTGTGCGAAACCTCTCAACCGGCCATCGAAGCGCAGCTATCAACCATTCACACGGCCCCATGGAATGAAGCGATCGCCCGGCCAGCCGCAACACTGGCAGAGAAATGGAAAAAGGAAGGCGATCGCGCGCTCTCATTAGAACTCACCCAACAAGCACTAAAAGCCCAACAGTATTACCAAAAACATCAGCAATGGCCTGCGGCGTCCTCACCATCAACCCAAGCGACATCAACCGCATGCCCCAACGAATACTGGATATCTGAACAAAGCGAAAATAATACCCTCACCATCCGCCTAAGCACCCATCTATCGCCTGCACCGTCACAGCCACTACAAATATCACTCACAGCCTCAAATCGTGAACGAGAAGACACAGAAGAATAAGATCTAACAAAGCGCGATGTATTTGCACTTTGCTAAATCTTCGGCCATTGTTTTACATTGGTTTCAGCCGACAGCTATTGCATCCGTTGATGGCGATATGACGCAACCAAAGTAACAGAAGCTACCTTGAAATATAAAAACAGCTAGGGCCGTGTATAGATGCATCTATACACGGCCCTAGCTGTTTTCGGATCTGTCTTGTCTACAGTTCTATCTGTGTAGGCTTTAGGGGGTGCTCGTCAGTTCACACGTACAAACAATCCCTAAAAGACGCCTACGACAGCACTAGCCAACTGCTTTAATCGCCTTCTCAGAGACACTATAAGTCCCACCACGACCTCTATACCAATCACCATCACGGGCACCTGCCGAGAGAATATTAGACACTCGGTTACGCGCCTTCAAGAAGTGAGTCTTGGGCATATCTTCTTTAAAGACCACATTCATGACATCAGCAATCTTGAAAATACTGTCAGGCTGAGCCTTGAGTACACCAACAATGACATCAGGCAATGGCGCTTTGCTGTAGCTATCTTGCACATACTTCTGCCAGTTAGCAGTTCTTCCACTACGCTTAGTGCTAGTGCTCTTGGCTGCACTAGTACTAACGGCTTTAGCTGCCTTAGCTTTGGGAGGACGGCCCCGTGTAGCTTTCACCTTACGCGTTTTCGTCTTTGTAGCTTTAGCCGCTTTCCCTTTAGTCGCCTTAGCCTTAGTCGTAGACTTTGCCGCTTTGGCAGCTGTCTTAGTTTTAGTGGCCTTCGCTGGTTGAGACTTTACGGTACTCGTTGCAGCAGCAATGTCCGCAGCGGCGGGCGCATCACCGGCCTCAAACATCGCAATAACGGTCTGAATCCCTTTGCGCTTCTCCTGAAGTGCAACGAGCTGAGCCTCTAAAGAGGTAGCCTGTGCCGATAGCTCAGAATCCACTTCCAAAAGCTGCGGCAGAACAGATGTAGACATACGTAACCTTCTCCTAGTTGTATCCGATTGAGCACTATCTAAACAGATAGCTGTTTGAACAAACGCCTTACTCACCCATGGCTTGCATCACCTAAGTGTCATCACTTGATTCAAATCACTTGGATTTCCATCAAAATGACACCGATCATTCACGGTCATGAACTAACAGCAGCAAGCGAGCCATACGAGCCAATAAGTCTCTAAAACCTTTTCCAGCAAAGTCTTTGCAAACAGCGCATGCAAACAGCAAGGCCACACAACGACCGCATAAAACAAGATTCAGAGAAAATTTAAAAATATCAGTTTCTAAATATAAGCAACCGATAAAGAGTCCAGCCAAAACCACTGAAGTAATCAAACCCAAGCAAAACGCTTAAGCAAAGACTCAAACAAGCGACCTCAAGCAACAAGACTTAAGCTATAAACCCCTAAAAATCACGCACTAGCACTTACGATTCGACGCTTCAAATACTGAAAGCAAACAGCATTCAATAAATAAAGCTCAAAACAAAAGCACCTAGATAAAGCCCCAAACAAAAGCGCTTAAATAAAGCACCCAGACAAAGCATTTATGAAACGATGATTTTGAGAATAAAATTACCAGGCCCCAAATTCCACTGAGATAGCTATCTGTAATCGATAATCCAAACCAGAAGAAAAATCCACCTGAAATGCTTTTAAACAAAAATTATCTCTTTTGAGAATAACACTATTTAAACACTTTCACGTTATTGGTCAAGACTTTTCTCTAATTTTCTTTGATAATCTCCTCATCTCTATCGCAGAGTGCCCATCACATAGATGCACATCCAATCACTCAAAGCTTTATTCCCCTTTACTTACAGCCAAAGAGAAGTCAGCAAATACCAGATTCACAGCCCACGACAAGCTACTCATTTTTTTTAAAGTGTGTGTAAACGAGGGGGACATATTTGAGAACAAGAAAGAGTGTGATGAGCATCAATAGCCCGATCCCGACTGACAATTTCATGACAGCAATAGGCCACAGACAAAGAAGAAAGATTGCCACACTGTTGGCGGCAAGGACATCTACACGCTGACGAGGGCCGAAGGGAACAATCGCAGGAGACTGGTGTGGAAAGAGTTGAACGCCCGCCAACAAGTTAAACCAAAGCTGACTAAAGATAACAATGAGCGCACCCAATGGAGGGGATAAAAGAGCCGCATAGAACCCCGCCAGCTCCAGTGCAATTGTACTAACTACGATTCGAAAGAACTGATTGAGGAAAGCACTTTCTTTTGTCTTTGTCTCTAATGCTAAAGACCTAATATCTTTCAGCTGATCCGGGTGCTGATCCGGGCGCTGATCCGAGCTTAGTTCTAAGTTAGCCGCTGGCAATACTATTGGAGGACTGTTTTGAGCATCAGATGCTGCATCGACGTAGGCAGTCACTTGAGTAGCAATCTTCGCAACATTGTTGAGATCGACATAGGCCATCCAAGCCAATTCAATACAAAACAGCAGTAGCGCAACAGTGATCATGAGTGCGGCTGTTGTTAGAGCGATCGCCTCTGATCGAATCACCTGTGTGAGTAGCATCACCATAGCCGGGACAAACAAAATCGGAACGCAACGCACAACCCAAGAATGAGCAGAAAGCCAGCATAAAGGTCTAGTCAACAAAGCAGTTGATTGCATAATTCATCGAAAGAAATGGTCAACAGGGGCAACGGCAGCATTCGTTAAACCGTAACAACGGCATGATCAAATCATGGCGACGGCTAATGGCGACGGTTAATGGCGATCGCAGCACTCATCAATAGATTCATCGTAACTACTCAGGCTAAAGTACTGGCATCACCGGGTCTCCAGCAAAGGTACGAGAGAGTGCGTCAAGTACAGCTATGCCCTGCTTTCTCAGCGTCGATATATAGCCTCGAATCCGACAGAACTGTTGTCCGCCAGCCAGTG
>JBGCGG010000126.1:0-35458 GCA_045110585.1 Phormidesmis sp. | reverse complement strand
GAGGTTTCAAGTCTTTGGGTGATGTGATTGGGGGCGTTCAATTTAAAGATGGCATTCGTATTGAGGAGATGAAAGAGATCTCAGATGTAGAAGAAAAGAAGGTCGCCTGATTTTCCCGTACACCAGATTTGACTATATCTCTAAGCAGATCTCAGACACCCGAAGACCTGATTTCCCTAGCATCTTGTAACGCATATTTTCTCTGGTTATCTCAGTAGTCAACAACTTCGGTATTTTGTGGCCATCAACTTAAAAACCGGCCTGCTCTAAACCGGCCTGTTCGCCAAACCCAAAGCAACAAACCCAAAGCAACAAAAACAGAAGCAGCGATAAGCCCACCTAGAGTCAGTGAATACGCTTATCTAGCAATGAGCGATTTCATACTAGAGGTCGCTCAGCTAAAATACCAATTATTAAATTTTCAGTATTCTATAAAATTATTTATAGCTAACCTTGAAGCGTGACGTGAATTCGATGAGAGTTGCTAGAGAATCTACGTCTGATAACACTGCCTGCTGACAATGCCAGTAAACATGCCAGTAGACATAGATTCATAACAAGGCATTAAACGCCTCAAGAACCATTAGCAGCTGCATCGAATCAATCTCGAACCCACCTGAGAGCCTTACATTACGAGGAGCCCCACCACTCCACTGCACGCAGCCCAGCTGAATGAAAATTTCAAAATGCCCAAGGCTATCCATCGAACGGATCTCAACGCTCAGCTCATCCGGGCTCGCCGCATTCAGCACCGCTTTACCACGGCGCGACTCTACAATCACGCCAAGCTGCCGAATAAACAAATTTAGCGCAGGTGCCTGAATCCAAACCTTGTCGTAACGACCCCCAAAATCCTGCAATTGCAGCGTCGCCACCACTCGCACATCCCCAGCACAAGGCAAAGCGTCAGGAACACGTTCCTGCACCTCTAACTGAAGGAATTCACGGCCACCTCCGAGAATCATGCCTCTATCCGTCCCACGCTTGCATCCACCACAATTTTCGACGAAACACACTCATGGCATGGCATATCAGCACGATGCGACTGCCCTAACTCAACTGATTGAGTCAATAACTGGCCACCACGCTAAGAACGCTGACATTTCGGACAGTAATGCGCCGACCGCCCAGCTAACTGAAGCCTTACAATCTCACTCCCACATTTCCGGCAAGGCTCTCCTTCACGTCCATACACCCAAGCCACGCCCCCATAGTTTCCATTCGTCCCATGGATATCGCGAAAGTCGCTAAACGTCGTCCCCCCTGACTCAATACTCGTTTTCAGCACCTGCACCACAGCCTCATGTAGCCGCTCAATCCGTTTCCTACCTAGCTTTGCACTCGCCACCTTAGGCCGAATGCCACTCATAAACAGCGCCTCATCTGCGTAGATATTGCCCACGCCTGCCACAAGCCGCTGATCCAACAGCGCATTCTTAATGGGCCTTTGCCGCCCCTTCAAAGCCGCCGCCAAATACGCCACCGAAAACGCATCCGAAAATGGCTCTGGCCCCAGCCGCTGTAAGCCAGTCATCACATCCTCTACTGGCTGATCAGGGGGGACTAACCAAAGCCGACCAAATGTTCGCTGATCGACATAGCGAAGCTCCCGATTGCCATCAAAAAACAACCGTACTCGACAATGCGTCTGCAACGCTTCATCCTGCTCGACCCAAAGCAGTTGGCCAGTCATCCGCAAATGCACACCCAACCAACCTGCCGCAGCCCCTTTAGCCGACTGCAACTCACCCAATAAATACTTACCGCGCCGATGCCACGCCACAATCTGCACACCTTCTATCTGCGCCAAAAAATCATCAGCATGTTCTGGCGCTTCAATCGTGCGCGCCAGACGAACCTCACCGCCTCTCACCGGCTGATTCAAGGAAACCCGGCTCAGCCCACGACGAACAGTTTCTACTTCAGGCAGCTCAGGCAATCGTCTTTTCTCTCAATTTTTCAGCAACAGACTTGTCAGCAACAGACTTTTCAGCAACAGACTCTCAGCAACAGTTTCTTCAGGGTTAAAACCTCCAGGGGTAAAATCTTCAGAAACAAAACAGTCAACCATAGAGCCATCAGTGACAGCTTTGAGCCACCAAAAGCCTCAACTATCTCGTCTTCTTACGCTTCGCCTTAGGCGCTGGATTTCTATCTGGCCCTTTTTCCTCAAGCCGACTAGGTTCACGACTACCAGCCGCTTGCCCTGATTGACTAGACTGAGCCGAGCTAGCAGCCTGATTATTCGCTACGGCAGCAGATCCATTCCGAGAAGAATCACTTTTCACTGAATTAGCCTTTGCGGGCTTTCTCTCTGCTCGCGGGGCAGGGGCTTCTACTTCTATCAGCTCACTCACCGCAAAGTTATTTGTATTCACGCCTGAATAGTTCACCTTACTAAAGCGCACCACCACCGGATACTTAATACCGCTTTGGTCAACAGATGCAACAGAGCCTATTTCCTTGTACCAATAAGACTCTGGGCGGAGAATTCTAACTTTGGAGCCGCGCTGAACCATAAATTACTCAAAAGGCAATTAAAGAGTTTGCCTAAACATCCTTTACCAGGGCAACAAGGAGGCGAAAACCTTTTGCCTAGTCACTCAATTTACTTGTCTGGGCACTCATGCACCCCAGAATTATCAGAACCGAGATTCAATACCCCGAGATTCATATTGACCAAAGCCTCTCCTATCCAGAATTTCCTTCTATCTACAAGAGACTTTGGCTATTTTCTGTTACTTCTTAGCAGGCGCTTCGACTTCTACCACTTCAGCTTCACTAAAGTTGTTGGTATTCACACCTGCGTAGTTCACCTTGCTAAAGCGCACCACTACTGGATATTTAATACCGCTTTGATCAACAGATGCAACAGATCCTACTTCTTTGTACCAGTAAGACTCTGGGCGAAGAATTCTGACTTTAGAACCACGCTGAACCATGAGCACTAACCCTCTTAAAACTGTTAGATAAAGTTGCTGTAACTTAATAAGCCACTCGTTACCTACATTACTACTCCAAAGGAAAGAACTCTCCTTTTTACTGTTTAAGTTTTATTGCTACGAAAAGATAATTTTTACAAAGAAGATTGCTTTTCACAAGCCCGTCGCTTTCATAAATTTCCGTTCGTCTTCTCTACAAACATCTGCTTTACAGGCCCTCTTTCTCCCACAAAAAAACCACCGATTTTTCGGTGGTTTGCATTCAGTCGATCAGAAAGAGGGTTCAGCGAAGGAACCCCCTGAGCAATGTCTACGTGGCAATGTGAAATCCAGGCATCACTGCTTGCACATTGGAATCCGCAGGGGATAGCAGCAGCGAATCAGGCACGTTCCCAGACGCTGGGCGACCAATATTGCTAGGCGTAGTATTCACTGGGTTAGCTGGAACAATGCCCCCTGGAGTGGGTAAAGCTGGCCCGGAGAAAGCCGCCGCCGTTGGCAGCATGCCATTAGCCGGTGGAATGGATACAACAGGAGATGCCACGGGAGGCGCATTCGCAGGTAAGGCCGCAACTGGTTCACCATTGTCTGCGTCATTACCACCACCACTCACAACAGGACGGGGAACTTCAATGCCGTTCTCCTCCAAAATGACTCGTGGCTCAAAAGCGAGTGTCTCAATGCGCTTCACACGGACACTGCCACCCGCAATGCGATCGCCTACACGCACATATCGCTCTGGCTCATTCCCTGAACGCACAATCGCATAAGGCTCATTACCCAACTGCACAATCCCTGAAACCGAAACGGTAGGCGCAATCACAGGTTGTGGAATCGTCGGCAACGTGGCCACTGGGAACGGAACCACCAAAGGCTCATTAGGCTCCTGTACACGAACAGGCGGCCGTATCGGATCAGGCTGTGTCGTCGTCGCATTACTGGCCGCATTCCCCCCTGCATTAGACGTAGCAACAGAAGGGCTGTCAGGATCAGGTAGCGGCGTCAAAATAATAGGGTCACCAATCGGCGGAACCAGCGTTGCAAAAGGATCAACCCGACTTAGCGTAGCGGCCTTCAGACGCGCTTCCGGATCAGTCGATTTAATCAAATCAGCTGTCACGACTCCGGCCTGCTCCTTCTCGCCTTCAACAGTGGGGTCGTCAAAGGCTTTGGCATCCCCTTCAGCCTCACCACTCTCTTGTGCAATATTGTCTATTTTGTTGGGAATCGCCTCTAGTGCTTCACCCGACTCAACAGACTCAATAACGTCAACGACCGTATCGCCATCTCGGTTAAAAAACTGACAACCCGCCAACGGAATAGTGGCCAGTGAGATAAGCAGCAAACGCCGCATGTCGATTTCCTCTGAACAACTGAATGCTTCTTTATCTTTCCCATATCCGCCTCATATCAAATAGCGCTCACCCAATTGGTCTCACAATCAACCAACGGCATAAGCGCTATAAGTTAGCAGTCCGAATATTAAAGGCCCGAAATCTTAAAAGCCCGAAGTTTTCAAAACTCGTCGTCTTAAAAGTTCGAGACCTTAGCAGCGATTAACGCTAAGGCATATAGAAATTGCCCTCTGAGCTAAGCCTCGCTTGCAGGCTGCATGATGATCTGTAGATGCTTCAACCCCTTCTTGACTCGGCGGGATACAGTCACAGAACTAATGCCAAGTCGCTCAGCGGTTTCTTTCTGCGTAAGATCTTGCAAAAACACAAACTCTACGACTTCACGAGTGCGCTTTTCCAGCTGTGATAGTGCTTGCTGCAAGCGCATCCTATCTTCTTGCGCCAGCTGAAAGCTACGGTAACGCGCATCCGGCAATAAATCGCCGAGCGAAGACGCACTGCCATCATTTTCTTTAATAGGTGCATCCAAGCTCAGTAAGTTGCGGTTACTGCTGGCAATTCGCACCTGCTGCCACTCTTCCACTGTAATCTCTAGCTCATCGGCCACTTCCTGATCACTCGGTCGGCGATTCAGATTTTCTTGCAGATGACGGATGGCTTTGGCCGATTGGCTTTGTAGCGTTTGCCAACGGCGGGGAATGCGTACAACAGTGCCCTTGTCACGCAAGTAATGCTGAATTTCACCCCGAATATAAGGAATAGCAAAAGAGCTAAAGGCAAAACCTTTTTGGAGGTCAAAGCGCTCAATGGCACGAATCAGGCCTAAGCTACCTACCTGCATCAAATCGTCGAAAGTTTCACCTGAGTTATGCATCCAACGGTGCGCTTCTCGCCGCACAAGTCCAATATTCATTTGCACCAAGCGGTTGCGAAGCTGAGGCGTAGGATCTTTGTGGTAAACGGTTAGGATTTCTAACGATTGGCTTTTGATGACTTGATTTGACAAGGAACTCATATAGGAAAAGAACCCGTAACGGGAGTTAAGGCTCTTTGGCAGATGGAACAAGGCTTGCTCAAGCTCACATGTAGGAGCTACGCTGAGATCGCCTAAGTGACCCACCCAGACTAATGAACAGGTTTTCCTACGAACAATTGGGTTTATACGGAACTGCCTACTGACGACGGAACGCTAACCCCCCTTAGTCAGGCCATTATTCATAACAAAAAGGGGAGACATCGCTTAGATGTCTCCCCTTTCTTACGCAGGCTGTCCGTAAGTTACGGACAGCGATATGAAGCTACCTTGAAGTCAGCACAAGCTGAGTTCTACGCATCCAAATCGGACTCAATACGACCGTAGAATACACCCTGCAAACGGACATCGTCAGCAGCAGCAGTACCCATGTCCGTATCAGAAGGTTGCTCAGAAATGAACGTACCGCCCACTTCACCCGTGTTGGAATCAACCTTAGAAATCTGCAAGGAAATAGAGCCTTGACCCACGTCAAACGCCTTCACGTTCTCACGGCTCAAGTCGTTGGAGTCGGCGCGCGCAGGCAATGCAACCGCGTTGTCATAGCCAGTGGTCAAGCCACGCGCTTTGGGATCTAAGAAGTTAGAAGTACGGTAAGAAGGAACGCGGAAGTCGCCCTCAAAGTCAGTAGACGTAGTGATTGCGTTTAGACCAGGTTGAGACTGGGCTTTCAAACCTTTAATGGTGAAAAGGAATGGAATCTGGTCGCCACCGGGCAAAAGAACGGTGATGGGCTGGAAGTCCATGCCTAGCTTCTCGTCAAACAAGAGGCTGCCGTCGTTTTGCAGCTTGATGTCGCCGCTGACCTGCTCTAAAGAAGTGGTGTAGCGAGTCAGTGACTTGCCAGCAACAAACTCAGCTTCTTTGCGCTTGTTGTTAGTTTCTTGCTTAACGAAGAAGCTAGTGGGTTCCATGCAAAGATCTACGAGCTTGTAGGAAACGCCGTCTTCAATAGGAATTTGGCCGCGTCTGGTCTCATCGACTTGGGGGCAACTATTGGCAAGGCCAGTGTTGCGAATTTCGTCGTAGGTAAGTGGAACATTGCTAGTTGCTGTGGGTGCTTCGCTACAAGCAGTTAAAACACCGATGCAAAGGGCAAAAAACGCAGCGAGCAGGGCGCGATACCTCATGGTCAACCTCAAGACTGATGAATATTAAAAAGGATCAAAGGGATATTAGTTGATCATTTTACACGGCGATCGCCCCTATTGCTTGCCCTATTGCTTGCCCTACTGGCTTGCACCGCTGACAGTTAATCACGTAGTCTCTGACAGGTCGCTGTGCGATTGAAAGAATTATGTAGTCAGGAACCTGCTAATACAGTTGCCTGTTCGCACGTCAAAATTACGGTAGTGTCACACCCTAAAAACGCAGTGAGCAAACCTTCTTCTCCCATTTCCACCACCTCTAATTTGGCTGAATCCGATTCTCACGATCTGAAGCAGCTTACCGGCGTTATTCGAACCTTAGCCGAACAACGCGAAGGAGACTGTCTAGCCTTATTAGCATTACTCAGACAGCTTAACGATCTCCACTATGAGATTAGAGAAACCTTATTTAGAGACGCCCTCCCCGACAACCGCCAAAGACTATACCGGCTCCTCAAAGACATTGAGCAAGAAGGCGGCTGGCCTTATATTCCCAGGATGAAACTGCTGGCACTCTTAGAAAATATGGAGCTAGCCGAAAGCGCAGAATCTAACAGTGACGAACTCTAATTAGTGCCGAAATCTGAACAGTGACGTGGCGCGAGTGGAACAAACAGTAGCATCACTGAGCAAGGTCATCACTGAGCAAGGTCATCACTGAGCAAGGTCATCACTGAGCAAGGTCATCACCGAGAAAAGCATAGTTCGCAAAGCAACATGACGTAGAAAGTGACAGGGGTATAAACAAACACGACAGCAGTAGACGAATCTGCAACTGAACAGCCCTGATCGCAAACATTGAAAGCTGTAAGTATTTAGTTAGGTCAGTCTTCTTTTGCTGGTGTAAAAACTGGTGTGAAAGATATTCAAACTTATCGTTGTCTAAGGTGGTTGGTGATTTCTTCACACAGCTCTCATTCCTATGAATCAGAAACCTTTTAGATTGCTAAAACTACCTGCCAGGGATCAATGAAATGGCCCAAAGAGGATCAATGTGCTCAGGTGGCACAGAGATCGTTTTAGTCGCCGATTTGACACCGTAACATGGCACAGGATATTTGAATTTGCCCTGAAATCGTTACAGTTAAGTCCTGCGTATGCAGGCGAACTACATTAGATAACTATGTTTTCCCGCAAACGTTACGTCTGCAAAGTAAACAGGCCCCCAGGTAAGCGCAAGTTCATACAAAGCGCTGTGCTTGCTTGCTTGCTTACCCTACTTGCGCCCCTATTCACACCGCTGCTGGCCCCTCATCTAGCGCCCATGAGCGCGCAAGCAGCCACGAACCGCTACTGCCAAATCTCCCAGACAGAGGTAGATAGAAAAGAAGCTTTGCGAGTGGCTGCGCAGCAGGGTGATGCTGCGGCACAGAGACAATACCGTGCGATTAGAACGCAGCATGCGAATAACTTAGCCAACTGTCGGCGGACAAACTGGCCACAAAACCAGGCCGTTTGGCTACGGTTGTATCCCTGTGACTTAGAGCCTGGAAAGTTAAATGCGGTGATGGATCGCATTACTAATATGGGCTATAACCAGGTCTATATTGAGGCATTTGCCAACGGGCAAGTGCTCCTGCCCAAAAACGATAATCCCACCGTATGGCCTAGCCTTGTACAGTCAGAGGCTTACGCGGATAGGGATTTGTTAGCAGAAGCGATCGCAGCTGCCAAAGAAATAAATTTGACGCCTTATGCGTGGATGTTTACCCTCAACTTTGGCTACTCTTACGGTCAAAGAACAGATCGCCGCCAAGTGCTAGCCCGCAACCGTTCCGGCGCTGATACTGCAGATTATGCAGATAACGGCATCAGCGGGACCTCAGAAGAATCTTTTATTGATCCCTACAATCGCACTGCTCAGGCTGACTACGCACAAATGGTTAGTGCGGTGCTGAAACGCAACCCAGAGGGCGCACTCTACGACTATGTGCGTTACCCTCGGCTCACAGGGGCTAACTCAGTGGTCAGCGACGTAAGCAATCTATGGATTTATGGCCCTGCCGCCAGCCAAGCCCTGCTACAGCGCGCCAATAACAACAAAGGCAGAGAACTCATTCGCCGCTTTTTAGCCAAAGGCTATATCACCGAAGGCGACGTTGCCCAAGTCGATGAACAGTTTCCCACTGAGGGCGAACCACTATGGCAAAGTCGCAATCCGCCTGCCGTAGAGCCTAAAGATTTAGCATCACCGGCTTCTCGCAGACCAGGCTTACAGATAGAGCTGTGGCGGCTTAGCGTAGCCCATGCCATTCAGGGCGTCGTGGACTTTTTGCAGGCGGGCGCACTACCAGCGCGGCAGGATGGGATTCCAGCAGGGGCTGTGTTCTTCCCGTATGGAAACCGAGCCGTAGGCAGTGGCTATGACGCACGCTTACAGCACTGGAATCGCTTTCCTAGCTGGATGCAGTGGCATGCGATGTCCTATGCAACCTGCGGCAATGCTAGCTGCATTGTCGATGAGGTGCGGCGAGTAGTTGACATCCGCCGCGATCAAAGAATGGTCAAACCAGTGCTAGCAGGGCGTTGGGGCATGGCACAGCGCAACCGGCCTTCACTAGAGGCGCAAATGGATGCATTACAGCGCAATTTCCCTCAAATCCAGACGGTGAGTCACTTTTCCTTCAACTGGCTCGAACCTGAGTTTGATCGTACGCGTAAAACGTGTAATGTGAGCCGCCTGCCAGCACCTGATTTAGGAACGTTAAGAGGGAGCGCCCCCTCGCGCTTCGCAGCAGAAACGAGTGGTTTACCAGTGCCCGCGCAGCCTAAATCTGATCTGCCCAAATCTGATCTGCCTGATCTGCCTAAACCGGATCTACCTAAATCTGGCCTGCCTAAGCTACCTGCGTTGTCTAAACCTGATTAGCACTATTAGCCGCACTGTCATCTACCAATCCGCCTAGGTAGCCTCTGGGCGTAATAAACCACCCTTTGTAGCTACGGCTGCTGCGATTGCCAATGATAACGGTCGTCAGCATGTCTATATCGTGGGTCAGCATGTCACCAAGGGTGGTGAGCGTAATGCGCTCGTCTGGGCGGTAGAGTGATTTTGCCAACGCTACCGGTGTATCTTCACTGCGGTGCTGCAAAAATGTCTCGCGAGCAAACACAATTTGCTCCGTGCGCGTTTTCGACTTGGGATTGTATAGCGCCACAATAAAATCGCCTGTGGCTGCAGCTCGCAGCCGCTGCTGAATCACCGCCCAAGGCGTCAGCAAGTTGCTCAAGCTAATGGCACAAAAGTCATGCATCAACGGCGCCCCAATTCGTGAAGCTGCCGATTGCAGCGCACTCACGCCAGGAAACACTTGTACTTCGGGTGTTTTACCGTCCCAGTCAGTGGCTCTGAGCTGCTCCAGCACCAATCCGGCCATGCCATAGATGCCACAGTCACCGGAAGAGATAACGGCAACCGTTAGGCCCCAATTGGCCAGTTCAATGGCACGCTCAGCGCGCTGTCGCTCTTGCGTAATGGGCAATCCCTCAATAATTTGGCCAGGACGCAAAAGCGAGCGAACCAAATCCACATACAATTTGTAGCCAATGACGACATCTGCCTGGGCGATCGCTGCTTTTGCCGCAGGCGTAATTTGGTTTAGGCTGCCGGGGCCAGTTCCCACCAGATGAAGTTTGCCAGTGCGGCCAATATACTCGGCCAGTGGGGAAGCAGAGGCTTGAGCAATCGCAACCGTTACCGCGCCCTTCATCCCCTCTTTTTTAATCACCTGCTTTTTTACCCGCAGCTCACTCGCTAGCGCCGCCGTCAGCGCCGCCGCCTCACAAACGCTAGGCGTGCCCACTTCTTGAGCTACGACTTCGGAAGGATTGGGCACCTCAACGGTTTTGAGCGATTCAGCCTCATAGCATTGCAGCGGCCAGTTCATATCTTGAGTCAAGGCAAGTAAGCCAACTTCATCAGATTTGAGGTCTAAGGTGGCAATGCCAGCGATCGCCTCAGTCGCCAAATGATGCTTTTCGCAGGTAGAGGCGATCGCCCACTCAATCAAGTCTCGATCCGTACCGCGCTCGCAACCCACACCGACCCAAAGCACACGCGGATGCCACTGCACTTTAGGCATACCAGCAGGCTGTTCACTATCCGGCGAAAAGCTTCGCTTAATCGGACTAATCCAAATGCGTGCCTGCGGTTTCGGCTGCGTATTTCTGTCTTCAAATTCTGGAAAGCCAAACTGAAATGAGTGACCTTCAGGCAGATGCTGCTGCCATAGGTCTGTGCCTGCGTCTTGAATGACTTGCACGGGAGCAAGACGTGCGATCGCACTACTCACACCCATCCAGTCGCCACTGCCTTTTACCCAACCAAACGGCTCACCTAGCGTATCGATAGCAGGTAAGTTCAGAGCGTTTGAGGCACCTGTCAGAACCGGTTGAGCGTTGAGGAGCTGGCTAATTTGGGCGGTGAGGCGATCGCCCCCGCCCTGATGCCCACCACACAAGCTAATCGCAAACTTACCGGCCTGATCGACCACGACGATAGCCGGATCATCCGCCTTATGAGTCAGCAGCGGCGCAATTAAACGAACAACAGCGCCACTCGCCAAACAAAATATAAACCCATCGTGATTTTGCCATTGCTCACGCAAGACATCCATCAGCGACGTTTCATAAACGCAATAGTTCAACCCCAGCGCTTCAGCATCTGCCTTCAGCTTGGGTGTAATCCATAATTGCGCAAACTCTTCGCACAGGGGGGCCAAACGGCGCAGACCCAAGGGCGTCGTCGTCATTGCAGCAATAGCAGGCATAGGCAGACACGGAGACTAAACAAGGCTTCCGATTCTACCGCCTGAAGGCCACCGCACTCACAGAGAATCTTTCCCGTAAGAGCAGGGATGCCGCGTCAGCATTAAACCATCTCAGATTGCTTCTTAGCAGCAGGTTGCGCCTGTGGCTGGAACTGGAAGAGGGTGTACACCACGTTACGGCGAATGCCCGTCATCATGTCAAGGAAGAGTTCGTAGCCTTCGCTCTTGTATTCGATGAGGGGATCTTTTTGGCCGTAGCCACGCAAACCAACCGTCTCACGGAGTGCATCCATTTGCTGGAGGTGCTCGCGCCAGAGGGTGTCAATTTGCTGAAGGATGAAGAACCTTTCTGCTTCGCGCATTAGGCCAGGCTTAATCAAATCAACCTGCGCTTCTTTGAGGTCGTAGGCAATGCGCACTTGCTCAGATAGGAAGGTTTTCATCTCGCCCATGGAGAGATTTTCTAGCTGGTCGGGCGTCAGATCTGCAAGGAGGTAGATGAACTCCTGTACTTTGCTGACCACGCTAGCGAGATCCCATTCTTCTGAAGGCAACTCAGGGTTCACATAAGCATCGACAATATCGTCCATTGTCTGAACCGCATACCCTAGCACTAATTCCTTTAGCTCATCCCCTTCCAATACGCGGCGGCGCTCAGCGTAAATCGCGCGGCGCTGATTGTTCATCACCTCATCGTATTCAAAGACCTGCTTACGGATGTCGTAGTAGTAGGTCTCTACTTTCTTTTGGGCGCCTTCAAGAGAGCGGGTCAGCATCCCGGATTCAATCGGCATGTCCTCTTCTACGCGGAAGGCATTCATCAGGCCCGCTACGCGATCGCCGCCAAAAATCCGCAACAAATTATCTTCCAAGCTGAGGAAGAACTTAGTCGAACCTGGATCGCCCTGGCGGCCTGCGCGGCCTCTGAGCTGGTTATCTACCCGGCGCGATTCATGACGCTCTGTCCCGATCACGTGCAGGCCGCCTAGCTCAATTACCGAGTCATGAGCAGCAGAGGTAATCACCTCGTACTCATCAATCACTTGGTTATACACATCTCGCAGCTTTTGAATCACCGGATCGTCGGTTGGCGCTTTCTCTGAAGCAACCGCAATTTTATCTTCCGCATCCAGCTCAGATAGACTTTGCTCACCGTAGGTTTTCACTGCAAAAGTAACGGCTTCTTTCAGTGCAGTTTTGGTATCTTGCGATAAATCAGTGGGGAAAATCTGCGGCGCAACTTTCCAAGTTTTCTTCTTCTTTTGACTATCCCCAAAGCCTTCAGCGCTGCTGCCATTTTGGGTACCGGCAACTTGAGCAACGCCAAATTTCTCATCATCTTCAGGCTTTACAAGGCGAGGCATAAAGTACTCGCGCACCTTGAGCCTTGCCATGTAGTCGGCGTTACCGCCCAAAATAATGTCAGTGCCTCGACCAGCCATGTTCGTGGCAATGGTGACAGAACCGCTGCGACCGGCTTGGGCCACAATTTCTGATTCACGCTCTACATTCTCAGGCTTCGCGTTCAGCAGATTATGCTCTACGTTGAGGTTCTTGAGCAGAATAGAGAGGACTTCCGATTTTTCTACGCTAGTGGTACCCACCAGAACCGGACGGCCCGTTTCGTTCATTTCAGCGCATTCCTGCGCGATCGCATTCCATTTTGCATTCTCAGTCTTATAGACCACATCAGCTAAATCATTCCGCTGAATAGGTCGATTCGTCTCAATCGTAGTAACTTCTAGTTCGTAGATTTTGCCGAATTCAGCTTCTTCTGTTTTCGCCGTACCCGTCATCCCTGACAGCTTGTCATACAGCAAAAAGAAGTTCTGGTAAGTAATAGATGCCAGCGTCTGCGTCTCTGGCTGAATCTCAACGTGCTCTTTGGCCTCAATCGCCTGATGCAAGCCGTCGCTCCACCGACGCCCCGCCATCACACGCCCAGTAAACTCATCCACAATAACGATCTCGCTATTGCGCACAATGTAGTTCACATCTTTCGTGAACAGTTCTTTCGCTTTAATCGCATTGAAAATATAGTGCGCCCAAGGATCTTTCGGATCAAAGAGATCATCTACGCCCAGCAAATTTTCCGCTTTCTCAAAGCCCTCATCAGTGAGCAATACATTACGCGCCTTTTCATCGACCTCGTAATCAACCTCATCGCCCTCTAGCTGAGCAGCCACTTCCGCCGCCTGCGTATACTTCTCGCCCGGACGCTCCACCTGCCCGGAGATGATCAAAGGCGTACGCGCCTCATCAATCAAAATCGAATCGACTTCATCAATGACGCAAAAGTTAAACGGACGCTGCACCACATCCGCAAGCTGCGTGCTCATATTGTCACGCAGATAATCAAACCCAAATTCGCTGTTAGTCCCGTAAGTAATGTCGCAAGCATAGTTCTCGCGCCGTTCAGCCGGACGCATCCCCTGCTGAATAAGCCCCACACTCAGGCCCAAAAAGCGGTGCACTTGCCCCATCCACTCCGCATCTCGCCGTGCGAGATAGTCATTCACCGTCACCACATGAACGCCTTTGCCTTCGATGGCATTCAGATACGCTGGCAGTGTCGAAACCAGGGTTTTACCTTCACCTGTTCTCATCTCAGCGATTTGGCCATCGTGTAGGACCATACCGCCCACGAGCTGCACGTCGTAATGGCGCATGCCCAGTACTCGCTTAGCCGCCTCACGCACCACCGCAAAGGCTTCAGTCAAAATATCGTCTAGGGTTTCACCATCTTTTAGGCGCTGCCGGAACTCATCCGTTTTGCCCCGCAGCTCAGCATCAGAGAGCACCTTGATGTCTTCTTCGAGCAGGTTAATCTCTTTAACATCGGGTTGATATTGCTTGAGCTTACGCTTGTTAGGGTCGCCTAAAAATCTTTTTAGCATGGTGGGCAAAGAAAGCGGGTCTAAAAATTACGGTGCGGAAAAATGGACGAGCAGATAAAGCTTAAGTCTATCTAAATGTCGTGCTTGAAAATGTATTAACTCGATTTTAGAAGAGCGCCCAGCCTTACAGGAAGGCGGTGTGTCGGGCGGGTTACCCTACCAAACGCATAGCGAGATGCTAGTACAGGAAACTCGTAGCTATTCGGCGTATCTTCTGGAAATGTTACCACTTGCCGGGTTGCGCGGTTGGAGAGAGCAATCGTACCGCCCTCTATTAGGCAATCGAGTAGACAGGTGCCCTAGCATGCCCAATAGAGGAGTCACATATGAATCAAACCTGATGGCAGACTAGCTGAACTATTGGAATCCGAAGGCGTAGGTCAGGGAAACGTCACTTTTTCACGCCCCAACTCACAGCTATCGGATTATCCTAAGTATCACGCTTAGTAAGAATGGCGCTTATAAAAACACTATAGGTTTCAAGACGAAGACGGAAAAACGGAGGAGGCCCACCGGGTATCTAGCGTATGGACAGTCGGCACATTCAGTTTCGCTACATCCAGGTTTTTACACCCCATCAAATTGATCAGCTCTGCGAGCTGTTTAAGCTAGCGGCTTTTTGGGCTAAGAATCGTCGCCCTTCGGATATGGCAAAGGCGATCGCGAATAGTAATCCCATCGTGACAGCTTGGGATGGAGAGCAGCTGATCGGCTTTTCTCGAGCCACGTCGGATGGCGTTTTTCGGGCCACTATTTGGGATGTGGTCATTCATCCTAATTACCAAGGTGCGGGCTTAGGTCGTCGGTTAGTGGAAACGCTCATAGCTCACCCCCATATGAATAAGGTGGAGCGCACTTACCTCATGACAACCCACCAACAGCGGTTCTATGAGCGCATTGGCTTTGAGTGCAACAGCACCACCACCATGGTCTTGCATAACTCGCTAGTGGCAGAGCGCCTGCTTGAAGTGGCAGAGACACAAAGTGCGGATTGCAACTACACTGATCGCAACTAGTGATTACGCGTTAGCTGCGCTTGTTTCGTGGCCAATGTGTCTTAGATAAGACCTAATATCTTAGTAGTAGCTATGCGTTAGCAGAAACGATGCCTTAGCAGCTATTTTGCTAGGCAAGCAAAAGCCCCATGAGCCTTAATACATCAGGGGCCTTAATACATCAGGGGCTTAACACATCAATCTTCAGAGGTCTCAGAGCCTTCCTGCGCTTTCGCCTGATCGGCTTCTTCTGCCTCAATTTTCTCGCGAGAATCGCCCCAATACGCGCTATACGTCCACTCTTCCCGAGAACCTTTATCGACGGTCTTCCAACGGTAGATAACGCCTTTATTAGGGTTGATCCCTACTTCTAAAAGCTTGGCACCCATGTAGTACTCGGTTTGCTTTAGGGTGCGATCGCGATAAAAAGGACTTTCGTTTTTAGAAATGGTTTTAGAAATGTGGGCCTGAGTAGGTTTCGCCATAAATCAGTCGAAGGAAGTCTGTCGAGTAAGGACGGAGAAATATCTGCTGAGAAATTATCTACTGCTATGCATTATGCCTGCTGTCGATGGGCAGATCCAGAATCATTGAGGAACCGTAAAGATGCCTCCAGCCCTTTCTTCACCTTTCTTCAAAGCAGCCATCTTAAAGCGACCACTCTAGGTTAATGCCCACTCGGCTATCCCCCTCATCGGCTGTACTTTGCCATTCCAAATCCGTTGAAATTCTCAGGTCTTTAGTCACCGCATAACCAACATTGAGGTGCGTAATACTAAGCCCCTCGCTGTCACCCACAACCCAAGATTGATCGAGGGTGACATCAGCCGCACCCGTACGAGACGGCACAAACCGCAGGCGAATCCCGACATTCGCACCGCTGAGCGCGTAGTCAGTGCCCGATTCAGCGTAGCGGTAACCCACCGTAGGCGCTACGTTGAAGTAATCACCTAGTGGGAACAGGTAGTAATGGAGGTCTGCGCCATAGGCTTGGCGGCGGTTGGTCACGTTGCTATCTACATTTTGCTGATAGTCAGCGCTAAACGTGAGGGGCGTATCAGCAATAAACAAATCTTCTATGCCAACTGCAAAGCCACTGGTGCTATCCGAAGACGGGAAAAAGCTATAGCCCGCGTAGAACCGAGTCACAAAGCTAGGGTCATTGCGGATATCGTCACGAATATCAGGCACGTCTTCCAGCCAACGCTGAAGCACAGGGCTTTGCTCAATCACTTCAGGCGTCAGATTTAAGGTTTCATCCTCCAACGCCCTGACGGGATCTCGGGAGGGTACGGGCTCGATCAAGATTTCGGCAGCAGCAGGCGGGGATGCCTCGGACTGAGCCAGCATGGAAGCTTGACTAGCAAGGGCGGCAGGAAGATTAGCGCAGGCAATAGCCACACTCACGAGCCATCCATTCACCACTATTTTCTGATATTTCATAGGCTTAGACTAGCCCGCCAAATCGTAAACGTCAGCTCAGTTAAGCAGCCCATTACAATGAATCGATTACTATACATCAGCCGATTTATTGTAAGGGTGAGGCTATAAAAACTGCATAGGATCAACCGGCTCACCGTTACGACGCACTTCAAAATGGAGGTGAGGGCCTGTGGATAGCCCCGTAGTACCAATAGCTGCGATCGCATCACCCTTTTTCACAATCGCGCCTTCCTTCACATTCAATCGACTGGCATGGGCATATAGCGTTGTTAGCCCGTCGCCGTGCTCTACAATCACCGCATTTCCATAGCCGCCATACCAACCCGAAAAAATCACCACACCGGTCTCAGCCGCCTGAATCGGGCTGCCGTGCGCGGCTCCAAAATCTGTGCCTGCATGAAAACGGCTGTAGCCCAACACCGGATGGAAGCGACTGCCAAAGTTACTTGTAATGGGGCCCATACTTGGCTTCAGCATTTTGCCAGAGTTCCGGGCCGCTCGCAGCGCTTCTTCTCGGGCAATTTTGGCCTCCGCAGCATTGGCAGCGGCCACACGCTCAAGAATCAATTCCGTCACTTTGTCAGAATCTTGATCGAGCCGTTGGATAGCCGCCGCCAATGCACCTCGATTATCCCGTAGCCGCTCCATCGTCACAGACTGCTGCTGAAGCTGCTCCGTATATTGGGCGCGACTTGCCAATAGCTGCTGTCTGAGCAAAGAAACATCATTTTTCTGCTGCTCTACGCCCGCTTGCTGCACCAAAATTTCAGCAGACTGCGCATCCAAGGCCACTAACATTTTCCGATCAGCGACATACACCTGCTTGAGTCGGTGACGCCTATCTAAAAAACCGTTCAGGCTATCGCTTTGTAACAGCAGCGCCCACCCCTGAGCGCCCTGCTGACGCTGCATAAACTGCAGCCGGCCCACAACCGCCGTCCGCGCTTGTTCGTATATGGCCTGATTATTTTCCAGCTCGGCTTCTAGCTGATTCAACCGTTGCTGAGCCGACGCCAAACGATATTCCGTATTGGTAATGGAGGTATCTGTACCTTGAATGCTTTTTGAGAGATCTTTGAGTTTTTTGTCAGTCTGCTTTTCAGCCTTTTGGTAGCGTTCGTCAATTTCTTTCTGGGCGTCTAGCTGCTGATCGATTTGATCGCGCTGCTGACGAAGCTGCTCTAGGGTGGGTGGGGTTTGCGCCTGGGCCGGGGTAACGCGTGCGCTTGACAATGACAGGCCCGAGAAAATTGCACAGGCAATGGCTAAAGAGCAGGCGTATGCAAAGTATTTTTGCCAATGTGGCCTAGGCCGCACCGTCGGCGACTTTAGTTGCTGCGGTACCGGCCGATCTGTTTGCTGCTCTGTTTGCTGTCCTGGAAGAGAATCGCGCAACGGAACCATAGATCTTAAAAAGCTTTTTAATGTCGAAGCGTTTGAGGTTAAAGCGTTTGAGGCTGAAGTGTCTGAGGCTGAAGTGTCTGAGGCTGAAGCGTTTGAGGCTAAAGTGCCTGAGGCTGAAGCATGTGAGGCTAAAACGTTTAAGACTAAAACGTTTAAGACTAAAACGTTTTAGTCTTAAACACTATGCAGCCAAAGCGGCTATACCAAAGGCGATTATCAGCACACCGAAGACCTTGGTAGACCATTGGTTAAACCGTGCCAAACGTTCAGGCGTAAATCGGTTACGCAAATAAATCACCCCTGACACTAACACCAACCACCAGCCTGCCGAGCCTGCAAATACGCCCAACACGAGGGTTACAGAATAAAGATAGTGAGTGTGCGTAATACCGAGACCAGCAAAAATGGCAATAAATGACAGAATCGTAGCCGGATTTGTCAACGTTAACGCCAGCGTAGAGCTGTAGGCACTAACCAGCCTGATGCCATAGGGATTGGTGGCCTGAGAAGAGGACTGAGAACTGGCCTGAGTCGTCGTTAAATCATCGGCGACAACAGCAGACTTAGCGAAAAATGTGGTCAACCCCAAATAGACCAAAAATATTCCCCCAAATAGCTGCAAGTAGTGGGTGTTCTGAACCAGCAGCTCGGAAATAGCGCTCAGCCCAAACGCCGCAATCATGCCGTATAGACCATCTGCCGTCGCAGCGCCTAACCCAGTGAACAAACCAATCCAGCGCCCCTGGGCAAGCGTCCGCCGAATACATAAAAGCGCAATCGGCCCAACGGGAGCCGCGATCGCGATACCCATTAACAAACCTTTTAAGCCAATAAGCAGCAAGGAAAGCATCACATCACCTCCACGGGCAAAATTGCAGACGATTTAACCGTAGAGAGCGCAATCGTTGTTCTCGTCTGCAGAATGCCTGGGATTGATTTAATGCCGTGGGTCAGCACCTGCTCCAAATGTGATGTAGACCGGCAGCAAACTTTGAGCAAAAAATCACCTTCGCCAACCACGTGATGGCAAGACTGAACGCACACACTGTTCTGTACGTACTCGATAAAGCCCTGCCGAAATTTGGGATGTTCTAGGGTCACGGACACGAACGCGGTCAAATCAACCCCCAAAGCTTCGGCACTCAGCTGAGCGGTGTAGCCAGTGATGATGCCTGCGGCTTCCAGACGACGAACCCTATCGGCGATCGCAGGAGAAGATACGCTAAATTTTTCAGCCAGCGCTGACCATCTCACGCGCCCATCGCCGACCAGCTCATTCAAGATACGAGCATCTAACTCATCAATTTTCATGAAATTATTTTTTAATCCTATTTATCGATAATAAGTTCAAAAACAAATTTAAAAATGAGAAAAATGAATTTTAAAAACCAAAATTCTGCAAAATAAATTAAAAACAAAATTAGCAGGCATGCAATCATAACCGTTTTGCCTACGTGGTTAAGGCATCAATCTGGGTAAATAAGTAACAGTCGTCAGCGGCGCATTTACCTCAGCGGTGCACTCAAAACCTGAACTTACGCCTTGGGCATTCGTCTTTCAGACCAGTCACTGGCAACCAGTTCAGTTACACACGTCAGCATCTACCCTTCAGAACCTCACTATTTATGATTGGGCTCCTCACCAACACCCTCGAACAATTTGATATTCCGGCAGACTGGATAGGCATTAGGGCCAGCAAAGAAATCAGCAGTTGGCGAGCCATGCGTGATGGCAAACCACAGCAAAACGAGCGCGGAGTCAATCAGGGCGCAATGGTTGAAGTGCTTGCCGGCGGTCAGTTTGGCTATAGCGCGACCAATCAGCTCACCGCCGAAGCGCTACGAGCCGCCGCAAAAAGGGCTTATGCGCAGGCGATCGCCACTAGTCAATGGGCCATTCACCCCTTCACACCGTCTGTGCGGCCCCCAGTCAAAGGGACATACACATCCCCTTATCAACAGGCGCTAGATGCCCTGAGCGTGCAAGACATTAATGATCTACTGCGTCAGTTGTGCGATCGCCTCAAGGTATCGGCAGAGATCGTCCGCACCAGTGCTGTTGCCCGCACCCACGATATTGAAAGCTGGTTTGTGAGTAGTAATGGCTCTGAGGTGTCTCAGAAGTTGATGCTACTAGAAACGCATTTAGGTGCGATCGCTCAAGCCCCTGGCGTGACCCAAGCCCGAACAGACAACGGCTACCTCGCCCGCAGCTATCAGGGTGGGTGGGAGCATTTTTCTCCCAATGCAGAACTTTGGGAACGGGCCACCCGCATCGGCCAGCAAGCCATTGAACTACTCACCGCGCCCAACTGCCCAGATACCACCACCACGCTCGTTCTCGCGCCCGATCAAATGATGCTTCAGCTCCACGAAAGCGTCGGTCACCCCATTGAGCTAGACCGCATTCTAGGAGACGAACGCAACTACGCAGGCGGCAGCTTTGTACAACCCAAAGATTTCGGCACCTTAACCTATGGCTCGCCGCTCATGAACGTCACCTTCGATGCCACCAATAGCGGAGAGCTAGCCAGCTATCGCTTCGATGACACGGGCGCACCTGCGAAAAAGGAATACCTGATTAAAGATGGCGTGCTTCAAAGAGGACTCGGCGGATTAGAAAGCCAGGACAGGCTACAAGTCCCTGGCGTTGCCTGCACCCGCGCTTGCAGCTGGAATCGGCCCGCAATTGATCGCATGGCCAACATCAATCTGGAGCCAGGAGACACTGACTTCGAGCACATGATCGGCGCGATTGAAGATGGGGTGTACATGGAATCTAACCGCTCATGGTCTATCGACGATCAGCGCCACAAATTTCAGTTTGGCTGTGAGTACGCCCGCAAAATTGAAAACGGTAAGCTCACCACCCCGCTCAAAAATCCAAACTACCGGGCTACCACCCCGCAGTTTTGGCAAAGCCTGAAACAAGTCGGCAATGGTGACACGCTACAAACCTATGGCACCCCCTATTGCGGCAAAGGAGAACCCAATCAGCTTATCCGCGTTGGCCATGCCTCTCCGGCATGTGCCTTTGAAAACATTGAAGTCTTTGGAGGTGCTAGCTAATGACCTTTTTCTCATCCCCCTCTGCCTCGTCATCTAGCCCAACATCAGCGGCCAGCCCCTCTGCTGAGACACCAAACACCACAAACAAACAGGCCAACGCCCAATCCGCTCAAACCGCCCAAACAAACAGTCAAACCAATAGCCAAACCAACAGCAGCCTTAGCCAGCCCGAAGCTGTCTTTAACCAGCTGGTAGAGGCCATTGGCAATCAGCTTTTGTCCCCTGAGAGCCACTTCACCGTCTCTCTCTCAGGCGAAGATAGTCAGTTCACGCGCTTCAATGGCGCTAAAGTCCGCCAAAGCGGTCAAGTTCGCGACGCGCAGCTACGGCTCACGCTCATGAACGCCCAGCAAACAACCCAGGCAAGACTCCCCTTCGTCGGCGAGTTCAACACAGATTGGGCCATGACAAAACAGGTCTTGAGTAGCCTCCAAACAGACTTGCCCCACTTACCGAAAGATCCTTACGTCGTGCTACCCACGGCCTCCCAGCAAGGGCAACGCCGTGAAGTCCGTAGTGGGCAATTAATCCCGGCTACAGAGGTCGCCAAAACGCTCATCACCCCAGTTCGTCACCTAGATTTTTCTGGCCTGTATGCCGGCGGCACCACCTATCGAGCCTACGGTGATTCAGTGGGCAAACGCCATTGGTTTGAAACCCCGTCTTTCACGTTAGATTATTCGCTATTTACAGATAGCACGGGCCAAAAAGCCGTTAAGGGCACGCTGGCGGGCCAAACGTGGAATACAGCGGCTTATCAAAGCAACATCGAAGCGGCACAGCAGCAGCTTGCCCTTCTCTCAAGACCGGCTAAGTCAGTGCCCAGAGGAGCTTACAGAACCTATCTAGCCCCCGCTGCCGTTGCAGACTTGATGGAAACGCTCCTGTATGGCGGCCTGGGTGAGGCGGATTTGCGGCAGGGCAATAGCGCCTTTGAAAAGCTAGAAAAAGGAGAAGCCACTTTATCGCCTCAGTTCTCGCTCGGTGAAGATTTTGAGCGCATTGGCGTACCCAGATTTAACAGCAGTGGGATCCTCGCCCCCAACCAGCTGTCCGTTATTCAGCAGGGGCAGTGGGTTACCTCACTGATCAACGCCCGTAGCGCTAAAGAATATGGCAAGTCGAGTAATGCGGCGAACCAAAGCGAATCTTTACGCGCTCCCATCGTTGCACCCGGCCAGCTCAGCGAAGCAGATATTTTAGCCGAACTCGGCACAGGCTTGTATCTCAGCAACCTTCACTACCTCAACTGGAGCGATCTTAGCGCTGGGCGCATCACAGGCATGACACGCTATGCCTGCTTCTGGGTAGAAAACGGTGAGATTATTGCACCGATTAAAAACCTGCGTTTTGATGACAGTTTCTATCGTTTTTTGGGCGCAGATGCCCTGTTGGGACTGACGCAACAGCAGTCGTTTATTCCGGCGGTAGATACGTATGAGCGGAGAGCGCTAGGCGGCATATGGGTGCCTGGCATGCTGATAGACCAGTTCCGGTATACGCTGTAGCAATAGCTGTAGAAAAGACCAGGGCAGCAAAATACCGCATCGGAGCAGGTTTTCATGATTTCTAAACAACGAAATACCGAACAGCCTGCGTCCGAACAGCCAGATCCTAAACAGCCAGATCCTAAACAGCCGATAGCAGACAACCAACTACCCGCACGGCCCTTAAGCGAGCCAGCTGAGTTGTACAGACCAGGCAAGTTGTACAGCGGGGAGCAGAAAATATCTCTCTCCCTCAGCGGCGTTTTGATCGTGTTTGCAGCCATTCCTGCCGCGATCATAGGCTGGCAGCTGCGAGGGCTGTTGTTGCTAGTGATGATTTCAGTTGTGCTGGCCTGCTCCATTGCGCCAGTTGTTGGCTGGGCAGAGCAATACCGCATCCCTCGCTGGCTGGGCGCACTACTGACGTATCTCGCCATCATTGGCACATTGGTCGGCATCGTGCTGCTGATTGGCCCTACCGTGCTCGATCAAATTCAGCTTTTGATTCGGCAGCTACCCCTGCTATTGCGCAAAGCAGCTACCCAGACTGAGTCTTGGGCGCTCGCACTGAACGATACACGGCCCGACTTTACCAGTCAGGTATTTGATCAGCTAGACGTGCAGGCAATCGCCTCCTGGGCCATTCGCTCCACCCGACAAGTCGCCCTGCGTTCTCTCAATGTCACCACGGGCCTACTTGGCACCCTGCTCAGCCTCATCCTTGCTATCTTCATCTCTGGCTACATGCTGGCCGACAGCAAAACACTCACTACCAACTTTGTCCGGGTGCTGCCTCGTCCGTGGGATCAGCGCATCAGCGAGCAGCTCCCTGAAATTGGCAACCGCATTGGCAGCTACATTCGCGGGCGGCTAATTGTCTCAGGGACGTTGGCTGTGGCCACGAGTGTGGGGCTGAGCTTTTTGGGTCTCAAAGACTTTGCCATTGGCTTAGGCGCGATCGCAGGGGTCACAAATCTGGTGCCCTTTCTTGGCCCCATCCTCGGCGCCATCCCGGCTTTAATCGTCGCAATTCCACAAGGCGGCTGGATCGTTCTGTGGGTCATCATCTTCTACGCCATCATCCAAAACATCGAAACCTATATCCTCGACCCCTTACTTGTCGGATCATCTGTAGGCGTCCATCCGCTGTATCAACTCCTCGCGGTGCTTGGCGGCACCCAAGTCCTCGGCATCATCGGCGCACTTATCGTCCCGCCCTGGGTTGCCGGCGGCGCAGTCCTTCTCGAACAGCTTTATATCAAGCCCAAACTCGCCGCAGAAACCCAGCAGACTTTATCAGAGGTTTAAACCGAATCTCCTGAAAGTACAAAAACGGGGTGAAAGACCGAGTAAATACACTTTATTATTAACTCTGCTTGATAGATGCACTTGCACTGTCAGTAATCTTTCGGATGATCTTCTGTCGGCAGAATTACTTCTTATGATTTTTTGCACTGCATACCACCGTTGCACAATCGCGGTGACCCTATGAGCAGCGTGCCAATAACGCTGGGCGTGGTAGCGGTCGCTTTACTGCTGTTTATTGTGGAAATTTTTCCAGCAGATATTACAGCGATCGCGATTATGGTTGCCCTCATTCTGCTGAAGCAAGTCACCCCCGAGCAGGGCATCGAAGGCTTCAGCAACCCGGCCACCATTACCGTCATGGCCATGTTTATTCTCAGTGCAGGGGTAGCTCGCACAGGCGCACTGCAGCGGGCCAGCACCCTCCTCTTGCAGTGGGGCGGCAAACGACTATCGCAGCAAATCATGGTTCTCGGCCTAATCGTTGGCCCCATGTCGGCGCTAGTGAATAACACCGCTATTGTCTCTGTCTTTTTGCCCATCGTCGAAGATTTTTGCCAGCAGCACCGCATTTCCCCGTCCAAGCTGCTCATGCCCCTATCCTTCGCTACTATTCTCGGCGGCATGATTACAGTGATTGGCACCTCCACCAGCGTCCTCGCCAGTGGCCTCTCCGAGGATCTAGGACTGGGTGAGTTCTCGCTCTTTCAGTTCGCCCTACTCGGCGCTATCACCTTTGCCGTTGGCATGGTCTATCTCGCCCTGATCGCCCCCCGGCTGCTGCCGAATCGCCAGATTGATGATCGCGGACTGAGCCAAAGATACGGCATGAAAGACTATGTGAGTGAGCTGGTCATCACGCCGCGCTCTAGCCTGGTGGGCCAAACCCTACGTGCCAGTCAGCTACAGCGCCGCTTTGATGTAGACGTATTGGAGCTCATCCGTAACAACGCCCACTTCCCACAGCCCCTAGCCGACAAAACCCTAGAAGCAGGCGACATTTTGCTCGCCAGAGGCGGCAAGCAAGATCTGCTCAAAATTCGTGAGAGTGAAGGACTTGAGATCCTTCCAGATGTACAGTTCGGTCAAAAATCTTGGCGCAGCGAATCGGGCACCGAAGAGGGTATCGCAGAAGCGCTGATTATCTCAAACTCAAACCTCATTGGCTCTACGCTCAAAGACATTCGCTTTCGTCAGCGATATAACGTCACGGTGCTGGCCATTCGGCGCGGACAAGAGTTATTGCGCGATCGCATGGGAACGGTATCCCTCCGCTTTGGGGATTTGCTCCTCGTCCAAGGCCCCAAACAGAGCTTAGTCGGTATCCAAACCGGGCGAAATCTCCTGCTCCTAGAACAGCGCGACATCGAAACGTTACGCACCAGTAAGGCCAATACGGCCCTCACCATTGGCCTAGCCGTCGTCGCGGCTGCGGCCTTCACCGACTATCCCATTTTGGTTTCAGCCCTTGCAGGCGTCATCGCCATGATCGTCTCAGGCTGCCTTAAGCCTGGTGAACTTTATCAAGCCGTCCGTTGGGACGTGATCTTTCTGCTCGCCTGCCTGATTCCACTCGGCACAGCCATGACCAACTCTGGCGCTACCCAGTGGATCGCCGATCAGCTCGTCATGTTGAGCGGTGATATGTCTAGCTACTGGCTCTTGACGCTCCTCTATGTGCTCACGGTTCTCCTCACCGCCGTATTATCAAATAATGCCTCGGTCATTTTACTGTTACCCGTTGGCGTACAGGTAGCCCAAGCCATTGGCATCAGTCCACTCACGACTATCTTTGTAATCACCTTCGCCGCCTCTAACAGCTTCATGACGCCCATTGGATACCAAACCAACACAATGGTGTACAGCGCAGGCGGCTACCGCTTCATTGACTTTTTAAGGGTGGGTGGCCCGCTAAGTTTGATAATGGCAGTGATTACGCCACCGCTCGCGATTTGGATTTATGGGCTGTAACAGCCTTTGCGAGAATAGCTTTTCAAGCATGGGCTATTCGGTGCCCTCAACCATCTCATCCATGGCGCTGTAAAACCGACCATCAGGCTCGAATGAGCTTATCAAACGACTGTTAGGAGAATTTGAGAACATGTCATCAGAACAACGTGGCGCCACCGTTTGGTTTACGGGCCTAAGCGGCGCTGGTAAAACCACCATCAACGATGTGCTAACGGCTAAGTTACGCGATCGCGGCGTCAAGCTAGAAGTCTTAGACGGCGACATCGTACGTACAAACCTCACCAAGGGACTAGGCTTCAGCAAAGAAGACCGTGATGAAAACGTTCGCCGCATCGGCTTCGTGTCCAACTTACTGACCCGCAACGGCGTCATCGTACTCGTAGCGGCTATCTCCCCCTACCGTGCCATCCGGGAAGAAGTGCGCGAACGCATCGGTGACTTTGTAGAAGTGTATGTCAGCGCCCCGGTAGAAGTGTGCGAAGAGCGCGACGTAAAGGGCCTATACGCAAAAGCTCGCTCCGGTGAAATCAAGCAGTTCACGGGCATCAGCGACCCCTACGAAGAGCCTTTGAACCCCGAGGTAAATTGTGAAACGCACAAAGAGAGCTTGGATGAAAGCGTTAACAAGGTGATTGCTAAACTCGAAGAAATGGGTTATTTGCCCGCTGCAGTTGCGGCATAAACCCGCCGGTCTTCGACTCCGCTCAGCGCTCGGCTATCTCTTATCGGGCGACCTCTTATCGGGCTACCTCTTATCGGGCCAATTGCCCTAGCGTTTTAGAGACCTGCTTAGTCAGCATGCTCGGCCGGCTGAGCGGAGTCGAAATCACCATCTATTTACTGAAGCCATCACCTACCGATCTACGCCTGCCTCATCTTCTGGCACAATTTCTGTCTCTTGCATAGCGGCCTCTACCCAAGTATTGAGAACATTGTGCTGTAGAAAAAATTCCTGATATTTTGCAGCCCCTGCAGACAGTGACACGTCATACGTCTTAAAGCGCATCACCACCGGCGCATAAAAGCAGTCTGCGATCGAGAAATCGCCAAATAGCCAAGGGCCACCATTCTCAGCCATGCCCTTCGCCCAAATATCATCGACTCTAGCAATATCTTGCCGCGCTGCTTCAGACGCGTCCACTGTCCGCAGCGCTCGGCAATTCATGGGCATTTCACGCCGTAGCCCTGAGAATCCGGCATGCATTTCAGCGCACACGGCTCTCGCCTCAGCTCGTTTCGCCATATCGCGAGGCCACCCTTGGCCCTCTAAATATCGATCAGACACATACTCACAAATCGCCAGCGAATCCCAAACGGTTAGGGCATCATCGATTAAAACGGGCACTCGGTTCGTCGGAGAGTAATGACCGAGCCGTTCGGATAACCCTTCCGCCTTCAATGAGGCTTGCACCTCTTCAAACGCCAGACCAAAGGTAGACAACAACATCCAAGGCCGTAAAGACCAAGACGAGTAGTTTTTATTGCCAATAACAAGTTGCAGCATAAGCCTTTTAGAGCCCCCCCAACGAGAGAACTCGACTAAAGAACGCAGAGCAGTCGAAGTGATACTAGCGGGTCTCGTTGGGCCAGAGCAATGGATGTTATTAATTCAAAGCATTAGATCATCTAGCTCTGCATAGTCCGGCAACGTTGTATCAATGGGTTTACCGGCGCGAATGACAGCGCGATCGCTTTGCCCTCTAGCCATCAGTTCATTAAAGCTGCGCGCTTTAAACAACACTAAATCTGCATCCATCCCCGTTTCAATCTGACCAAGGTCATCTAAACCCATCATCCTGGCTGGTGTAGACGTAATGGCCTGCGGCCACGCACCGATAGGACGATCCAAATGTCCGATCCGAGCCGACTGGGTAAACACTTCTAAGCCGTCGTGATCGCCGTAGGCAAAAAAGGGATCACGGCAGTTATCAGAAGCGATCGCCACATCCACCCCCGCCGCTTTTAAGGCATGCAAAGTCGTCACACCTCGATATCGAGGCGTTCTCCCTTCAGCTCTGTTTTGCAAATACAAATTACACATCGGCAAACTAACCACAGAAATGCCCGCGTCTTTTACCCACTCAATTGTTTTTTGAGACACGGCTTCCGTCTGCACAGACAAGCTACAGCAGTGCCCACAGGTAATTCGCCCTTTAAAGTTGTGGCGAATCGCCGCCGCTGCCACATGCCGCAAATTCATATCGTTAGGATCTAAGCTTTCATCAGTATGAAAATCAAGATCCAAATCGCGTGCTTTTGCCAACTCAAACACGCGATCAATCTGTTGAACAATCTCAGGATTAGTGAAGGCGACACCGCCCAAAACGCCACCAGAAGCGGCCACTAAGTCAGCGAGGGCATCTCCTTTTTGCCCCATAAAATAGTCCAACGTAACCAAACAAACGGCCTGCAACGTCAGCTTGCCACGCCACGCATCTCTCAATTGTCTAAACACGCCAAAGCTAATCTCAGCCTGTTTATCAAACGCATCTAAATGGGTGCGAATCGCTTGAGTCCCATGGGCGTAGCTACACTTCAATCCAAACTCAGCGCGGCGATACACATCTTCTGTGCGCCACCGTTGGGCGCTATCTCGCTGCACTGTTGCTAACGCCCCAGCAAACGTTCCATCTGGATTAGGACTACGAGACCAAATGTGCCCCTTGTCTAAATGGGTGTGCATATCCACAAAGCAAGGCCATATCAAACCGCCCCGCAAATCAGCAGCCACCAAGCTTGCGTCATTTGCGTCAACGCCTTTTTTCGCGGGGCGCAGCGTGACCACTTTTGAGCCTTCAATTTCTACATCTACAGCAATCAGATCCGCTGACGGCAGGCATCCATCTGACAGCGCATCTAGGCTTTTTTGCGCAAGCAGCGATCGCCCTACCCGCCCATTCAAAAGCCAATATCGAGGCGCATCTGGAATCTCAACAAAAGCCATTGTTTATCCAAATCAAGAGGGACACCATTACCCGCAATGCTCTATCCCGCCGCCTTCTCCACCCATTCCACAATCTGATGACCCAGCCGCACAGTATCCAAACGATCAATCTCACGAATCCCCGTCGGGCTCGTCACGTTCACCTCTGTTAAGTAGCCACCGATAATATCAATCCCCACCAAAATCAATCCGTCTCGGCGTAGCGCAGGCCCAACCTGCTGGCAAATCTCTAAGTCACGCTCAGTGAGCTCCGTTTTATCGCTGCGGCCACCCACCGCCATGTTGCCGCGAAATTCTTTTCCTGTCGGCACCCGGTTCACGGCCCCTATCGGTTCGCCGTTCAGCATCACCACGCGCTTATCACCGTCTTTAGCTGCAGGCAAATACTTCTGCACCATCACAGGCTCTTTACCTTGGAACGTACTCACTTCAATGATGGAATTGAAATTGCGATCGCCCCCCTCCAAAAATAAAATTCCCTCACCCGCCTTGCCGCCCAAAGGCTTCAGAACGCCCGCACCCCAGCGTTCCACCACCTCCCGAATCACTTGTTTATCCGCGCTCACAATCGTCTCTGGAATCGCCTCCATAAACTGCAGCGCATACATCTTTTCATTCGCGGCTCTCAGCCCCGTTGGCGAATTAATCACCTGCGTCTTAGCGGTATCGACATAATCCAAAATGTACGTGACATACAAATAGGGCAACGTCACAGGCGGATCTTGACGCATAAACACCGCATCCATATCTTCCAACGGTCGCCACGTTTTTTCACCCAACGAATACCAATCCGGATCAGAAACCCAGCGCGCCCCTTCCGACCCTTCTTTCAATTCAACCGGCTTCATCGTCACCGGCTGCAGCCAACCATACGCACAGCTCTCAATCACCCCCAGCCGATCTACCTGCGTAATGTAAACCTCATGCCCTAATACCTGCGCCGCTTCCATAATCGCCACACTCGTATCGTGACCTGGATCGAGTCGGGCAATCGGATCAATAATGAAAGCAAATTTCAAAAGAATGCTCCTGCAAAGGTAACCGCAAAGTGAGTCTGAGCCATCGCTTGAAGTGATTTCAGAAAGCAGCTTTCGCCCCTGAACACCCAACGCCGCCTAGACACTAAAAGCATAAAGCAAAAGATTCACTCCCCTCACAATCACGAGTACTGCTCGCGCCAAGGAGTGAGACCGTCTGCGCCCCTCAGCACAAGCAGAATGCATCCAAATGCTATCCAAACCATTAAGCGCAGACACTCAGCCCGCACGTTCGCCCTCTACGGCCAGGCTCTTTACTCACAAGTGTTAAGACGTTTTACGAAAAAGCTTTATCGCTCACTGAAAACATCAGCATAATCTTCACTCTGTCAATATCTCAGTAGCAAATAGAACAAGCTATGTTGGTCATGTATTTGCCTATCAAACGTCTTATTGAGGGAAAGGGAAACACTTGAAAAACCCCTACCCCCTTAAACAAGATTTTGAAAGGGTACAAATGCTGTGCCAATTCAAATTGGGTAACATCACCGATTCGCGGGCCTATCAAGACTCACTAATGTAAGCCCATAGCTGGACTTTTGAGCGCACGCCACAGCTAGGGTGAGAGGGGAGATTAAAAATGTTTATCAGACTAATGCAAGCCACCGCAATAACACTGGCACTATACGGACTGCTGGGCCTTAACGATCTGCAAACGATGAGAGCAGACGGCGAAACCATAGAAGTTGCGGTGGAACCCCCTGAAGTTTTAGTTGCGCTTAAAGAAGCACTTACCAAACGCGACTAAATCAACTCTCTCTCCCTTTATTCTCATTCCGTTATCATTCCAAATCAACGAGAAAAATAAGGATTTGAGCAATCAAATCAGAAGCGAATCAAAAGCAAACCGAGACTCAAACAACTCTCGATAAAAGCAGCACAAAAGAAATAAAAATATCATTAAAAAAGCGCACTTTCTAACAATTAGAAAGTGCGCATGTTTTTTCTGTCTCGGGCCGTTTGCAACGCTACTTACTTTTTTTCGAAGATAGCTCTGGAACAAGACATCAGCACAAAGCAAAAGGAACTTTACGAGCTAAGCCATTAATGAAACAGCCGCAGGCGTAAAGCTAGGCGCATAGGCTTCTAGCACCCGTCCTGTTTCAGTACAAATAGTCATCAAGTAATCGCACTGAGCGCACTGAGTGCGAATGGTATCGTGCTGATGATAACGCTCTGCGTAGCTACCACAAGTAGGGCAATGAACTCTTTGAACAGTCGCCTGCGTAGTGGCCGCTACCTTTTCAGGAGCCAAAACTTTTCGAATGTCTTTCACAAAAATTGATTGCAAAAAATTCTCAGCAGGTCTTTCCATGGTCTTCATAGTTCTAAATAGCTTGCTTAAAATTCCGAGATGTTGCCAGCCCGACATCGCTAAAAGATGAGAGATAAATAGCTCAACTTATTAGGAGTTCATGACTAGCGCTTGACCCTTCAATTATGCCAATTCCCAACAATAGTGGCAAAGACTCTTAAGATACATAAAATACGGGGATCGCCCGTCTAACGGATGATCCCCGACCACCTCAAACGCTTATCAGCCCAAGGATAGATGAGTATTTATGCCAATCATTAGTTCTCAGAAAGCATCATTTAGAGACTAATAATCGTCAATAAATAAAGGTTTGTTTTATATTCTCTACTCAGTTATCTCAATATATATTTATAACTCAATGCTTTTATTGCTTAAAATATTTTAAGCAATAACTAAAAGTGCAAAAACTGTATTTAATAATACACTTTTCTAAATAAACTTATGAGTGCGTCTCTCATCAACATAAGTGACATTACAGTTAGCTAATCTATCAAATCTTCATCGGCCAACGAGTATTTATACTTACGCATAAAATTAGCAGCTCAGATATTTTTTTCAATCAGCCTTTACAGCTTCTTTAGATAGAAAACCAAGTCACATTCGCCTCTGAACACTTGCTCTTTAATAGGTCGGCAAAAAGTTGCTGAAACCGCTAACGACGGAGGGTTCAGCAAGGATTATGGAGTCAAATACGTAAGCAAGGCGTACGCCTAATTTAGGAACAACTACGACGCCGCTGAGGGATGAAAATAATCATAGATTTGCTGGGCCAGCTGAGGGCCAATGCCGTCTACAGTTGCTAGCTGTTTAGGGGTTGCTTCCCGGATATAGTCAATGGAGCGAAAATTGGCTAGCAGCTGCTTGCGACGATAGTGTCCAAGTCCTGGAATATCTTCTAATCGAGAGCGTCGCATCCGGCCCATGCGCTTTTTTCGATGAAAGCTCACCGCGAACCGATGCGCCTCGTCTCTAAGTCGGCGCAGCAGCATAATTCCGGGTTGCTCCGTCTCCGTCTCTAGCGGCAAAGACTCCCCCGGTAAAAACACCTCTTCCCGACGTTTAGCTAAGCTGACAACCCGTAGCTCGCTCAACAAATTCATGTCTTGTAGCTCGGCCACCACCGCCGAAAGCTGTCCTTTACCGCCATCAATCATGACTAAATCTGGCCAGTCAGGGTTGCCGATGCGCTGCTTACTCGGATCTTCGGCGTAGCGACGGAAGCGACGGCGAATGACTTCGGCCATGCTGGCAAAGTCATCGGAATGGCCGCTAGTAACGGTGGGATTTTTGATTTTGTAGGTGCGATAGTGCTGCTTAGCAGGTAGGCCATCGATAAAAACGACCTGGGAGGCAACGGCATCTGAGCCTTGGATGTGAGAGATATCGTAGCCTTCAATGCGTTTGGGAGATCCGGGCAGATCTGCGAGTTCAGCGAGATCTTGCATGGCTTGGTTATTGCGATCAGCAAAGCGCTGAGTACGGGCAAGTTCGTGCTGGGCGTTGCGCTCAACCATCTCCACCAGTTCGGCTTTCGCTTGGCGCTGAGGAATATCAATAGAGACTTTGCGCCCTTTTTGTAAGGTCAAAAATTCGGCGAGCATCTCCGCGTCAGGCAGCGCATGCTGCACCAAAATTTCAGCAGGGATCTCTACCGGGTCTACCATGCGGTAGTGTTCTTCCAAAACGCGCTGAAGAATTTCGCCTGGCGAGCCTGATTGGTTATCGGCAACAAAGCCAAGACGGCCCACCAAACGCCCTGCACGAATTTGGAAGAGCTGAATACAGGCATGTTCATCGTCAGCAGATAAAGCGATCGCATCTCGCGAAACCGTATCATCTGGCAAGGCGACCTTCTGGGTTTCATTCAGCGTTTCCAGCCCTTTAATCTGATCGCGAATTAGCGCCGCTTTCTCAAACTCAAGCGCCTCAGAAGCCTTCTCCATTTTGGCCGTCAAAATATCAATCAGCTCATGAGATCGCCCTTGGAAAACCATCGCCACCCGCTGCACAATCTTGTGATAATCTTCCGGGCTAATGAGCTGCTGACACACCCCTGGACACTGACCAATGTCATAGTTCAAGCAAGGTCGATCTTTATGCTGGGGGCGCGGACGCTGTCGCAACGGAAAAATCCGCTTCGCGATTTGTAAGGTACGGCGCAGCAAGCCGGTATCTACATAGGGGCCGTAATATCGATTTTTGGCATTTTTACGTCGTTTGCGCGTAATAAAAATTCGAGGATAATCTTCTGACCAAGTAATGCAGAGAAAGGGATATTTCTTATCGTCTTTCAGCAGCACGTTGTATTCAGGCTGATGCTGCTTAATCAGATTCGCTTCTAGCGCCAGCGCCTCTGCTTCTGTATCGGTCACGATAATCTCAATATCGGCAACCTTACGCACCATCGTGGCAATGCGCGGCGTATGGTGATGGGCCGCGTCTCTAAAGTAAGAGCGCACCCGGTTCCGCAAACTTTTTGACTTACCAATGTAGAGGATTTGGTCAGTCTCATCCTTCATGAAATAAACGCCCGGCTCTTGAGGAATTTCTTTCAGGCGAGCTTCTAATTTCTCTGGATTTTGGAGCAGCGTTTTAGCGTGAGCAGCGGCGGAAAAAGAATTAGTCACAGATCAAAAACAAAGGACACAGGCAAATAGGACTTAAATCAGGCAGCATTAAACAGCTTTCTTATTTTATGGGTCTTTCTCAAAGGCTGCGTCTCCTCTTCAAAAAAGGCACACAAATCACGAAGATTCGGCCAGACGGTTGCCGTGCTCAGCTTAGGTGATGGAAAATTTTTATGTATAAGAAAACACCATCAAGTTTTTCATTTTCTCTTTCCAGATATCGCCCTGAAAAACCGTCCTCATCACATAAGCAGCCGTGAACATTCAAGAGTTTGAAAATCAGTACCAAGAGTCCGTTAGCAAAATTTTGAATGAGCTTCAGTCTATGGCCATTACCTCTAACCGTTTAGAGTCTTCAATTGTAGAAGTGGGCAAGTCTGTACAAAACCTGAACAAAATGGTTGAAGACTTTATGCGATCGCACCCCTCACAAAATAATGACGCAGACGAACGCTTAGGCTAGCAAACGATTAGCCGAATAAGCGCTCAGGCTGAAAACCGTCCCAGCCCAATAACCAAATCCACATAAAGATCACACCACAGCGCAAAACTGACCGATCTTCTCAATCGCTTCCTTCAAGACCATTGGCGGATGAACGAGCGCAAAGCGGACATAGCCTTCCCCCGAGGAGCCAAACCCTCGGCCAGGAGACAGTGCAACCCCCGTCGCTTCGACCAGCTCCGTACAGAATTCTATGGAGTGAGTCGCCCAGCCATTGGGTAAGGTATCGGGCAGTTTGGCCCAAATGTACATTGTGGCCGTCGGCGTAGAAACATCCCAGCCAATGGCTTGTAAGGCTTGAACAGCCGCATCTCGACGGCTTGCAAAGGTATTGACCATTTGCGTAACACAATCTTGAGGCCCGGAAAGCGCAGCGATCGCCCCTCTCAAAATCCCCCGATACTGATTAAAGTCCACCGTCGCCTTCACCTGCCGTAAGCCCTTAATCAGCTCAGCATTACCAATGGCATACGCCACTCGAAAGCCGCCCATGTTGTAAGACTTGGACAAACTAAAAAATTCAATCGACACTGACTTTTCCGGATCCGCCTGCAGCACAGACGGCACCGGCTCACCCTCAAAGTACAAATCCGCATAAGGAAAATCGTGTACGAGGGTAATGTTGTGCGCCTGGCAGAAGGCCACGGCTGCTTGGAAAAAGCTTAGCGGAGCAGAAGCTGTGGTTGGATTATGCGGATAGCTCAGCACCATCATGGTGGCTTTTTGAGCAACAGCCGCCGGAATATCTGACAAAACAGGTAAAAAGTCATTCGCGGCCAGCATGGGCATCGGATAAATCTCGCCGCCAGCTAGATACACACCGCCCACATGAGAGGGATAGCCAGGGTCTTGCAGCAAAGCCACATCGCCAGGGTTCATCACCGCTAACGGCAAATGAGCCGTGCCCTCTTGCGAACCAATCAGCGGCAGCACTTCAGTATCGGGATCAACCGCAATCCCAAACTTTTCTTCGTACCACTGCGCCGCCGCCACGCGGAATGGTTTAGTGCTGCTAAAGAGCGCGTAGCCATGAGTTTCAGGATCGGTTAGGGCTTCAGAAATCTCACTCAACACATGAGGCGGCGTTGGCAAATCAGAGGATCCGAGTGACAGATCAATCAGGGGTTTTCCAGCCGCGATCGCCTTCGCCTTCGCCCGATCCATATCGGCAAAGACATTCGTTTGTAATGGAGCAAGGCGATCAGCAATCGGCATA
>JBGCGG010000125.1:0-12515 GCA_045110585.1 Phormidesmis sp. | reverse complement strand
AACTTGCTCGAACTGATGCTGGATATGGAACACGTCACCATGACAAGGGATGTCTGGCATGACAGCTTTCTGGCCAGCTCTGAGGCCACTGCCGCCATCAGCAATCGTGTAGTCTGGGTCGAAGCCTTGTTCCATGACATCGGGGTATGGCCCCGACTATTGGAAAATCAGGTCATAGGCTGAAAGCATTGCGACAACTGAGTTACAGCCACCAAAAAATCAACCCCTCAGAAAAGTACTAACTAACAGACATCAAATTAAGCTGCTTCTGGTGGTGGCTGAATGGCTAAATCATAGTGCAGCGGCGGTGGCTGCCGCGCATCATCGAGATGATACTGACCCAGCAGGATCAAATGATCAGTTGCATAGGGATTAATGCCTGCGACGGCAGCTGGATCAATCCGATGCCCTTCTTGGTCTAACTGATTGAGAATGCGACTCATCTCAAAGACGTTGTAGAGAACGACGCAGTTGGCCACCAAATGGTTATACTTGATGCGCTTGCGTAGCTCTTCCCGGTCGTTCGTTCTCAGTCGTCCCATATTGCCAAAGGCTAGCCACTGAACAAAACCGTTGAACGCTTCACTCTTGTTCGTCGCCCCCTGCACCCTGACTCTGAGCTTGGCACTGTGAATGTACTCCATCAAAAAGCCCGTTCTGACCGCCGAACCCAGAGCATGAAACGCCTTGTAAAGCTTGTTCTTTCTGCTGTTAGTACTGAGCTTTCTCAAAATGGTTGACGCGCTGATTTTCCCCGCCATAATTGAGAGCACCACCCTGAGCATATCCGGCAAATGGGTCTCAATGAGATCCCAATCCACCGTGTCAGAAAACAACACATCTATATGCTGGCAGGTCGTCTCTGTGTCCGCTCGAAAAAAGGTCAGCTCTTTTATGTTTCGGATACGCGGCATCAGCTTGATGCCCAGTAAATAGGCTAATCCGAAGACTGTCAGACTCTGAGAATGGGTGTCGCCATGCAGCGTATCAGGCTGGATATCCGAGTGATTATTCAACAGACCATCAAAGAGATAGAGGGCTTCATAAACGCCGCAGGGAATGAAATGGCTGAAGAGCGCAATATAATTATCAGCCACATGGTAATAGCCAAGGCCCCCGTAACCGCCATAGCGAATGTGATACTCAGCCAACAGATTATTCTCGTAGATATCCCACTTGGTGCCATCCACCGACGCGCTTTTGCCCACCCCCCAGAATTTGGGTAAGGCAAAGCGATTGTAGCCATTGACCACAGACTCAACTGCATAGTGCAGCTGAGTATCGCTGATGTGTCGCTGATTCACTCGTGAAATCTGCTTACGGTCAAAGAGCGAGAGCGACTGGGCTAGCTGCGTGGGGCCGATATTACAGCCGTAGCAAAAGGTCGTCGCCAAATAGCGAGCAACAGGATTCTCTATTTTGGCTTCGTAGCCCGAGACCGGCTTGAAATGCTTCGTCCACTTTAGCCATTGCTCCGTATCGACCAGTACATCGAGCAGATTAACTGGCTTCATCCGTTCGGCGATCAACTTCTTCAGTTTCTTGGCAACCTTTCGACTCTTTGCCTTTGCCTTGCGAATCACCAGACGGTCGGACTTGAAGTAGACATCCGTGTTGGCCGGAAAACCCTGATCAGTTTCTTCAATTTTGTCTCTCAGCCACGCTCTGACGTGTTCCACAAAGGCTGCGCCTTCAGTGGGAAAGCCAAGCTGTTCGCCATAGTCAGCCAGCAGCGCTTTCATTTCGTCCCATGAGATCAGCTGCGCCAGATAGTCACCAAATGCCGAACTGCCTTCAATGAACAGGTCACCAGACTTAAGACCCAGCAGCACGTGAGAGAACACACAGAGTTCAAAGTACTGACGATGCACCTGTGTGGGCACTGTCGCCCGATTCTTTTCGCCAGTCACCAGCGTCCACCACTTAGTCGGCACCCAGCTCAGCTCAAGGGGTGGCACAGGGCGGCCCTGTGCCCCTTCTGATACATTGTCATCAGTCAACGGTAGCCAAGTTTTCCGTGCGCCTCGATGCGCTTTGATGAAGTCAATCGCCGCTGCCAGAGAATCATCTTGAGTGCTGGGATAGAGCGGCACCACGGACAGAAATCGAAACAGCACCGCCCGATGGCTGCGATAAAACTTGGGCAAACACGGCAGGTAATTGTTACCGGCATAGGCCAAGTGATCATCACACTGTGCAATCAGCCCCTGTGGATCGTCCCCAAGAACGCAGCCAATAGCCGTAAAACGATCTGAGATCTCACCGTCAGTGCTGTGGCAGATCGCCACCTGTCGCAATTTGGAGATCAGCTCATCGGTGCGCTGCTGACTCTCTATCCGATAGTTTTCCAGCGCTTCCTTGGCCTTGTAATGCATCCGCCTCATACGTTTGATAAACACATCAGCAATGTCATCGAGCGTCTGAGCATAACGTCGTTGTAGGAGTGCTACTGCCAGCGTCTGTCGCTTGGCGTCTGGCAGCTCCTTCATTTGATTGGCATCTAGCGCCTGGGCCTGGGCCGCAAAGTTGATCCGCTTAATTTCAGGCATCGCCCAGAGGGCTTCGCCTGCCACCTGCAAAGGCTGTAGCCAGCGCAGACGTTCCACCAGATCTTGTAGCTCTCCCAGTTTCGGACTACCTGGCTCTTTTTTCACTTCGTGCCACAGGGTCGTTGTTTCACCCACTGCGCAATAGAACAACTCAGAAAGCTGCATCTGTTCCCCGCTGCTTAACGCATCACTGACACTCTGGTAGAGCTTGTTGTTATGTGCGATACGAACATCTCTAGCGGTTTTCTCTAGTGCTGAAAAGGCAGGCAGTTGATACCGCTCCTTGACCAGTTCCTCCAGGGCAACATTAATGAGATCAATCAGGTCATGCTGAGTTTCTATGGTCGTTTCCATCGCCGTCAGCATGACTTGGCGAGCCGCGTCAGAGAAGGGCTTTACCGCCAGATGTTGACGAATCGCTTTGACATGACGCCGCCGGGTTTTCGATAGGTGAGTGTCATAATCAGCGATCTCTTCTGGCGTCAGCTGACTATTCATGCTGGCCGCAACGCAGCGAATGATAGCAGGTGGCACCTGAGCTAACTGCATGGGGTAGCCGACTGTTTGAAAGGTCTTGAGCAGGACGAGAAAACTAACGGTTGGGAGATCGCCCCGTGTCGTTTTCTTGGCAAAAGCGATCTCTTCGTCCGTGGGTGTGTAAAGCGTCTCTAAGGCGTCCAGACTAGGATTACTTTTCAGTCTGGGATAAGCAGTTTCTTCAACGCTAGGCACGGGCGGATTCCTCTCGATGGATAGTTGTTATGACTCGGCTTGCTCGGGCGCAGTGTATGCGGTGCCGCAGTAGGGGCAAAAGCGGTGTTTTAGAGAGGTGATGGGAGCTTCGCACTGAACGCACTGGTGGCGTAGGCTACTGCCACAGCGAAAGCAATAGTGGGCATGGACATGTAGCCACATCGGATCAGGTGCATTGCCCGGTTTCCAGCACTGCGGGCAAAACTTGAGTGCGCCCGTCTCCTCAACCGCGATCCCTTTGGCTACTGCCTCCAAGTGGGCTTCAGGAACGTCCAGAGCATAGGCCAGCCCGCGTTTGGTCTTGGCTTTGAGCACCGTCGTGTGGCCACGCTCAATCTTGCCGACGCTCTGGGCGTGGATGCCTGATTTGTCAGCGACCGCCTGCTGACTCATGCCGAGGGCTGAGCGCAGCCGATGGACGTAATCGGCCAGCGATTCTCCGGGCTTTGGGATGGTTGAAGATTTCAAAGCTTTAATTAACTATCAAAACAACGGTTTGTCTAAACGATAGAGTGAAGGCTAGCGTTTGCTGCTGGCGTTTACGTTTATTTCACAGGTCATGCCAATTTCTCTAGCGATGGTAGCCACACAGTTTTTAGACCGACCGGGTCTAGCTCGGAAGACGGTGAAATCCTATGAGCTGACGCTGATGCCCTTGCTGGCTCAGTACGGCAGCTGGCCGATTGAAATTTGCGATCGTACCGTCCTCACTGAGTATCTCGACAGTCTCTCGCATTTGGCCTACACGACTCATCACCGGCATCAGGCAACGATTCAAGCTTTGTTCAATTATGCAGTAGAACAACAACATATTAAAGCCAATCCGATTGCTAAGCTAAAGCGACGTAAGCCTGATGCGGATAAGGGTGAGCATGGTTCTGATGAAGCCATTCGTTATCTCACACCAGACCAGCTTCAGAAGATGTATAAAGCGGTTGAAGCAGACTATCGTACTCACACAATTGTCAGATTGTTGCATCGAAGCGGAGCGCGAATTTCTGAGTTGCTGGCGCTTGATCTTGAGCAGGTAGATCTCAAACAACAGAAGTTCCGGGTCATCGGCAAAGGCAACAAACAGCGGTGGTGCTTTTACAGCGATGATGCGGCTCAGCTGCTCAATACCTACCTCAAGCACTATCGGCATCATCGTTGTCCGGCTCTATTCACTGCACAGCAGCCGATAGCGGGCAACGTTAGCCGACTGAGCTATCGTACGGTGCATCAGAACTGGCGCAAGCTGATTGCAGGTATGCCTGAGCTAGAAGGGGCTAGACTTCACGATCTGCGTCATACTTTTGCCACTGAGCGAGTGGGACTGATGGGAATTGAGGAGCTAAGGGCGTTGATGGGACACGAGTCCATTCTGACCACGCTGAGATATCAAAAGGTCACCTCAGCTAGAGCTGAAACGGTGGCTCAACGCGCGCTCAAAACGCTAGCTCATTAGTGTGCATAATGTCCGAGCTAAATCCTCTAATTTTTGAAAATATACAGAGTATTAGGATTACTCCGCTTCAGCAAACTATGACTAAGACCATATGTACTATCAATGCCTTTAAAAAATGTCCGTTAGTTAGTACTTTTCTGAGGGTCTCAATTTTCGGCGGATGTAACTCAGTCATCGCAACGCTTTCAGCCTATGACCTGATTTTCCAATAGTCGGGGTCATACCCCATGAACGAACATCCAACTATACAGGTTCGTTTATTCGTTAATATCAAACGCCCTTATCGCCAGAATAGTAAGTCTGAAGAAACTTTGCTACGTGAGTTTTCAGAAACCTTCAGAAAAAATATTTGGCCAGGCGATCGCATGCCTGAAGTTTTTTATGATCCAAGATCTTTATCGACGGAGAAATCGCCACGTGCATGTCTGCATGCAAAGTGCGTTGTTGTTGATGACAAGCAACTACTGGTTACATCAGCCAATTTTACTGAGGCCGCTCACCAGCGCAACATAGAAGCAGGCGTATTGCTATCAGATAGTATGGCCGCAAAATCTATGCGGTCTCAGTTTGAACGATTGGTGGAACGAAAGATACTATGCCGATTACCTGGGCTAAATAATTAGCCTCGCCCAATAAACTCTAGGCTGCGCTGGAAGACCGAATTTTGTCAGCATTAATCTGAAACTCAATCATCACGTTACTTTTTCGCTTTCCCGGTAACTCTCTCGCATTCACTAGAAAACGATCCTCTTTGAGTTCATTCACGGTGCGCCAGAAAATTTGACTATTCCGAGATGAATTACTGCCTAGCAGGTCAAGATTTTTGAATAAGTGTCGCTTAGAAATATTTAAATACTGTCCGTCTTTTGGAGAATCCCACTTCAATCGACTAGCCAGATACACCAAAAGCCTCATTCCATAATCATGCTTGTTGCGTTTGCCCGCCTGCTGCTGCATCTCAATGTTGCCAAACAGCACATAGTCGCTACCTGGGTGGTCTGAATTCTGGAAAAACTCTAAATTAATCCTGTACCGATCAGCAGCGCCGTAGCTATAGTCTGCTGCTTTCTCAGTGTCAAAGTCGCGTTGCACATCATCAGCCCAAAACTTCTGAATTCTAAGGACATTCTTGATGGTGACTTCTGCTTCTACTTTCTCTCCCTTTCGAGTTTCTACCGCATAGACTAGCTCTGTTCTATGGAGCGCCATTAAGTCGCAGTGCAACTGAGACCTTACTTCCGCACGAAAACCACCGTCCTTCGTCCGCTGGTAGCCCATCACCTCTAGCAAATCGTTAGAACGAAACTCAACGACAGAGCCATTCTTTTCAGTTGATGCGGCTTTGTAAAGGTAAAGGACAAGCTGAACTTGGCGCGGGTTCAAAAACGTCAGCAAAGCCACTGTCAAACGACGCAGCCGAAGGTCTTCTATTTGTTCTAGCCCTTTGATGCCTCGGCTTAAGCAAGCTTCTAGGTCTAAAACATCATATTCTTGTTTTAGCTCCTGCCACTCTTCCCCAGAAAGATTATCCAAGGGAATACGACGGGTTAGCGCAACTTCACTAGCGTCCGAAGCGTCAGCCTCAACGCGCATCTCAAAGTAGTAACCACCCGCATCAGAACGCAACACGGGTAAATTAACGTCTGGGTTACGAAGAGAAGCGCCAGCACGAGGGAGAATCTTAACCAATTCTCCGTCAACCTCAAACATCTCTAACTGAGAAGGTGCGTCTTTCATCAATACATTTCAAGATGCTGAATCGCCACAATATTAAGTGAGTTTTGCTGAAAAAAGAACACCTGTCTATTTCGCGTACGATTTTTGAAGGATAGCCTATCTATTTCGCGTATAGATTTGCCTATCTATTTCGCGTATTGCTGGGCAAGTGCCTGTCTATTTCGCGTATAGGTTTGCCTATCTATTTCGCGTATTGCTGGGCAAGTGCCTATCTATTTCGCGTATAGATTTGCCTATCCATTTCGCGTATTGCTCGGTGAGTGCCTGTCTATTTCACGTATAGATTTGCCTGTCTATTTCGCGTATAGTCCGGCCAGAGTGATCCCAGGAATACTCTGGGAGATAAGTGGTTGGTAGATTTGCCTGTCTATTTCGCGTATAGATTTGCCTATCTATTTCGCGTATTACCGGATAAGTGCCTGTCTATTTCGCGTATAGATTTACCTATCTATTTCGCGTATTTATCTCCTGTCTATTTCGCGTATTAAGATTTTCAACCCCTTGAGTGGCATACATTGCGGTGCTACTGTTTCAGGGTCAAATCATCTGTACTACTGGCTAGTAGCAGTCAACAGTACGCTCATCGTTAGAGGCGTTCGGTTCATATTGCTGATAGCTAAATGGCTTGATTTACACTTCAACGTTTGCAGTCAGTAGAGGGTTCTTATGTAGCGTCCCCAGCGAAACGAACAAATTTAAACGATCAAAGCTCCAGCTGCGGCTAACAGCTAGAGCTTTGGGCTACTCAAAATAGCGGAAATCTAAAAAGCTTTGCGGGCGGTAATTAGGTTTCGGCTTGGAGTTGTTCGCCTATTTTATCAAACGTGTTGGCTTTTGGACATTTGCATCGTTCAAGCGTCACGTTGGCGTTCGACTCAAATTTCATCACTACGGAGATTGGAGTCAATGCTGTTGCTACAACGTCGCAGGCAGGCACCTCTGCCTATGGCTAAGCCCTTATCCCTTGCGTCGATAGTGGATTACCCCTTTGCTCTTCTGAATGTGCTTCTGAAGAGGTGTCATCCATGAGCGCGATCCTCAATGACGACCTGCTGCCGTCAGACCCACTGGCCCAGCGCCTGAGCCACACATTTTTGAAGAACCGCTGGGACTTTATATATGCGCCAGTGCCAGACCCGAATCAGCCGGAGCAAAAAGAGCTGAACTGGCAAACCGCGCATCTCAAGCCCAAGCCTAAACTTAAGCCCCAGTGGAAGACCGAAAGCCGCTACCCGATGAAAAGCCGGGTGCTCTACCACCGCTGGGCAGACCCGAGCGAGATTTTAGGGGTTCGATTCGACCACACCACCGAATATGGGCTGCTGGATATCGACGCAGGTAGTCAATACCATCCCAAGCAGAATCCGAGTGCCATTTCAGAGCTGCAAATAGCACTAGAAACCATTGGCATTACTCGCACAGTATTAGTGCGCTCAAGCTGGAGCGATGGTCTGCATCTGTATTTCCCGCTGAATGGCGCGGTTAATACGTTCAATTTGGCCGTTGGGGTCAAGTTCTGTCTTCAGACGCAAGGCTTTGATGTCAAAGAAGGTCAGCTAGAGATATTTCCGAATGACAAAAGCTATGGTGTCGTCACCAAAATTCTCTACAAGGGTCATCGCTTGCCCTTGCAGCCAGAGACGGGGTCTTGGCTACTAGACGATGACTTGCAAGGCATTAGCAACCAGCTAAGTGATCTATTCCGGGTATGGGATGTCGCTGCTATCGGTCAGGATATGGCCGAACTCAACAGCGCTTTGCTGATTGCGCGGCAAAACCGTCTGAAGAAGCCTCGCCGTCGTTTGAACAACGTAGAGTCATGGCGACGAGATTTAGAGCTTCTCATCGCCGAAGGGTGGACAGGAGCGCACCAAACGAACCACTTACTCAAGCAGATCGGTTGCTATGGGGTTGTTTTCCTAAACCTCAGCGGTGATGCCCTGGTCAAATACATTCGCGAGACCGCGATCTCTGCTCCTGGCTATGCGAAATGGTGCGGCCACCAACATCAAATCGAGATGCGATCCCGTAGCTGGGCCAAAGCGGTTGAAAAGTACTACTGGCCGCTAGGGACACATGCAAAAGAGCGACCAGCCGATAACGTGGTGCCGTTTAACCAGCAGCGATCGCTGACAGCTCAAGAGCAGATAAAGACAGCGATCGCTGTGTTGGAAGAGAGCGATCGCCTACCAGAAACGATCACTGCGCGAGCGCAAGCAATATCAGAACTCGCTGGCACGAGCCTCGGGACGCTGTACCGGCATAAAGGCCTATGGCACCCAAAGCATCAGGAAGCCGAAAAAGGGTGTGTAATACCTGACTCTACGGTCGATTCAGCGCCTATTCAGCCTTCTTTGGCGATCGTTCCAAAACAGTCAGATTCTTTGTCTAACAATGAATTACAGACTAAAGAAGGAATAATGAAGTGTAGGCCCGCTCGGAGTGAATCTTTTTCTAACAAAACATCTAAATCTTCTTCTTCGAGGGGGGTGCGGGGGGAGAATCGCAGTTTTTCACAGCCTAAGCCTCCCATTTTGCGTTTAGTTCCTCCGGCTACCTCCTCTACTTCTGCGCTGGAGCCTCCGTCCTACTCTGGGATCGACGCTGAGCAAGATGAAGTTATTCGAGGGATTCAAGCCCAAGTGCGAAGTCTAAACTGGACAATGGAGGAAATCAGTCAGTTCATTGCTAGTCGTTTTGATGGCAAGCGCCGGTATCAGCTGAAGCATGACGAGCTGTTGCTGTTGCTCTATCACCTGCGTACGACTAGTTCTGAATAGCTAGGGAGCGCCACTGGAATCGTCCAGGCGATTGTCTATCTCGCGACAATTCATCAGCTATAATTACTCCATGACTCAATCACCTACGCCAGAATCAAACGCCCGAGATATATCAGCCCTCACTTCAGCGGTTGATGCTTTGGTGTCTCAGTTCATCCGGCCCTCTGCTCAGCAGGCAAACGCTAACCGGGAAACGCTTGAGATCGTAGTTGAAGGATTGCTGAATATAGAGCAACGGCTAGACCAGATGACAGGCACGATAGAAAGCCTTGCTGATATTGTTGCTCAGAATGCTGAACAGCAGCAGGCCAACAATCAGCAAATAAAAAGTCTAGGCACTAAGCTTGAGCAGTTTGATGAGCGGCTAGAGGGTACGCGCCTACTTGTGGCTAAAAATGCCTCAGACATTGCACAGGTGACCCAACAACAGCGCCAAAATACTTCAGACATCGCACAACTGACTCAGCAACAGAACCAAAATGCCTCAGACATTGCACAGGTGACCCAACAACAGCGCCAAAATGCTCAGGAGATAGCGGCACTGGTGGAAGAAAATCGTGCATTCAGAGAATCGCAGCAATCGCAACTAGCGGCCATCATCGGTAATGCTCGCAGAATTGACCGACTAGAGCAGAAGGCTAGTTAATAGATGGTTCAACCATAGACGAACCTTTGCCAAATGCAGCGAAAGTTTCATGGCCTCTGTGCTTATGCTACGGCTAGGTTTTCGGTTGTTTTTCCAGTACATCTAAAATAAGACGCGAGTACTAGCTGTAGCTTGGCGATCGCACTCATGAGCGAGCAACCCGCTGAATATCTGCAAGGCGTAGTTGAACGGCTAACCTTTCACGCAGCAGACTCTGGTTACACCGTGGCTAGAGTCAAAGTGCCACGTACGCCAGAGCCTGTGACCGTCACAGGTAGTTTCGCCAATATCCAACCAGGACAGACATTGCATCTGACCGGACAGTGGCGCAATCATCCCAAATACGGTGAGCAGTTCCAGGTTTTCAAGTACCGCGAGACCAAACCCGCGACCTTGACTGGCCTAGAAAAATATTTGGGCAGCGGTCTCATCAAAGGTGTTGGGCCAGTGACCGCAAAGCGAATTGTGGCTCACTTTGGTCTGGAGACACTAGAGGTCATTGAGCAAGAAATTGAGCGCTTGCAGGAAGTGCCAGGGATTGCCAAGAAGCGCGTGAAAATGATCCAAACGGCTTGGGAAAGCCAGAAAGTGATCAAAGAGGTGATGCTATTTCTTCAGGGGAATGGTGTCTCAACAACGTATGCGGTAAAAATCTTCAAACAGTATGGTCAAGATGCGATCTCTGTCGTGAGCAAAAATCCATACCAGTTAGCGCAAGATGTTTACGGCATCGGTTTCATCACCGCCGATACCATTGCCCGTAATCTGGGAATTGAACCCGGTTCCCCCTTTCGCTATCGCAGTGGTCTGGTGCATGTGCTCAACCAAGCAGCTGAAGATGGCCACTGTTTTTTGCCCCAGGCCGAATTGGTCGCAAATGGCATCAAATGCCTAAGGTTGGAGGATCATCAGCCCAGCTCGCAGCAGTTGGAGCAGTTAATTGTCCAGATGGGCCAAGATAAAGAGCTCATGCTAGAGCAACAGGCAGAACTTATTGCCTGCTATGCTCCCCCGTTCTATCAGGCCGAGCGAAATCTATCAGCGCGAGTAGAAACGCTGTTAGCTGCGCCACTGGATGTTGATATGCCTAGAGTTCAGCAGTGGGTACAGCGGTTTATAGATGCCACTGGGATACCGCTTTCTGAACAGCAGCAACAGGCGGTTGAGAGTGCAGCCAGTCAACGGCTCTGCATTCTGACAGGTGGACCAGGGACCGGGAAGACCTTTACGACGCGCACCATTGTGGCGCTGTGGAAAGCGATGGGCAAGTCGATTGCCTTAGCGTCTCCTACGGGACGAGCCGCCCAGCGGCTGAGTGAGGTGACCGGCAAGGAAGCCACCACCATTCACCGACTTCTAGAGTTTGACCCCAGTAAGATGCGCTTCACACGAGATAGCGAGAACCCGCTGCCCGTGGATGCGGTGGTCGTCGATGAAGCATCGATGCTTGATTTGTTTTTGGCCCATTCTTTGCTCAAGGCTATCCCACCCACTGCGCAGCTTTTGCTGGTGGGCGATACCGACCAGTTGCCCAGCGTGGGCGCAGGGAATGTGTTGGGCGATCTGATTGCCTCACAGCAGGTGCCTGTACTACGGCTAACGCAGGTATTTCGGCAGGCGCAGAGTAGCCGGATTGTTCAGAATGCCTATGCGATTAATCAGGGGAATTATCCGGCCTTGGAGTCTGTGTCAGAATCGCCTGAGACTGATTGTTTGTGGCTGGGTGCGCCAGAACCAGAGGACGGTGTGCGCAGTATTGAAACCATTATTCAAGAGCTCATATCAAAACTGGGGTTTGATCCTGCTCGGGATGTACAGGTGCTATGTCCGATGACCAGAGGGGCGGTAGGAACGCGCAATTTGAATCAGGTGCTTCAGCGAGTGCTCAATCCGCCTGCGCCCGATAAAGGAGAGATTAGTCGAGGCGGTCTGGTTTTGCGGGTGGGCGATCGCATTATCCAACGAGTGAATGACTACAACCGGGAGGTGTTCAATGGCGATCTTGGCACGATTGTGGGTGTTGACTTGGAAGAGCAGGAGGTCACTGTTCTGTTTGATGAGCGCGAGGTTACTTATGACCGAGCTGACTTAAATGAGATTACGCTAGCTTGGGCTGTCACCATCCATAAGAGTCAGGGGTCAGAGTATCCGGTAGTGCTGATGCCAATGTACATGCAGCATTATCTGATGCTCAGCCGTAATTTGCTCTACACGGGGCTGACGCGGGCGAAGAAACTGGCGATTTTGGTAGGGCCGAAGAAGGCGATTGGGTTGGCGGTGCGGCAGGTGAAGGCGCAGGAGCGATATACGCTGCTGCGGGAGCGGCTATCGGGGTTGTAGCCTTTGGGTATGTAGAAAGGAGGGGAACTTTGCATTGCCCTAGGGATAGAGGATTCGTTGGCCTTTATCCCCACTACGCAGTTTCAGATTGCTGGCAGAGAGTCTTGAGGTTACTTCTGCATTGTTGACATACTCCCCGGCCTGAAGGCGCGGGGATTCTATAGCTAGATATCCAGGCAAAGCTGACTATCTACTAAGCGGTTAGACGGTTCTACACACCCAGCCGGAAACCCGGTCTTACAAGTACTCCCCGGTCCATTTAT
>JBGCGG010000124.1:0-11902 GCA_045110585.1 Phormidesmis sp. | reverse complement strand
TTGGCTGGCGGACAACAGTTCTGTCGGATTCGAGGCTATATATCGACGCTGAGAAAGCAGGGCATAGCTGTACTTGACGCACTCTCTCGTACCTTTGCTGGAGACCCGGTGATGCCAGTACTTTAGCCTGAGTAGTTACCGGAAAATACTGAAATATTGAAGCAAAGTCTTATTAAAAGATTCATGCCAACACAGTGAAAATGCTGAGACCTCTAAAACTGTAATGAGGTTAAAAAGTTACTACTGTCGACACTTGTAGATTTTTAGCAATGGTTCAGTTTAAATTTACTTACGACCCCAGTATTGCCTTGGAGCAGCGCGTTGGTTTTGAACTGGCCGCTATGATTTGGTCTAGCTATCTCACTGACGACGTTACAGTCAACCTGCATATTGCTTCCAGCGACAGCCTGGGTGAGGACGGTCAAGCTATTGGCGGTGCCATTCCTATTCTGCACGCACAAAACTACGGTGTTTATCAAGAATACGCTGAAGCTGATGCGACTTCTGACGTTGATGCATCTGCGATTGAACACTTGCAAGACGGTAACACTGTAGACTTTCTCGTCGATGGTCAAGTCGTGGATGGCAACACGAACATTTTGCTGACCTCTGCCCAAGCCAAAGCCTTAGGCATGGATGAAGCCCTGAGCTTGGAAAATGGCGGAACCTGGGATCGTGACCTGGTCGATGCCAATGCCCTCGATGGTTATATTTTGGTCAGTAACGCCTTCGACTGGAACTATGATTACGCCCGCAATGGTGAAGCACCCGAAGGCACCCTAGATTTTATGAGCATGGCCCTGCATGAAATTGGCCATCAGCTTGGTTTTGTCAGTGGCCTAGACGGTGCGCTCAATCTCACTGAACTATATTCAGGAGACACCCAAGCCGAAGGCTTCACAGCACTCGATCTATTTCGTCACAGCCTGGAGAGTGGCGAACTTCTTAACCCCGATGGTGCCGTCAGTGACTTAACGAGAGGGCAAAACAGCTATTTTTCTGTTGATGGTGGCCAGACCAATCTCGGCAACTTTTCTGATGGAGTGGACTATCAGGCTAGTCATTGGGAACGGTTACAGATGGCGATGGGCATCATGGATCCTACGTTGGCCTATCAAGAGCGCACTAGCTTAGGTTTGTTAGATTTACAGGCACTGGATGCACTTGGTTGGGACATCAACTATAACGCCTTGGACATGGGGTTAGACTTAGACAGCTTACTTCAGCAAGCAGAGCAAGCTGTTTCAGAAGATCTAGGTTTCGCATCCACACTGCTTACAGAGAATCGATCAGATGAAGAGAATTCTGTTGTTTATACTTTGGGCTACGGGGAACTGTGGCAACTCTTTGAAAAAAGTATGTTTTCCCTAGGCTACGGGGAACTGTGGTCTGTCTTTGAGCTCGGCTACGGTGAGCTGTGGCAGGAATACGGCAAAGGTATTTTTAAGCTGGGCTATGGCGAGCTATGGCAGTTGATAGAAGAAAACATTTTTGAGCTGGGCTATGGTGAGCTGTGGCAACAGTTTGAAGCCGAGATGCTAGAGCTGGGCTATGGCGAGCTGTGGCAACAGTTTGAAACAGAGATGCTAGAGCTGGGCTATGGTGAGCTGTGGCAGAAGCTGGATAAAACATTCTCTACTTTGCAACAGGGGAATGGAAATAATCTGAAAAATCAAAGAGAAGCTAGTGGTGGTGTCCGAGGTAAAACGGCTAGAGTCCATCAAGGCGGTGAGAACGATGACATTATTGCTGGTGGCACAAAGCAAGATCGGATTAATGCAGGCGCTGGCGATGACCTGATTGATGGCAAGGCAGGCCATGATGTGATCTGGGGTGGAGCAGGCGATGATGTCATTTATGGCCAGGATGGGAATGACCTAATTTATGGTGGCGAAGATGATGACCTGCTACTTGGCGAAGCAGATGATGATAATCTCCACGGTGACGCCGGGGATGACATTGTTAGTGGCGGGAGCGGTAATGATGTTATCACTGGCGGTGAGGGTAAAGATGACCTCAAAGGGAACTGGGGCCACGATGTCATTTACGGCGGTGCCGACGGTGATCGCATTGCTGGTGAAACGGGTCGCGATATTCTAATCGGCGGTAGTGGGGGAGACCAAATTCGAGGTGGAGACGGCGATGATGTGATCTACGGTGATGCCTACGAAGACAACAAAACCTTGAATCAGCTGAGAACAGAACTGAAAGCGTTGGCAAAGGCAAACGGTGATGACAGCGATGATGCTCCACCACCACCTACGACAAACCCGCTTAATCCTGTTCGGGTAGAGGCTGAAAGCATGACGCTAACAGGAGATGCCTATATTCACACAGCTTGGAGTAATGATTCTGGTGATAGCGTGAGAACAACAGGAACATCCACAGCTACAACTACTTTTTCTGGGCAGTCAGGCAGCTATATGTTGGTGGCCCGCTACTTTGATGCTGTGGGTGGTAGTGGCAAGCTAAGTTTTGATTTAAATGGGGTTGCGCTTAATAGCTTTAACTTAGACCAAGACACCAATCGCTACTACACCCAAACCGTTTTCCAAGATCTCAATTTAAATGCTGGTGATGAATTAACAGTTACTGCCGTAGGAGAGGGGACAGATGAAGCTGCTCTCGACTATTTAGAATTCATTCCTCTTGACAGTTTGCTATCAGCGTCCCCAGGGCAAACCGCCAGCACCAGCACACCAGCGCAATCAACAACAGAAGCCTCTGGTTCCAGCTCGTTGCTCGGTGGGATCGTCGATACATCGCTATCGTTGCTAATGCTCCCGCTGACATTGTTTTCCCCAGCTCCTCAAAAAACGAAGACACCCACACCAGCAGAGACACCAACTACAGAAATAGATTCTTCCACGCTGCGGGTAGAGGCTGAGTCGATGATGCTAGTTGGTGATTACTATACAGAAAACAATAATAGTGCCTCTGGTGGTAGCTTGATTGCTGTGAACAGCCAAGGCGAAGGCAAGGCGCTCAGCAAGTTCTCTGGTGAATCCGGTTACTACAATATTGTGGTTGGCTACTACGATGAAAGTGGTGACGGTATTGGGAAAATCTCGACATCGCTAGATGGCAAGGTGTTAGACACTTGGTGGTTAGATCAGGCCTTAAGTAGTGAGCAAAATGCTAATGCTCAAAGCTTTAAAACCCGAGCAGTTGCCAGTGCAGTATTCCTTGAAAATGGCGATATTTTTGAGTTGACGGGACTTCGCGGTGAAGGCAACGAAGATGAACTAGCTCGCATTGACTATGTAGACTTTGTAGAAGTTGATTTAGAAGATGACGGTGATACCCAAATGGGCGCGTTGCCTGAAACTGTACCTGCCATGATTGAACCGATCGAACCAGTTATTTTGGGAGGAGCTATTCGTGTTGAAGCCGAGTCTATGAGACTAGAGGGGTATGGTGTGGAGCGTCACCATGACCCTTCTGGTGGGCGAGTAATCAAAACAAATTCTAATGGTGCCGCAACTGCTCAATTTTCAGGAGAAACGGGCTATTACAACATAGTGGTTACCTACTATGACGAAAATGACGGGCGCTCAAGCCTATCGGCTAGCTTAAACGGCACTGAGCTAGATGCATGGCAGCTGGATCAAAACTTAGGCTCTAACTATATCAGCAGCAACAACCGAGTAATGCGCACTGTTGCGACCCAGATGAAAGTGAACACGGGCGATGAGTTAAGTCTACGAGGCATTCGTCAGAACGGGGAATTTGCTCGAATCGATTACGTAGAGTTTGTGCCAGTTTCAGCGGCAGTTGTGGTCACACCTGCCGCTAAAACTGGTAACAACGACTTCCTTCAAGGCGGATCTGGTAATGACATTGTTGTGGGTGGAATTGGAAACGATAGTCTTTATGGCGATAGTGGTAATGATGCTCTCTATGGAGACACTCGCGAAGGTAGTGACACCTTAAGTCGTTCTCTCGTTAATGGGTTGGTCGGTCACTGGGCACTAGATGAAGCCAGTGGATTAAACACCAAGGATTCAGCGAAAGGAAATACAGGCACACTGGTTAATGCGAATTGGACAAGTGGCAAGATTGGCGGCGCTTTAGACTTTGATGGTACTCAAGAAAAAGTGTTGGTCGCTGATACCAACGAACTTGATCTTACTCAAACACTAACGCTGAGCACCTGGATAAAAGCAGATGCCTTTAAAGATGGGGCAGGACTGATTACTAAAGGAACCAGTAAGGTCACATACGCACTGGAAGTCAACAGTGATGGTAAATTGACGTTCAATACTAATGATGGTTTTTACAAGACGACTACTTCCTGGTTTGGCTTTTTCTCGAACACGGTCAGTAAGCAGCAGACGTTTACGTCGGATTCAGGGTTAACTCTCAATCAATGGCACCATGTGGCGGTGACTTACGATGGCGAGAATGTTCAGTTTTATATCGATGGTCAGTTGGACGGGAGCACGCAAGCCTCTGTTTCACTGGAGTCCAGCAATGAATCGCTAGTATTTGGGGCTGATGTGAAGGATGGCACCTACTTTGATGGAGAGCTTGACGATATTAGGGTTTATGACCGTGCCTTGAGTGTGGAAGAGCTCTTGGCGCTGTCTAAGAGCGAAAGCGGCAACGACTTTATTGTTGGAGGAATTGGCAGTGATACCCTTGAGGGTGGCAGTGGTAATGATGTGCTAGACGGTACCGATGTAATTGCTGCAGGCTACTTTGAAAAAGATGTGCTAAGTGGCGGATTGGGCGCAGATATCTTTATTGTTGGAAACGCTGATCAATCCTATTACTTAGGTGGCGGCATGGAAGACTATGCAACGATCACAGACTTCAACGCCTTTGAGGACATGATTCAACTTCATGGTTCCGCCAGCGACTACAGTCAACAACAACAGGGTGATGATACCTATTTGTATGCTCAGGGTGATGATGCTGAGCTAGTTGCTGTTCTTAAAAATACGAGCAGTGTAGACTTTGAGCGTGGATTTTCTTTTGTGTAGGCTTTGTCCTCGACGATTGCCCCACTGGCAATAAACACAAAAGAAAGAAAGCGAAGGCTATAGAGGCACACGCTTTGTGGGTGTTACGTTTTTTGCCTTGGTAAGTTAACTCATCGCAGTGGTCTCATTTAAGCTGATTTCTCCAGATAGCTCGCTCTGCCTAGTTTCTACAAGCATGTTGTTTGAGAGCAATGTATTTTGCATTATCTCTGGCTCTGTGCTGCCTAGCATTAGTTGTGTAGATTGTGAATTATCTACTGATGCTAATAGATTGGCATCGTTTGAGAAAACAGTTGAGTTATTCAACTCAATGCTAGTTGACGGGTTTTCTTCGCTTTCAGGTAAGCTAATGCCTTGGCGGTTTAGCAAACTATCGTCGGGTGCAAGCGTATCAGGTAAGCTGCTCTCTAGAGGACTCGTTATGAAGCTCTCGGTTTGGGACAGCAAGTTTTCGTTGGCAGGAGAGGCTATTGCTATAGGAGTTGGTCTTTGGGCAACTGAAGAGAAACGACTTGGCGGTAAACTAACAGTAGTAGGGCCACCGATCCTACTAGGATCTAGCTCTCCTAAGTAGGGCGAATTTTGGGTCCATAGTGAATCCCGAAAGGTGACAACGAAAGGATATTTTTTGATTTCGCCCGTTACCCGATCAGTGAAATATTCCTCAATGATTGTACCTCGACGACCATCGGGTAGGGTGTAGTAACCTTTACTAGCTAGTTGAATGATGTCTTGGTAATTGTAAGTGAGTTTTTCGTCGCTAAAAGGGGTGGTGATCGCACCCAAAGAATCTATCTTTGTTCCACGAATGGCGATGTAATCTTTTACCTCATCTGTAGTGACTAAAAAGTCACTGTCATCTGATATCTGAAACTCTAGCCGTCCAAAATTAAGGTCTGATGACCTCAGCCACTTTTCAGGTGGCAGCGTAAAGTTCTCAAAGTCTGCAGCATTATTTGCAAGCTGAAGATCTACCCAAACTAATTCACGATCTGCGATTGGCGTTGGTCCTGAATTATCTGGTGTCTGTGCAGAAATGCCTTTGTCAAAACCGTCAGCACGCATATCTGTAAACACAATATCCTGGGTATTGCGCTGTAGAATCATCCCCTTATTTCTATAAGATCTTGCTGCCCGACTGCTTATCAAGTCAAAGTCCTTGAGGGTATAGTGCGCTGTGTACTGTAGCTCTGTTCCATTCTCTACTTCCCAACCCTTAAAGCCTTCCATCACCGTACGCAGGTCATGGTTTTGAGCAGGAAAGTCTTTGATGACTCTAAGACCATAACCAGAGGCAAACACTTCGTTATTCTTAAATCCTTGAATAGGTGGTTGTTCGACACTAATGGTCGAAGATGTCAGTCGATTCTTTGCAATCTCTGGCACAGGGAAATCAGCAGGGCTTATTGGAATGAGATCTACACCGCGATGAAAGTAAAAAATACCTGAGCCGCGGCTGCTAGCTGCTACGTTTCCTTCTAACTCCATGAGCCGCCCTTGCAACCAGAAGCCAACCCCTGTACGTGCAAAGTCGTGAGTCCCGGTTCCCTGTTTTTCGTTGTAGTTTAGAGAGCGAGAGCCTGTGTTAATTGAAATATTGTTGCGGAATGCCCCCTTTTCGTTACCGTTGACCGTGACAAAAGCACCCCCTGCGATATCGTGTGCAACGTTTTGTTCTAATAGTGCATTACTGTCGCGAACCACAAAGCCCCAACCCTCTGAGCCATCGACTACGTTGCCGACCATCACAGCGGGAGTATTTTTCCCTGTTTGATAAAGTTGCGCAGCGTAGCGCCCAGCAATATTTTGTCTTTGACCACTGTTGTTTCCGATGCGTTGAGGAAACACACCACCTGTCGTTTGAAAATCATCGACAGGCTTGGTTTTATCAGTACGACCTAGATCTCGAAATTCAGCGTAGCGAATATCGATAGGTGCATTCCCTGTGAACAAGGTATGGCCGCGTTGAGCGGGTGGCAGTTGGTCTCCATTTTGGGTGGCGATAAGTACGCTACGACTTTGGTTCGCGACGTAGGCTTTGAGGTCGCCTCTGGGAGTGGTGTGATCGTAGCGAAGAGGCCTATCTAAAGTGATTTGATTGCCAGAGATGGATTGGATGATAACTTCCTCATCTTGAACGAGGGTGTCCCAACTCTGGCCGTCGCCTCCGGGTGTGAAGCGAGTCCCGGTCAGTACAAGACGATCACCCACTTGCCAATTGACAGGTGTAGATTGCAGCTGAAGGGTGCGATCGCCTGCTCTTGGATCGCTAGCTACTTTCAAGTGAGATGTCTTCGCCGTACCATGGATATCCACACGTCCCTCAGAGACAATCCCACGTCCAAGTTGCTGAGGATCTCCGCTCAAATCTAATGGGCCATTGCCTGCAATGAGTACTTCGGCCTTTGCTGTTATAGGATTGCTGCGCGTTCCAATTTCCAAACGTCCACGTTCAGAAACCGCCAGTGTTTCGACCACTAGCTTTGTATTTACATTGGCTGCGAATTGAAGCTGCCCATCTACCTCAATGCTATGAAGCGCGGCATCGTTTTGTCCGTCGTAGATGACACTCACCCCATTGTTAATAGCGACCTTTGCCTCTGTATCAGGGATCTCTCCTCCCTGCCAAGTAGTTGCGTCAAACCATGAGCCGCTACGCTGTGCAATATGTGTTGGTTGGCCTAGATTGAGTGTGCCGAAGTTTTCCGCTGGTGATGCCATGAGATGCCCCGTTTTGAGAAATGCGCTGATGAAGGCAGGAAAAAACAGTCATGCATGATGCATGACTTATGCATTTGAATGGCTTTTCAAATTTCCCTTCTCAGTAAATTCTATATTTTTTCAGGTGTAATTTGATCTGCTTGCTACGTGTGATTACTTAATAAATTACTTGGCTCTGTGTGGCTTATGGCAGCTCTCTCAAAATGCCATAAGCCACACAGAGCCTTAATTCAAGGGTTTTAGAAAGTTTGGTACGCGGGGGCAACTGTCAGTTATATTCGCGTCCTCATTTGAGTTTCTTACATTTTCTAACTTTTACCAAAAAAATGGGTCTAAAGCCTCGCCCTTTCAGGGTGCCAAATCACACGAACTTCGGGATCTTGGTAACTAAAGACAGGTAAGCCCCCGGCAAAGCCGGGGAGACTCGAAGAGGTTTGACCGTGAGCGCAAGATCGATATGTTTTGTGCTTGGCAGTTTGCAAGCAGTCGAATGCATTAGCGCTCCGCACTGTTCAATTGAGTCATGGTCTCAACCGGGCAATCGAATTGAGAAGTGCCCTTTGAGGGCTAACGTTACCGCCCCTTTGAGGGGCTAACAGATGTAAGCCTCCGGCTTTGCCGGAGGTCGCTTAACTTTTGGTGAAGCAAAGAAAATCGTGTAAAAGTGCCTTCAGCTCAGGATGAATCGCTTGGCTAGCAAGTCCAACCCCGCTCGACCAAACATCTGTCTCTTGAGCATTTTGAGTCGATTGTTTTGACCTTCCACTTGTCCGTTACTCACGTCCAAGGTGATGTCCGCTTTGACCGCATCATAATCGTCCCTCAAACTCTTAGAGAACGTCTGAAACGCCTTGATGGAACTGTTCATTGCATTTTGCAGCCAATCATCCAATTGATCAGGCAAGCGTTGTCTCACCAATTCAATCAACGCCTGAGCTAGGGCGCTAGGCTCTGATAATTCAGGCTGCGCAGCTAGTTTTGCTAAGAGTTGTTCTTGTTGGTCTACGGAGACCAACAGCACTCAACGAGGGGTAGATTGGCAAATGAAAGTTGAAGATGCGAGAATCAAGCTCACCATTCTGGGGTGGGTCTGAAGCCCCGGACTTTTAGTTCGCATCTTGCCTCTAATGTGGCCTTGCTTGCTGTTCAATGTACTGCTTAATAACCTCAAGAGGAGCACCGCCAACAGAGGAAGCAAAATACGAAGGGCTCCAAAGAGCCTTGTCTGCTGGCTTGGGATACCCCGCTTTATTGTAGGCACGGCTAGAGACACCTTTAAGATGCTTAGTCAGAACGGAAACGCTGAGCTTGGGCGGGAATTCGAGCAACACATGAACGTGATCAGCTTCCCCGTTGAATTCCAAAATCCTGAAGTGCATTGAGTCTGCCACTGAGCGCATAGAGGTCTCAATGCATTTCAAGCTTTCGTCCGTGAACATTTTTCGCCTGTACTTAGTGATGCAGAACAAGTGAATTTTCAAATCAGTAACACTATGCCTCTCCCTTCTAAAGTCAGGTATTTTCATCTCTTTTCGATATGTTATATTGATTGCAGGACAACTTTATCACATCCATGAAAGCCCGTTATACATACCGTATCTATCCGAACTGCTTGCAGCAAAACAAACTTGCTCAAGTGTTTGGGTGTGTGCGTGTCGTGTATAACGATGCCCTAGCGATGGTGAAGGCTACGCCTGATGGCGAAAAGTGGCCTAGTAACGCTGAGCTTCAAAAGCTTGTGATTACGCAGGCCAAGCTGACCGAGGCTAGGGAGTGGTTGTCGTCTGTATCTGTTGTTCCTTTGCAGCAATCGGTTCAAGATTTGGGTGTTGCCTTCAAGCACTGGTTTTCAGCGCTTAAGGGCCAAGGTAGGGCAAGGTTCCCTAGATTCAAAAAGCGCTCTAATACTCAGTCAGCTCGATTTACTCAGAGAGGTTTTAGCCTCAACAATGGCAAGCTTGTACTGGCAAAGATGGGTGAGTTCAAAGTTCAGTGGTCGCGTCAGCTGCCGTCTGAGCCTAGCTCAGTAACCATTCTCAGAAACACAGCCGGTCAATACCATGCGAGCTTTGTCGTTGAGATTTGTCAAAAGAGCGTTGAGCCAATTCGTCCGTCAATCGGGGTTGATTTAGGGATTAAGGTGTTTGCTTTCCCAAGCTTTGGGAAGCCCATCAAAGCACCTGATTATAGCCAGTTAGACAAAAAGCTTAGACGCTTACAAAAGCGCTTGGCCAAGCAGCAAAAAGGCTCAAGTCGTCGTGAGGTAACACGACTAAAGATCGCCAAACTCCAGCTAAAGATTCGCAATATCCGCAAGAACTTTCTGCATACTGAATCGACTAAGTTAATCCGTGAAAACCAAGCGGTTAGCCTTGAAGATTTAGCAGTTAGCAACATGGTTGAAAATCGGAAGCTGAGCCGCGCTATCTCTCAGCAAGGCTGGGCTGAGTTTCGGCTAATGCTGCAAAGCAAGGCTGCTCAGTACGTTAATCGAGTGGTCAATATCATCAGCCGCTGGGAGCCAACGTCTCAGACTTGTTCTGATTGTGGGTTTCGTTGGGGCAAGGTGGATCTCTCGGTTCGTTCCATTCTTTGCGTTAGCTGTGGGGCTGAGCACGACAGAGACGAAAACGCAGCTAAAAATATAGACAAAGCCGGGGCTGGATTAGCCCACGACTCTAAATGGGCGGGGAGCGACCGTAAGACTGCTTCGGCAGCAAGTTGCGTTGAGCCGTCAAGCCACAAAGTAGAGCAGCAACTTAGGTTGTTTGCCTAGCTTTAGAATCCTCGGACTTTTAGTCCGGGGAGCATGTCAAGAGATAGACAACACGGGAAATCCCAATGAAACCTAAGGATCCAGCAGAGCGATGTGTCAAAGGGTTTATGTGGTTAGTCTCTCTTCCATTCATCCAGATTGTGACCTTGATGACCTTCATCACCCATGATGATAGTAAAAAAGCCAGCTATCTCCGCACAGTTATGATTACTGTCTTTGTTGTCGTCATACTGTTCATTCCCATCACGCAGCCTTCCTTAGGAGCATACTTGTTCAAGTACGCCATGCCTGTACTATGCGTTTGTTTTTGGTGGGTGACAGATCGCTTGATACTTCTCCCTACATCCAGATCAAGGTGGAGCAATCGCCTGTTCGCCAGGTTTAAGAGACGAGTCGAGAAAACAAAAAAAAATAGACGATAATTCTGTACAACGACAGCTGCGAAATGATGTTTGCTTCGGGATTTTAGCAACTTTCGGTGACGCCTCTACAGCCGAGCAACGTGAGGATTGATAAGTTAGACTTAGGTCGGTAAATAAAGCCGAAACTCGGTACCCTGGCCTAGCTGAGACTCAACGGTTAGGCTACCACAATGGTTTTCGGTGACGATTTGTTGTGAGATCGCAAGTCCCAATTCAGGGCTTGGTTCAACCATGGGATTAGTCAAGCGTGACTGCTAAGTTGTAGTAAAAGTTAATCATAGGTCTTATCCTTGAAAATACTCAGCGCAACCGGATCCAGAACGCTTCTCGACAATCAACCATCCGTAGTCACCGTCGTGACGATGCCACACTTTCCTAATTCGTTATGAAGAGGGGCTGCGCCGCAAACAAAAAATACGTAGTTGGTAAACCACTCACCGAACCAAGCACGCGGTCGCAGTTGAAACGCTATCGATGAATTCTGGATCAGATATCTTCCTTTCTTTTCTAACAGTGCATTGTCCAATTCTTAGGCAGCAGGCTTGGGTGAGGCTTGATAGTTGATTTTATAAGTCTCTCCCTGTTGAAAAGCAGCTCGAATTTTACCAATCAATTTGCGAGCAACGGCGATGATCGCTCGTTTCTTTCCGGTATGTGGAAACAGTCTGTCAAAGCATGTCGCTAGAGCCGGGTCTTCTCCGATTGCCCGCCAGGCGACCTCGACGAGGATGGCTCTGACACGGCTATTGCCTTGATGTGTAATATGGCCCTTGCGAATGTTCTCACCACTTGAGTATTCACTCGGCGTCAAACCTGTATAACTGAACAGTTGACGCTCGTTCTGGAATTGAGACATGTCGCCCAGTTCGTTCGATAAAATCCTCGCGGACAGAGGCCCTACGCCAGGTACAGAGCGGTAAGTGGATTCATTGGGATCTTCCTTTGCCTGCTGTTTTAGCGCTTTTTCTAGTTTGGCGATCTCTTCATCCAATGTCTTC
>JBGCGG010000123.1:0-16162 GCA_045110585.1 Phormidesmis sp. | reverse complement strand
CTAAATAGCCTACTTTGCTCAGTAGACCCGGTATGATAGCTGGCATAGCCATTTTGGTGGGTTTTGTTGTGTTAACTAAACCGTATGCCCGAATGGCTTTTTTGACTATCTTCTCTCCTTTTTCTGTCCGAACTATTGATTCATCTAACACTGCTGTAATTCTCTCCTGACGGAGATCTACTAGATGAACGGTGGCTCCTTTTTTGGCCAGAGCGATCGCAGTAGCTCTGCCAATGCCGGAACCGCCACCTGTAATAACAGCAGTCTTTTCAGCCCAATTAAAGTTATGTTTTAGCATGCTATAGAGAGAGCTTGCGATCGCAGCCCCGGTTAACGTCTTTCTTTTCGGTGAGTCCTTACTTATTCAGTAAACTGACCGAGCGGCTACGTTAAGGGCTAGGAACGGCTAACTTAGAGTTAATTTGGTACTTGCGGTTTCTAGGGCCGTGAATCAAAGAAGTGTGTGATACGTCTTGCATGCATAAACGCTTCTAAAGTGATCGCTAAAACAATTTATTCATTCGTTTTACAAGTTAGCCATAAGTCAGCCTTTCGTAGCTCATAACGTAGCCTCTCAGGCTTTGTAATAGAAACAAGCAAACGCAGCAAGTGTTCTGCGGTTACGCCTGCTGTTACGCCTGATATCACTTGGGCGTAACACCAACCAACGCTTTCTCTCACTAAAATGCTTCGTATAAACTGTCCTAATTTTTTATCAGGACGATTAGATTGCGTCGTTTTTTTGAGAGTGTTTTTCAGCCCTCTAAAAACTAAAGGACATCTAACAATGAACAACTTTATAGCTCTTCTGATAAACGAAATCGTAGGTACCTTGTTTGAAAACGCGCCTACAATTGACGATCTCGGTGACATTTTTATTGGTAGCAACGGGGATGACAATCTCCAAGGCGGCGATAAAGACGACATTTTCCTGTCGAGCGGCGGTAACGATACTGTCTTCGGCGGCGGTGGCACTGATGTCGTTTTTGCTGGGAGCGGCGACGATACTGTAATTGGTCAAACTGGTAACGATGTTGCTTTTTTAGGGAGTGGTAATGACCGCTTTATTTGGAATAATGGCGACGGCAGTGACTTCATCAACGGTGGTAAAGGCTTTGATGTGACCGAAGTGAACGGTGCCAAAGATGCTGGCGATAAGTTTGATTTGCGCGAAGTACATGGCCAAGCCATTTTCAATCGACTCAATCTGGGGCAATTTACCCTCACTAACGAAGAGATTGAATAGTTTGAGATTAATGGCAAGGGCGGTGATGACTCACTGACCGTTGGTGACCTTACTGGCACCGGGGTTGAAAAAGTTGCCTTTAAAGGCGGTAAAGGCAATGATGTGCTTGATGCCACAGAAAGCTCTACTGCTATTGAGGCTTTTGGGGGGAAAGGCGACGATGTGTTGCTGGGCGGCTCTGCCGAAGATACGTTTTATGCGGGTGCAGGTAATGACCTTGTGGTAGGTCAGCGGGGCAATGACACCGCCTTTTTAGGGAAAGGTCATGATCGCTTCATCTGGAACAACGGCGACGGCAGTGACTTCATCAACGGTGGGAAAGGCTTTGACGTCACTCAAGTGAACGGTGCCGATGGCGATGGCGATGATTTTGACTTGCGTCAAGTAGATGGTCAGGCCATTTTTAATCGTTTCAATCTGGGTCAGTTTACCCTGACTAACAAAAAGATTGAACAGTTTGAAATTAATGGACAAGGTGGTGATGACTCATTGACGGTGGGCGATCTCAACGGTAGCGGGGTCGAAAAAGTTGTCTTCTCGGGCGGCGACGGCAATGATGTGCTTGATGCCAGAGAAAGCTCTACTGCTATTGAGGCTTTTGGCGGTGAAGGCTACGATGTGTTGCTGGGCGGCTCTGCCGAAGATACGTTTTTTGCAGGTGGTGGCGATGATATCGTTGTGGGTCAAAGAGGAAATGATACTGCCTACCTGGAAGATGGTGATGATCGCTTTGTCTGGAATAACGGCGATGGCAGTGACTTCATCAACGGGGGTAAAGGCTTTGATGTCACCCAGGTGAATGGCGCCGATGGTCCGGGCGATGAGTTTGACTTGCGCGCAGTGGAGGGTCAGGCTATTTTTAACCGGTTTAATTTAGGGCAGTTTACTCTCACTAACGAAGAGATTGAACAGTTTGAAATCAATGGCCAGGGCGGTGATGACGCGCTGACAGTGGGTGACCTTAGCGGCAGCGGAGTTAAATCCGTTATCTTCTCGGGTGGCGACGGCAATGATTTTCTGAATGGGATTGGTACGACTACGCCGATTATTGCGGACGGGGGTGATGGTAACGACATTCTTATCGGCGGCCTCGGTGACGATATTCTCATCGGCGGCGGCGGCGCTGACTTGTTGATTGGCGGGGGCGGTAATGACGTTCTTATCGGCGGTAGTGGGGCTGATTTCTTTGGCTTTGATACCGGCGCTGCCTTTAATGCAGCCGATATTGGTGCAAATGTGATCCAAAACTTTGAAAGCACTGACAAAGTGGTGCTGGATACCACGGTCTTTACCGAGTTGGCCAGCGCAATTGGCGGGGGGCTATCTGCTAGCGAGTTCGCCGTTGTCCATAGTGAAGAAGAAGCCGCCTTGAGCGATGCTCTGATTGTTTACGGGGCTAATACGGGGCAACTGTTTTACAACGCGAACGGAGCTGAGGCAGGGTTTGGCGACGGTGCTCAGTTTGCCACCATCGAAGGCGCACCCACGCTGGATGCTAATAGCTTTGTTATTCAAGCGTAAACTCACCGCTTTCTATGGTCAGCGTACGGATATCAATGAAATGGTCAACGTGCGCTGGCCATCTAACCGGCCAGCTAACCGGCCATCTAAACAGAGAAAAAGAGAAAACCATCAGGATTAGGAGAACACCATGCGCAACGTTATTCTTCATGCCTTTAACTGGCGTTACGCCGACATTATCGACAACCTAGAAACTATTCGCTCAGCGGGGTATGGCGCTATTCTGATTCCGCCACCGCTCTACTCGGATCCGAATGGAGATCAGTGGTGGCAGCGCTACCAGCCCAAAGACTACCGGGTTTTACTTTCTCATCTGGGTGGAAAAAGAGATTTGGAGAAACTGATTGCCGCTTGCCATGAAAGTACGCCGAAACTACGGGTGTATGCGGATCTTGTGATTAACCACATGGCTAATGAAGATCGCAGTGATCGCTTTAATTTTCCAGGAACAACAGAACTAGAGCACTACAAAGCAAAACCCGATCTCTACGAAGAAAACCGACTTTATGGCGATCTAAGCGAAGGTTTATTCTCTAGCTCTGACTTTAATCATGCAGGTGAAATCGAAGGCCACGAATGGTCTGATCGAGGAGCTGTGCAATATCAAAATCTATCTGGCCTTCCAGATCTTAAAGATTCTCCCTGGGTCTTCGAGCAACAGCGGTTAATGGTCAGAGCTTTAGTGAAGATGGGATTTGATGGGTTTCGTGTAGATGCTATCAAACACATCACTGAGCGAATGGTTGACAATGTTGCCGATCAGCCATACGTACAAGATAAATTTTGGTTCGGTGAAGTGCTCACAGGCAGCGATCACGATGAGCGAGTTTTTCTGGAACCCTTCCTACAAGAAACCTGGATGTCAGGTTATGACTTTCCACTGTTTAACACCATTCGTGAAGCTTTTAGCTTTGGCGGCTCACTCCGTCATCTGGTGCGCCCTCAAGATTATGGCAACGCGCTTCCGTGGAATAGAGCAGTCACCTTTGTGGTTAATCACGATGTTCCTCATAATGACGGCTTTCGCGCTTGGTTACTCTCTCCTCAAGATGAGCATTTAGCACATGCGTATATGCTTGGGCGAGATGGCGGTGTACCGCTCATTTACTCCGACAACAACGAATCTCACTACCCAGAAGACAAAGACCGCTGGCTGAATTTGTACAAGCGCCCCGATATCACTGCCATGATCAAGTTCCACAATGCGCTACATGGCGAGCCAATGGCGATGCTGTACGAAAGCGATACTTTGCTGATATTTCGCCGAGGCGATCGCGGTATTGTCGCGATTAACAAAAGCGATTCAAACCAATGGGTAGATCTCAATACTTGGGGTCTCAAAAATCCAGGTACTTACATAGACCTCATTCACAACCATCGTCTGACGATTTCTGGAAACACGCTTTCTCTCCTGGTACCAAGTCGCTCAGCCCAGATGTGGCTCTTAGATTAAGCGCGTAATGCCAGCGATGGTTGAGTCTACGTCCTTACAGGCTCTGGTGATTAATACGGAGGGAAAAACAGATTGCTTATGGAGACGATTGTGTCTCCATAAGCAGTACTTGTAAGTGATAAATACATTGGGAATAGTAGATATAACTGGCGCTATTTCGTGACTTCATGAACACTTCCCATATCCATCCCTTTCAGTGGAGAAAGCCCCTTTTTACGTCAATACTGTGTGCGCTTCCCTTGATGGGCCTGGGTTGGGCGTTTAATACTGGAAATAGCGCAGCGATCGCCAATGCTTCAAACGCTTCAAACGCTTCAAACGCTTCAAACGAAAATAAGCATGTACTCGTTATTCACTCCTACAACCCTGAGTATCCTTGGACACATGCCCAAAAAGAGGGTATTGATCAAGGCTTTCAAAACGCGGCGCAGGACGTTACGGTATACCACGAGTTTTTAGATGCTAAACGCTATCCAGACCTGCACTATCAGGAAACGTTTTTAAACTACGTCAAAAACAAATACGAAGATACGTCCTTATCCGTGATGATGGTGTCTGATGATCCAGGATTAAACTTAATTCTGGAAAAGCGAGAGGTGTATTTCCCAGCTTTGCCGATTGTGTTCTTGGGCATTAATCAATCACCAGAAAACTTGATGAATCAGCCTTTACTCACGGGTGTGTTTGAGGCAAATAGCAATGTTGAAACCGTCATAGAGGCAGCGCGTCAAACGGGGTCAGGCCAGGTCATTGTCATCAGCGATGATAGTTCAACTAGTCAAGGGAATCTCCGTCGGCTAGAGTCTGGACTTTCAGACTATGAGAAAGCTCCCGCAGTCATTGAAGTGAAAGATGTCGCAACCTCAGAGATTGACTCTCGCTTAGGCAACTACGCTGAGCATATGCCCATTTTCTTGGCGGGTCAGTTGCGTGAAGAGGATGCAACAGGCGCGCTCAAGCAGTTTTGGCAAGGGGCGCAGCTATTGCGATCGCAATTGCCCAACCCGCTATACACCAGTGCAAGGTCAGTGGTAGGGCACGGTACCGTTGGCGGTAAGGTGCTAGATGGAAATTACCACGCGTTGCAGGCTGTAGAGCTGGCCCAAGCCGTATTAGCGGGCATTTCAGCGAGTGATATTGACCTCATTCTTAAAGCTGAGAACCAATGGGTTTTTGATGCGCAAGAGCTTGAACGCGCAGAAATTGATACGGCGCTGCTGCCGCCCGAGCATGTTCTAATCAACGTGAAGCCCTCTTTTTACAGTCAATACCGTACGTTGGTTTGGGTGGTGAGTACTGTATTTGTCAGTGGGGTTATTACCATTACGGTTATGACCTATGCCATTAGGCGACAGCACAAAGCCGAACAAGAACTAAGAGAGCACGAAAAGCAGTTAGAACAACGGGTGCATGAGCGCACCACTCAGCTCATTCAAACAGAAAAAATGTCTAGCCTTGGTCAGCTCGTAGGCGGTGTTGCTCATGAGCTAAACAATCCTTTGGCGTTTCTATCTGGAAATGTGCGCTGCATGGAAAACTATGTGCAAGACTTGCTGAGCATGCTGCGGCTTTATCAGCAGAAATTTTCTCTTGCTGAGGCAGCTACTGGCTCAACGGCTTCTGGCTCAACAGCTTCTGGCTCAACGGCTTCTGGCCAGACAGCGGCTATTGCACCACTGGATATTGAATTTATCCAAGAGCACAGGGAAGAGATTGACCTAGACTATATCGAGAAAGACATTCCAAAAGTATTAAAGTCTATTTTAGATGGCTCTAAGCGAGTCCAAAATATTGTTGTTGATTTGAAATCGTTTTCTCGTTCAGATGAACAAGGCTGTAAGCCCACTGATATTCATAAGAGTCTTGAAAGTACGCTGAATATATTAAGTGCGCAGCTTTCTCAAGGCATTGAGGTTCATAAGCGCTATGGCGAGCTGCCCAATATTATTTGTAACCCTGGTGAAATTAATCAGGTGCTATTGACTGTTTTAGTGAATGCCCTGGATGCAATGAGCAGTGAAACGAGTCGTTCGAAAGAGATTTTTATTAGAACCTGGGTGACTAAGGACAAGGCCACCAAGCAGAAACACATTCATATTGGGATTCACAATACAGGCCCTAGCATCCCACCTGAAATCCAGGCCAATATCTTTGATCCGTTCTTTACCACTAAGCCGATTGGCGCTGGCACGGGTCTGGGGCTTGCGATCGCCTATCAAACCCTGCAAAACCACAACGGCAACATACGCCTTAATCCAGAAGACACCAACGGCCCAGAATTTATCATCGATTTACCGATTGCAGCAAAGTATCCTGTACCGACTAAAACCGCTACACTCACTAAGCCAAGTTCCCTAAAAGCTAATTCCTCCCAGCTAGATTTAGACCGTAATACAACAGCGGCTTAAGTTTGGTGGGTGGCTTATTGCCTACGACTTATGGTTGACGGCTGATGGCTTGTGACTCATTTCTCAGGTTAAAACCAGTCAACTAAAAACTGCCCAGCAACATTTTACCGCCCACGCCTAACAGCAGTACGGCAAAAATGCGCCGAAGCAACTCGGCAGGCACTCGGTGGGAAAGCAGCGTGCCTAAAGGCGCACCTAGTATGGTGAAGGGAGCTACTAGCGCGATCGCAGGCCAATAAATGTACCCGGTAGACCATTGAATTTGAGGGTCGGTTGGGGAGAGGAGGGCAAAGGCCAGGGTGCCTGTGATGGCAATGGGGAGTGTGAACGAGGCCGAGGTGCCACTTGCGTGCTTCATGGGCAGGCCGCAGTACAGCAAAAATGGAACGCTGAGCGCACCACCGCCAATGCCTAGAATGCCAGATTTTAAGCCAATTAAGCTGCCCACCACGGAAGCGACGGGGCGCGACGGCTCTTGGCTTTTCTCTTCTTCAAAGCTAGGCTTCCAAGACAGTAAAATTTTGCCTGAAACCACCAGCAAAAACACACCAAAAATAATTTCTAGCCAGTGCGCATCTATATGGCTAGAGAGCAGGGTGCCCGTCACAACGCCAATGGCAATGCCAGGTACCACTTGTTTAAAGATGTTCCACTGTACGTCTCCCTTGGCATGGTGCGACCAAGTAGAGGCAGAGGAGGTAAAGAGCATAATGCCCATCGCAGAACCTGCGGCCATGTGGATGAGGGCTTGCTCAGGCAGGTGAATGATAGAAAATAAATAAAACAGTCCTGGCACAATAATCATGCCGCCGCCGATACCCAACATCCCTGCTAAGGTGCCTGCGGTAATGCCTAGCAGGCTGAACAATGTGAGATCTGAAAGCGCAACGGGCATTAGATTAGACCGCAATAAAAATAGGAGACTTCATTAGTGGCTTTAGCCACTTGACAAGGGCGCACTTGCCTATTCAAAAGCCTGACAAGAAATCAAAGCCTGACAACAAGTGACCTCAGTGACCTACAGTACCCAGCTGTATTCGGGTTCTGCAGTAGACAAACCTGTATTAACAGTATAAAGGAGAACTGGCACACCCATCTAGGTCTAGTTTTTGTCGGTGTCTGTGTGATTTCCTTGTCAGGCCCTTATTTGATTGCTAGCCCTGATCCGGCAGTTCATCTTCAACGAATCGAATGCGCGGATAACAATAAGCGGCCAGGGTGACTGTCATAATAAAAATACCGACCATCACAAACAACAAACCAATCCCTCTGCCTTCGCCAATGCCTAACAGGGGGCCAAGGCTACGAGACAAAATGCCCGTAGGCGCTAGTAGCGGTTGAAACACATACTCTGCTAAGGGGCCAGCGACAACATAAGCCAAAGGAAAAGAAGACCAGGCGATCGCCCCTCGCATGGCAAATACCCGCCCCTGAACGGCAGGTTCAACCTTTACCTGCCAAATTGCGTTACTACAGCTAGTAATAATCGGTACGCTAAAGAAAAAACTAAAAGCCGCCAGTGTAATTAGCAGTGGAGAGGGTTTGAGTCCTGCGATCGCAATAGAAAGTCCTAGCAATAGCTCAAAGGCTAAGACCCCATTGATTCTTCGCTTTGGGCCACCCCAGGTGCTCATCAAAACCCCTCCCAGCATCCATCCACTGGCCCCAAGAGATAATATTTTTCCCAACACCTGCGCATTGGCAAAGTCCAAAACCATCGGCGTGATCAGCACCTGAGCCAAACCAATCGTAAAATTAGTCACGGCAAAAAATAGCAAAATAATCAACAACCCAGGCCGTGCCAAAATATAGTTCCACCCGTAGCTAATATCTTTCCAAATAGAGTCGTTAGATGTGGGGTCGTTGGGTGTGGAATCGTTTGAACGGTTAGAGCGATTACCAGACGGCGGCGGAGAAAATCGTACCGTCAGCAAAATCAATATCGCAACGCCAAAGGTCGCAAAATCAATCAGCATAATTCCTTGTAGCTGAACAATGTTGACAAGGACGCCCGCCAGGACGGGTGAGATTAGATGTCTCGCCGCTTTTGCAAGTTGAATCATGCCGTTGGCTCGGCCAAAGTGTTTTTTAGAGACCAGCAGGGTAGGGCTGGCGTAGTAGGCCGGTAGCTGAAAACCATTGCAGGTAGAACTCACCGCCATTGCTAGATAGATATGCCAGATTTCTAGCTTGCCAAATGCCAAAAGCAAGGCCATGACAATGGTGCTCAACCCCGCCCCCGTATCACTGACAATCATGACCTTGCGCTTGTCCCAGCGATCGGCCACGGCCCCAGCTAAGGGCGCTACTAAAATGGCAGGCAGTTCTGTACAAAAATAGATCAGTGAGAACTGAGTGGCAGACCCTGTTATTTGATAGACCCAAACGCCCAGGGCAAACCCAGTAAGGCCAGACCCAATTAGTGAAATGAGCTGCCCCAACCAGACGAGACAAAATGTTGGCATGGATTATTTGCTGATTTTGCTGTGGTGTGATGGATGAATGGGGGCTTTATGGTATGGCTTGAGGCATCGTCTAAAACATTGCCCAACTAAAACATTGCCCAACTATAGATGCCGGTTAGCAACAGTGCCCCTGCTGCGAATACGCCGTACCAAGCCCCCCTGATTTTAATCACCTGAATAGTGCTCACCATTGCGATCGCTAACAGTAAATAAATCCCTCTCAATACCCATTGAACAACAGCCTCAGAGAGAAAAAACTGTGAGAGAAACCCCACGGGAATAAACAAGGCTGCGTAGGTGACCGGTAAGCCCGTAAAAAAGGAATCTGCGCCGCTAGTGCTCAGCCCCGTACTGTTGAAATAGGCCAGTCGTAGGGTCGCCATCGCTGCATAAAACGCGAGCATGGCCACTGAATAGGGATCTTGCAAGCCAAAACAGTAAGCGAAAATAGCAGGCGAAAAGCCAAAAGAACAAACATCAACCAAGCTGTCGAGCTGTTTCCCAACGTCGGCCTGTAAGGGCGTTCGTTCCATCTTTCTGGCAATTAAGCCATCTAATAAATCAACCATACCTGCACCCATCATGCAGATCATGGCTAAATAAAAGTCTCCTTGTATTGCACAGATCACTGAGAATAAACTCAGCACTAACCCACCCATCGTGAATAGGTTAGGGAAATCGAGCTGAGCTAGCATCGTGTGTTTCATGATTGTGTTATTCCTTAAGTCACCTGCTAAAGAAAGTGATGATTGGCCATGACATAAAAGCAAGGGGCCATAAATAAAATGCTATCGAAGCGATCTAACATGCCACCATGACCAGGCAGCAGCGTGCCAAAGTCTTTGGTGTCTAGCTTGCGCTTGAGGCAGGAGAAAATTAAGTCTCCGGCATTGCCGAGAATAAAGACGCCAACAAATAAAACCAGGTCTTGAGATAAGTGAGTGTGAATAACTGGGATGTAAGTATGTAGTAAAACCAGGGCGAGAACAATGCCGCTGCTCCCAAGCACGTAACCTTCTAAGGTTTTATGGGGACTAATCTCTGGAAACAGATGAGTTTTGCCAAATCTTTTACCCGCCAAGTAGCTAAAGCTATCGTTGAACTGCACTAAGACAAGTGGAACAAGAACAAACCCTAATTCTAGGTTCGCTAACCCCATAAGCAAAAGCGCACAAGGGACTAAAAAGAATCCAATGACGGCTGCTAGGCAGGGCCGTTGTTGAAGGATATCTTTGGGGGTAACTAGGATCGCAACGGTAGATAGGCAGGCAGGTAAAATCATCACTTCGGCTAAGTCCGAGTGCGCTGCTAAGCTAGGCTGGATAAAGAATGCAGCGCCAAATAGCCCCATGCCTATAACAATCGATTTGGCTACGCCTAGCTGATACTGTTGGCTCAGCTCATATCCGCCTAGCGCTAAGAGAGTGCATACCCAAATGCGCCATCCTAAAGCCCCTTGAGAAAGTGCCAGGCAAACTGAATGCAGCAGCAACAATAGTGTGGCGGTGCGGTTGATAAGTTCCTGTTTTTGTTTTGCGATCGCAATAACTAGAAAAAGGCCATAAAAGAAAACACCTATCAGGTAAAAGTGCAGAAGAATGTGAATATCCATAGCAGCTCCATAAAATTTAAAGTGAGGCAGCTTTGTTGTCCTTTTTCATAACGGTTACCCGTATAGGTGACTTTGGCCCTGATGCAATGCCGCGTCTGATCTGCTTTATCGGGTGGTGGTTGACCAATGATAAATCGACCTGGCGTAAGACCGTTGCCAAAACAATTTTCATCTCACTCTGGGCTAAGGCGCTACCCATACACCGTCGTACTCCGCCGCCAAAGGGCATAAACTCGTAGGGAGAAAACTTTCTCTCTATAAATCGTTTGGGGCGGAAGCGATCAGGCTGCGGATAGAGATCTTCTCGTCGATGGAGTGAATAAGTAGACCCCATGACCAAATCGCCCGGCTTAAACTGATAGCCGCCTAGCTGTAACGGTTCATTTACTCGGCGAGCAAAGGTGAGCATTACCACCGAATGGATGCGCAGGGTTTCATTGCAAACAGCAGATAGATAGGGTAGCGACATCAGCTGGCTGGCATCGTGCTCCTCGGGCAGCGCGTTGAGTTCTGTGAGTACGTTGTGCTTTACCTCGGGGAGAAAATGAGCCCAATACAGATTCCAGGTAAGTGCAATGGTGGTTGCTTCAAACCCAGTTATCAAGAACATTATCAGTTCGTCGCAAATGTCTTGATCGGATAGATCGCTCCCTTCATGATCTTTAGCGGATAGCAGCAGAGACAAAACGTCCATTTCTGCTGATGCTTGATCTGTGTTTCGGTGCGTTTCGTTTCGACGTTCTTTAACTTCTGCAAGTAGGCGGTTTTCTATTTGGTTCCTTAGCATGCGCATACGACCGCCTGGGCTCCATGGGCCTAAATCTGTGCGCAGCCAGGGCACGAACAAAAGCAGGGAAGAAACCGGAGTGGCAATCATATTTAAAAGTGAGCTAAGCAAATTCTCTAGCGCTAGCGCGCGATCGCCTGATTCAAGACCTAACACTACCCGTAGAATGACTCTGGTGGTGATTTTCTGCATTTCAACACGCAAATCAAAGCTGTCGCCCACTTGCCACTGGTCGATTACCTCCTGGGTAACCTGTTGGATAATCGTGCTGTAGGTTTTAAGACAGTTCTGTGGACGCAGCGGCGGCATGGTGACTTTGCGGCGATGTTGGTGCTGTTTGCCACCAGAGCCAATCACATTCTTGCGACCGATTAAAGGCACTGTAATCTGCGTGAGTTCACCAGGAGAGGAGAGGGCTGTACCCGTATCGTGGGTGAAAAGGTATTGAAGAATCTTTGGATCGCTGACTAAACAATACGATTTTTTTGATGAAACCGGTGCGCGGAAAACATCGCCATGGCGCTTAACGTTTTTTTGAATGTAGCCAACGGGGTCTAGCGCCCACTTTGCAGCCTGTAATATCTTAGGTGTCTTACTGTGAGGAATAGGCTTTGCTTTAGCAGTCTGAGCGTCCGGGCTAGTCCTGTTCGAGTCGATATAATGCTTTTTCTGAAAGATCTGTTGTGCCGCATGAAAGGGGCATTTGGATATTTGGGATGTAGTCATGACCATTATCTCAGCTCACTCATTGTTCTATAACTTTGGTCGCTTGGCTGAGGGATAGGACTCTGATGAAAAGCCTTACTCAACAGCGGGCCAAGCAACACGCCTGTAACGAATACATCCGATATAGGCTTATCCCTATTCAATCGAGTGGGAGGCTACGTTCGAGGCTACGTTTTGGCTGACTTTTGGTTATCTTATGGAGACTGTTTTGTTTTGCGGGCTGAGTACCTTTCGCAATCGCACCGGATCGTCCGTAATGAAGTAATCAATGCCACGGGCTGTGAGCGAGTGAATATAATTCAGCTCTTGTTCAGGAGATATTGGCTCTCCTAACCATTTAGAATCTTGAGAGAAAACAGTCCAGGCTCCTACCGCCAGTCCGCGTTTGTGTACTTTCTCCACTGTGTCGTCATCGAACATATTGAGGCTCATATTTGTGAGGGTTGAGCCCGTCAGTTTCCCAACGAAGCTGGATTCCATTACCCACTGCAATGCACTGTTTTTAATAACCTTTGGCGCATAAGTAAACCCTGACTCAATACCGGGATAGGTTCTCTCTAGCCAGATGAGCGGCCAAAAGTTAAACGATGTGACAAATACATCGTTCTCAAGGCCCATGCGACGAACTAAATTAGCCACTGCTGTACCTGTGTGGCGCTGGCTAAAGTCGAGCCTGTATGCCTTGATTTCAATATTGACTAATAGCTTTCCCCGCATCTCTTCGAGAACATTGTCTAACAGCTCAATTTTTTCTTCGCGGCCATAGTCAATTGTCTTATCGCCTACATTAATCACTGACTTAATAGTGAGCTGTTGGATCTCTTTCCATGTCATCTCAGTGATGCGGCCAGCTACGCCGGTTAGCCGCTCAGTCTCTAGGTCATGGAAAACGACCAGTTTGTTGTCCTTTGTGAGAAAGACATCCAGCTCAACGCCATCAATGCCTAGTTCTACGGCTCGCTTGAATCCGGCCATTGTATTTTCTTGATGCTCTTCTGGTACGCCTCGGTGGCCCAAAATAAGGGGTGGCGTAGATTCTTTTTTGAATTTCTGAAAAAACAATTGGCGTGTATTTTCTGCTGATGGTTGTTTCATAGCTGTTAGAGGGCTGATTGCGATAGAGAGCCGATTGAGAGTATGTGATGCGATGCAATATGTTTCGCAGAAATGAACCGATGCCCTGAATCACTGAGAATGCATTGACTGAGGCATTGACTGAGGCATTAGCGTGACTGCTTTTGTCGATTGCTGTCTTGGCGATCAGCCTTGAGAGGATGATTTAGTTATCTCCTAGTGATTGGTGGCGACGTTCGATTAAAGAGAGAGTCGTAGAATTTTCTGCTTGGGTTTCTGCTTGAGTTTCTATGGGCTGTGAGACAGTTGCCTCTTGAGTCCAGGTGCCCTCCTCGTTTGCAGAGGCGTCTTGCGAAGCCGCTGGCTTGTACGTCTCAGGATATTCAGCTTGCTGTGGATAGTAAGGGTACTGGGCGTCTTCAGATTTGTTGCGAGTTTCTAGTTCGGAGATGCGCAGCTGATGGAGATTGAAGGAAGCGCTATTTTGGGGCATTGCCTGAGCGGCGGGTGCGATCGCAGCAGTTACCAATACGACAGAGAAAGCAGAAAGAACGAAGCGTTGCATAATAAATACCTGAGTGATTGGGTTTGGTGAATTAAGCAGGCGCTTGGTGATTTGTTTGGTGCGCTTGCTCTACAGCTTTGGTCACTTAGCTTAAGACGCATAAATCGGCTGAATTTACTACAAAACAACGGGCTAAGTGACTCGCGAAGTACGAATGCATCCGTACTTCGCTCTATATCCCTATTAGACAGGCCGCAAGGCTACGATAAAGGCCAAGAACGGCTAACTTATGGCTGACTTAGTTCCGCTTATCAGGCTTACCCTCATCAGGGAAGGTTCCTAGTTCGTAATTTTGAAGGCGGCAAGGCATTCATCCCTTGCCGCCTTCAATAGGGGCGGAACACGGTCAGCGACTTATATCGCTTGCTTCACAGCATCCACATCACTCGCCAGTAAGAAGCTACCCGTTACCGTACTTGCTGCCGCTGAACCAACATCAATGAAGCCCAAGAGGAGGAGTGCATTAGGTTCATTTAATAGCCTGAGCATGGTTGCCGCATTAGGTAGTACAAACAGTGCATGATTCGTCAGATTGAGTAGCTGTTGATCAGTGTCAAGCGTACTGACTACACCAAGAGCGGCCATTAGATCTATGACTGACATAATGCCCGCGAATATAATCGTGCCTTCGGTGGCACGCTCCATTCGCTGTGTGTTTTTAGGATTTCTCAGTGTCCAGCCATATACGGTCATTCCCAAATCTGCGAACAAATTAAACGTCCTCACAACCCAGTGGAATATCTCTGCGCCAGAGGCATCCTTAAAATCGCCGACTTTCACAAAGCCTGGGATGGTCGGTAGCCAGATAAAGAAATCATTTACCCACGTAAATAGCTCAATGCCACCACGGAAAACGCTGCCCTCAATGACGTCATCAACACCTTCTAAGGTCAAATTCAAATAGGGATTGAGAAAGAAACCATTGATTACATTTGCAACGAGTGCCGTTACCCCTAGCCCACGCACCACGCTGAGCTTTGGTACAGAGGATAGCTCCGCTGCCTGCCCGTCATCGCCCCGGAGAGCTGCATTTTGGAGAAGTGCGCCTTGATTAACAGCAGCCTTTGAAGCGGCGGTTAGCTGTGCTTTGGGCCCGGTCAGTAGCTCACTAGGATCATCTCCTTTGAAGGGGCGCTCATTGAATGCAATTTTATGCACTACGGTAACAGGCACGGCCAAAATCAACGCAAATAAATTGAGCAGGGTTAGCTTGCCAGCGCCTATTAACCTAAACAGGTCTGAAATGAAGGGGATTTTGATTTCACCATTGAGCAAATCCTTGAAGAGTTCAATAATGCCCTCAATCGCAGATAGCAGTGCCAAGGTGATATTTTCTCCAGCTTCTAATAGCTGAATCACCACATCCCTAAGCGCTTCGATGATGACAATCAGTGCCCGCTGCGGCTTAAGTGGATTTTTCAGCAGTGTGAAGAGGCTTTCACCTACACCTTCAATCCCGCGTAGCCCCGCACCTATCAGGTTCTCAATGGCTTCTAGCAAGTGCCTGATAAATTCCTCTAGTGGAGAATCGCCGTCGGGCAATGCCACTGCACCAGGGTCTGTGTCGGCATTGGATTTCTTGGAGCCGCCAAAGAGCTTGGACAAGAGCCAATCTAAAGCTTCTGGCAATCTCACCTTAGACTGTTTGACATCTGAGGGATCTCCACCCAGCTTTTCAACCAGGTCATTCATTCCCTCTTCAACCTTATCTTGCAGGCCATCAAAGAAATTAGAGACATGCGGTTTGGCGTCATCTGCTAGCTGCGCAGCATAGTCAAATCCGGAATTAATCGCACCGACTAAATAGCGCTGAGTCTTGAGAATATCGCCCCAGTTGAACAAGAACTGCAGAAACTCAATGAACTGTTTAATCGCCTTGACGACTTTTTCAACAACGGCTTCTACAAATTCAGCAACCTTTTCGACGGTGTCCACAATGAACTTAAAGACGCCCTGTGCCGTTCTCACGATGACATTCACCACATCTTTCACCACGCCAATCACAACCGACGTTGCCTTTTTAATCGCACGGCCCACCCGCTTAAAGGGATTCCCAATCCGAATAAAACTACTGCCAGGGGGAAGGTTTGCAGGTGGCTTCGGCGGCGACGTTTCTTCGGGGATAGCTTGGCCTAGCAGCTTTGCAAACTCATCTTGGCTGATCTCTACTTCCTGGATGATGTTAGTGGCACTGCTGCTTGATCTGCTGTTCGCATTGGCAGTAGTGCCATCGATTGCGCTGAGCGCGCGTATCTGTTGGAGGTTGTCTCGTTTTTTAGTCGGTAGTTCCAGCGCCCAAGGCTTA
>JBGCGG010000122.1:0-5052 GCA_045110585.1 Phormidesmis sp. | reverse complement strand
TGGCTGGCGGACAACAGTTCTGTCGGATTCGAGGCTATATATCGACGCTGAGAAAGCAGGGCATAGCTGTACTTGACGCACTCTCTCGTACCTTTGCTGGAGACCCGGTGATGCCAGTACTTTAGCCTGAGTAGTTACTTGCTTTCTTAATTTAGTGATTTTTCAATCTAGTGATTTTTCAATCTAGTGATTTCTCAATTCAGGTACAGCCCACTGTAAAAACTGAGTTGTTCTAGTAAAACGCCGCTTAAGGGAAATTTGTATTGGCCACGATATTATGAGCATTAAACCGCTGAAACCACTCAGTTTTTTCCCCTTACGAAGCGTTTTGATTATTCCTTTCATTCTGCAAATTTTTACTGCAGTGGGTTTAGTCGGCTATTTCTCTTATCGCAACGGACAACAAACAGTTCAAAATCTTGCTGGTCAATTGCAGAAAGAAATCTCTGAACGACTCTCAATTCAGCTAGATTCCCATTTAGCGCAGTCTAAGTATATTAGCAGCAATATTACAGACAGCTTGGAAGCTGAGCTGGTTGATGTTCGTGACTATAGTAGTCTAAGTAAATTCTTTTGGAAACAACTCCAAACCTACGAGAGCGATTATATTTCACTGATTTTAGATGATGGAGAATTTGCTGCCGTTGGCTATTGGTATGATGGTGGTAAATCAATTGCCTTTGACGAAAGATCGGTTAGAACGCAAGGTGACACTTACAGTTATCGAGTAGATGCTGAAGGCGATCGCATTGAACCCCCTGAAGAAATCTCTGACTATGATCCCCAGGAAGAATATTTCTGGGAGGAGGAAGTCGTTAGCAATGAGACAACCAGCCTATATTGGAGTCCTGCTTATGAGTGGGAACTTGATGCTTTTGTTGATTCAGGAAATCAGATAGAAACACATGCTGCCGCCTACGAAGGCGGGGTTTTAGCCATATCTGTAGAGAAGAGATTGCTTGATCGCCAGCAGAACTTTTTGGGCGTTCTCTCCATTGATTTAACCCTTGCTAAGCTAAGCGAATTTCTGAGTGAAATAGAACTCAGTCCTTCTGCGCGCACAGCAATTATCGAGCGAGATGGTCTTTTGGTGGCTAGTTCTGCCGATTTGACCCCTTTTAGGCAGAGAGCAGAGGTAGCGGAAGAAACTAAAAGTGTAGAAGACAACGAAGAGGACGAGAACGCAGCCGAAGAATCATTTCAAAGACTTAGCATTACTGAGAGTCAAGATCCTTTAATTCGTGCTAGTGCAAGCTATCTGCAAGAAAATTTTGGTGGCTTTACTCAAATTGAATCAGATCAGGTGCTCACGTTTTTTCAAGGGGGTAAACGACAGTTCTTGCGCGTTTCTCCCTATCAAGATAAAGACGGGATTGAAGGCATTGATTGGCTGGTGGTTAGTGTTGTTTCTGAATCTGACTTTATTGCCGCCATTGAGCGCAATGCACACATCACCATTATTTTATGTGGCATAACGTTGATTGTTGCTACGGTAATCGGTATCCTCACGGCGCGTTGGGTCACACATCCTATCCTCAAGCTCAATCAATCTGCGCAAGACATTGCTCAGGGAAACTGGGATGCAACAATATCTCTCGATCGCCGAGATGAACTAGGAGAGCTAGCATTCGCTTTTAATCAGATGTCTGCACAGCTCAAAGATGCTTTTCTAAACCTAGAACAAAAAGTCAAAGAACGGACACTGGCCCTTGAAGTTGCCAAAGCATCTGCTGATAGTGCCAACCAAGCCAAAAGTGAGTTTTTGGCAAACATGAGCCATGAGTTACGCACCCCGCTCAATGGCATTCTCGGTTATGCGCAAATTTTGGAACGCTCTGCGGCGCTTCCTCCCAAAGCTCAAGAGGGTGTCAATGTTATTCATCAGTGTGGTTCTCACTTACTCAATTTAATTAATGATGTCTTAGATTTGTCAAAAATTGAGGCCCGTAAGCTATCGCTGATGCCGAGCAGCCTGCACTTGCCAGCACTGCTACAAAGTGTTGTTGAAATGTGCAAAATTAAGGCTGAACAGAAAAGAATTGACCTTATCTATCAACCCAGTCCCCACCTGCCAGAAGGGGTAAATGCTGATGAAAAACGCTTACGTCAGGTTCTGATTAACCTCCTGGGCAATGCTATTAAATTCACCGATGCTGGTTCGATTACGCTGCAGGTAGATGTTTTGACGCAATCAGAAAATCAGGTATCTTTGCTTTTTCAAGTAATTGATACTGGCGTGGGTATTGCAGAAGAAAATTTAACCCAATTATTTGAAGCTTTTGAGCAAGTGGGCGCGCAGAAAAAACAATCAGAAGGTACAGGACTAGGGCTTGCCATCAGTCAGCGTATTGTTCAGCTCATGGGGGGAACCATACAAGTTCAGAGCCAATTAGGTAAGGGGAGCGAATTTTCTTTTACGGTTGATCTACCGCTCGTTAAGGATTGGGCATGGCAGCAGGTGGTGGTGGGCAGCGATCGCATTATTGGCTACGAGGCAGCTCAGCGTTATACGCTTTTAGTGGTGGATGATCGATGGGCAAATCGATCTATTTTATTAAACTTATTAGAACCACTAGGTTTCTCTGTTGTGGAGGCGAGTAATGGCAGAGAAGGCTTAGAAAAGCTACGTTCTCACCACCCTGATCTTGTTATTACAGACTTAGCTATGCCAGTGATGGACGGGTTTGAATTGCTCAAACAGATTCGACAGTCGAACGATTTAAAAGAGACAAAGGTGATTGTTTCGTCGGCGTCTGTTTCTCCTCAAGATCAGCAAAGGGCACTCAAGGAGGGCGGGGATGACTTTTTGACAAAGCCTGTTAATGCCCATGAATTATTTCAGCAAGTGGCAACTCAGTTGGCGCTAACGTGGACTTACCAAGCCTTAGAGCATGCAGAGATGGCTTCTTTGCCCGTCAGTTTGGTTTTGCCGAGCAAGGCCATTCTGGAAGGCTTTCTAGAATTAGCACAGCGGGATAATATTGTGACCCTCCAAGAACAATTAGAACAATTGGTTTCGTCAGATAGTCAGTATAAAAGCTTTGTTCATTCCATGCTTGAACTGGCTCAACAGTTCCAAACTGAAGCGATTGAAGATTTACTACATCAGTATCTAAAAGATATTTCTACGGAGGAACTGGCTGGTGTTGAATAAAGATGGGAAAAAGGCTGAGATTTTAATTGTTGATGATGTGCCTGCTAATCTCAAGGTACTCTCTGAGTTGCTTTCGGCAGCTCACTATCAGGTGGCCGCTGTCACGAGCGGAAAACGGGCATTAAGACGCTTACAAAACTATCTACCTGATTTGATTTTGTTGGATATTCAGATGCCAGAAATAGATGGCTTTGAAACCTGCCGACAGATTAAGTCTAATCCAGATACGGCCCATCTTCCGATCGTTTTTATTACAGCGCTATCCGATGTAGAAAGCATCGCTAAAGGGTTCTCTCTCGGGGCTGTAGATTATATTTGCAAGCCTTTTCAAGAGAGAGAACTCCTCGCTCGAGTAAATACTCACATTAAGCTGCAATCGTTTTCTCAAGAACTAGAGCATAAGGTGAGTGAGCGAACGGCTGAGTTGCAGCAGGCATTGGCGAAATTGGAGCAATCAAGGTTAACCCTGATTCAGCAGGAGAAAATGTCAGATTTGGGCAATTTAGTCGCTGGCGTTGCCCACGAAATTAACAATCCGATTGGGTTTCTCAATGGCAGCATTGAGAATGCTCAAGAGTATTTAAGCGATATATTAGAGCATCTAAAGCTCATCCAAAATTATTCAGATGCTTTCCCGAGCGAAGTCAGTAAGCATGCTGAATCAATTGATTTGGCGTTTCTTTGCGAAGATTTTCCTACGCTCTTAAACTCGATGAAAACGGCTAGCGATCGCATCAAAAATATTAGCACCAGTCTTCGAACCTTTTCCCGTACTGATGACCGTAACAAGGTTGAATTTTCTATTCACGAGGGTTTAGAAAGCACGCTGACCATTTTAAAGTATCGTCTCAATGCCGATGACCATCGACCGGCGATTAAAATCGTTAAGCAGTATGGCGATTTACCTTCTATTAAATGCTTTCCTAATCAACTTAACCAAGTATTTATGAATATTTTGGCCAATGCCATTGATGCCTTTGATGAAGCAGCCCTGAGTACAACTTACCAAGCCTTAGAGGCGCATCCTCAAATTTTGACTATTGATACAGGCTATATGAAAGATGAACAAGTGATTCAAATTAAAATAAAAGATAATGGTAAGGGCATGACGCCTGATGTCAAAGCCAAAATATTTGATCATTTATTTACGACTAAAGCCCCCGGTAAAGGGACGGGGTTAGGGCTTGCGATCGCCCAGAAAATTATTATTGAAACCCACGAAGGGCGCTTGAACGTGCAGTCTGATGTGGATCAAGGCACGGCATTTTGCATTCAATTGCCATTCTAGTCTTTCAACACAGTTTTGCTGAGCGTTAACCCAGGCGTGAAATTTCGGTTCTGAGAAAGAGAGGATTGCTAGTGCTCACTCAATAGCGCGCATTAATGTTTGCAGTATCACATAGACACCAGCATAGGTAACGATTTAGAATTTCGCCCTGCCCCCAATGACTTCTATCAAATCTTGTTTGGATCTTCCCCTTCGTTAAGAGATTAAGGCGATGTGCTGAAGACTGCCTTTAACTGGGCGAGTGTTTCCGTAACGGGGTTAGCCCACAACATTCTCTTGAGGGGATTTTCAAGACCTTTATCGCGTCTGTCACTTGAGCTGTGTTATATCTGTCCGCTGAAACCAATGAAGAACAAAGGCTAAAGTGCCTAGAACAGTGCGAATGTATTCGCACTGTTCTCTATCTCTGATGACCACGATGAATATCAATAATGCTAAAAGAAATCCCCAAACGTTTCAGACAAGTGACTAACTAGTTGCCCCTGAAAAACTATCCGAAGCCAAGCCAGATAGACGTTACAGGCGGCAAGTAGCGGGATAGAATTACCAGATATGCCGCTGCTGTAGGAAAAAGCTTGCAAAATGAAGTCATCGCCATCAGCCTCAAATA
>JBGCGG010000121.1:0-2701 GCA_045110585.1 Phormidesmis sp. | reverse complement strand
CCCTACATTAAAAGGCGATTGGTGAGCATGCACCGGTAAATCTAAATTGGCAACATGGGCCAAAATCAATCGTAGCTTCTGCCACTGAGGACGCACCTTAGCCTGCTCATACCAGGAACGTAGCATGGCAAAAAAATTTCTGGCAATGATAGGATGCTCCAGCAGCGCGTGGCAGGTATCTATCGCAATGACCAAAGGGGAATTGATCTGGGTCAGAATATGCTCCTGCATATACGTGGTGCAGTTCAGCTTACTACCCGCGTCTTCAAACCAGTATTTGTCAAGATCCCAGGCTAAATTCAGTTGCTGATTGATGGACCAGCAAAACCAACGAAAGAATACATCCAAACTCTCTAGAGATGTGGTGTCAATCTGTCGCATGTCAATCACGACCGTTGCCTGCCCCATTTGCTGAAATTCACCAATCAAATGATTGATTAAAGACGTTTTGCCCATACGCCAGGGCGCATTGATCCGCAGCAGTCCTCCTGGATGCTGGAGCGCGGCAACAGACAGCGTTTCAACCGGCGGGCGTTGAATATAAAGAGGCGACCCAAATGATAATGGCGAGCCAGGATAGCCTACTGAAGGCTCAAATGCAGGTGGCGATGGATCCGCGTTAGCCGGTGTAGTCGTTGCGGTTGCCGGGCTTACAGCGTCAGTTTTCGAAGACTGTGATTGTGCCACAATCTCCTGTAGTGTATAACGCAGTCTTTTTTTAGAAACTGGATACCCTAGGCTATCGGACAGTGACTGCCAAAGACGAGAACCTGTATCTTTCAGATAGCCCTCTTCATAGCCTAACGATAGAGCCATCTCACGGTAGCGTTTACCCTCCCAGCTATAGCAAATGACCATCTCCTCAAGGGAGCTAAGCTGGCGTGGCTCTAGTATGTCTCGAATCAGGGTAAGCGCTGCTTGATTATCCATCCACCCAATAGGTCTATAACCTAAAATGCATCCGTAGTTTCAACGCCATGGATGGTATGTCCATAGCGCTATAGGTCAGGTCTATACAGCGCTATAGGTCTATACATATGACTGATTAGCTAAACATTCCACTTATGACGCTTAGTATAGAATATCACGACCAATCTGACTTATATGACTTGGAATACGCTTAGGCATAACGGATAAATTCAAGGCGTCTTTTGTAGTCTGGTTAACCAGATCACAAAAGACGGTAGTCCTCAAGCAGTAAAAATAGAATGAATGAGTGCTGTTCGACTAACTAACTAAATGTCTGAGGTAAGCCACTGGTTTGACCAGTGCGACTAGAGAAGCTTTGAGCGTACCCGGCGTAAAGTAACTCCCACGGAGGCTAGATGCAGCCAACCCGTAGGAGAGAAAAGTATGTCGGAATTGTACCAAAGCCTGTCTCACTCAAAGTGGGACTGTACGTATCATGTTGTATTTGTACCAAAGTATCGCGGTAAGACGATGTTTGGCGGTATCCGAGAGTTTTTGGGGGCAGTGTTTCATGAATTGGCGCGGCAGAAAGAATGTCGCATTGTGGAGGGTCATTTAATGCCAGAGCATGTTCATATGTGTATCGAAATCCCGCCGAAGTATTCAGTGGCCTCAGTGATTGGGTTCTTGAAAGGGAAAAGTGCAATTGCGATCGCGCGAAAGTACAAAGGCAAACGACGAAATTTCAGCGGAGAGTCGTTTTGGGCGAGAGGTTATGCAGTATCGACAGTAGGGTTTGAACTGGAGGCAGTGAAACGCTATATCCGAGACCAGGATGTGAGTGATAAGAGCGGTCAATTCTAGGCAGCGCAGTCACCGATTTATTCACAGTCAGTCATTGCCGGTGGAGCACCCGCCTTTGAGGCGGCCCTACTCATCAAGCCCCCGGCTTCGCCGGTGGTGTCTGACTTTATGGAAACTCAACTTCCGATATGCCTAGTTGTGACACGAAACAGATCATTAAGAACGGTAAAACTCACAACGAGAAACAGAATTGCAGAGGTAAAAACTGTAGCCGTCGTCTTGGTGCGCGTTCCCTAACGCCGGGAACCGACACGGGGTCGCACCGTAATTTGTCGAAAGCCCTCAGCAAAAACGCATCAGCGATGCCACTATCGACTATCTCGAACCTTGCTAAGTGTTGCGATAGAAAACAATATGACTTTTCAAACTATTTAGAAAACTATTTCCTACTTGCACAAGTCTTATTTTTATATTTACAATTATGTCATCAATTGGGTTAGAGTCTATCTCGCAATAAAAACAAAAATGTCAGAAGGGCACTGTCAACTTAATACCCATTGGGGAAAACGAGACACTTTTGTTGGCCGAACTTCTGTCTGGTCAGACTATGTGATCGCTAAGCAGATTTGAGGGTGATTTCATAGGCCGAGTTTGATTACACTTTCTTAATTTAGTCAAAGCTCAATAGGGAGCTATTAATTACAATGCGTAAGTTTGCTATTTCTATCAGTATTCAAGCGATCGCCGCTACCGGGATCCTCTCAATCTCTGCCATGATTGGAACACCCGCATTGGCCCAGCAAGAGGCCGTGGGCGAAACCATTTCCGAAGTAGTTGAAACCGTAACCGATGGTGAAGAGGCAGAAAATACCGATACTGAGCCCCCCATAGAAGCCATCACGGCCAAAGACTCCACTATTGCAACCGATCAACTGGAGCTGTTGCTGAAGCCTTTAGCCTTAGACAACATGACAGCAGAGGCAGACGC
>JBGCGG010000120.1:0-18112 GCA_045110585.1 Phormidesmis sp. | reverse complement strand
CGGCACTGCTCAATGGCTGGCAGTTGATTAAACGGGTTTGTTTTACATCTCATCTTGATCCTCAACCTGCTATGGCCTCTAGGGTTCGGCACAACAAAAAGGCTGGCCGCCTTGATTTCATGGTGATTACCGTTAAGTTCCTCCCTGACTAAACTTTTGTCAGCCAATCAGAAAGCTGCCTTTGCGCTAGAGCATCGGTTGGATAGATTGTTTGGAGCTGAAGGTGCTGCCTCTGAAGACCGTGACTTTAAAGGCCGTGCCCAGCAGGAAGAACAGTGGGTGTTAACGAAAGGTAAGGTGTTAGCTGACGTGAACGGTCAGCCCACCCGGATTGCTGGACTCACTGTAGACATTACAAAACGTAAGCTTGTTGCCGCTTCTTTAAAGGCGAGTGAAGATCGATGGCAGCTAGCGCTAGAAGCCACCAATGATGGTATTTGGGATTGGAACATAGATACCAATGAGCTGTTTGTGTCACCACGACTCAAGCAAATGCTGGGCTACGAAGCGCACGAATTTTCTAGTGATCTATCGGCGTGGGCTAGTCGTATACATCCTGCTGATGTGGATCGGGTGTTGGCGGCTTCTCAAGCCTATCGCGCTCAAAAAACGCCTTACTACACGGCAGAGTATCGCCTGCTGTGCCAGGACGGCCACTATATGTGGGTGCTTGATCGGGCTAAAGCCTTACGAGACGGAGCTGGTAAGGCTATTCGGATGACTGGCTCTATCAGTGATATTGATGCGCGTAAGCAGGCAGAAGCGGACTTAAACCAGCTTAATCAGGAGCTGGAGTTACGGGTGGAAGAACGTACCGCAGCGGTTAAGAAAAGTGAGCTGCGGTTTCGTTCGCTTTTTGAGTCAGCGCCTGATTTTATTTACGTTTTGGATGAGCAAGGCTTGATTCAGCAGGTGAATCCTACGGTGACAGCGCAGGCGGGCTATGAAGCCACCGAAATGATCGGGAAAGCGTTTACGGCTTTTTTGAGCGAGGGTACTCAGGCCATGTATCAGTCAAAATTTGCTGATTTGCTCGCAACCGGCAGCTATCGTCAAGAAATGGAATTTATTTGTAAAGATGGCCGAGTTTTGATGATGGACTGCTCTTATACCGTTGTTCTGAATGACCAAGCAGAGGATTATGTTTTGGTTCTCCAACGAGATATTACGCAGCGCCAAAAAGATGAACAAGAACGGGTTGAACTATTGGCAACCCTACAAGAGTCAGAGCGCCGTTGGCAAAGCTTTTTAGACAATGTGCAACTGTTGGTAGTGGGGTTGGATGCTACTGGAAAAGTAGAGTATGTCAATCCATGCTGTGTTCGTCAGATGGGTTGTTCTAAAGATAGGATTTTGGGTGAAAACTGGTTTGAATTGTTTGTCCCAGCGTCTCAACAGCCGCGTAGCCAAGCCGCTTTTGAAGATATTTTGCAGGGCGAAGATTATCCCAACTATCAGAACAATGTGGTGACCTGTAATGGAGATGAGCGTCTCATTTCTTGGAATACAACTTTGCTAAAAGATACTCAAGGGCTGCCCGCTGGCACCCTCAGCATTGGTGAAGACATTACTGAGCGGCATGCGGTAGACCGAATGAAAAGTGAATTTATCTCGGTGGTTAGCCATGAGCTGCGCACGCCGCTGACGGCTATTCATGGTGCATTAGATTTGTTATCTACTGGATTGATTGATCCTCAGTCGGAGCGAGGGCAGCATGTGTTTGGTTTGGCTGTGGAGAACTCGGATCGGCTGGTGAAGCTCGTGAACGATATCTTGGAGCTAGAGCGTTTAGAATCTGGAAAAATTAGGCTGCACAAAGTCTCGATTTCAACTAAGGCGCTGACGCACCGGATTGCTGAGCTATTGGAACTGGTGGCTGAGCGTGCTGGCATTAAGCTGGAAATAGCGCAGACGGATTTCTTGATGTTGGCGGATTGTGATCGCTTGATTCAAGTGCTTACTAATTTGATTGGTAACGCGATTAAATTTTCAGAAGCTCCGGCCACCATTTGGATTGATGTAGAAGAGATTTTATCTAATACGGGTATGGATACCGGAAGTGTGGTGCAGTTTACGGTGACCGATGAGGGCCGAGGCATTCCACCCGATAAAGTCAGCAGCATTTTTGAGCGCTTTCATCAGGTTGATGCGTCTGATTCGCGCAGTAAAGGTGGCACAGGGCTAGGCTTAGCGATTTGCCGCAGCATTGTTCAACAACATGGCGGTGATATTTGGGTAGAGAGCACGTTAGGGCAAGGCAGTCGGTTTATATTCACCATTCCAGCTCATTAAACCTGCTTTAATACAAATTACAGACGTAAAAGAAAGTTAGGGTGATGACAAAACGGGTGTTAGTGGTTGACGACGATGACGGTGTGCGTGAGATTATTCAGCTATCGTTGGAGGCGGTGGCAGGGTGGACTGTGTGGTCAGCCGCTTCAGGACGTGCAGGCATTGCGATCGCTCAAGAAAAGCCGTTGGATCTGATTCTCTTGGATGTGATGATGCCTGAAGAAGATGGCATTGTTGTGTATGAAAAACTCCAAGCCAATGAGAAAACCGCTGCTATCCCAACCATTTTGCTGACTGCAAAAGCGCAAGTGAGCGAGCAACAAACCTTGAAGGAGCTAGGGATTACCGGCATTATTACTAAGCCGTTTGATGCTAGAGGACTCGTTGCCAACATTGTCCAACTGCTGGCTTGGTGAAGCTTGGCCGCTAAAAGATGAAGTCAATATGTAGTAATTAGCAGAGCGACGTTTAAAGTCACAAAATCTCCACATTCTATCCTTACGCTGAAAGAAGTTGTGACTAGTGTGTCCGCCTCCCGGTGCATTACAGCCGGTAGCAGGTACTTATGGGCGGATGCATTGGTTCTGTTTTTTGCGATTAACTTTGTCAAATTATCAAATGAACCCAGCGGATCTTCAGCCCTTTTTAGACGTAGCCATCAGCGTATTAGAAACCCAAGATGTGAGCGCTACTGCAAAGCTGAAGGATTTTCTGATGTCTTCTCCTGGCCCTGCTTACATTGAACAATCTTTGGGCTTCGCCGCTGTTTATTTTGCAGAGAATAAACCCGTTGTTTTCGATTGGATTTTGAATAATCAAGATATTCTCTCTCCTGAGCTAGAACTTGACGCGTTTACCCGAAAAATGGTTCGTCAGCGGTTACTGCATCACGGCTGGAGCGATGGGGAAGATTTTGTTTTGGATTCAGAAAAGCTCTTGGTTGCTAGTGTAAAGCCGATGACTCGGCTAGAGAGTTGTTTCAGCAACGGTGAGCTGACATTGATTAAAGCCTCTTTGGCGATTGAATCGCTGTTGGTGCCGTGATATTTCGTCTGAATAAGAGGCTAGCCGGTGCGTGTAGACAGGTGTTGAGTGTCAGATGCCAGTCCTCAGATGCCAGTCCTCAGATGCCAGTTTTCAGATGCCAGTTCTCAGATGCCAGGCTTAAAGACATCTAGCATAGAGAGCAGTGCGCCGCCCACGATGAGACCGCAGGCGGTGAAAACTGAGGGGCTGGGTTCAGCGAGGCCACAAGCGATAAGCAGCAGCGTGGAGAGGAGAGGGGCCGCGTAAGAGAGCGTGCCGAGAATTTTGATGTTGCCGTGTTTAACCCCGTAGTCCCAGGTGAAAAAAGCAAGGCCGACAGGGCCGAGGCCGAGACCCGCGATCGCACCCCATTCCCATCCTATTGGACTCACTGTTTGCTCCAACCCGAAGTGACACAACCAAGCCAGGACAGCCGTAACGCCACAAAACCCGCCGACAGCGCTGGTGGGCACTTCCCCGAACCGTCGAGAGAGGACGGAATAGCTAGACCAAATCAGGGCGCTGAGGAACGCAGCTAAATATCCCAGCGCATATTGTGGATCTAGCGTAAGTGCCTGAGTTAACGGCTGGCCTTTGGTGATGATGACCAATGCGCCCAGAAACCCCGCGATCGCCCCAGCGGAATGAAACCATCGCAGCCGTTCTCCAGGAAGCAGCGCAGAGAAAAATACAATCAGCAGCGGCCACAGGTACGAAATTAAGCTGGCCTCGATAACGGGGGCATTTTGCAGGGCCACGAAGTAGGCGAAATGGTAGCCAAATAGGCCGCAGATGCCGATGGCCCACACGGGGGTGGATAGACGTAACCCGGCTAAGGGGCGATCGCCTGCGCTGATTTGCATGGCGATGCCCAGGCCAAATGCGAGGGTAAAGGCCATGGCCGTTAGCTGGAAAGGGGGAATAGCGCCACTGAGATCACTCAGGAGAGCAAGCGTAGACCAAATGAGGACAGCGGTTGCGCCAATGAGGGTGGGGCGTCTTTGATGGGCGGTGGGTGACACGGGCAGTGCTTTGATGAGGGGCTTGAGCTGAATATGGTGCTGATCGTATAGCACCTGGCAAATGCGGTAGCAGGTGGTTGGAGGCGCGGAAAAGATAAATAACGTTGCTTACGTACTGAAACCGGTAGGTAGAGCGCCTATTATGTAAGCCGAAGAATGACTAGGATTGGCTCAGCTTGGGCCGCGTGGCTATGGAATACGGTTTAGATTCTGAATTGATTGGTGGTTTAGTGGCGATCGCATTCTTGGCCACCACGACGGGGCTAGGCTTTAACCGCAGCAAAAAGAATCAGCTAACGGCGGAAAAAACAGAAGAGAAATACGGCAAGCTCAGATCTGAGTTTGAGGCGCTGAATAAAGATAATGAGACCTTTACCGAAGCGCTGGGCCTAGCGAAGGATGCGGTTGGCTCTTTAGAAAAGCGGCTGGCTGATGCTACCAAAGGCCAAGATAAGGCCCAAAAGCAGCTGACGGCATTGGAGCCGGAGGTAGTGCAGCAGCGTGAGCGTTTGCAAGCGCTACAAGCCGAACTCAGCACGGCAAAAACTGAGCTGAGCACGGCGCAAACTGAGCTAAAGACCACCAAAGCCGAACAAGAAACCTTGGCCGCGCAGGTTGCGAGTGGCAAGCGTGAGCATGAAGCCGCCATTTCGACGCTGAAAAAGCAGCTCGCTGAGCAAACTGCCGCGCTAGAAAAAACGCGCACAGAAAAGCAAGCTGAAGTGGCGCAAATGGAGCGCCAGGTGGCGGATGCGCAGCAGGCGGCGGCGCAGGTGATCGCGCAGCAAAAAGAACACACTGAGGCTGAAATACAATCCACCCATCAACAAACTGAACAGGCTAAACAAACCATTGCGGCCTTAGAAAAACAGGTTTCTGATTTAACAGAACAGCAGAAACAGCTTCAAGAGAATTTTGATAAGCGCAGCGCTGAAGCGGCAGAAGGGCAAGCGGCGCTCCGTGAACACCAGGCCGCTGAACAAGCGCAGCAAACCGCTGAGCTGGCCGAGCTACGCAAGCAGATTTCAGCAGTGAGCCAAGAACGTGACCAGCTAGCGCGATCAGCTGAAGAGGGTGAAATTCAAGTGGCTAGGCTGAATGACCAGATAGGACTCATAACGGCAGAGCGCGATCGCCTATCTCAATCTTTGCAGGCGGCTGAAAGCCAGGCCGAAGGGCAGGCCGCAGAGCAGCTATCGGCCTTGAATACGCAAGTCAGTGATTTGCAACAGCAGCTTCAGCAGGCCAAAGAAGAGCGAGATTCATTGGCTACTCAGGGCGCGCAAACAGATGCTGAAAAGTCTGCGGCTGAGCAGAAGGTTTCTGATTTAGAACAACAGCTTTCAGCGCTCAGCGAGCAAAACGAGACGCTGAAAAAAGAGATTGAATCTGCTCAAAGCAGTGCGGCCGAACAAGGCAATCTTTCACAGCAGGTGAGTGAGCTATCTGAACAGATTCAATCGTTGACGGATGAGAAAGCGCAGCTTACTGATCAGCTGAAGTCATCGGAAACTAAGTCTGGAGAGTTGAACGAGGCAATTGGAAAATTGCAGAAAGATAAGGCGGATTTGGAGGAGGCGGTGAAGATTAGTCAGCAGGCGATCTCTTCTTTGCAAGCGCTAGCCAGCCAAAAACAAGCCAGTCAAACTAAGCCAAAGGCGGAGGCAAAACCACCCCAGCAGGCGCAATCAGCTTCTAATGAGAAAAAGGCGGCTGAATCTAAGCAATCTAAGCAATCACAATCTAAGCAATCTGAGCCTAAACAATCTGTTGCCGATAAGCCCAACGATAATGGTTCCTCTACGGTTGAAGTGATTGCCGAGGGTGAGCTTGCCAGCAAAACGTTTGTGATTACAGGGAAACTACAACAGACTACAAATGACAAGGTGACGGCGGCTATTGTGGCGGCAGGCGGGCAAGTGAACAAAATGCCCAGTGCCAAAACTAGCTACATTGTGGTGGGTGTGGATCCGGGGAGTAAGAAGCTGGATAAGGCTAGAAAATGCGGCGTCACTGAAATCACTGAAGCGCAACTGCTTGAGATACTACCCGAATTAAAGTGATAGCGTCTTATGGGTGTGCCATACCAGTAAGAACAACGCATCATTCTAGGCTATGAGTTGGCAGAATCCTACCAGATAAAAGCTTAATCCGTCTGAAATAAACGTGTCTTTACTATGGCTGACGACAATCAAATCTACTTCATTGTTGAAGAACCCATTCCAGAATCAGAAGAAACCGTCAGAGGCGAACGGGGAAGTCGTGATACAGGCGGTGGCTGGGGGCGTGGGCCAAACCGAGTAGATCCAATCCGCACCCGAAAAAAGCGCATCAGCATAAAATCAAGCCTCCTAAAAGCTCAGCTTCAGGATATGAAGAATGTGATCGATGAGCTGTTTACTCAAGATGAACAAACTCAAAATTTGCAAAATGCCGCAGAGCAAAACGCCACAGAGCAAAACGCCATAGAACAATCGGGTGCTAAAAAATCTGCTAACGGGATGCAGCTAGAAGAAATTACCCTGTCTGTACAGGTGAACGCAAAAGGAGAACTCGGCATTCTCGGCACAGGCGGTGAACTCGGCGGTTCCGGTGGTATCACCCTAAAGTTCGCCCGACCAAAGTCATAATGCTTGCAGGGGAAAACTAACTGTGTTGAGTCACAGTCCTCTTCTAAAGCCCCACAATGACAAAAATAAAACAGAATTGGTTGCGTGGGTTACAAGGCACCTTGAGCCTACTTGCCATTCTTTTCTTTACAAACCACGCTTGGGCACAACCCGCCTCCTTACTCTTGGGCATCTACCCGCCAGACTTCGTTGGTGACGCTGCCGTACTGCGCAATCAGGTACAAGCCGTAGATACCTGGATTGGCAAGCAGCATAGCTTAGTGGGCCTGTTTTATGATCTCGAAGCCCCTAACCCGGCTTACGATATCCCAACCGCGCTCAATCGTTTGCAAGACAACGACTACACAGCTTTTATTAACTTGACATCGCGTCACTCTGCGGCAGACATTGCCGATGGAGCCATTGATAGGGCCATTGAGAAAACTGCACGGGCCTATGGGGAGTGGGCAAGGCAAGCCGAAACGCCACTAGTGTTTATGGCACCCCTGCCAGAAATGAATGGCGCATGGGAAATTTACGGCCATACCCCAGAAGACTTTAAGCGGGCTTACGCGCACATTCGTGAGATTTTTGTCGCAGCGGATATTCCAGAAGGCTCTGTACGCTGGGTGTTTGCGCCCAATGGATGGAGTACGCCGGAGCATGGATTTGAACGTTACTATCCAGGGCCGCAGTCAGTGGATGTGGTGTCTTTTAGTGCTTATAACTGGGGCTATTGCGAGAATGCAAGCTGGAAGCAGTGGCAATCACCAGAGACCGTATTTTCTCCTTATGTAGATCGCATGAAAAAGATGGCTCCGGGCAAGCCGATTTTTATTGCGCAGACGGCAAGCACGAGTGTGAATCGTGGTGGACGCAGTGCGGCCCAAAAGAATGCTTGGTTAGCAGGGGCCTATCAGCACTTGGCAGAGTCGGGCGTGAAAGCAGTGATGTATTTCAACATTGAAAAAGAGTGCGATTGGGCCGTATTTAAAGCTCGTCAGATTGCGGTAGAAGGCTACCGGCAGGCTACGAATATTCCTGCTGTAGGCTATCAATCACCAGAAGAGATTGCTGAAGCCATTCCGCTGACTGAATAAGGATAAGGTAGCCTGCTCGTCTCCAACGATTTTTCTTCAGTTTTCTGCTGGCTACCCAAGGGATAGGTACGAGGCAATGAGTAACGCGATCGCGCCAAGAAGAGACGTCATCGCCCCGGTCACATTCCCAACATAAACAACCTTATTTAATCCCGTGCCTGACCACGTAAGCCCCCTGCCATTTGCAAAAGGTTCAATAGTGAGTGCAACGCAAAAGCCATATCCAGATGCAATAAAGCAGATGGCTAAAGCCCATTGAAGGCTTTCAATCACCTGTAGGGAAGAGAGAATAGCGGCGATCGCAATCATGGTCGTTGCACCCACAGAAAGCGCTCCATGCGCTAGCTTCCAAGCCCTAATCACTTCGTCGCTTTTTTGCTTAATAATGGCTCTGCCATAGGGCGCACCGCATAGTAACCCGATCAAAAGAACAACTGAACCGTGAAACAACAAGTAACGTGCAGGGGTGTCCATTCTGTATCCATCCTTCGTACTGCTATTGCATCTGTCGAGTCAGTTAGTACATAAGTGATCGCTAGAACCCTTTAGCCACAACAGCTAACTCGACTAGCAATCAACGAATGCATCCGTTGATTGCTATATCTCTAAACAATGAGCGCGCCCAGAACCTGGACGCGCTCACACCATTACGGAAATCTAACCAAAGCTCTGAAGATTAATCTCTCCAGCCTGATTGCTCAAGCCTAGCCTCTTAATCCTGATTCAATCCGAGCTTTTGCAGGTGGCATCACAACTTTCGATGCCAATCCAACTTTTCTCAGTCCTTTAATCAACCACCAGGTGGGGTCAATTTCCCACTTCGTCAAACCCGCTTTCGCCATCTTAGGGAAGCTGTGGTGGTTGTTATGCCAGCCTTCGCCGTAGGTCAAAATCGCTACCCACCAAAGGTTACGAGAGTTGTCATCGCTATCAAAATTGCGATAGCCAAACATATGGTTTGCAGAGTTAATGAGCCAAGTGCAGTGCCACAGCGCAACCGCCCGGACAAATACGCCGTAGATAACAAACGACCAGCCACCAATGGCATACAGCAAGAGTGCAACAGGCACTTGCAGTGCGAGGAAATACTTATCTAGGAAAGCGTAGTAAGGGTCGCGGGCAATATCAGGGGCGTTTTGAGCGTATACTTTGCGATCAAACACTTCAGGCTTGAGGTAGAACATCCAGCCCATGTGACTCCACCAAAAGCCTTTCTTGGCAGAGTAGGGGTCTTTTTCTACATGCTCTGTAAAGGCGTGGTGCTGACGATGGCCTGCCACCCAGAACGTAGGGCCGCCTTGCAATGCAAGTGCACCAACCGTGGCGATAACGCGCTCTAGCCATTTGGGAACGCGGAAGCTGCGGTGGCTGAGCATGCGGTGATAGCCCAGACAAATGCCAACGCTACCGCAGAGCCAATGAAGGGCGATCGCGACACCTAGCGCAGACCAAGAAAAGAACCAAGGTGCAAGTAGCGCTAGCACGTGGAAAACACCGAAGAAGCCGACCGTAGCCCAGCTAATTTTGATGGCGGGTGTTTGGGCCTTGGGGGTGCTGGCGGCCTTACGAGCTGGCGGCCTAGCGGTTATGGCTGGCGGCTTGGGGTTGGCGGTGTTAGTCAGAGGCGTGTTCATAGCTGCTCAAATACGTTAGAGTGTTTGCAAGTAACGCTTACATTTATAGTTGTAAAGCAATTTGCAAAAAAGTGCAAGTGCTACTTGCAAAAATATTTTGTGAGGGTCTCTGCACGCGCTTGCATCAGCGTGATAGGCATTTTTTTTATTGTCATCAAAATATTTTTGAATATTGTCAAAAACTGATTTATCAATGGGTGAAAAAAAAAGATCTAGTCGAGAAAAGATTGTAGTAGCAGCGCTTGAGCTGTTTTCTAAGCAGGGGACGACGGCGACCACCACAAAGGAAATTGCGGAAAAAGCAGGCGTTAATGAGGTGACCTTGTTTCGTCAGTTTGGAAGTAAGCAGGGCTTGCTTTTAGCAGTTATTCAGGAAGCGTCTATTCTGGACAACATGCAAGCGGCACTCGCGCAAATAGCGAATTCAGAGAAGCCGGTGAGGGCGTATGGCGATTTGGGGCTGACCTTATTGGGGGCGGTGCCGGAGCTGGTGCGATCGCTCATTGGAGAATCAGGCCAATCCCCAGCTGAAAACCTACAGGCAATTGGGCAAGCGATTCGCCTGGCGAACCAACAGACCGTGAGCTACCTGCGCCAAACAGACGCTCAGCTACCCGCAGGGATGTCTGATCAGATGGCAGCGAGCTTATTAAATACGCTCATTTTAGGGCGGGCCGTGACAGACTTTGCCAGTGAGGGGCATGGACTATGGGCTGATGCAGATTTTTTGACGGCTGTAGAAGGCTTGTTTGCTGGGGAAGGCAGTGTTAATGAACTGGATTTTGGCCCTGTTTCTGAGGTGGATAGTGCGGATGCTGGGTCGCTGGGTGACGTGATGGCGGACGGGCTGCCCGTGCAGGATTTGCCGCAGGAAATGGTGCGATCACTCTTGCAAAAAGCCAAGAAATTAGGCCCTCAAGAATATGCCCTGACCTATGTGTTATTTGGTGCGGGCCTGCGCATAGAAGAAGTGGCTGATCTCACCAAATCCCAGTCTCTGAGCAGCAAGAACCAGCATTTGCTTATCGTCACCGGTGAGTTGCCCCGCCAGGTGCCTTTAAACCGGTGGATTGCCGGTAACCGCTACGGTAGCTACCTTAAAAATCCCCTGACCCAGTGGCTTAAAAGCCGACAAGATGAGACCAAAACCATTTTTGTCGATGAGAACAATAGGGCGCTTAAAAAGGCAGGGATTTTGAACCTGTGGGCAGCGATTACTGCAGAGACTATGACCGTAACTGGTGCGCCCCCAGCGCCGTTTGCGGCTCGTCAAACCTGGTGCATAGAGCTATTGATGAAAGGGATTAGCTTAGAGAATTTGAGTATTCTCTCAGGGGTTCCCTTAGAGAAGCTAGAGCGCTATTCGCGGCGGGCAAGAGAGAAAGTGGCTTTGGAAGCGGCGATCGCGATCGACCAAAAAAATAGCTAATCGGAAATAGCTAATCAAAAATAGCCAACTCAAAACCAGTTAATCATCAGTCTCCAGACCAATCGGCAGCTCAATCACAAACACTGTTCCTTCACCTTCTACCGACTCTACCGATAGCTTCCCGCCGTGCTTATCGGTCACAATATCGTAAGAAATAGACAGCCCTAAGCCTGTGCCTGTGCCCACGGGCTTTGTGGTAAATAAATGATCGAATACGCGAGACTTTACTGTTTCGCTCATGCCAGGGCCGTTATCTGCAATGGCTACTCTCACAGCTCGATACATCCCGTCTGCCTCTGCCATTATCTGTTCTGTGGTGAGCGTAATGCGGTTAGCCTTAGCCGGTAGCCCTTGTTCTGTGCGTTGCTCGCTTGCTTCTACCAGGGCCTCTATGGCATTCGCAATCAGATTCATAAATACCTGATTTATTTGCCCTGCAAAGCACTGAATCTCTGGAAAATGAGGATCGTACTGCTTGTCTATTTCAATGGGCGCAGCGCCATCTCCCTGTTGAAGTCTGTGCTTCAAAATCAGTAGCGTGCTGTCTAGCCCATCGTGTAAATTAAACGGCGTTTTATATTCTTTGTCAGCACGTGAAAAGGTTCGCAAACTCGTGCTGATATCTTGAATGCGGCTAATGCCAAACGTCATAGAATGCAACAGATTAGGCAAGTCTTCTCGAATGAAGCCAAAGTTGATGTCCTCCATCTCTTCGAGAATCTCTTCTCTCGGCTCACCAGATTCCAACATCGTTAAGAGGTTTATCAAATCGTCTGTGTAGTTCAGCGCAGGCTTGATATTGCCTTTTAAGAAGTTCACAGGATTGTTGATTTCATGGGCTACCCCTGCGATTAAATTACCCAGTGCTGACATTTTCTCGCTTTGGACAAGCTGCATATGGGAGTTCTGGAGTTCTGCGAGGGCTTGCTGCGCTTGCTGATAGAGCCTGGCATTTTCTAGGGAAATGGTCGCCTGTGTGCAAATCAGATTAACCACGGCGACACGATGATCGGTGAATGCCCCAATCGTTAGGTTGTTCTCTAAGTACAAAATGGCAACTAGCTTATTTTGATTAAAGAGCGGCGTACATAAAATACTTTTGGGTTTTTCCCGGAGTACATAAGGATCTACGGTGAGTGAGTTATGAACTGCCGCATTGAAAATGATGATAGATTCGCGGGTATGGCGCACTTGGTTAATGAGCGATACAGGGAGTAACTCACCGGCATGGAGGGGCTTGGATTGGAGTAGTAGAGGCGGGTCTCCTAGTTTTGAAAAGGCTTCAACTACCCATTCGTCATCTTTAGGCATCAGTAGCGCACACTTATCTGCGCCTGCGTTTTGAATCACGGCTTCTATGAGCGCAGAGAGTAATTTCTCTAGCTCAATCTCGCGTGAGATGATTTGAGACGTGTGTAGAAGCGTCGTTAAATCAATCGCTTCTGAGATGCCTGTACTGCTGGTGGTGGTAGAGCGAGTGCTGTTGGCATAAGCCAGAATTGTATCTGTCGATGAGATATGTTGTTGTTTTTTCTGTAAGGCTGGTTCTAAGAGCTTAGGATAGTTTTCTTCTAAATGGGCGATTTTAGCCCGCGCGCCCCAACGGCTATACGCATAATAGGCATCTATCATGTAGCCCTGGGCAACTTTGCCTTTGTCCCACAGCAAATAAAACCTGGCTGCAACTTCATTAGACACAGCCGCTTCTTGGACGAAGTCATTAGCGTTAGCTAGGGCGATCGCCTGATCGTAATGGTCGATGGCGCTGGCCTTATTGCCCTTCAGGCGGCAGCGTTCTGCTTCGATTAGATGCCAGCGATGCAGCTGATTGGTGGGGGCGAGTTTTGCCCAGGTTTTGAGCTGCTTTTGATTGGCCATAACGCGCTCCGAGTGATTGCGCTCTACCCTTGCTAGGCACACCAGTGAATCATAAAAATGAAACACCGGCATCCATGGAGAACTTGCCGCACCCTCGATGTATTTTAGGGCCTGATTAAAGCTCTCATGGGCCTGCTCTATGTGACCAAATAAATACCCTAATACGCCTTCATTAATATAGAAAAAAGCCAGTCCTGAAAAGTCGCTGGCGGCTAGCTGTATGGGCAAATGTTTTTGTTTGCTGTAGGCACTGCCTTCTATCTCGGCAGGTTTGTTGTTTTGATCTAATAAGTTAAGAACAACCTGGTAGTAAATGTTGATGTAGTTTAGGACTGTATCTTGCTGGAGCTGAGAGATACTATCTCGATAGCGACCTAGCCTCTCTGCTAGTTTGTCGAGGTTTTTCCCTGCGATCAGCGCTAGCGTGCCGTGGTTACACAACGACCAAGCGGCGTATTCTCTATCGCCATTGGTTAAGCTGCTGTAGTAGTTTTCATGGAGCGGGGCGAGCGATTTGCGCAGGTGCGTCTTCCACGGCAGGATAAAGAACTGGGCAATAGAAACCACGCGATTTCTGACTTCTTCTGAAGGGCTTTTCTTCAGCAAATTTAAAGCGAGCTGGCCCATCGCATAGCCTTGCGGAATCGTGTCTGGATGGCTACACAAAATAACCCCATACCACGTGTATAAGGACGAGGCTAAGGGCGTATTGCCAAAGTCTAGGCAGCGATTAATGCCTGTACAAACCAGGAGCGGCAGAATGTTCGGTTTGGCAATGTAAGCGGCTGAAACCGCTCTGATAATGAGGCGGATAATAATGACTGTTTCTGGATCTTTTGCTTCAGGTAACTCAACTAATGCCGTAATGGGCTGGCCCGCTAGTTGCTGCTGGATACGATCAGCCGTTGTCTGTAGCATGGTCGAGATATCTTCTGCTTCAGGTGCTGACGGTAGATTAATGCCTAGCTGTGTGAGCACTTGTAGGGTGATATCTACCCCCGAGAGCATGTGGTTTTGACCAATGGCTGCTTGAATTTGGGTTTCGTAAGTGCGGGTTTTATCTAGTAGCGTTTTGGCCTGCTGTAGTACTTCATCCACATGTTGTTGCATGGCCACTAGGTTGCCAACTAAAGAGGCGGCTTTAGCGGCTCTTTGGTGCAATCCGAGGGTGAGACGATAGTGCGTTTCCCAGCTTTGGGGCGGGAGCAAACGGATGCCAGTTTGCAAATATTTAAAGGCAGCATCATAGGCCGTAGCGGCTTTGGCTTTGCGACCTGCATTCAGGTTCAGTTTAATCAGGCGATCGCGCTCTACCTTGGTTTTAATCAGCGCAATGCCCTGATTTAAATGATTAACAATATCAAAGAGCTGTTGTTTGGTTTGTTTATTGCCGTTAGATTCAGCCGTTTTTTCATTGTAAGAGAGCATTCGCAACCCAATGATGCGATGTGCTTGGGCTTGTTTGGCAGGGGTGAGGGAGCGATAGGCCGCTTGCTGAATGCGATCATGAAAGAAGCGATAGGTGGGATTGGCGACGGGGGTCGTTTTGTTTGCGATGACGGGAATGTGTTTATAGCGATCGCCCGTGAATACAATTAAGCCTTCTTGCAGTGCGCTCCAGAGCCTATCCGTGATTTGGTCTGCTGAGAGTTGGGCCGCTACCACGAGCGAAGCCAAGTCAAACTTTGCGCCAATGCAGGCCGCGATTTGTAAAACCTGCTGAGTGCCTTTGGGCAGCTTCTTCAGGCGCGCACCCATGAATTCAAGGACATCATCAGACGGCAGTACGGTGTTAATTTGGCTCAGGTCATAGTCCCAGCACCGCTTAGCGGCATTAAAGAGAATGTAGCCTTCATCGTGAAGGGCGTGTAGAAGCTGAGCGCAGAAAAAGGGATTGCCTGCGGTCTTTTGATAAATCGGTTTGGCGAGGTCGGCAACGTCTGCCACTGAACGGTGTAAGGTATCAGCGATAAAGTGAGCCGTGTCGTGTTGAGTTAAGGGCGTAAGAGAGAGATAATTAACGTTGGATTTCGTTGAGTGATGATGTTGTTTACCTGAAAGAGAGTCTCTTTTTTGAGAGCCATTTTCATGAGACTGGTCTGTATCGGCCTGGCTGGCATGAGCCTGGCTGGCGGAAGACTGATCTAAATGAGGCTGATTTGACGAATGGGTATAGCTTGCTTCAATTTCTTGCAGCGTCAGCATGAGTGGATGGCTTGCGCTTACTTCATTGTCTCTATAAGCGCCTAAAATCAACAGATGTCCGCTTCCCTGCATGAGCTGTTGCAACAGCCTGAAGGATGCCGTATCGGCCCACTGTAAGTCATCTAAAAAGAGCACCAGGGGATGCTGCTCACTGGTGAAAACTTCAACAAAGTTTTGAATGAGTCGGTTAAAGCGATGCTCGGTTGCGGCAGTATCTAGTTTGCTGGCAGGGGGCTGAGGGCCAATGAGTCCTTCTAACTCAGGAATGACATCGATCACCACCTGGCTGTCTTGGCCCAGTGCGGTTTTAATTTGGGTGCGCCAGTGCGCTAACTGGGCGTCGCTTTCTGTGAGTAACAGCTTAATGAGGCCCCGAAATGCCTGCACAAAGGCCGATAGTGGTACATTATGCTGAAGCTGATCGTACTTGCCCTGGATGAAGTAACCGTGCTGACGGGCAATTGGCTTGTGAACCTCATTGATAATAGCGGTTTTGCCAATGCCAGAGGTGCCCGCCACGAGCATCAGTTCGGTATTGCCGTCACTAATGCGCTCGAAGGCGGCAAGTAAATGGGCAATTTCAGTTTGGCGGCCATAGAGTTTTTGGGAGAGAAGAAAGCGATCGCTCACATCTTCTGTGCCCAATTTAAAAGGCTCAATCCGCCCTAATTCTTTCAAATCATGCAAGCACTTCTGCAAATCGTGCTTAATGCCAAATGCACTCTGATAGCGAGCTTCTGCATTTTTGGCCATCAGCTTCAATACAATGTCTGAACCAATTTCAGGCAAGCCCTCACAGTGCTGATGCGGAGGCAGGGGCTGACGCGCTAAGTGAGCGTGCACCACATCCATCGGATCGTCAGAGCTGAATGGAAGTTTTTGGGTGAGGAGTTTGTAGCAGGTAACGCCGAAGGCATAGAAATCGCTGCGGTAGTCAATGCCTCGGTTCATGCGGCCGGTTTGCTCAGGCGAGAGATACGCAAGGGTGCCTTCAAGAATATCGGGGTTTTGAATCTCTTGGGTTTCGCGGGGCAGCGTGGAGGCAATGCTGAAGTCTATAAGTTTGACTTGACGACTGTTCGGATTAATTAAGATGTTGGCAGGTTTAATGTCTTTGTGAATGATGCGGGCGCGGCTGAGGGTTTCTAAGGCTTCTGCGACTTGAACAACAATTTGAAAGAAGCTAATCAATCCCGGTACAGAGTTGCCGAGTTTTTCCGGCTTATCTTTGAAATAGCGCTTGAGATCGTATCCGCCAAAATCTTCCATAACTAGCGCACTTGCGTTACCGCAGGGCACCAGTTTTATCGGTTTAACGATGTAGGGATCGTTGAGGTCTTTGGCAATGGTGAACTGGTTGCTGAACTGGATGAGTTCATTGAAGCTGGGGAACTCATCCGTGAGGAATTTAATGACGACGGGCTTTTGCGTGCGATCGCATACACCTCGATAAACAATCGTTCGAGAGCCTTCGTAGAGTTTTTCTGTAAAGCGATATCCTTCCAGCTGGGCAATCGTTTTGTCGGCAGGCGTCAATACCCTATCCATCTGCCAGCTCCCTCATAGGCTCTTCACAATAGCTACAGTTTGCCCAGATGTTCTAACTTCCCTACGGCGACGGCTATTTAACGTGAGTCCGGCATAAATGGCAAACACTCTTCTCTTAGGATTTACCTAAACGAAAGTCCGTCAAAGTTTGTGATTTCTAAAAATCACTACCATTCAAGCCGATTTGACGACACAAGTTTTTTTAAATGTGCGAGTTAATGACTCAATCCCTTGAGATGCGAAAGCATCAAAGCTTGCAGCCGTCTCAAGCGCTACAGAAACCTCGAACGCTAGCGTCGTGTTTATCTATGAAATGAGGGATGAAACACAACACTATTTAATAGTGTTAGAGACGATCTCGTGGGCAGGGAAAAATAATCAAATGGCTTTGTTTGTCGGCATTGGCATCATTTTTATTACAGAATGTACCCCGCTTGCAGAGAATGCTAAAAACACTCATAAAAGCCAAAAATCGTCCAGAGCTGCTTAATTTGGCACAGCTGATCTGAACGATTTTCGGTTTTTATTATTTTCGTGCGCTGATGTCTTCGCGCGCTAACGACAGGTGCGAAGACACGCCAGCGTTTTACTACATGCTGCGCACAGAGGCTTCGCCGTCTTTCACTTCACCAATAAGCACTTCGCTAGTTAGTCCCACAAAAAGACCATTTTCTAATACGCCAGGAATGTTGTTGATGGTCTGCTCCATTTCCGCAGGGTTGTCGATGCCATTGAACGTTACATCTAGCACCATGTTGCCTTGATCGGTAATAACAGGGCCATCTTTGGCAACGCCCATGCGCATTTCTACTTTGCCGCCGAGCTTTTCAAGCGCACGTGTAACTGGTGCTACGGCCATAGGCAACACTTCCACTGGCAACGCAAAAATGGTGCCAATTTTGTCACTGAGCTTGGAGCTATCTACCACAACGACAAAGCGCTCTGCGAGACCATCTACAACTTTTTCGCGAGTGTGCGCTGCGCCGCCGCCCTTGATTAGGTTCATCTGCGGATCCACTTCATCTGCGCCATCGATGGCGATATCGATATGATCCACTTCATCCAAAGTAGTGAGCGGAATGCCGTGCTTTTTAGCTAGAACGGAGGCTTGGAAGGAGGTGGGAATACCTACACTGTCGGTGAGTTCGCCGGATGCGATGCGCTCGCCAATGAACTGAATTGCAAAGGCTGTGGTAGAGCCTGTGCCAAGGCCAACAACCGTGCCGGATTTTACCTGGGCAGCGGCGGCGCGACCAACTTCTTGCTTCATTAGCTTGACGGGATCCATAGACTGTATTCTCCTTCTGCGGGTCTTCTATTTATTAATTCTGGACATTGCTGCCATGATTTCTAGCATGAGGGAAAGCGG
>JBGCGG010000119.1:0-31127 GCA_045110585.1 Phormidesmis sp. | reverse complement strand
GGAGAAAGTACCTGACGGGGCGCAATGCGACTGAGGCTATTAAACGCAATTTAAAAATTGTCTTCGACGAACACCTACCCAAATGGAATTACAGAGCCATTCCTCAAAATCCGACAGTTGTTGATTGACCGCTCCTAAGCCTCGTCATCCTCTTCAATGTATTCTTCTTCCTCAGCGGGCTTATCAAGCTCTTCTTTGAAGCCGCGCAGCGTTTTGCCCAGTGCCCCGCCCAGCTCAGGAATGCGCTTAGGGCCAAACACTAAAACAGCCACAATGCCGATAATGACTAACTCTGGTGCGCCTAACCCAAACATGACACGACTCCTCTAGCTTTTGCTCTGCCCTATCATAAGGCTTTCTATCGCTATTGCTGGCTAAAGAGATAGTTTAGATGTGTGCTAAAGGATAGTCAGATAGGTTTTTGCCGATTCAGAAGGCAGTACGCGGAGCACCTGATTTTGTAAATCTGGCTCTAGTCCCAACCATTCCAATGGAATCACGCCAAGTAATGGCTCTTGCCCACCAGGCAACTCTAAACATTCAAACGTGCCTTCTCGCCCACATAAAGATAGACGTGCATCTTGAAAGACACGGGCTTTACTGACGCCGTTAGCTGTTGAAACGTCAACTTCTTTGAGGAGTTCTAGGCCGAGTTCTTCAATGATGTCAGCAGGTAGGCAAAGGGTTGTGGCACCCGTATCGACTAAAACATTGTCTAGGGAAACTGAACGAATCGCAGATGTCTCTATACGCCCCCTGGAAGCATCTGCCTGATCCAGTCTGTTCGTGATGGTCATTGAAGTGAGCACTTTACCCATAGAGTCTGTAGCCATTGCATTAACACCGCTTACTCTACCTTCTATTATGAGCGATGGTACAGATAGTTGCGTTGCAGTTTAAGACAGGCTATTCAGGCGCTATGGGTATACGCTCATAGGCTCAGAACCTAATCTAAGTGGCGTGTTTCTAGCCAAGTTCGGAGGTCACTTTCTGAGGCGTGAGAAGCATGGCGATCGCTAACCGGATCGTACACATGCCATACCACACCCGCCTTGCTATAGGTTGTCCAAATGCGCATGTGCTGCTCGCCTGTGAGAAACGCAACGAGCTGCTTGCCTAGACGCTTGAGCAAGTCGGTTCCAGATAATTGAATAGCAGTATCGTTACCTGCTCGATTAGTGGAAGGAAGATTCCAGATCTGTTCTAATTTGCTGTGAGCAGCGTTAGAAGACTGCTCACTTTTTTGTAGTGAATCTGCTGAGTAAAAGGGAGAGAAGCGATTGGAAATTCTGTTGAAGTTTGTCATGAGTGCGATGATCCTCGTATCTGAAGAGATATCAGAAGAGATAAACAGATCGGACTCAGGAGAAGATGACGCTAAGCAGCGCAGGCATGGTTTAAGGACGACTTAAAGACGGCTTAAATAAATACTGGCTGGGTAAAGGATGATGTCATGCTTCTTCGATGCCGCTTTTCGGTTCCGCTGTTTTGATTCCGATGGCTCAAGCTTATGAAATCAACTGAGACCCCGCAAAGCATGGGATAAATAGGGGCTATGCAAAAGATAGATGTGTGAATTTTACTGCTCCATATAGTCTAGTAGTAGCTAGTTTTGCCATATCGCTGGCATCACATCGCTGACACATCAAAAAACTCCATTCCACAAGCCCCCGCCAACATCACTCAGAGGCAGCTAAAGCAATGGTCGGAAAACCTGCAAAAAGTCTTCAGGAAAAAGTGAAGCTCTCCCAAATGAGGGCGCTCGTGAGCGTTGCTGAGACTGGAAGCTTTAGTGAAGCTGCCGTGGCACTCTCTGTCAGTCAGTCCACCATTAGTCACAGCATTGCCGCCTTAGAAGATGCCTTAGGCGTTATTCTCATTCACCGTGGCAGGCAAAGTGCTTCTCTCACGCCAGTAGGGGCCACTATTTATAAGCAGGCGCAGTCTGTGCTGAGCTTAGTGAATGACATGGGCCAAGAAGCCAATCAAGCCAGGGGTATAAAAGGTGGATTGGTGAGGATTGCAGCCTTTCGAAGTTTGGCCAGTGAAGTGCTCCCGAGCGCGATCGCTCATCTGCATCAGCACTATCCCACCATTCAAGTCACCATCACTGAATTTGAAAGTAACCAGGGCATTATGACGGCCCTCACCGAAGGTAAAGCCGATCTCTCCCTTGCGTCTTTACTGGCGAGCGATACCTTTGAAACCTCTCAAATTATGGAAGATCCGTTCATTGCGCTGCTTCCGCCCAACCGCCCCGATCTGCCTACTCAGCTGACTTGGCAGCATTTGCGGGAGCAGCCCTTAATTACCTCCTCTAGCGACTGCTGCAAAGAACTCATTGCTCACCTGCAAGCCGCTCAGCCCCCCGTTGAGATCGACTATCTCATCTCTAATGATTCAACGGCTGTGAGTATGACTCGGCAGGGACTGGGCATGAGTCTGATGCCTAAGCTGGCGGCTCAGCCCATTCCTCAGCAGGTGCGCGTGGCTCGGCTCCCGTTCAACATGGTTCGTCCGTTGGGGTTAAGCTGGCTTAAAAATACGCTGCTGACACCGGCTACTTACGCCTTTTTAGAGACTTTTCGGCCAACCGTGTCTGCCTCCCAGCGTGATGCCTCCCCGCGTGATGCTTCCCCGCGTGACGGCTCTCACCATGATGCGGCCCACCATGACGCGGCCCAACGGGAAGTCGCTTAATTCGAAGACGCTGGCTATTGCGATCTCTAGCCATTTTTTCGGTAGCTATGCTTCCGATATCCCTTTCGATAGCTGTTCTTTCCGGTAGCCATGGCAATAGCCAGTCTAATGGGCGGTATGGTGTTGAGCGTGAACCTGCTGCCGACTGTGCAGCGAATGCCTGCGATATCGATGAATCAAATCCCTCACCCACCCGGTTGTCAACCGCTCAGAAAGCTGCTGTTTCTGCTACCGGGAACCACTAAACAATTTTTTGCCGGTGGGCTAACTGCCGAACTCAAAACGCTGAAAATAGCTCAGCGCATTGTTGAGGCTGAAGTGGTTACCTACCGCCAAAAAGAAGCCGATACGCTCTTTTTAGATGATGTATTGTCAGATGCGCGCTATCGAGACTGTCTATTTGTGGTGAGTTGGGGCTTTGATGTGCCCAAGCTCATTCGGCGCATTGGCAACCGGCCAACGCTTTACCATGCGCATAGTGCAGGCTATGGCTTTGCCTTACCCGCCCGCATTCCTATCATGACGGTGAGCCGAAATACGATGAGCTACTGGGGCGAAAAAGCTCTTGGCTCTTTGATTTATCATTTGCCCAATGAAATTTCACCTGCGTTTGAGAACCGCTGTCAGCCTCGCGATATTGATGTGCTGGTGCAGTCTCGAAAGTCTTCTGAGTATTTGATGCAAAAATTGGTGCCCCACTTACAAGCGCGTTGCAAGGTTGTTGTTTTAGATAGCTATGTTGAGGACTTGGTGGGTTTGTTTAATCGGGCGACGGTGTACTTGTACGACTCTGCTGAGTATTGGGGGCGCTACGGACTCACTGAGGGCTTTGGTCTGCCGCCTATGGAAGCGATGGCCTGTGGCTGTACGGTGTTTTCAAGTGTGAATCACGCGTTAGCAGACTACCTTGATCCCGGATTCAATAGCTATAAAATTGCTGGGCATAGCACCGGTTACGATGCGCAGCGCATTTTAAAAGTGATTAGCGATCGCTCATCGCAGCCTGGACAACAAACTGATGCAGCATTGCCGGTTCCCGTTGTTCCCGGTTCAGCTGTAGATGCCTCGATAGATTTCTTTGCGCCTTATCGGCCTGCTCAAATTGAAGAACGATTGCGCGTCATTTTACAAGAGGTCAATGCTTTTTTTGACTACCAGTATCAAGCGCAAGTAGAGAGCGATATTCCTCAACTCACTCGCCAACGTGTTTTTTATCTCACGTTGAAAAGGGTTGTCAGCAAACTAAAAAGTAAGCTTCGTAGAGATTAAAGCATACTGAAATTTTAGCCAGATGATGGTCATTATCCGCTCGGATAATGGGTGAAAACCTACGTGTTTTCCGATGGTTTCTCCGTAGGTTCTCGTATGTTTTTTGTCCGGTTCAATGGCCCTAGCCCAAATGGCTGTGGAGATTACGGAATAAAGTTTCTGAAAACTTTACAGCTAAATTGCAATGGCACTAGAAAAGCTTAAGAAATCTATTCTAATACGTGTAATTTTGTTGATATCTTAAGTGAGGCATCAAACTATATTGATGACTTGATACCAGCGCTATCCACCTTATTACTGATGGCTTAGGCACTGGTTAACCGTGTCAATTAAGATTGCTTTTACTTTAAGATGCGTGCCATTTGAGCGTATTGAGGGCCTGCGAAGCAGATGCTCAATACGCTCAGAATGCGGATCCTCAAGGTTTCTTTCTTAACAATCTATATTTTCGTGCAAAGCCTCGTTCTCTAAGCGTTTCGAGGTGATATTTTTTCGTGCTGAAATTTGCTGTTAATTCAGAGAAATACCTGAGTTCTTAGCTAAAACGCATCGGGAATGCTTTATACATGTTTCACCTTTAGCTATCAGTATGGCTACTCCTTCCACCACAACTGCCTTTAATCGTTTGGGCGATCGCTACGAAATCGTTCAACCCATCGGACATCCTTTTGGCTATGAGCAGTTTTTAGCTAAAGATACGCAGCACCAACGCTCAGTGATTATCAAGTCACTGTCCGTTGAAGAAAATACGCCTACTGGCGATATCTGCTGCTTTGAGCGTGAAATTCATCTGCTTGAATCGCTTAAGCATCCGACTATCCCCCGCTACATAGATTCTTTTACGGTCGATAATGCTGCGGTCGATAATGCCGTGCATGCATCGGTAGACGAGCGCAAACAGATTAAAAAAAGATTGGTGTTGGTGCAAAACCATCATGGTGGGCGCACCTTGGCGCAGCAGGTGAGTGCTGGACACACCTATAGCGAAGCTGAAATTAAAGCGATCGCCAAACAGCTCCTCCAAGGGCTGATGTATCTCCATCGTAAAGGGCTGGTGCATCGTGATATCAAGCCCGAAAGCATTGCTATTTCCAAAGCTGATAGCGATATGGGGCAAGTCTCTTGGCTCAACTTAGGCACGGTGCAATATGTGCAGGCTCAGCGCAATGATGCTTTAGTCGGTACGTACGGCTATATGCCACCTGAGCAAGTGGGCGGTCAGGCTACCTTTTCATCCGATTTGTACAGTCTTGGCGCTACGCTCATTTATTTGGCCACCGGTCGCCATTTGGGTGAGTTGCCCTACCGGCCTAACAGCGGCGGCCTCAGAATGCAGTTCGCCTGTTCCCCATCGAACCTCAGCCCCCGTTTTCAGCAGTGGCTGAACTGGATGATTGAGCCGTATGTAGGCGATCGCCCAGCGTCTGCTAAGCAAGCCCTCAAAGCGCTTAACCATTTGCCCCTCTCCATGCTCAAGCGGCAGATGCTGGAGCCCACCCGCGCCCAAATGCTGCCGATCCCTATCACGAATGGCAACCGCGATAAGTACGAGCCATTTTTTACACAGATTAAATCGGTTAAAAAGCTGCGCTCCTTTGAATTGATTGTGCCGCCTGTCGGTTTGCGGTCGGCTCAAGCAAAATTGATTCTTCCCCCGTTAGTGATGGGTGTAACCCTGCTGGTCGTTGCCTTGCATTTGCTGAGCTTACTCAAGTTCTCCCCAGCGATGCTCGCGAGTACGAGCGGTCTGCTCGATGGTGTGGCCTCTATCGCTGCGGCTAGTCTGGCGATTATGGGCTGCCTCTATAGCTTTAAGTTTTTGCGGAACGCCTTTCGCCTCATTAACCGATTCATGTTGCGTCAGGTTCATATTCAGTTAGAAGCGGATGTCTTGCTGGTTGCCCATAAGTCTTTATTTAGAGCGCCTGACTATGTGGTGAACACGCGCCGCGCTGACATTTACAGCATTTGTGCCCTGCCTGGACATGGCTCAGATGCTGGGGCCCTGCGCATTTTGACCCACCATAACCGCACGCGCAATCCTTATGACTGTTTCAAGCTCTGCCTAGCCGATGGTGCGCTCAGCCACCGTGATATTCGCTGGCTCACGTCCCTGATTAATGACTGGCGGCATCATCCGGGTAGCTGCACGTTACGTTAACTTTCAGGCTTAACTTTTCGCCTTCGGTAACTTTTCGCCTTCGGTAACTTTCAGCACCGCCAGTTTCATTTTTTGAAACGCCAATATGAATGGGGATAGCAGCCCCCGATAATAAAGCCTAGCTTGGCTCTGCAAGCAATGTGTGACTAGTCACTGTTTCTAAGGGGGATACCCCTAAAGAGGCAGTGACTTTTTTGATGCGTGTTGAGCTGGGATGAGGTGTGGAATGAGGGCTAGGATCAGGGCCAGTGTTGGAAGGTGAGCTCAGAGCTGGATTTGTTTCGGCGGTGCCGGTTTTTACGCGCGGGCTGCAATTAAGCAATCTACAAGCTCTATGAATCCTTTGCCTGCGGGCGATGGTGTGATGTATTGGGGCTGATGGGCCAGCGTTGGAAGATAGTGCGCAACATTTGCAACCCCGACAGAGCAAGGAAATTGCTGGCTATCAAATAAACTTTCATCGTTGGGGCTGTCGCCCACGGTGATCACTTCACTGGTCGATAGCTGAGGAAACTGCTGCTGAAGGACGCGGGCTAACCCGTGGGCTTTATTTTGGCGCTCTATTTTCAAATGGCACTGCACGGTGCTGTAGGTAAATCCCATGGTGTGATGAACGCAAGTTTCTTGAATCAGTGCGATGTCATCTGGGCTTAAGCCCTCAATATCAAAAGTCCAGTCCGTAATGCGAAAGGCGTTGTCAGTGGCCGGACGCAAGCTAGGATAGCGAGATTTGAGCTTGTTAAATAGGGTTTCTAGGCGAGTGCGGTGCTGGGTCATACGTGGAATATCAGGCAAAACCGTCGGTTCAGTGCCTTCTTTTCCAGGTACGGGTTTGTTGATGTAAACGCCGCCATTTTCTGCGATCGCACCGACTACCGGTAAATAATGCACCAGGCCGCTCACCCAGCCTGCGGAGCGTCCGGTCACAATCATGACCGGCAAATCAATTGCTCTAAGCCGTTCAAACGCGGTGAGCAAACCCGCCTCAAACTGCCCATTCACCGTCAGGGTGCCGTCCATGTCCGTTGCCACTAAACGAATGTTGGCCAGCTGGGTGCGGCAAGCTGCTGACAACGAACTGAGCGCAAGCGTCTGAGGCATGGTGAGTGAATGAATAACGGCAGGCAGAAATCAGAAACGGCGGGCAGGCGGAACATCAACATTTATACATTCTTTCTGTCCGGCTGGGCATTCTGAAGGTGATCTATTTTGTTCGCAACCGCATGTTTACTGGCAACGCTTCCACCCCAGCTGCGCTGGCTTGGCCTCTCCATAGGCGAACCACCCCCCATGTCTATCTCGCCCAAGCCTCACCAGAAACACCGCCTAATCCGCCTAGCCCTACAAACTTATGGATGTTCAGTACGGGCGGGCTGTTTGCGCTGCTGATTGGTCTGGGGGTGTTTTCCACCTTACAAACCCGCAAGCTTCAAAAGCAGCTTAAATTTGAAACCTACAAAAACAAAGAGCTGACTAAGCGTATTAAGCTCGCGCTCAGCACCATTACTAAAATGGAGCGCAACCCAGATTTAGTCCATTCGCGAGATTTTAACCTCGACTATCTGCGGATGCGCATGGAAGAAAAGCAATTCAATTTTGCCATTGTCAATCAGCTCAAAATAAAAGTTAAGCAGCGCGTGAGCGAGGCCCTCCGACCGACCCAAGCCAGTACGGGTATGGTTGGCATCGCGAGTAAGCCGCGCCCCATTAACCAAATCTTTGATGTGGAGTATATTTCTCCCACCGACCAAAAAAAGCGCAAACGTGTCCTGTTTCGCATTCAAATTCGGTTGACTAAAGTGCCCGCCCAAGCGACCTCTGTCACCGTTGATGAAGTGGTGAAGTGTATCGAAAACTTTCTCAATCCGTCTGATGCAGAAGGCTTTTGGCAACCTACGCTACAGGGACGGATTGCCAACATGAAATGGGATCAAAAAGCAAAGCCCACGCCGCTGCTGCTACTGCAGCAAACGAACGAGGGCGTCAACGTTACGTTTCGAACTAAAAAGGATAACCGAGGCACGCGATAGGTGCTTCCATAAGGATTCTCTATGGAAATGGCTGAAGTAGAAAAGCTACTTCAGCCATTTCAGGTTGTCTATTTCAGCCAGTTTTTGAGCCGAGAAGCGACCTGCGGTCTACGCAGCTTTCGCATGGCTTTCGTCTGAATTTGACGAACGCGCTCACGAGATAGCTGGAAGATGCGGCCCACTTCTTCTAGGGTGTGGGTTTCACCTGTGGTGAGTCCGTAGCGTAGGGCAATAATTTCCTTTTCTCGATCAGAAAGGACTTCTGTGAGGACATCAGAAATTTCCTGACGCATCATTGACTCGCTAATTTGCGACTCTGGCGATAGTGATTTGCCGTCTTCCAAAAGCTCTAATAGCTCGGTATCTTCGCCTTTTCCTACCCGGTGGTTCAGTGACAGTGACTTGCGCTGAACTTGCTGTAGGATGCGTAGCTGCTCCGCTGTCATATCCAGCGCTGCGGCAACTTCGGCTTCTGTCGGCGTTCGCTGTAGCTCCTTGCGCAGCTCGCGGTGAGCCTTCTTCAGTTTATTGAGCTTTTCTACGATATGAATCGGCAGGCGGATGGTGCGAGCATCGTTGGCAATGGTGCGAGTGATGCCTTGCCGAATCCACCAGTAGGCATAGGTCGAGAACTTGTAGCCTTTGTCTGGATCAAACTTTTCAGCAGCGCGGTTAAGCCCAAGCGCACCTTCTTGAATCAGATCGAGGAAGGGCACCCCGCGATTGAGGTAGCGTTTGGCAATGGAGACGACTAAACGTAGGTTGGAGCGAATCATGCGGCGCTTTGCCGCGCGCGCTTTTCTGAGCTGCTGCTTGAGCTGCTGCTCGCTGCAGGAGAATGAGACGGCCAAATCCGCTAGGGTTGGGCGGCGCTGGAGTTCACTTTCTAGCTTTTCAGAGCGCTGTTCCATCTCTACGATGATGCGAACTTGGCGGGCCAGCTCAATTTCTTCCTCGGGCTTGAGCAGGGGGTAGCGGGCCATTTCTTTGAAGAAAGCGCCGACAGCATCATCATTGGCTGTCTTGCGGTAGCGTGGCGCTGAGGAGGCTTCTTCAGAGTATTGGGCTGAGTACTGGAGGTCGCTATCTGGGCTAGCGGCTAGCTCATCACCTGGAAGGTCTGGGGCATTTGCGTTGAGCTGATCGGCGTTATCTACCTGGTCATCCACGCTGATAGCGGTTGCGAGCACATCTTCGGTGCCCTCAGAAACGACGGCAGAGGCTGATAGGGCGCTGGAGTCGCTGGCATCGGGAAGGCCATCTCCACTGACAAGTGCTAAGGTATCTTCCCAGCCAGATGCACCGCCCTCGGTGAGGGGTAGACGATCATCGGCGACTACTGTGATCGCCGAGCGCGAAGCGGCACTGCCGCCAGGCATGCTGCGCTGAGTGTCCGGTGAGGTAGCGGTTCGTCTGCTGATGTTGGGGTTATGAGGGGCTTTCATATTTAAAATGAGAGAATTCAGGTTCACACAGAGGACGATCTTTCAGGGGGAGTCTCTTGTCGGTGAATCTGGGCGGTAACTTCAATGGACTGGATGAACAGTGGGCTGGATGGGCATGAAACAGAAAAAATCGTGTGATTTAGAAAAAATCATGTTGATTTATCACGCATCTGCTTACCACGTACCTTCAGTTGGAGTATGGCTCTGCATTTTTCACTTTGATGGGACTACTATAGCAACTCTGTATTAAGAAACTGTTCATTCTAATAACTTAGGTGTTCATTCCTAAAGCTGAAAGTCTTGTTCCCTAATGCCTTGGCATTTCTTTGTTACGTTTTTTGTTCGTTTTCTCATGGGTTCAATTATTAAAATCGATTCGTCTTTGATTCAACTGACAAGGTGTCAACTTCAGATTAAACAATCACGAATTAATCGCGAATTATGTTTGTAAAACACTCTAATGCATTCAAAAGTGCCGGTTTTTCTATTTTCAATCCAGTTTTCACTTCTTCAAGAGAACAGTTGGATTTATGAATGCAGTTGAGCGCGTCGCGTCGTCTCAGTGGATTGAGGTTTTAGTCGATTGCCCTGGGGCAACGGGGCTATATACCTACTGTGCGCCGGTGGATTGGGCCGTTCGTTCAGGGGATATTGTCAGTGTTCAATTTGGTGCGCAGCTCGTAGGAGCGATCGCAATTAGAACGCTTTCTCAACCGCCTGAAGGGCTAGCCCCCTCATCGATAAAATCGATTGAAAATGTAATTAACCGTGCCTTTTTCAATAAAGAATATTGGCATCTTTTAATCCGTGTCGCTCGATACTATCAAACACCTTTTATTCGTGTCATTCGCTCTGCCCTGCCGCCCGGACTGTTATCTAAATCACAAAAGAGAGTCCGGTTAAAAAAGCATCACACTATAGAAACGATTGAGCCTGAGGTGCGCGGCCAGATGGCGGCTCAACCACCTTCTTTAGACGTTGTTGCTCAACTGCTCGCGATTCTTCAAGTTTCTCCGCAAGGGGACTATAGCTGGCAATATTTGCGCGGGCAGTTAAAGCGAGCCATGCAAAAGCGCTATTCTGCTCGCGCAGCCAATCAAGCACTTCGCTTGCTTGTTGATAAAGAGATTGTTGAAACGTATTTGGCACCGCCGCGATCGCCCCAAGTCAAAAAGCGTCAGGCGGTTGTCTTAATTCAGGCTGAAATTCCTGAAACCTCTGCAACGTCTCCGCTCACGCCGCGTCAACGAGATATCTTGAGCGCCCTCATTCATCACGGGGGTGAACTCTGGCTCAGTGACGCGCTGCAATTGCTACATACAACGAGTAAAACCCTGAAAGCGATCGCCGCTCATGGTTTTCTCACGATTGAACCCCGTGAAATTTTGCGATCAGGCAGTCACTCTACGGCGCTGCCCGATCAGGCTAAGACGCTGACAACGGATCAGGCCCAGGCGCTGACGGTCATTAAGGCGATGGTGGGCTATAGCGAAGCGCTGCTGCATGGGGTCACGGGATCTGGGAAAACAGAAGTGTATTTGCAGGCGATCGCCCCTCTTTTACAGGCGAAAAAATCGGCCCTTGTACTCGTGCCTGAAATTGGCCTTACGCCCCAGCTTACGGATCGATTTCGCAGTCGCTTTGGAGAGCAGGTGTGTATCTATCACAGCGGCCTTTCCGAAGGTGAACGGTATGACACTTGGCGGCAAATGCTCACAGGGCAAGCGCAGGTCATTATTGGCACTCGTTCCGCTATTTTTGCCCCCTTGCCCAACCTGGGCATGATTGTGCTGGATGAAGAGCACGACAGCAGCTTTAAGCAAGATCAGCCCATGCCCTGCTACCACGCCCGGCAGGTGGCCCGGTGGCGCGCCGAGTTAGAGAATTGTCCGCTGATATTGGGATCTGCGACGCCTGCGGTAGAAACGTGGGTGCGTTTTCACTCGCCTGCTGAGCCAAAGCCTTGCCTGCTGCATTATCTGCCCCTCCCCACTCGTGTCCATGCCCGCCCGCTCCCGCCCATTCAAGTGGTGGATATGCGCAAAGAGTTTCAGGAAGGCAATCGCACCATCTTTAGTCGCCCCTTGCAAACGGCGCTAGAAACCATGGTGGAAAAAGGGCAGCAGGGCATTCTTTTTATTCATCGGCGCGGACACAGTAGCTTTGTGTCCTGCCGTAGCTGCGGGCATGTGATGGAATGTCCCAACTGCGATGTTTCTTTGTCCTTTCATCAAACCCACCAAGACGGTCATGCCCGGTTGCGCTGTCACTATTGTGGGTTTGGCCAAGCGCAGCCCGCCGCCTGCCCGAGTTGCGCGTCGCCCTATCTCAAGAATTTTGGGAGCGGCACTCAACGGGTGGTGAATGATTTAGCAAAATATCTTCCCCAAGCTCGCTGTATTCGTTTTGATAGCGATACCACTCGCAATAAAGGTGCACACCGAGCGCTGCTCACCCGCTTTGCCCAAGGTGAAGCAGATCTTTTGGTGGGCACTCAAATGCTCACCAAAGGGATTGATTTGCCCCAGGTCACCTTGGTGGGTGTGATTGCGGCTGATGGTCTGCTCTTTATGCCTGATTATCGAGCTAGTGAGCGGGCGTTTCAAACCATGACGCAGGTGGCTGGACGGGCCGGACGGGGAGCGGTGCCAGGCAAAGTGATTGTGCAAACCTACAGCCCTGACCATGTGGCGGTGGAGGCATTGAGTCAGACGGGAAAAGCCTCGGGCTATGGGGATTTTTTGCAGGCTGAATTGAGCGATCGCGCTGAGCAAGTTTATCCGCCCTACGGCAAGCTCGTGCTGTTGCGCATTAGTGGCCTAGATCCACACGTTAGCGAAAGCGCTGCTGAAAAAATTGCCCAACTGCTGTCGCAGCGGCTCGCAACGCAGATGCCTTTGCCGCCTGCTGCGCTTGCTGATAATGCCTCAAAACCCCGATTAGAAGCGTGTAATCTACGCGCTAAGGTGACTCCGTCAGAAGCGTGTCAAACACCTGCTGCGCTTGACTTCTCCGAAGATCTTGATCTTTCAGAAGCTCTTGATCTCCCCGAAAATCTTGAGCCTCCCTATGCCGTTATGGGGCCAGTGCCTGCGCCGATTTTTAGAGTGGCCCGCCGTTACCGCTGGCATATCTTGATTAAACTAACGTTAGCCGCATCGTTGCCTAGTATCAGCGATTTACAAAGCCAAGTGCCTAAAGGGGTTAGCCTCACCATTGATGTTGATCCGCTGAATCTTTCGTAGTGTGTTGTTGCGTGTTAAGTGTTTGATTGAGTGTCAATTGTTCGCACGCGAAATGTCGAGGATTTAATGTTGAGTGTCAGGATTAGCTGATTTTGAAGTGTGTTTCCTTAACGATGTATGAGAACACATTGAGATATTTGTGATTTGTGATTGTATGGTGTGGGGTTTTTGTGGCGATCGCCGTTTGCCCCAATTCAGTCAATATTGTGAGTCCGTGCTTTGACCAGACAGTTTTTTCCTTCTCTTATCAAACGCCGATTCAGTCCAGATATTTGCACAGATATTATCTCTAAGACTGTTATCTCATTGGAACAACATAAAGGTGTCGCGATCGCCTTACTCATCCTCTCCTCCTGGACGATCAGTATCTCTATTGCCTTCACTATCGGTGCGAGTCATCTTGGCCTATGGCGATGCGTACTGCTTACGCCCTGGCTCACCCTTTTATATACGGGCCTTTTTGTGACCGGTCATGATGCCATGCACGAAAGCATTGCACCCCAGCGCCCACGGCTGAATCGTGCGCTGGGTGAGCTTGTCCTTTTTCTCTATGGCCTCATTCCATACGACAAACTATGTGACGCTCATAGCCAGCACCATCAGCATCCGGCCAGCCACCGAGATCCTGACTTTCACAATGGCTACAACTCCCATCCTGTGATGTGGTATTTCCGCTTTATGCGCAGCTATTGGACGGTGCGCCAAACTATCGGTCTCATCTTTATTTACAACAGCTTGCACCGCATTATCGGTGTCCCAGAAGCTAATCTGCTGGTGTTCTGGGCGGTTCCTTCCTTGCTTAGTTCTATGCAGCTTTTTTACTTTGGTACCTATTTGGTGCATCGCAAGCTACCAGATACGTACGGTACGGCGCTATGTGCTAACAGTAACTACTGGCCTTGGTTTGTTTCATTGGTGACGTGCTATCACTTTGGCTATCACCGTGAACATCACGCGTTTCCCAAGGTGCCTTGGTGGCAGTTGCCACAAGTGACCCTAAGCCCCGACCAGCTGACTGCCTATCAAATCGGCGCTGGTCAAAGTCCAATAAGTCCGGATTCAATAAGTTCTGGCCAGATAAATGCGGGGCAAGTCAGTTCTGGCCAGATAAATGTGAACCAGACAGGTTCCAACTATGGAATAGCAGCCACCCACCATAGATATAGCACCGGCGGTAGAGCGTTTGCGACGATTAATAAGCCTTTTGCCCAGCGCGATCGCACTCGCCTAAACACATAAATGCTGGCAGCTCCCATCAGCACAATTTCAATGGGGCCAACAATGCCGCCATAGTGTTCTGGATGCCAATAGGACACCGGACTGATAAAGCGAAAATCGCTAAACGGCCAAAAGTGCCGATGCGCGTCATCATGGTGCAGCGGCAAATCTCCTAAGCAGTGCAATAGAACACTGCCAAACATGAGGGCTAGCCCTGTTCGCTTGGCATAAATCATGGCACCTAGACCCAACAGTGCCAAGGGAATAGAGTTAAAGGGCGCAAATAGAAGTTGCCAAGAGGGCTTGAAATATTCCACCTGCCAGATCTGCATTTCAGGAATATCGGTGCCGAGCCGCATATATGCATAAAAGCCAAACATCGCTATATCGGGAATGAGTGCGCCCAAAATAATGAGCGGATTCCACTCTGTTTGTTGCTTGCGTCCCAGTAAGGCCAAATTAAAAACGACATGGGCCTGTGTGTTCATAAGCAAGCGATCCTAATTCACGAATAATTACAAAAGTCTTGCACGAATAATTACAGAAAATTTGCACGAATAATTACAAAACTTCCAATGGCAAAAATTTTGTTTCAGACGCTACATTAGATCCATCTCTTCATCCCTGCAACCTCATCAGTTCCGCCATCTAAATTCTGCCTACCGGGTATCCTTTAGTAGCCTTTACCTAAGCTCGTCTAACCCTGCATTAAACATCTCCTGTGAAAAAAGTTCTTGCCTCGCTTGCTCTACTCTCACTGGTTACCCTGGGCGGTACCCTTTTCTTGACTCGCCCGAATGAAGAAGATTACGCCGCTTTTTTGGCTGAGCAGATGGCCGATAGAGTGGAAACCTCTGTGTGTCAGCCCGATGAATTCTCTAAATGGTTAGGCAAAGTGGGGGAGGCGCTCAGCAGAGCCTGCGAAGGACTGATTGCAGGAGGAGAATCTCTCTCAAAAGAAGAGGTTCAACAGCTCATTATTGATAATACGGATTACAGTAATCGCATTTTGTTTAGCACCTATATTACTGAAACTCCTTTTGGAAACTACCGTGCGTTTGGTTTGTTTAATAGATTTATTATTAAAGAACAAATAGAGGAAACAACAGAATAAGCCCCGGATTATGTTGTTCTGGTTCAGTTAAGTGTTAGCCCAGGTTGTTTCCGCCCATGCTATTCCATTTTCTATGAGTGCCTCTTCTCGCCCCATCTATCTTGACAGTAATGCAACGACGCCCGTCGATCCTCAGGTGCTAGCGGCCATGCTGCCCTTTTTTACCGATTACTTTGGTAACCCTAGCAGTCGTAGTCATTCTTATGGCTGGGAGGCAGATGCAGGCATCCAAATAGCGAGAGAAACCATCGCCGAGGCAATTCACGCGGAACCGATAGAAATTATTTTTACCAGTGGTGCCACTGAAGCGAATAACTTAGCGATTAAAGGTGTGGCTGAGTCTTATATGCGTGATGGCAAACACATCATTACGGTACAGACCGAACACAGCGCTGTGTTAGGGCCGTGTCGTTATTTGGAAACCCTTGGATTTAGCGTGACGTATCTGCCTGTGACGCCTGATGGCTTGGTAGATGTCACCGTCTTAGAAGAAGCGTTGCGGCCTGACACGATTTTGGTTTCGGTGATGGCGGCTAATAACGAAATTGGTGTTTTACAGCCGTTGGCAGAGATTGGCCGGTTGTGTCAGCGTCACGGCATTCTTTTTCATGTGGATGCTGCGCAAGCGCTGGGTAAGGTGCCGTTAGATGTGCAGGCCATGAACATTAGTTTGATGTCTATGACGGCGCATAAGCTGTACGGGCCGAAAGGCGTTGGTGCTTTGTATGTGCGCAGAAAAGACCCGAGGGTGCAGCTCTCTCCTCAGCTTCATGGTGGCAAGCAGGAGCGGGGGTGGCGCTCAGGCACACTATGCACGCCGCAAATTGTGGGTTTTGGCGAAGCGGTGCGGATAGCAATGGTGTCTATGGATAGTGACCGGGTGAGGCTAATGGGATTGCGCGATCGCCTTTCTGCTGCTTTGCTGGCTTTGCCAGGCGTCCATCTCAACGGCCACCCAACTCAGCGCCTACCGAATAATCTCAATATCAGCATCGAGGGCATTGATATTACTGCGCTGCTTTCAGCTATTCGCCATCAAGTGGCGCTGTCTTCTGGGTCGGCCTGTAGTTCTGCAACCCTGCAACCGTCGCATGTGATTCAGGCGTTGGGCCGTAGTGATGCGATGGCTAAGGCGACGTTACGCTTTGGAATCGGCCGGTGTACTACTGAAGCTGAGATTGAGACTGTGGCGGATGTGGTTGGCAAAGGTGTGCGATCGCTTCGTAAAAGTGATCGCAAAAGTCATCACAAAAGTCATCACAAAAGGCATACCTGAATCGGTCAATCCCTGCGACAATGATGGGCAGATCATTTTCCTGATGAAACACAGCAGTGTAGAAATATGGCTTCAGAAGATATGGCTTCAGAAGATATGACTTCAGACACGCGGCGTAGCTTTTTGAGCAGCCTTTTGGGTGGTTCTTCTCGGCCTCTGACCATTTCTGTCGCACTGATGTATATCGGGATGGCGATTACGCTTTTCTTTGTATTCATTGCCCTATTTGCGCCGCTGATGCAGAGCTGGGGATGGATTCAAGATCCGCTTGCGGGCTTGCAAAATCCGGTGCATGAGCCACCTTCGATGGCGCACTGGTTTGGGACAAGCCGACAGGGCTACGATATTTTTGCGCGAACGCTGTATGGGGCTAGGGCCGCTTGGCAGGTGGTGATTTTAGCCACGGCGATGAGTGTCCTGATTGGGGTGCCGCTGGGCATGGTGAGCGGTTATCGAGGGGGCAAGCTGGATCGGGCACTGCTGTTTTTCATGGATACAATTTATACCTTGCCAGGGCTGTTGCTCTCGGTAACGTTGGCGTTTGTGGTTGGGCGAGGCGTTTTGAATGCGGCTGTGGCCCTTTCGATTGCCTACGTGCCGCAGTACTACCGGGTAGTGCGAAATCATACCGTGAGTGTGAAAACAGAGCTATTTATTGAAGCGGCTCAGTCGATGGGGGCATCGACTTGGGTGGTGCTTTCTCGTTATTTGTTTTTAAATGTGGTGCAGAGCGTGCCGGTGCTGTTTACGTTAAATGCGGCGGATGCGGTTCTTGTTTTGGGCGGGCTGGGCTTTTTGGGGCTGGGCTTGCCGGAATCTACGCCGGAATGGGGTGACGCTTTGCGACAGGCGTTGGATGCGTTGCCGACCGGCATTTGGTGGACGGCGCTGTTCCCAGGGCTGGCGATTACGCTAATGGTGACCGGTCTCTCGTTGGTGGGTGAAGGGCTGAACGAATTTATTAATCCACTTCAGCGTAGAGAGAATTGGGACTAAAGTGTGGCTTTAACAAATAGAGGGGCGATCTCAAAGCAGGATTCCTTGTTTGAGAAGTACCGGCAGCTAGATGAGATTGGGCGATCGCTCATCCAAGTATTTGCCATCATTTACGAACCGACTAACCGCGAAAATGCGCGGTTGTGTTGGAATGGTGCGATCGCGAAAAACAACAAACACCTTTCTATTCTCAAAGCTCTACCTTTTAAAAAGCTAATAGAAAATTTGTTAGGGCAAGGATTAATCGTGCAGCGGATGGCTTCGGGCATTCAGTGCGATTTAAGCATTCTTGAATTAGTGGTGCGCGACGCCCTGTTAGAAGGAACGTTTGAGGCAATAGCGCAAGTGGTTGCGCTGTTGCTGCCCATTCGCAGACGCTATCCTGACGGGCCACTGTACTTTAAGCAAGAATCTGAATTTATTCGCGAGTTGCGCATCGCCATTTACCGAGAAGACAGCCGAGAAATTAGCGCCCTCTTTGAGGATTTGCGCAATACCCCCTGGAGTAGCTCATCTCGTATCACGCTCAGCGCCGTCCTCGGCAATATGCTTGCGAACCCCTTTGATGCTAACTGGCTCAACCGACTCTCTAAAGAGTTCTTTGAGTTAGGGCTCAACACCATTTTGCAAGATTCTCTAAAGCGCGGTACGCCCTTGCAAGCTGCTTACGAACTCTTAGCCGAAGCCTATCGAGACAATCCGATTAGCGACGAGCTGCGCCTTGCCTATGCAGAACAACTTTGCATGCGGGGCCATATCACCTCCTCAGAAAGCGTTCTCGCGACGATAAAACCGAGTAAATCCAACGGTGCAAAATACGAACTGTTGCTCGGCGCGAACTGCTTTCTCTCCGGTAATACTATCCGGGCGCTCACACACTTTCGCCAGTCGCTCAAAATGACAGGCAGAGCAAAATACGCCCAAGTAGCTTGGTTTGAGCAGCCGTCTGCGGCACTCTTTTTGTTCGCTTTGCTCAAAGACCATAGCCCCACCTCCCAACAGGAGATAGAACAATACACGATCTTTTTGCAGCACTATCCAAGCCATTCCCTGGCCGTGAGCATTACATTGCTCTCCCAAGTTTCCACCATGCAGTTGGGCCGCAAACCCATCGCAACCGAAAAATATGCCGTGCAACCCTTTGCGGCGGCTAATCTACCTGCATTGCTCAGTGCCTATTGCTTTCACTGGTTAGGCACTAGCAACATCGCTTTAAAATTTAATGCTGAGCTACCCACCTTAGTGAGCCAAGCTTTGCAGGCAGGCTACCGCTGGCTGGCGTTAGAACTTGCTGATCTGATGCTTTACTACAAGGTAGAAGGGGTCACTGCTGACGAGGTGGAAGCTTTGCGTCAGCAGCTTGAGACAGTGCCTTTGTTAGATACCATTGAGCGCAAAGCGCCTTGGGAACTGTCGCTGAATGCCCTGGCGAATTTGGCCCCGAAGGCCACTACCACCGCTACGCAAGCGCAGCCGACGCTTTTTCGTTTAACCTGGCGGCTACAGTTTGTTGCAACAGATTTTTGGTCGCTGACACCTGTAGAGCAAAAAACAAATGCTAAAGGGGCTTGGACTAGGGGCAAGGTGGTTGCGCTGAAGCGATTGGCCACTGACAGCCTAGATTATCTGTCCGATCAAGATAAAGACATTTGTGATGCGCTAGAGACGTTTTATGAGGATGAGTACTATACTGCGACCTCTAAACCGCAGTACACCTTTACGCAAAAAGCGCTGCTGGCATTAATTGATCATCCGCTGGTGTTTTCTGAGGATGCGCCTGATGTGAGAATTGCGGTTGAGGCCGGAGAACCTGAGCTATGGGTGCGAAAAATAGAGGGCGATCGCCTGCAGCTGCAGCTGTCTCCACCTTTAAATCAGCACGACATCATCGCCTTTCAAGAAACGCCTACCCGTCTCAAAGTGATTGAGGTAACGGCGCAACATCGTCAAATTGCAGAGATTATTGGTGCAGATAACCAGTTAGAGCTGCCTGCAACGGCTAAAGAGAGAGTTCTCCAAACCATCTCTTCGGTGGCTAATTTAGTCACTGTTCAATCCGATATTGGCGGTGGCGCAGCCATTGAAGAAGTGGTTGCGAATGACATTCCCCATATTCAGCTATTACCCGCAGGCGCAGGCTTAAAAGTGTCTGTGTTGTTTCGCCCCTTTGGCGAAGGGGGCGCTTACTATCAGCCCGGACAAGGCGGTGAGACCGTCATTGCCAAGATTAATGGGAGAAGGCTACAAACAAAAAGAGACTTATTGGCCGAAAGCGAAAACGCAACTGTCATTGTCGATTCCTGCCTGATTTTGCAGGAATATCAGCCAGAAGGCGGCGAATGGCTGATAGATGAAGCCTCCGATTGTTTAGAGCTGTTGTTGCAGCTGCAATCGTTACCCGACCCGGTGCAGGTGGAATGGCCAGAGGGCGAGAAATTTAAAATCTCTCGTCAGCTAGGTATGGGCGATTTTAAGTTCAACATTCACCGTCAGCAAGACTGGTTCTCGGCCAGCGGAGAACTGCAGGTGAGTGAAGGGCACGTCATGGATTTGCAGCAGCTGATGGCGCTGGCAAACTCTGATTCGGGTCAGTTTATTCCGCTGGCAGATGGTGAATTTATTGCCCTGACAGATGAGTTTCGCCGTCGTCTCAATTCCATGACGCGCCTCTCTCAAAGCCACGGCTCTGAGCTGCGCATTCACGGACTAGCGGCCCTCGCTATCAACGATATTTTAGAAGATGTAGATCAGCTTGAAGTAGATCAAGCATGGCATGACCACATTCGGCACATTCAAGATGCTCGCAGCATAGAACCCATGCTGCCTGACAACATACATGCTGAGTTTCGAGATTATCAGGTAGAGGGCTATCAGTGGCTGGCGCGCCTTGCCAACTGGGGGGTAGGTGCTTGCCTGGCTGACGATATGGGCTTGGGCAAAACCCTGCAGGCACTGGCTGTGATTTTGAGCCGTAGTCAGCAAGGCCCCGCGCTCGTGATTGCGCCCACTTCGGTGGGTATGAACTGGATCAGTGAGGCGGAGCGGTTCACGCCGAGTTTGGCTGTGAAGAGTTTTAGGGAAGTGGGCAGAGGCGATCGCGCTAAGCTCGTCAATAGCCTCGATGCGAATGACCTGCTGGTGTGTAGCTACGGCTTGGTGCAGCAAAAAGAAGTGGCTGATTTGCTCACGAAAGTAAGCTGGCAAACGATTGTGCTAGATGAAGCGCAGGCGATTAAGAACTATGCAACTAAGCGATCACGCGCCGTCATGAAGCTCCAAAGCAGCTTCAAAATCATCATGACCGGCACCCCCATCGAAAATCATTTGGGCGAACTGTGGAATCTTTTTCACTTCATTAACCCCGGCCTGCTTGGCTCTATAGAAAGCTTCAATCAGCGCTTTGGTAACCCTATTGAACGCGAACAAGACGAAGGCGCAAAAGATGCCCTCCGCCGCCTGATCCAGCCCTTCATTCTTCGCCGCACCAAAGATCAGGTCCTCACCGAGCTACCTTCCCGCACCGAAATCACGCTTCCTGTCGAACTCAGCCCTCAAGAAATGGCTTTTTATGAAGCCCTTCGCCGCGAAGCGATCGACAAGCTCAGCGGTAAAAAAGACGTGCCGAAAGGCCAAAAGCATCTACAAGTGTTGGCCGAAATCATGCGGTTGCGACGCTCCTGCTGCAATCCAGCGCTGGTAAAGCCAGAACTTTCTATCCCCAGTGCCAAGCTACAGCAGTTTAGTGAGTTGCTGACCGAGCTATTAGATAACGGGCATAAAGCGCTGGTGTTTAGTCAATTTGTCGATCACCTGTCTATTTTGCGTAAGCATTTGGAGAAAGAACAGATTGACTACCAGTACTTAGATGGGAGTACGCCTGCGAAAAAGAGAAAGCAGAGTGTGGATGCCTTTCAGAACGGTGAAGGCGATGTGTTTTTAATTAGCTTGAAAGCAGGGGGGACGGGGCTTAACCTAACTGCAGCAGACTATGTGATTCATATGGATCCTTGGTGGAATCCGGCCGTAGAAGATCAGGCAAGCGATCGCGCCTACCGTATCGGTCAGCAACGCCCTGTCACTATCTATCGCCTAGTGGCTAAAGACACCATTGAAGATAAAATTGTGGCTCTTCACAAAACCAAACGAGACCTTGCCGATAGCCTGCTAGCGGGCTCAGATGTCAGTAGCAAAGTTTCTACGGAGCAGTTGCTAGCCCTCATTCAGCAATAGTTCATTCAGCGACAGTTCATTCATCAATAGTTCATTCATCAATAGAAAGGCGCTACTCCCCCATTTGCTGCCGGTATTTGGCTTGACGCTGAATGATTGCTTTTTGCGCAGCCAGTTTGGCTCGGGTGCCTCGATACAGTATCCACAAAATAATGATGCCAATGACGGCAGTGCCCCATAAGGCCGCATCTGCAGCCGCGATCGCCCATATCCCAATTCCGATACTCGGCAACCCAAACATTATCCATCCTGAAATAATCACCCACCAAGGCTGAGCGCCACTGGCTAACCCCCGATAAGCCTTCCCTTCTAGCTCAATTCGCTCCATCGGAGAAAAGCCTATCGGAGCCTTTTGAATAGGGGGCGGTAGCGGTGGTGGTTCTTCCGTGAAGAACCGTTTGGGCTGCGCTGAATCATCCTGTAGATACGCTTGAAAATCGTTAGGGTTGGTCATGGTAGCTGTACGTCTGACAACTTTGATTGATGTGTAGAGAACATCAACGGTATATGGACTCTTTCCAGAAATAACCTTTTCAGAAATAACCTTTCTAAAAAGAGCCTTTCAAAACTATCCAATAGCTCTATCAGCCTATATTTATCAGCGACGGTGCAAGTTTTTATGCAACTTGAGTAGGCATCTCATTGCCTGGTGTAACCTATACGGTCATCTCTGTGTAATTCATTTAAACAACAACCCCCCCTAGAAACTAACAACGTTTCTAAGGGGGTTATTTTGTCCTTTTTAGCTAAGAACCGTTATTCACAGCTATTAGCGAATGAGGCGCTTGAGTTGAGCTTAAGCTGCAGCAGTTGCTTTAACTTTAGCGTCGAGTTCGCCAGCAGCGTACTTAGCCGCAAAGACCTCAACACCAGCCTGCTTGATTTTAGAAGCTTGACCAGCAGCTCCAAACGCTTCGTAGCGAGCAACACAAACTTGCTTCATGTACTTGATAGAAGGCTTGAGGAAGTGGCGGGGGTCAAAGTTCTTAGGATCCGCAACCGCAGCTTCACGAATGGCAGCCGTGATAGCCAAGCGGTTGTCAGTATCGATGTTCACTTTGCGAACGCCGTTCTTAATGCCTTTCTGAATCTCTTCTACGGGTACACCGTAAGTTTCAGGAATAGCACCACCGTACTTGTTGATCATCTCTAGCCACTCTTGGGGCACAGAAGAAGAACCGTGCATTACCAAGTGAGTGTTAGGCAAGCGCTTGTGAATTTCAGCAATTCTATCAATCGCCAAAATTTCGCCAGTAGGCTTGCGCGTAAACTTGTATGCGCCGTGGCTAGTACCAATCGCAACTGCAAGTGCGTCTACCTGAGTTGCTTCTACGAACTGAGCCGCTTCTTCAGGGTCAGTGAGAAGCTGATCTTTGTCGAGCTTACCTTCAAAGCCGTGGCCATCTTCTGCTTCGCCTTGGCCAGTTTCAAGAGAACCCAGGCAGCCTAGCTCGCCTTCAACACTCGCGCCAATGGCGTGAGCAACATCTACAACCTTACGAGTAACAGCTACGTTGTACTCGAAGCTAGCAGGCGTCTTAGCGTCTTCCTCTAAGGAGCCGTCCATCATGACGCTAGTGAAGCCGTTGCGGATTGCAGAGTAGCAAGTTGCAGGGCCGTTACCGTGATCCTGGTGCATTACAACAGGAATGTGTGGGTAAGTTTCTACCGCTGCAGTCACGAGGTGACGCAGGAAGTTTTCGCCAGCGTAGCTGCGAGCACCGCGAGAAGCCTGCAAAATAACAGGGCTATCAGTCTCATCAGCAGCCTGCATGATTGCTAGAATCTGCTCTAAGTTATTAACGTTAAAAGCTGGAATCCCGTAACCTTCTTCAGCGGCGTGATCGAGCATCAGCCTCATAGGTACAAGCGCCATTCCATATCCTCCTAATGATTTCTGCCAAACGGCAAACCTAATATTTAATTTAGGTTCTTATCCATCAATAGTAGGTCAAAATCCCTACCTGTGAATATTTGTTTCTGAAAACGCCTTTAGAGCGCATTGGACAATAGCCCTATAAAGAATGGCCTCCACCCCTAAACAAGGGATGGAGGCCAAATCTAAATGCGTCAAAATGACGTGTAATTACTGAGAAAAAATGGGTCGCCTGGGATTCGAACCCAGGACCAGTCGGTTAAAAGCCGAATGCTCTACCACTGAGCTAGCGACCCCCATTTATTCCATATTGACGTGCAGCATTCTTAAAAAGATTGAGTCCAAAAGGGCTGTGGCTCATTGCTTTCACGGTTATTGAATATAGCACATGGAATGAACGTAACGGTCAAAAACTTCTCGGCGTCATGAATTTGTTTCTTCCGAAGATGCACCTGAAGCTTGTCCGCTCGCTTCCAGATATTGCGCATCGATTAAAAAAGCACCATTCTCAAATTTGACACCGAGATACCCACCGGGTTTTCGCGATCGCACTACGCCCTCTTCGCCCACTTCCACCAAATCAGGGGGGCGCAGCATGGGCATATTTTGGTCGCTTTTGAGATAGGGCGGTAGCGTGGCGATTTTGACGCGATCGCCCACCTGGAATGTGTCAGCCATAGGAGTGTAGTCGTTGGTCTGGGTTATTTTCAGCCATGTATTTGGTTATGGCACCTGCCAAATCCGGTCATGATATTTTTCCGGATCGGCGTAAGGATCTGAATTTACATGATCATGGCCATGCCCGTGTCCGTGATGGCCGTGTCCGTGATGGCTGTGCCCGTGTTCGGCGCTCGCGGCTAAGCGGAATTTACACATTTCGCAGTTCATGGCGACCTGGCCAGTTTGGGTCTCTATTTCGCGATCGCGCAATACCCTTAGCAGTTGGGGATGAATGCCCATTTCTGGCAGTAGCCTTACCGCCACATCAGGAAATGCGGACTGCTCCTTAGCCGCAATACCTTCAATTTTTTCCATCAGCACCCCAGTGAACATAAAGTACGGCAGCACCACAATCCGCTTGGGTGTATGCAGTCTTGCCCGCCGAAAGCCTTCTTCCAAGCGGGGATGGGTGATGCCAATAAAGCAAGTTTCTACGGTTTTGTAGCCGCTGCCTTCCCACATCATGCGAGCCAGCTTATACACATCCCCATTTGCATCTGGGTCACTAGAGCCTCGGCCAATAAATAAAAGGGCTGTATCTTCTCTACTAATGTTGTCGGGATTGTGCTCAGGGGTATCTAGCAGGGCCAGCCGCGCTTTCCACAGGTCAAGAATGGCAGGGGTTATTCCAAAGTGTCGGCCATAGCTAAACGTGATCTGTGGATGCCTCGCTTTGGCCTTATCTAGCTCGTTGGTCACATCAAATTTATTATGACGAGCGGCAAAGAGCAGAATGGGCAGCACAGAGATATCGGTATAGCCCTGTTCGACGCATTGGTTCACGCCGTCTTGAATGCTGGGTTCTGTGAGTTCTAAAAAGCAGGGAATGACTGGGCGCGAAGGATCTAGCTGCTGATAGATGCTGGCAAAATCTACCAGATCTTGGCGGCCCTTTGGGTTGCGGGTGCCGTGGCCCACCATCAGCAGCGGGCGCGTAATTGGTAATGACGGTAACGCTAATGTTCCTGAGTCAGTGCTATTTTCTGCAATATTAGGTTCTGCAATATTAGGTTCTGAGGCACTCAGCGCTGAGGCGTCAGGCGCAGCCGCAAGCTGACTGACAGGAGCATGGGCCACAGGGTGTTGCTGGTCATTCAGGGGGCGGGCAGGCGGATGGGGATTAACGGCGTCTGCCTTGAATGAAGCAATGTTTAGGGTGTCGGAAGTTTGGATGCGAGCCATGCCCTCTGTCATATTTTGGGGAAGGTGAACTTAGCTATCCTATCGACTCTGTTTGGAGGGCAGCGCTCAACTATAGATAATGTGATGATTGGGGCATGACGATGCACGAGGCTTCAGAACGCGCTAGTGAGCTTGAAAGAATGAGCCTGAAGGAATGAGCTTAAAAGAAAAGGTGTGGCAAGCCCTAGAAGAAAGCGATACGACGCTTGGACTAGTCGTGAATGGGGCGATCGCCTTCCTCATCCTGCTGTCTGCCGCTCTTTTTGCCATCCAAACGTACGCGCTACCTGCGGGCATCCGCGCTGCCTTGCAGCTCACCGATCAGATTATCTTGGCCCTATTTACCCTTGAGTATCTGATTCGGCTTTGGTCAGCCAAACGCCCGCTGAAATTCATCTTTAGCGTTTATGGCCTGATTGATCTCGTGGCCATTTTGCCGTTTATCTTGGGCTTTGTTGATACTCGTTTTTTCCGACTCATTCGGTGGTTACGTATTCTTCGTCTGGCTAGGTTCTTTGGCCAAAAAAACTGGTTTAACCTGCTCAATGGCTATGAAGGTCTGATTTTTGCTCGGATTCTATTCACGCTTTTCTCTATCATTTTTATTTACTCTGGCGCTATCTATCAGGCCGAACACGCCGTAAACACTGAAAATTTCGCTACCTTTTTAGATGCGGTGTACTTTTCCGTCGTGACCATGACGACCGTTGGCTTTGGCGATATCACGCCGACTTCTGAAGCGGGTCGGGGCCTTACCATCGCCATGATCCTCACTGGGATTGCCCTGATTCCTACGCAAGTGGGTAACTTCATCCAGCAGTTCACAAAAGTGCAAAACTCAGTGCGTGTAACCTGTGAAAACTGCGGGCTGCTGGGCCACGAAGAAGACGCTCAGTTTTGTCGTCGGTGCGGTACAAAGCTTCCTGACACTGCTTTGTGGCAAGAAGCGGCCTCGCCGCCTGAAGTCCTACCAGGATTAGGCGTAGGACTTCAGGCTGGAGGAGGGGCTGAATCAGAGGCAGATCTATAAAGATTAACCCTGATTATTTTTTGGCAGCGTTTTATCCTGCTGGTCAAAGCGTTTAACGCCATGACCCAGCCTGTAAGGATTTGATGCCTTGAACTGCGCGGTGCGATCGCGTTAACCCACTCAGCTATTGAAATTAGTAGCGGCTCAGGCTCAAGCACCTCATCTCGTAAGTTACAATTGATTAAGCTTTCTTTCGCAGGCGTAAATATCTATTGCCATGCGACAAGATTAGAACCTGAAGTTTAGAGATATGTTTTGAGCGCTCGCGGGAGTTTCTTCGGTGAGCCTGTAATCGTCGGTCCCATGCGCTAGTTCTACCTGAATTAGCCTCATGTTTCCATCTCTCCAGTCCGCCACTCCCTTAAGTCCGAATACGGTATCCCATGAGCCTCCCCATTCGTAACATCGCCATCATCGCCCACGTAGATCACGGCAAAACTACGCTCGTAGACTCTTTGCTAGAGCAATCCGGCATTTTTCGAGACAACGAAGCTGTTCCTACCTGTGTGCTCGATTCCAACGACTTAGAGCGAGAGCGCGGCATTACGATTCTCTCTAAAAATACGGCTGTCTACTATCAAGACACGCTAGTCAACATTGTTGATACCCCTGGTCACGCGGACTTTGGGGGCGAAGTAGAGCGTGTGCTCGGTATGGTTGATGGCTGTCTGCTAATTGTGGATGCCAATGAAGGCCCCATGCCTCAGACCCGCTTTGTACTCAAGAAGGCCTTAGAGAAAGGTTTGCGTCCAATTGTGGTCGTTAACAAAATTGATCGCCCTCGCGCTGATCCCCACACCGCTGTCGATAAAGTGCTTGATCTCTTTATTGAGCTAGGCGCAGATGACGACCAGTGCGATTTCCCTTATCTCTTTGCTTCTGGCCTATCGGGCTTTGCTAAAGAGAAAATGGAAGATGAAGACAAGGACATGCAGCCCTTGTTTGAATCCATTTTGCATCATGTTTCTCCGCCCGTTGGCGATCCTGACAAGCCTTTGCAGCTTCAGGTCACCACGCTGGACTACTCCGATTACTTGGGCCGGATTGTGATTGGTAAGGTTCACAACGGCACCATTCGCCAAGGTGAGCAAACTGCCCTCGTTAAAGAAGACGGCAAGATTGTTAAAGGCAAAATTACCAAATTGATGGGTTTTGATGGCCTAGCTCGGGTCGAAATTAAAGAAGCTACCGCAGGTAATCTTGTGGCTGTAGCTGGTTTTGCAGATGCAAATATTGGCGAAACAATTACCTGTGCGGTTAATCCCCAGGCGTTGCCACTCATTAAGGTGGATGAGCCGACATTGCAGATGACGTTTGCGGTAAATGATTCGCCGTTTGCCGGCCAAGAAGGCGATTTTGTGACCTCACGTCAGTTACGCGATCGCCTCATGCGTGAACTTGAAACCAACGTTGCGCTGCGGGTAGAGCAAACCGATTCTCCAGATCGTTTCGCGGTTTCGGGGCGTGGTGAACTTCACCTCGGCATTCTTATTGAAACCATGCGCCGTGAAGGCTATGAGTTCCAAGTTTCTCAGCCACAGGTTATCTTCCGTGAAGTCGATAGCAAGCCTTGCGAGCCTTTTGAGCAGCTTGTTCTCGATGTGCCTGAAGATGCGGTTGGCGGCTGTATGGAACGTCTTGGTACCCGTAAAGGTGAGCTTCAAGACATGATGGTCTCTGGCGATGGCCGCGCTCAACTTGAGTTTGTGGTTCCTGCTCGCGGCTTAATTGGTTTCCGAGGTGAGTTCATGCGCGTCACTCGTGGCGCAGGCATCATGAACCATAGCTTCTTAGAGTACCGGCCGATGTCGGGCGAAATTGAGACCCGCCGTAACGGTGTGCTGATCTCCTTCGAGGAAGGTGTTGCGACGTTCTATGCGTTGAAGAACGCAGAAGATCGCGGTACATTCTTTATTGAGCCAGGTACCAAAGTGTACAAAGGCATGGTGGTCGGTGAGAATAACCGTCCGCAAGATTTGGAGCTGAACATCTGTAAAGCCAAGCAGCTAACTAACCACCGTGCAGCCTCTGGCGATGAACTGGTGCAGTTGCAGTCTCCTATGGAAATGGGCCTAGAGAGAGCGCTGGAGTACATTGGCCCTGATGAGATGGTCGAAGTAACGCCAGAATCTATCAGATTGCGTAAGGTTGGCAAGAAGAAGCTCGCTAAGCGGTAGCGTCCTCATCGTTGTCTGAGGATTAGGAATTCACAACAAGCTTTTTTGACACTGGTTGTCTCTCTAAACTTGTGTGTTTCCTAAACCCTCAGCCTCGACGGTTTAACGTGAATGGTTTAGCGTGAACGCCTTAACACGAACGACTTAACGCGAATAGATTAAAAGCGTCCTATTGACTCAAGTAGGGCGCTTTTTTAATGAGGCGTGTCGCGATCGCGGCGGCGACTTGGTGTGTTCTTTCCATTTCATGCTCAGTGGTTCTGCTCGCAGCAGACCCTAGCAGCGTTGTGCGCATATTGAGCTGTTGCTGCGGTAGCCTAATGACAAACTCAGTCCCCTCACCGATGTTTGAGGTGAAGGTCAGTTGACCGTGATGTTTTTCAGTGATGATTTGATAGCTGATGGACATGCCCATACCAGTTCCTTTGCCAATGGGCTTGGTGGTAAAAAACGGATCGAATATCTGTGGTTGGATATCTTGCGGTATGCCGGAACCATTATCCGCGATGCGAATCAGCACATCTTCGCTATCAGCGCAGATTTCGGTGGTGACTGTAATGGTGGGGTGGGTCTCTGCGGCTAATGCATCGACTGCGTTGGCCAGAATATTCATCAGCACTTGGTTAAGCTGACTCGGATAGCAATCGACAGTTGGTAAGTTTCCATAGCGTTTGATGACTTCAATGCTGCGTTTGCGATTGCCGGATTTGAGGCGATGGCTCAAAATCACTAATGTGCTGTCAATCCCTTCGTGGAGATCAACGGTTTTAACGGTAGCTTCGTCTAAACGAGAAAAATTCCTGAGTGACAACACAATCTCTCTAATTCGATTGGCCCCGATATACATAGAATTTAGGATTTTGGGTAAGTCTTCTTGTAAAAAATCGAGTTCGATATTGTTGATGGCTTGGGTGATTTCCTGCGTCGGTTCAGGATAAGCTGCTTGATACTTACGGATAAGTTCTAGCAGATCCTTTGTGTACGCTTGTGTGGGTTCAATGTTGCCGTAGATAAAGTTAACTGGATTGTTGATCTCATGGGCTACACCAGCCACCATCTGTCCTAAACTCGACATCTTTTCAGCCTGAATGATTTGGGCTTGAGTCCGTTTTAGCTGATCGAGCGTATGTGCAAGTTGTTCTGCCTGGTTGCAGCTTTGCGTGTATAAATTGGCCTGGTTAATGGCGATCGCTAACTGGTCTCCGACGGCTTGTAGGAGGTCTACTTCACTGTCTGTCCACGTATGTGCCTCATTCACATGGCAACAGATGATGACGCCGGTTTTATCTGCATCAGTCCGAATGGGCACCAGCATTTCTGAGCGAATGCCTAAACGATTGAGAAAGTCTCGGTGTAGGGCATTTTGGCATTCACTCGCATTATCTACCCGAGTAATTTCCTGATTGGCTAGGGCAAGCGTATCTGATCCCAAATGGTCATCGGGATGCTCACCTAACCGAATGCCGTGGTCGGTATTGTCAATTGCTTGCACCACTGACCAGGTGGGCTGCTCTGCGTAGTGATCCAGCCAGGCAAAGCTACAGTAGTCTAGTTTTAGCCCGTTGTGTACGGCCATGAGCGTGGTCGCAATGACGGTATCGAGATCTAGCGAGTTGCGCACCTGCATCGTAATTTGATTGAGGACCGCATGGCGCTTGGCGTTTTTTCGTAAGAGTGTTTCAGTTACTTTGCGATCGCTAATATCGCGTGTCATCGAAGAATAATAGGCGACGACTCCACTCTCATCTTTATGGCCAATAATGACTTGTGAGACCGGAATTTCTGTTCCGTTTTGGCTCGTAATTACAGATTCTCCGCGCCATATGCCTTGTTGGGCTGCTATGGGCAAGGCGTCTTGCAACAAAACATCTGCGAACTGAGATGAGGTCGTATCACGAATATGAAAACTTGCCGTCTCTTCTCGCGAGATTCCGAACAGTTGATATCCCGCCTGGTTGAGATAGCGATGATGGCCAGTTGAATCGATAATGCCAATCACATCAGGTGTGGCTTCTAAAATAGCCAGCAGTCTGTTTTGTTCCTCTTGGATGCTTTTAGTTTTGGTAATATCTTCAATGATGCCAAGAATTCCAATAACTTTTCCTTGGCTATTATGTAGAGGCAATTTGCTTGTTTTGAGCCAAGCTTGTTTTCCACTGGCCTGCAACTGTGGCTCAATGATATCTAGCTCTGCGCAGTTATTGTCCATGACTTTTTTGTCACATTCAACAAACCAGTCAGATTCTTCTTTTTTCCAGGCTAAATCATAGTCGCTTTTCCCGATGATGTCGGCGATCTCTTCTACCCCAGTCGTTTGTAGCAATAGTTCGGACAGAAAAAGGAGAGAAGATAGTCAAAAAAGCCATTCGGGCATACGGTTTAGTTAACACAACAAAACCCACCAAAATGGCTATGCCAGCTATCATACCGGGTCTACTGAGCAAAGTAGGCTATTTAG
>JBGCGG010000118.1:0-10011 GCA_045110585.1 Phormidesmis sp. | reverse complement strand
TAACTCTTTTGGTTTTGAGATAAGCGATCGCAGACTACTCAATGCCTATATGAGCGCCTTCAGCGCTTTTTTCTGTAACGGCTTAGCCAGCTTCAATGCGAGGTGCAAGAACCTATCGCGGTCATGCTCAACGTGATTGGTCACTAAATGCATCACATCCTGGGCAAAAGGCTTAGACTTGGCTACTGCAGCTAAAGCAGTGAAATAGCAAGGGAGGACGTCTTCCCAGTCCACACCTACCTGCCAAGACCCAGCTTCGTCGGCAAAGAAAACGATGATATCGCTGCCCGTATCAATTTCATCGAGTAGCTCGAAGAGAATTTTGAATGACCGTTGAGTTTGATGATATTCGCCGTCTTGACATTGCTGAATGCATAGGTCGATTAACTGATTAAATTCATCAATCCAGTTTGTGGTGCCCTCAGACATATCCATGAAGTTACGAGAGTTAACCCTGAAAGCTTCGTAATACACACCTGCTAAACTGCTATCGCGAAATTCCTCCACAGTTTTTAAGAGTGCCTGCGCTGTTGGTTCTTTAGTGTGTGATGTGCTGAGGGCCAAAAAGCCTTCTAATAGCTGCGGTCTTTGCTTTGGTTCTATCAGGTCAATGGCAAGGTCTAGTAGTGCGATCAGCTCTTCCTTGTCGAGATTTTGGCGAATAGCTTGATGTAACTGCTCCGTATCAATAGTCATCCACTTCCTCGCTTGCGCCCCTTTTGAATCTTCTTTTCATAATCGATATTCAGCGTAGAGGTAGTTCTATAATTCTTCAGCCAGAATGATGGCCTCTAGCTCAGCAAAACTAGGCTCATCAGGGTGTGTCATTGCCTCTATTTCAACGATCAGCTCTATGTTTGGCTTGATGGGGTGATAAACAGGTATAACCTCCCCAGGAGGCAATGGCGGCAATGACGCTACTGCCTTTGAACGTCGCGACGCTTTATAGACTGACTGCTCGGGCAGTGGCTCTAATGATATGGATTTCTTGAGAACAGGCTTATACACTTCAACAGTCATGGCAGTTTCATGAGTGAACAGCGAATATTCTATTCACATAGTCGGTAATTGCTCTGTGTTCTCTTACCAATGTTCATAAACAGGCTAAGCGTTGAGTAAGAATCATTCACCTGACGATTGATTATCCGGGTGTGTCTAGCACCGGCCAGTCATTCAATGCCTGACAATCTATTGAAGGTGATTAGTTAGCCTTTTACGCTGAGCAACTAGGATATGAGACGTAAAGCGATCACCCTCTGTTGTTGTCTCTATAGATATCCAAAGCTCATTCATGGCTATAGGGTTGAGATTCGCAGATGAGAAAACCTCGTTCTTATTCATACCAGTAGACAGGCTCCTCACCAGGAAGTGATCGCTTCGATCTGAGCCAGACAAACATAAAAAAGCAAAAATACTGGCAAGCCGAGATTGACATACGGCAAAGAGATTATTTTAAAGATTTTTCCAAAAGGCAGAAAGCTGTGACTTCCAGAAATTATGGCCGGAGTAATTCCGGAAGTCACAAAAGCTCATCAAAGGCGAGCCAACATAGAAAAATGGGAAAGAATCTGGCGACTCAACCTTGCAGTACAAGAAAAGATTCAGCGCTCTCCTTCTTCTGCTTCCCATCTTCCCAATGAGTCACCACAGCCCTACCCCCCTTATAGGTACTCCTCAGCAGAGCCTTAGAGTATGTTTTAGATGCATAAATCTTATATTCACAAAGCCTAAACTAGTCAAATAACAGCGTTCTCAATAAAGGCTAAAACATATATGTATAGGGAATTCCAGATATATTAGTACGTCCTTATTTGTGATACGGAGTAACGTTACTCCCCTCATTCAAAGAAACAGGGAAGTTTAAAATACCAGTAACTTATATGACTCTTTCACGGGAAAGCATAAAGCCCTTACGGTGATCGATCTTTAGAGGTTTTAGTTTACGGAGCAACGTACTCCGTAGTAAAAAATATAATAAAAAGGGGTTCCAAACCCCTCAAATTCAGGTATAACTTTATGTCATAACCCACCCAAAACGCAAGGAAAATTCAATGGGTAAAGTTTGGGCATTTTTCAACCTATCTGGAGGAGTTGGCAAGACAACGCTCACCCAGAACTTAGGGTTTCACTTAAACAAGGAACATGGCGCTAAGGTACTCCTTGTCGATATTGATCCACAGGCATCTCTGACAACATTCATGGGGCATTCCCCAACAGGATTCAAGACGACGATCACCGATAGTATTCTGGACACTAACCAGCAACTAACCACAGTCGATTGCGATTGGTGCCATCTTGCACCCACTAATATTTATCTTGCCAAGTGCGAGATAAAACTTGGCGGTGTTATGCAGAAAGAGATGCGCCTTAAGATGGTGCTCGACAAAGTTAAAGATGGATACGACATTATTCTGATTGATTGTCCCCCTTCACTCGGACAGTTAGCAATTAACTGCCTTGCGGCGGCAGATAATCTTCTCATACCTATCCAGACAGAGTACAAGTCTGTCGAAGCAACGATTAATCTTTTAGGTATGACCTATGAAATAGTAGGACAGATCAACCCCGAGCTTAAGGTTTTCGGGGTCGTCCCAACGATGTACGACTCACGAAATAAGAGCCATAAAGAGTCTATCGAAATGATTACGGGAGTATTTGAAAAGGTGAAAAAGAATCCATTGTTTCAAAATACTGTGGTCTTCAACCCGATACCAAGACGGATTGACTTTGCAACTGCAACTCGCAAACATTGCCCTCTGGCACTACATATCAAAAATCATCCAGCACTCAAAAAGCTAAGCACCATAGCTGAGGCTATCTATGGAACTTTAGAGCAACCTATATCCACAAGGAGAGTAATAAATGAGTAATACTGCCTTACTTGGCGAAGGAATTCTTGACGGGCTAATATCTAGCAGCAGCCAGATATTCGGAGAAAATGAGCCCGTCAAAGTACTTATTTCTAAGATTCATCGCTGGGATGATCAACCTCGCTGTTATTTCTCAGAAGAGTCTATCGCGTCCCTCTCAGGAAGCTTTAGAAAGCATGGGTTCAAAGGTGTATTAATCGTTCGTCCTCATCCTGAAATAGAAGGTGACTATCAACTAATCGCTGGTGAGCGTCGTTGGAGGGCTGCAAACCGCACAGAAATCACAGAAGTCTTCTGCTTTATCGCAAGCTTAAATGACGAGGCAGCTCTTGATTTAGCCCTGAGAGAGAACCTCAACAGAGAAGACCTGTCTCGCCTTGAGGAAACTCAAGGCATCCTCAACTTAATAGAGACCCGTTTTTCAATCAACCCAGAGATAGCGATAGAGATTGTCAACAGACAAGGGCGGAGTAACGTTACTCCAGAGGAAGATTTAAGTGAAGAAGAAACGAATATCAAGAGTGTCCTTGACGAGTTCAATATACCTTTCGCTTCATTTAGAACTAATTTTCTACCAACACTAAGTCTGCCTAATAGGCTAAAAGTTGCTCATCTTGAGAACGGGTTATCTTATAATTCAGCCAAGTCACTCAACAGGATAAAAGACGCTGAGACTCTTGATGCAGCAATAGCTGAAACTTTAGACGGCAATCTGTCAGTTACGGCTGTAAGGAAGCTAGTAGAGGATAAACTCTCTGGCTTATTATCGACTAAATCAAATAAGTTCGAGGATAAGCATAAGTCGAAGAAAGGCACTATAAAGAATAAGCCTGGACAGGTTCTAATAGACCTAAAGGAAGTGACGACAAAACTTGCTAAGGCTAAAAATAGGAAAGCTGTAGAAGCTGACTCTAGGCTTAAGAATAAGCTTAAAAGAGTTCTTGTTAATCTTGAAACTGTCCTAGAGGAACTAGAAAGCTCCGAGGAGTAAAAAAGATAGAATCTTAAAATAGAAAGTCTGGAGTAACGTTACTCCAGACTAGAAACCATTTTCGTCACAAATGCATAAATAGACGATATAAGCAGTATTAAACGGTTTCAAGTCGCGATAGAGGGAGATATTTTTAAGATCTGACCATACCCAATAAGATGGAAAATTATGATTGGGAGAAAACTCTAACTCTTTAGGTCACATGGGATTATCCCCCGAAGGGATTGAGTCTAAAAAATCGCCTCCGTGGAACAAACGCAGCTAATGAATTAAAGAAAAAATTATTGGAATAATTATCCAGCAGCAGTCTTAGAGCAGCCGGAGTAACGTTACTCCACTTATAAAAAAGACCTAATCTCTAACTACAGATCTGATCATTATCAGATCTGTAGTTAGAGATTAGGTCTTCGTCAGTTTTTAAGACACTATTCGTTTGGGTCTTCTTCTTCTTTGTCTCGTCGCACATACTATAGGCTTAGTCGGGCATCCTAGCCTAACCGCCTCTGCCGCTAAACTAATCGGATGGAACCCATACTTAGCCCTATTGCCTATTTTTTGCATCAGCTACAGCAGCAGGCAATTGTCTGGATCTATATGCTGAGCTGGGTTGCATTCATGGTTTTCATTCATCAGCCACCGCGCCGGATGAGAACTTATACCCAAAAGCAAAAGCGTCGCAATCTTGTGATCGCAGCGCTTGTATGGATTGGGATCTTACTGGCATTAAGATTGGTTCCGACTAGCTCTTAACCCCTTCAGCTTATTAATTTATGATTCCTTAGCCAATCCACCAAGATACCTAAATTGACGCTTATCACTAGCTATCCACTCAATAGCATTAGTCTTAGCGAGGAAGTCAAATAGAGGAACCAGATCAGCCTGTGTGATGCCGTCTGCTTTTAGGGTACGGCTTCGCTCACGAAGATTCTTTAGCGTGGATAAAGTCCCAACTTGTAAACCAGCTAGGCGCTTTTGAACTTCCTGAATCTGTGCTGCTGTAAGTCCATAACAAGTTGACTCTTTCGATGGCTCAGCTTCAAGTAGCTCCTCTAATTGTGCGCGGATACCTGTGAGTTTCGGTAAATGCTCTTTTGCTTCCTGCACAGTGGTAGGGCAACTATCTCGCACAAACTTTCGAGAATCACGATTAAAGCCTGAAAAGTTCTGAAGCTCCTCTAGGGGTTGCCAGCAGCCACTCACATAATTGTAAATTGCACGACCACAAGGAGAAGAGTCACACATCTCCATCACCTCCTGTCTACCGCCTTCGGGAAGGGGCACAAATTTTGTCAACAGCAGGGCATTTGCCGCATTTCTGTCATGATCACTGATAATAGCTACTGGTTTAAAGAGCGATCTCACCCCCCCTGTCACCCCAAGGTCTTTAGCGTTGCTAACTTGCCCTATCTCCCAGATGTACTGTTGGGTGCTGTCACCCATCGAGCTAAGGCCAATTTTATAGCTCACATAGTCTCTAAAGCTCTCTGGATTAATCTCCTGCCATACTTTATACAGGTAAGTAACCTCTCCAAACACTAGAAGCTTTGGACCTTCGATAGCGCGGAAGTCTTTAACACACTCATCGATCCAATCAACAATAGTATTTCTCTTTTCTTGCAGAGCTTGAATAGATCGGTAATCATCTACTGCCTCTTGCCAGTAACCAGTCTCCTTAGGATCTCCCTTTCCCTCCATCACAAAGATATGAATCTCTGGGTGAGAGTGTCTAACAAGACGTACCAGATTTGAGACCAGCATGTCCTTCCCAGCCCCTGGAATTCCAATTACAGTCATACTCACCATACGCTGAGCGATTTCGCGCATGGTGTCGGTAAACGACTGCTTCGCTGACCGTCCTCCTGCCACGGCTACAGAAGGTAGGACAGGGAAATCTACTGGGTTACGGTTTTCGGTTTCTGAATCGTGACTAATAGGTTCTGTTTTTTTGTTTTTAATTTGCACAGCCTCAACCGCCGCATCAAACTGAGTGCGAATTTTATTCCTGTTCGTTTTATCTTTCCTGCTCTTATTAGGTGACGTAACAGGGGTCGGGGAGGGATTGATTGCCTGCTGTACCTCAGCCGGTAAACCCTTTTCCAAACTGTGAGCATTCTTTAAAAGATGCGTTTCAGCCTGCTTAGTTTTTACCTCAGTGTCGGCAAATAAACGCAGATTGCGATCACGTTGCTTTCTCTCCTGCTCATCATCGATGTCATCCTGCAACTCATCCAGCTCATGAGCTGCCGTTGCAACTAATCCGGCACCAATAAGCGTTGTAGCGAGCGTGAATTTCACCGGCATCCCTTTAGCCACAGGAATAAACCCAAGGCTTAAGCCTGCAATCAGAGTGCCATAGCAAGCAGCAGCGCGTGTTGGGAAAAAGCGCACTATTGCCTCCCCAAGCTTGTCACACAAGAACCGCAAAATAGCGCGATTTTTCTCACTGTTTAGATCTGCATCAAAAACCTCAACTAGAAGATTTCGAGACATGTCCAAACACCTCCAACAACAAACATCAGCACAATTGCCGTGCTCTCAATGGCATCAATACCAAGCACATTGAAATTAAGCGCCCCGGCCCACCGAGCGCCTCTTAGCACCCCCTTAATGCAAACAATGAGAAACAGGAAGTAGAGCAGGGCTAACACCCCTAATGCTCCTACAGCAAACCACGTCTGGGGATAAACCTTTGCTAGCTGTACCAAGGCACTTCCAGCAAAGCCACCAAGCACGTAGTAGCCAAACTTTGAGGCGATACGGTGGGTCATTTCGCAGGGCCTACTCCTCTTAGCTAACTAGCTTTACTGGTGATTGAGCAGGTGCCCCACCGGGGAGCGATAGTGCCCCCTGGTGCGTACCACCGGAGGAGAGGTTAGTAATCTTGCGAAGCCCTTCTCGAATGCTTCGCTGGTAACCAGCAAAACCGATATTTTCCTTTTCAGTGCCAGCAGCAAGGTCAATTACAGCCCTAGCGCGTGTAACTTCTAGCTGATGCTGGAGCAGTTCATACTCAGCAAAAAGCTTCTCCCGCTCTGTTTCATTAGTAGCTGCAAGCTGGACTAGCTTATTCATCTGCTTTATGAGCTGGTTATCAGCCTTTAGAGCTTCTGCGGCTGCAGCCACAGCACGGGCACCTGTAGAACGCTTCTCGGCCTCTACGGTCATCTGGTCTATAAACTCATCTGCCGTTTCCTCAGTAAACGCAAGCCAGTCCGAGGGCAATTGCACTCCTGGTGGTAGGGCAAAATTTTCAAGGTTAGTCGGATTAAAGCTGTCGTCTGTTAGACGACTTTTATTGAGCTGTAGCTGTTCTCTGAGTTTTCTAGCTAACAGGAAAGCCATTGTAGGAAGTGTACTCCTTTAGTTTTCAAAAGTTTTAAGGGTAGGAAGGGTATCGATATTCAAGTTGCTGAAGGCGCGCGCCAAAATTGCGTGCCTTGTCCACATCGAGCGCAAACCCAGCCCCTGCCATCAGCAGAATGCCAAGTAGCAGGATGTGGGTAAGGGTAATCCTTGACTGTTTTAGGCGGTTTATTGATTGTTGCTGCTGGCCGTCACTTTTCCGCAAAAACAGCAACGTGTTTTGATGCGCCTGTAGCTGGACCTCCATTGTGTGAAGGGTGTCTACTAGCTGCCCGAACTGCTTACTGTGAAGATCATCGGCATCAGATAGCCTTTCTGCCTGCCCGATAACCCCTTTAAGCGTTGCCTTAAACGTTTCCAGGTGCCGCGTGGTCCTCTCTTTGCCGTCAACCAATTTAGAAACTTGCACCGAAAGAGCTGAAAATTTAGCCCTGATCTTTGCCTGCTCTTCAGACAGCTCCGAGAGGTCTGCAAAAACACGCAAACTTATCTCCTGTTCCAGCGATTCAGTCGTTGCCGGTGATGTTTTTACTAACGGCTCATCTGATGTTCCTTGGCTCTTTTGGCTAAAAAGCTCATTTGCAAGGTCTCTACTCATTGAAGGAGCCCTCCAACTATGCTTTGGACAGCTTCAACACGGTCTTTAGCGTCCAGCACTGGGTCTACCCAGCGGGCAACTTTCCAACCTGTATAAACGCCACTACCAAACAGAGCAGTACAAACAGTCAGTAAAGCGAAGAAACGAAGCATCATAACTGGTTTCTGGGAAATAGTTTTTAAGCCTTACGCGCTTCTCCCTGACGGCTAAAGCGGAACGCGGTAGCAGAGAATAATGGTAACGATAATGGTGGTGGTATTGACGATGGTAGTAACGTACTACTACATCTTGAAGATGTAACGACTGTCAGCTATGAGCAAGCATTATGGGGCTTGATTCACTCAGGGGAGAAGTAAGCACGGACATAGTGCATCCCTAGCCCTCCAGTCTTTTTTCGGTGTCCGCGAAAAGCGGACAAATCAGGTTAAACCCTTATTAGTTAACGGGTATAGCAGGAGGACAGGCTCTATCTTCGAGGACTGACCGAGGACACGGCGAGGACAGATAGAGGACAAAGGCCGCTAGGTTACCAACGAGCAGAAGGCAGGCTAAGCAGAGCAAAAAAGTTGTGGCTTTTTGCCAAGCGTTTGGCCTAAAAGTTACAAGGACTGAGGGGAGCTTTCGAGGAGTGCCAAACTCGTCGAACCATTGAGGGTTAACAAGTTGGTCGGCTCCGGTCTCGATGCTTCTAATTGCTGGCGTAGCTGCAAGAAAGGGCTTTGCTCCTGCGTATCCCCCTCGCTATACCCTTCAAGAAATGAGGAAAAAGCTACACGCTGTACATAACTACGGCTCTGCTGCCCAATTTGGCGGGCATCCTCAGAAGCTTGGTCAGCAAGCGTTCTAACAACCCCAAAAGCTTCCTGGTGAACTCCTGAGATAGTGTCTAAAACTTGTGCCTGACTTGGCTGAACACTGTTGCTGGAATCAGTAGATGCTGTCTCTACAACCTCGGTATCAACCGTTTTTGTAGCTGCATGTTTACGAGTCGTTGTTCTTTTTCTGGTGGTCTTTTTTCTCGGATCACTGCTAGGCATGTTCTTTACCGTACTCCTGTTCTAAAAATTGTGTGGTGGTGGTGCCCTCAGACAGGGCTACAAGGTACCGCCCTAAAAGCTTGATGTCTCCTAGCTCATAGAAGCCGTGAGTATCAGGGATAATCCCGATACGTCGCCTCCATGTGCGCACTGTGTCGGCGCTTAAAAAATTCACGCCGCGCATCATAGCTCCAAACTTGCGCATCTGCTTTGCTGTAATGCGTTCCGTCTCGTTGTCACACAAGACTTCAACCTCTTTAGTTTCAACACCTGAAACGCATTTGAAACGGAAGTTTACCGCCACGTATTTGCACTCCATTTACAAAGGGTTCAGTTAGACCGTTTCAAAAAAACCTTTTCCGTTTCACGAAACGGTTCAACCGACAAGAATCAAATTAGCACAACTTGTGCGTTTAAACGCACAAGTTGTGCGCTTTAGTGTTTCGTTTATGCTTTAATATGCGTGTTTAGTGCTATAAAAAATGGATTTATGAGAAGATTCCTTGGGTGGCGTGGAGTATCCAAAACCGTGACAGAGGAAGATTTAAAGGTAAATTTCCGTCTTACCTGGATCTATATGGATTCAGAAACTAAGGAACGATTTCAAGCAGCTTCCGATCTCGGCTGGGCATATAAGTCTCTAGTGCAGCAATGCCTTGGAGCGTTTTTTACAGTCCACAGGAATTTTTATGCCATTGCGGCTAAAGCTGACTGGGAAGCCCGTGGGATGGAGCAGACGGCTTACTATGACGCACTCCAAGCAGGGGATAAGTTACCTGAATACAAAGGAGAAAAACCTGACTGGAGCAGGCTTAAAAAAGCTGACGGAGAGTTCTACCAAGTTCCACTCTCGACAGTCGCCTCACCAGCAACTGACAAAGAAAATGGCCAAAGGTACAACTCAGTCACGACAAGCCGTGCTAACTACGCAAGCCTTATGGTTGCTCAGATTGTTCACGGTGTGCCGCTTACAACCCTGGTGAGCATCATCGTAAAGGAACACTTTGCTAAGTACTGGGATAGGACATATCAGACCCAGATAAAGATGCACAGAGAGAAAAGATTCACCTTAAAAGAGGACTAATTAAATGACTACAACACCAGTTAAACCAAAAGGTCACCCACAGACAGACTTAACTGCTGAGCGCATTC
>JBGCGG010000117.1:0-12453 GCA_045110585.1 Phormidesmis sp. | reverse complement strand
CGATTAAAATATTCGGCCCTGACTTAGATCAACTGCTTGCCTTGGGTGAACAGGTCAGAGATACGATTGAACCGATTGCAGGCGTTGTGGATTTGCAGTTAGAACCGCAAGTCCCAGTTCGACAGGTTCACATCAAACTTGATCGCTCAGCGGCGGCGGGTTACGGACTCACGATGGTTCAACTATCCGACATGATTGAAACGGCCTTGAATGGTCGAGTCGTCTCACAGGTAATCGACAACCAGCAGCGTAGCGATATTTTAGTGTGGTTGCAGCCTGAAGCCCGAAGTAATCTGGATGCTATGCGAGCAATTCCTATCACTGCTCCCACGGGCGATCTCATCACGCTGGGTGACGTTGCTCAGGTGGACTATGGCATGGGGCCAAACCTGATCAATCGAGAAGATGTCTCGCGGCTGATTGTGGTTTCTACCAATGTCGCTGATCGACCGCTAGGAACTGTTGTTGCGGACATTCAATCCCAACTTCGAGAGCAGATATCTCTGCCTCAAGGCTACTTTATTCAGTATGGCGGACAGTTTGAGTCCGAACAGCGGGCCAGTCGTAACCTGACGATATTCAGCGTCATCGCAGCGATTGTAATTGCAGTGCTGATGTATTTCTCGGTGAAGTCTTTACCTGCCACCTTAGCCATCATGCTCAATTTACCTCTGGCAATTGTCGGCGGTATTCTAGCGATTGTCTTCACAGGCGGGGTAATTTCAGTGGCCTCTCTCATTGGCTTCATCACGCTATTTGGGGTTGCGGTGCGCAATGGGTTGTTGCTTGTAGATAATTACAATCGCAAGTTTGCTGCTGGCGTTCCCTTGCATCAAGCGGTTGTCGGTGGCTCTATGGAGCGAGTCAATGCAATCTTGATGACGGCCCTTACCTCTGCGTTAGGGATGCTGCCCTTAGTGGTTGCCACAGGAGCTGGGAACGAAATACTGCAACCTTTAGCTACGGTAGTCTTAGGCGGGTTGTTTACCTCTACTGCCCTAACACTATTGGTCATCCCTTCTCTGTATGCTCAGTTTGGTAAGCGGCTAATACCTACAGTGCGCCAAGCTGAAACTCAAACAGATAGTTTCTTGACAGAACCACTGTAAAAATAGAAAAAACAAAATGTGAACAGGCCGCAAAACTGAGCTGTAGCCTTTTAGTTTTCGGTCTGTTGCGCTTTATCTATGGGTTCTAAGCCTTGCCATAATGCTCCGATTGCACCGGGTATATCTCCCTTTACCTTCTTTTGATGAGCATCAATAGTTTCAGACATCGCTAAATGATGTAGATACGAGAGCAAAATGGAGACGGCTATCTCAACCTGACTGCTGCGAATCCGGCCAATTTCGGCTTCAGCATATAGATATGCTGACAGGCGATTGCCGATTTGTATTCTTGGCATGGTATGTCGCTGCAAGAAGGTTTGCATATTAAAGGCTGGATGACCAATGAGAGCTATGAAGGTAGGCATCACCTCACGGAAGTACTCAACAATCTGTAGACTGATTAACTCTAGGTTTTCAGGGACTATATTTTCTCCTGGGTGAACTCTGAAAATCTCTTCAAGTCGAGCTTTAGGCGGCACCATCGCAGAAAAAAACAGTTCTTCTTTAGTTTTGAACCTCTGAAAAATAACAGCTTCTGAAATACCAGCGTTCTGAGCAATCTTTCTAGTAGATGCTTTGATTCCAACTTCTAGAAAAAGTGATCGCGCAGCTGCCAGAATCTCTTCGTCTGTAACGGTTTTACTGCGAGTCATTATGATGTTACCGAATACGGAATTTTCTTATACGACAATGCCGTATTCTTGTTGAATTTATATGACAGACTTATTTTTTAGCCTATGGAGATCTTCAATAGGCAATCTTTTCTTCATTCGCCAGCTTTTGACAATGATGCTGAAGATACGTGGTAGGGAATTTATCCAGACACTCGCTAGCTTAAAATGTCCGATCCCAGTTAGAACGCTACGATGCTCCCGACTCGCAACCGCACTATGCATTTCGCTTACATCTGCGGTAGTCGCGAAGAGCATCCAGGCATGAACAGCAATTTCATCTTGAATAGAAGTACCGCAGTTGAATAGAACATGCACAGCATCGTGCTGCTCAAAGGCGTTCTCTGTTTCTCTTGACATCCTTGCTGTTGCATCATTATTAGCCTCTGACAAACGCAACTGTTGAATTGCTTCATTCAGCGTCATTAACGTATTCAGTCCAGAATACCTATTCATTGAACAGCTCCAAGAGGGTTCAAGCCGAAGAACGAGACGACAAGATGCGCCTTCTTTTCGACTACAAAGTTATCCTACATTGTTTTCCATCATAAGTAAGCACTTGCTTATATAAATTCAGAAATGCGAGCACGTTTTCCTTTGGACTAATTTTTCTATGAGGGACAAGCAAAAAACCTGGGAAAGCTCGGAGAGTTCAGCTTCCTCATAGAATTCATCAGGTCTGAAGCATCAAATTGAGCCGAATTACATTGAGTGCGATCGCACTCAATGCTTATCCTACTTGGCGCTTCACCATGAGAGTTTTCTCCTTACTTCTCTTATCCCTGACTACTGAAGAAAGGCGGCAACAGCACACAGAAAGTCTAGCGCTGGAAAGACTGCACAATCACATTACAGGGAAATCCAATAAACCATAGTCGGCAGCTTCATCATCTTGCAGTCATTACCGTTTACGTTAAAAAATTGAGCCACCCTACAAGCCTTTCAGAGTAATCGCTTGAGGGCTCTTACACTCAATATTTGATACCACCCTTGGTCAGTATGGAATAAAACATGATTAGGGGGCATATGCTTCGGCTTACAACAATTCATCAGGGCGCTGTAGGTCGAAGTCTTTGAAAATGTCATGCTGCTTCATACCTCTCCTTTTATTGTGTTGACTATCTAAACCCCATTCTTCATTTAGCGCCAGTAGCTCTGGTTCTTGCTCAGCCCAGAACTCATTCACAATCCTTTGACTGACGCTGGAAAGATCCTTCAACATGCGTTTCGAGAAGGCCCACATTTTCCACACATCACCATCAGCTTGATAGTTATGGTCTTTGACAACACCCACTACGATATCTAGCCATTGGTGTGCCTTCATCTGGGCCTCGGACTTTCTAGGCGCATGGTCTAACCTCGCAGTGGGGACTGTCGGCACAGCGACTTGCTTTACTCTCTTTGACTGCCCTGACGGCTGCGCACTACCCGCTAACGCGGCAACTTGAGCAGTGAGCTGAGCTAGTTGCTCTTCAATGGCTGTTGGCGCTGCCGGAGCGCTGGGCTGCTCTAACGCTCTGACCTTTTGACGCAGCTCTAGGACTTCGGCTTGCAACGCCTCATGTTGTCGCCTCAAGTAGCGGAACGTCTCTGGCTGGCTGAGTCCTTCTACTAAGCTATTCAACCAGTCGCGATCGCTCTCATAACAACTGGGTCTAACTTGCTTCTCGTTCAGCTCTGGAGGATAAGTCGGCATGGTATCTGCTCGATAATCAAAGTAGTTCAGGGTGGAGAGCGATCGCCGGATGTCGGCATCGGCTGGAGAGTCATCAATGTAGTGACCCAAGATACGGGCTTTGAATAGCAATTCTGAAACACCCAGCGGTTGACCTAGCTTGTCTTTAGGGCAATCTCGCAGGAATGACAGTTGGGCAAAGGCCGGGCGTAGGCAGGAGATAGACAGCTGAGGCTTTTGCCCTTCTGCACCAATCTTTCCAGGCAAAACACCTGCGTAACTATCTCTAGTGGTAGTGTTCAGCCGACTAGCCCAATCAGTATTGAAGGCTGAGTGCGACTCGATCTGTGAATCCTTCGACCACTTCGCAGCGCGGAGCTTTTGCGTCTGCTGCGCAACCCACACCTTGACATCGTTAGACGATTGCAGCGCTTTCCAGGCCTTTAAGATGTCCGAGGCTCTAAATAAGGCTGTGGACGCAAACTTCGGTCTGCTGGAAGCGGCTTGATCATAGTTGCGTTTCTTTGCTGGGTTCTGGAACTGATAGAGATAGTCAGAGGGAACCGCACTCAGAAAATCAGGCGTCGCTTTTGCATGTGAGAATTTGCCGATGAACACGATCTCAATACTGCGTCGCCCCGTAGCAGCGGCAAGACCTACCGTCAGCTCATAGGGGTCTGATGATTGCAAAAGGTGTGACGTAACCGCTATGTATTCCTCGACGTTGATCTCGCCGCTGGCCGTGGCGTGTTTAGTAGTGGGGACATTACGGCCTTTACTTTTGGCCCACAACGCATTGATAGGTTGCCAGAAAGCATTTTGAATTACATGGTTTTGGCCGTCACGAGAATTGACGCCCACCTGAAGGCCAGGCGATCGCAACTTCTCGAAAACTGCTGAATAACCCTTCAGTCCTGGCAACCTTCTTACGTAGCTAATACTCAAGTCGCCATTCTTGGCCGCATCAACCCAAGGCGCGAAGCACTCCTGACCAATCCGTTCTAGCTCGTCAATGGAGGGCGTTAGCTCTGCCGCTGCAAGCAACTCCTCGGGGGTCAACGTAGGCATTACAGGCATGGAAACCAATTCCTTTTCTTCCTACACGCCTATCTTAGCAGGTGCGCACCTATCGAATGGCCCTATCTGTTCAGCATTGGGTGGGGAAATCCATGCATAAGGAGGGAATAGCGAAGCTCCTTTGCGAGAGACTCGCTCTGCTAGCAAACATTAGAAGAAGGGATATGGTCTCTCCACAGGAAGATCGCTCTGAGAAGAATGCCTAGTATCCAAGTAACCAGAGTTCTATACCCTGCTGATGAATTTCCGCTACTATGGCTTTTCTGAGCTTAGCCGATTGTCTCATACTTGCGTTAATTGACCTTGGCTTGGAGAAATTCATGAACCCAGCGATCACTGGTATTTTAGTAGGGAACCATTTTCGATACCAGGCGACTTGCCCTAATGCTGTTCTAAGCGCATCATTGCTAAGATGCTTCTTAACCTCTATTAAGTAGTTTTCGCTCATAATATCAACAACTCCACCAGACCGACTAAAGCCATTGCAGTAGACTTGTTGCTTTACACCTTGTTCACCTAGCGTTCTCAGGTGGGTAGAGAGTATTCTCTCCAAACCATCTTCGTGGCCCCATCCTCTCTCGGTAAGAATTACCTTTTGAGTGCTTCCTACTTCATTATCACGATACATAAAGAGCTCTAAAGCACGGATAAATAATATATAAATACTATATCCAACTAAGATATTTCACCATATCTCAGTTGGATATATATGGCATAACTTCAACAACAACACAATCACTAGCGCTCTGAGAGAGTCGGCTTTCTGAGTTCTATCAGAAATGGCTCAAAACACATCTGAATAGCTCTGGCAAGGTGAACCTTACGGCCTGGTGCTGAGTTGTGCAATTTTTCTTCGGAAGGGCCTCGCCATCACCGCGTCGTTAGTCGGTGTCGGTGGCCACTGTCGGTGGGCAGCTGATGAATGATGAACACCTTTTGATAGCAGCACTTTGGCACAACTTAGAGGTGTACAGATTAGAAGGCGCATCTGAAGTGAAGTGACCCTCAAATGGGGTCACTACATCCCTATACTTTTCAAAATCATGAGAAACACACATCTAGTCGTTCTTCGTGTAGTTCAGTCTTTGACGTTGATAGCAGTCTTGACTTTGTTAATAGGAGGCTCTGTGTCTGTATGGGACGGAGATAGAGGCGTTCGCATTGAAGGTAGAAAGTAGGTATGGAGAAGCCGCCCGATGTCGGCTGTGGTGGGGAGTAGGGTTTAGGGCGAGGGGTAGGCTGAGCGAGAAGGCTGTCTGTGGGGGTAGGCAGTGGCGAGGCTGTATCTATTAGTGTGACAATCTCAAAAAAGACCTTAATTGGCACTCTCTCAAGCAAGATAGATGGCCTGAAATTGTTTGTGTCCGATATCGATTGAGCGTTGATCCATGCCTGATTTATGTGTGCCAATTTATAGAATGCCTTTAATTGGCACACTCTAAAGCGTTTTTTCTTCTGTTGCGTCGATTTGTTGCTTGCTTTTCAGTAGACGGTTTCAGAGCTGTCCACTGCCCGGCCTAGAGTTTAGGACCGTTAAATAAGTTTTGGGATTTTGAATGGTGAGCAAGGGCGTTCCAAAAAGATCTGCCCAGTGGAAACTACTGGTACACGGGATGAACAGCTTGTTGTATTGGTCTGATGAAAATAAGGAAAGCCGCCTGGTCAGAGGCGACTTTCAGATGTTGACCCAAGGATTACTCATGCCTAAGACCAACAATGGTTTATTTTATTTTGCTATCGCAAGTTTGCTCGCTGTATCACTAGCAGGCATCATCAAAGGTGAATGGCTGCGCTTTCAGTTTGATGAAAACACTTACATGCAAATTGGGAAGGAGGTACTGAACACTCAATAAAAGAATACGCTGTGTGAGCATATAGTTCGTACAATCAAGGATCTGTCTACAAAGTGTCACAGATCCTTGTCTCGCTACCACTCATACTCTCCATAAGCGCTCTCACTCTACTTAATAACACTCGCAGTGCAGGTTTTCCCGTATTCTGACGGCTATGAAAACCTGAATTATAGCTGTCCAGTTCAGCTTGGTAAGTGTCCATCCATTGCTTTACTTTTCCTGGCTTCACTTTCGTGATTTGACGCAATAGAGCCCCTGTGACCGAAAACTGCTCATCATGAGGCAAACCGGCGTTGTACTCCTGTATCGCTTCAACAGACCGGCGCAACTTCTCAGCATAGGCATCGTGTCTGCGATCGCCATTCAATTCAGCATTAGGCACCGAACGCCATTCAAACCCCGTGGACTCATTCTCGACAACAACAGGTGCGGCGGCAGGCGATGCTGGCTTCTCTGATCGCACGGGCTGAGCTTGGTTTTTCTCTTGAAGGCCCTCAGCACAACTACAGCTCTTTATAGACACAGCGATCGCCCCCGAAAATTAATTCATTACTACAGTCATCTTGTTCTTATATTTAAAAATGGAAACAGGATAAGGGCGATCGCCCCTCAGAAAATAACTGGATGATGTATCTGGCAGCGGGATTGGGACGCTACCTGCCATATCCGTTGATGGCAAGGCGTTTTCGCATGGCAGTAGGCACACAGCCGCGTCCGCCAGTGGCGTTGGGCAGCAGGTGGCGATCACATGATTTTGAATTGAGCTGGGGGTATGCCCATTAGCGCCAATAAGTCTCGCAGCGCATCTAGTGTCGGCTGACGACGGCGAGAGGGTATCTCCCAGTAGACAACCACATATGAACGCTGGCCTAACATAGCGGATGCTGAAAAATACATCAGCTATGTCAGCCGTCACTATACCGCGTAAAAATAGAACATTCAGGATAGATGAGCAGCTTATAGACAGGCTTGCGCATGTCGCTAGACTCAAAAATATGAGCGCTAATCAGTACATAGAGGACTTGCTTCTCAAAGTCTGCAAAGAGGAAGGCGTTTTACCTGCAGATGCATTGCCATTGAGTGAAACACGAGGCGGCGATCACTCTACTCACTGACGAAACACAGATAGGCCCACAGCAAATGTCCAGCGGCTTGATCAATCGATTACTAAGCTCTCTGACAATGTGGCTCTAATGGTAGATGAAAAGCAGAAACTTACTCATGTTTTCCATCGGCTAGTATTCTTTGAAAAATACATTCAGCAGCAATACCCCAGGTGAAAATCCCAGCTGAGCTACGACGAGGCATAGACAATCAGGCAGCTCCTACAATTCTCATGAGCCTGACGACTAAATTCGTACCCATACGGGATACGCCCCTCTGCCAATATTGCATCTGCAAATATCTTCGGCTCACGCAGTACGTCGTCTACTGCTACTTATCGCTTTGGGTGGTAGCTAGCAGGTGAATTATCCGCCCACGCTCCAGCCAACGGACGCAGGTAGCTTTTACCATTCGTATTCTCCATATGCTGCCTCATTCCACTTAATGACACTGCGCGGCGCGGGCTTCCCTGTGTTCTGCCGTGAATGAAACCCAGCATTGTAGCTATCCAGTTCAGCACGGTGTTCGTCCGTCCATAACTTCACTTTCCCTGGCTTCACTTTCGTGATCTGACGCAACAGAGACCCGGTGATCGCAAACTGCTCTGCATGAGGCAAACCGGCGTTGTACTCCTGGATTGACTCAACTGACCGGCGCAGCTTCTCTGCATAGGCATCATGACGGCGATCGCCATTCAATTCAGCATTAGGCACACTGCGCCATTCAAAGCCTGTGGCCTCATTCTCGATAACAACAGGTGCGGCGGCGGGCGCGGCGGGCTGCTCTGGGCGCACGGGCTGAGCGGTGCCTTTCTCTTGAAGGCGTTTAAGCTGCAGTTCTAACGCCTGCCTCTTCTCACATTCACGCGCTAGCTGACGTTCTAATCTATCTGCCAGTTCAGCACGGGCGATGATGCGCTCTAGGCGATCTGCATGACTACCTTCTCCCCATCGCGCGGCATCTCCGATCATCTCTCTAAGCTGGGCATCGACGGATACCGTACTGCGCTTTTCTGATTTGGGTTTGGCGGTCAGTGGCCCATCTTTCAGAATGCCTACGTTCAGCAGGCGCTTGCCTTCTCCATCAACCCCATAGAAGTCTTCGTAATTGGCAGCGGTACTGGGATTGTCGTGGAGCAACTGAAGTTCGGCGAAGCGCCCAATGCTTTGGTTGTCGCGCCCGTGTAGCCAGTAGGCGATGTTCACACCGGCGGCTCTCAAGTTCTTGCAGCTCAGGGCTTCTTCACCATACGGAACTGGGATGATTTCACCGTAGATACGCCTTACAGCACGGTTTAGGGTGGCATTCTTGGCGCTGTCTATATCTTTCAATTTCCAGCCACGCAGCTCAACGACATCTGCCTCACGACGCAGGCGACTGAAGGCGTCAATGAATGTAAGCGTATCGACTAGACAAAAGATCTCTCCTGTAACGGCTTGGCCGCGTTTCTTGGCGCGGCTGGTGAATTCGAGCCGGTACTTACTGATGGCTTTGAATTCGCCTGTGCTGAGCATGTCGGATGGGCGAGACTGGGTGGCCATAATCAGTCCTACGGCTAGCTCACGCCAGTCCTCAGAGGCGAGTGCTTTCTGAGTCGCATCGACGGCGGCGGCGGCGTTAAATCCGGTTAGGTTATCTCGTTGTTGGGCTGTCTTTGATTTTGTCTTCTGCTGACCGGCGGCGTAGTCGGCAGGCGCGGCCATGAGGTATTGAAGGGCGCAGTGCTGGGTGATGGTGCCTTTCACGGTCTCACGTTCACTCAGCAGCGCTTTGTGAGAGGGCGGATGCTCATCGAACCATGCTTGCAGGGCTTTGCGGTAGGCACTGACGTAGGCGGTACGAGTAGCGGCTTTATAGTTTTCACTCTCTAGCCACGCGATCTCTTCTTTGCAGAGCGATCGCACCTTCTTAGGATTGTCAGTTTGAATGAGCCGAAACAGCAGCTCACAAATACGGGATTGAATCTTGGCGTTCGACTTGCCCAATTTGGCGTAGGGCTTGAACGTATTGCGGGTGATGCCAGATACGACAACCGGGGCCATTGGATTAACCTTATTATTCTTGTTCCTTAATTATAACTATCTTGTTCCCTAAATTTAACGACGGGGACAAGATTAATCAAGGAAAAAGGATACTTGTCTACGCATTATGTAGCCTTACTCTCTTATTCGGGAACTCTGTAGCCTACTTAAATCAATAGTTACAGAGTGTTTTCATGACTAAGCGAACTACCGTAATTTTTACCTCTTCTACCGACAAAAGCGCTCTTAAATCCGCGCTCAGAACTCCTCCAGAACAGGTGCCTGATGCGCTGCATTTGATTGAAAATGGTCGCTATCAGGGATGTATTACGAAGAATGAGTGCTTGGCATTGAAAGAAAAGACGATCTCGGGGCCATAAAGAGATTTTGTAGTCAGACCCAGGGCGCTGCTTCTGTTCAGGGGTGGCGTTTTTTAATGGCTAAGGACATGCCTGATGCAACCACTGGCCACAAGTAGGCCGGTTTTATCCGTAGCGTAAGATAGCCAAAACACTCACTCATCAATCACCAGATACTGGTTCTAAAGCATCCTCAACAACACCGACATCTGCTAGCGGCAGACCACATATGGCTTCGGCTGGGGGCTGCTCAATGCTATCTAGGGAGGTTTCAAGAGAAGGGCTGCCATCATCAATGGAAAGTGTCCTCTCAAACCTTTCCCAGCCGCGCCAGCGCCGATCTCCTTCGGTCTCTCGCTCGATTGCGTAGAGGGTGTTGGACTCACAGTCTGCTTGAAAGATTTGAAATGAAAGATGGCCCCGGCAACCATTGCCCCAGTCGCTGCCGGTCACAACGGCGATCGCGTAGCGGGTGTTGCCTTGTGCATACACGTCGGTTGGATCAATGTGATACCCGCAAGCGCCGCGATCTGTACCTAAAAACAGCGTGTGTTTCTGACCAAACATATATTCCATCAATTCTCGCGTCTGAAACTCGGGTTCAGACGGCTGTTCAGTAGAAGATGATTGTTCAGGGACGAGGGGGTCTGCTTTGGGCGCTGCCGCAACTTGTAGGCCAAAAGATTGAAAGAGAACTAGGAAGATGAAACTAGACAAAGTCTTCAGTCTGACCATAGGAGATGTATCCTGTCTTTCGCTATTTCATGCCCATCACCTTATCAAGCTAGTTCCTAATTCTCGGATTTCTTCACAGAAACTGAAGCTACATACGGAGATTAGGAGCGGTTGCGATGGATAGCCGACCATGGAGCCGGTTTCTCCCCACGTGGGCCAGAGGCAGTCGAGGGAGTAGCAATTTATTTTGGCCTGTTGATCGCACTCCTAAGCGAAGGAAATCAGAATGAACATGACACCGACTAAGCAATTAGAAGTGGGAAAGGTATTCCAAGGGGAGACGGTTGGTAACTTTGAGAAGAACGGATAACGATGTTGGTTCGTCTCGCGGGATGACTATTCAACCGAGTAGCGTTGCTGCTTAAAAGGTACAAAGGGAAATGCCCCGAATGCGGGTTCAGGTTTATCGGAGATGACCTGATAGAAGTTGACCACATCGTCAAAACACTCTTGGGCTGGTTCTCTCATAATGTGCTGGCGCTGGCTGGCCCGCCGCTGGCAGTGCGACAGGAACTCTTTGACTTCATCGTCAGTGAACTGCATCAGCAAGAAGATGAACGCTATCCCGCTATCCGAAAACTGAGGAAGGCACTGTGTAATCAACGCGAGCAGCTACTGGCATTTGCCGGTGTCATTGACCAGAAGTTGGCAGACATTGCTGAGTGTTTTAAGCTCCCGATGCAGGCAGTACGAGCTGTCTGCCTACTGCATCGAAAACACGAGACCTCTGATGCTTACTGGCTCCGGTGGAATCAGTTGCACAGTCAGTTGTCTAGCAAATTTCATAGGGTAATGAAGGCGGTAGGCAAAGCGCTCGAAGAAACGCCGAGGGCCAGCTCTATGGTAGAAAACCTTAACTCACGGCTACGTAACTACTTTTTTCTGCGCCGCAGCCTTGGCGACGACTATCTGAATCTCTTGCGATTCTTCTTAAATCACCGCTGCTTTTTGCGATCGCAGGTACCGGAACGGGTGGGCAAAAGCCCGAAGCAGTTGCTGACTGGTGAGGCGCATCCACATTGGCTGGAGATGCTGGGTTTCGAGCGGTTTCAGAGAGCTTAGAAATTGACTCAATCAGCAGGCTGGGCCATCGACGACGATGGCCTGATTTGAGCTGCGAGTGTTACCTAAAATCGCCCGAAAATGAACCACCCCCCAAATCTTTCTTTGCCCAAGCCATTGGTCTTCACGAGGACGCTCCAGAGAAGGTCGCCACCGATGGCTTGGCCTCCTACCCACGGGCAATCGAGGAGGAAGAACTGGGTCAAGATACCGAGCACGAGGTGCGTCCCTGCACCGCCAATCCGGTGGAGCAAAGCCATCGTCGAATCAAGCATCGATACTACCCCACGCTGGGCTTCGGCGAGTTCGAGACGGCTCAGAGGCTCTGCCGAGCCGTCGATGAAGTAGGCAATTTTTTGAGGCCGCGAAGTCGAATGGCAGAATTCGTGTGTCTAGCTGATCTCAGGCAGAAATTTATGCAAGGGGTCGGGGAATTAGCAGCCTCATTCAAGGCTGCTTAAGCTGAGATAGTGGTGGGGAGCGATCGCATTGCTAGAGATTCAACGTAATTTGGCTACTGACTTCTGACAATTTCCAAAATATAGTTGTTTTGTGAAGCGATAAGCAATCGTCCTTCTACACGTCATATAAACTGACCTTTTCAAATTGACTGAAATTGACCTTCTCAGCATAATTAATGATATGGTAAGTGCTTAGCCAAAATTAATTACATAATCTTCTCCAACTCCCTTGAGAACTTTGTCGAGGTATTTCTCTAACTTCTGGATACTCTCGTAAGCCTCAAATTCAATCCACTCATATTTCATAAACCGCCACAGGATTTCAA
>JBGCGG010000116.1:0-7686 GCA_045110585.1 Phormidesmis sp. | reverse complement strand
AATACGCTATAGAACTACAACCAACGTCTTGATGATTCAGAACATCCATTCAGTAGCTAGAATGCGCTCCAGATAGAGATTCTCTACGAAAGTCCTTGCTGAATACGTAGCGCGATCACAAAAGAAACATGCCCTTAATTTCCCCTGAGACTATATAGTTTGTAATCGAGCGGGTTCCATCTCGGAGCTACGTAGCTCCGAGATGGAACCCGCTCAAAAAATCTTGGGAAAACCGTCTGATTCCCTTACGTGCACAGCACACTATTGCAATGAGTCGAGTCATAGCTCTCTTCAACATGTCAGGCGGCGTAGGCAAATCTACACTGACAGTAAACCTTGGGTTTCATCTTGCGCAGACTTCAGGCAAAAAAGTACTGCTAGTGGATATGGACCCACAGGCATCACTCACAACTTTTCTGGGGTTTAGTCCATTCGATATCGAATCAACTATCTACAAGGGGTTACTTTCAAAGGAGCTTCACCCGCTCACCGCCGATAGCGCTGAATGTGACCTGATTCCTTCGAATATTTATTTAGCTCAGGCCGAACTGAAACTAGCTTCTGAGCTGAAGCGCGAGTATCGACTAGCTGACGCTCTCTCAAAAGTTAGTGATCATTACGAGACGGTATTAGTTGATTGCCCACCGTCTTTAGGGCTACTTTCTATAAACTGTCTAGTCGCCGCCGACTACCTTCTAATTCCAATACAGACAGAATATAAATCAGTAGAGGCAACTATCAACCTTCTACAAACAACCTACGAGATTGCACAAGAAGTAAACCCGAATCTCAGAGTTCTAGGCGCTATCCCCACTATGTATGACGAACGGACGTCACAGTCAAAGAGAGCTCTGCAAACTATCCAAGAAGTGTTTCAATCTCTGCAAAGCAACCCTAACTTCAAAGGTTCAACCGTTTTTGACCCTATCCCAAGAAGAACTGATTTTGCTAATGCAACGGCAGCACACTTACCTCTTGCAAAGTACTCACCCAAACATCCTGCGCTCGATCCCATTACCTCGATCGCAAAGACGATTGGAGGGATGCTATGAGCAATAAAAACAATAAAAAAGAGTCCTTTTCTCTAGCGGGCAGAGGAATTCTCGGAGGGCTAGTCTCTAATGAATCAGTTTTATCGCAGGATATCGAGAATGCTGCCGAGTGGGTCGCTATAAACAAAATTGTAAAAAGCCCGCTGCAACCTAGACAGTTTTTCGATCAATCAAGCATTGACAGCCTATCCGATGCTTTCAAGAAACATGGATTCCGAGGAGCCCTGAATGTTCGACCATTAGACAAGAATACTTACGAGTTGGTGGCTGGTGAACGGCGATGGAGGGCAGCACAGCAAGCAAACCTCAAGACAGTTCGTTGCATCGTTGACGACTACACTGACGAACAGGCATTGGAGTTTGCCCTTATGGAGAATCTTCAGAGGGAAAATCTAAGCAAGCTTGAAGAAACAGAAGGCATTTTAAAGTTTATAGAAGTCAAGCTGGGTATCGAGCGTGACCGCGCTGTCAACATCGTCCGAACAGAAGGACACTCAGACAAAAGTGCTCGGAGCTACGTAGCTCCGAGTGATGAGATCAAACAGATTGAGGAGCTACTTAGCCTATTCGATATAGGGTTACAGACCTTTCGGACAAAGCATCTTCGCACTCTCGCCTTACCCGACGATTTAAAACAAGCTCATTTAAATCAAGGGCTGTCTTACTCATCTGCCATAGAGCTGAGTAAAGTGAAAGACGATCAGGAGCGTTGTGATCTACTAGCTGATGTATTGCAAGAAGATCTATCTTTTCGTGCTACTAAAGAGCGCGTTCGAGAAGTTCTATCCCCAGACAAAAAATCAGACCAGTCACAATCTCTAGATATAGCCAAGCGATTTACTGTCATAGCTCGCCAGGTAAAAAAAACTCCTTCTCTTTTAGGAAAGTCCCAGAATAGAAAGCGTATAGAAAAGCTGCTTAAGGAACTAGAGTCTTTGATATCAGAGGAGTAAGGGATACAGTTAACCATCTGCCTATACATCTACTACCATTTCTGAGTGGCTTTGGAAGTACTGCTGAAGCTCTAGTAAAACGACCTTCGAGGCAAAGTACTTTGCCTTCTGTTTCTTGGAAGACGTGGCCTCACCGCTGAAGCGCTGTCCCTCACCCCAAACAGTACAGGTGCAGATGAACTCAGGCGTCTCTCCAATGACCTCGTACTCCGGCGATGCCCATACAAATGTCTGACAGAGCTGCTGCAAGAAGCCGATAAAGTTTTGCCCATCCTTCAGCTGCTTTACTAGCAACGGGTGCGATATCGAAGTCGATGCCGGTGCCGATGCTTTAGCGGGTTGAGGCTCTTCCTCTTCAGCAAGGGGCGCTACTAATACTTCTGGCTCGTCTATTTCCACCTCCATACGGTCGCCATATCGAAACCGTTTTTGGAGCTGTATCAGCGTCTCTTTAGCTGCATCTTGCTTACCTTTCTTTTTCCGTGGGGTGATCGCGTTCCCAATGAAGGTCTGCTCTTGAACTTGCACGGTGCAGGTGCAGACAAACTCAGGGCTTTCTCCTATGACTTGATACTCGGGCAGCATCCAGCCTAGAGATTGAGACAGCTCTTGCAATAAACCGACGAAGTTTTGACCGTCTTCGAGCGGAGTGAACAGCGTGGGGTGAACTGTGCAATTTGACGGTTGAGCAGGCTCGGTAACTTCGTGTTCAGGTGTGGTGAGTTCTGATGGCTCTGGTAGTTGTCGTTGCGCTGGCGATACTAGCTCATCTGATATATATGCTTCTAACCACTTCAGACAGGCTAGGTGGCGGGCACTCTGCTTGCGCTGACTTTGGGCGGGCGCTTTCGTCGTGGTGACCTGTCCCGCTATCGATACTTCTGCCCAAAATAGAAAGGGTGGAAAGTCCTGACTTTCTTCTACGTAGTCGAACAGTTCCCAGTCTGGCTCTTGAGTAGTGGCGATCACAAGTACGCTGGTCGCATCTTCTGGACGCTGCTGAAGCGCGGCTAGGATGCGGCTCTGTATGGTTAGTTTTTTGCTGTAGATGAGCAGTAGGTACATAGCCTGGACGGATAGCTGCTCTTGTTCCAGTCGCTTCATCGCAGCTAACTGTATCGGCTCGAAGTTATTCTCTTTAGCGGCGTGTTTAACGATACGGCTGAACTCTTTCTCTGAGAGCGCGGCTAGAGCGGCGGTCGTATCTTCCCCTTCTATCTGCTTTTGGAAGTCCCGCTGGCTGCGCTCTTTGTAGAACGCTTTGGTTGATTCTTCTTCTTGTTGGTTGTGGGTGGCGATATAGGTGCAGAGCTGCTCTAGTTCAATCTTGCGATACGGGTGGGGCTGCTCGTGGATGAGCGCTTTGATGATGCGATGGTTCAGCAAGTCGGGTAGGCGGCGGATTGGGCTGGTGAAATGGCAGTAGGCGGTCAGGTTTAATGCGAAGTGGCCGATTAGCGTGGGGTTGTACTCGGCCTTGTTCAGCCAGTTCTGAAGCTTTTGGCGAATAAGCTCCATGCTGCCGGTTGTTAGCAGCGCCTGCATAATCTGTTCGCGTTCGGGGGCGATCGTTCTGGCGGTGTGGTTTCGGTAGAGCGCGAGTATGTCTCGTTCAGCAAACCAGTGGGCCACGGCGCGGTTCGCCAGGATCATAAATTCTTGAATGATCATCTGGGCGTGGAAAAGTTTGCCTTCGTGGATCGTCACGGCTCCGTTCTCATCGACCCAGAAGCCTGAAGCGTTGAACAGTCCGCCTATCGCACCTTGGCTTCGGCGTTCTTGATTAAGGCGTTCTGACCAACTTTGGCATAGCTGTAGTGATTCGTGGAAAGGATGCGTTTTATTCTGGCATACCCGGTCGGCTTGTTCGTAGGAAAATCGTTTGGAGCTTACTATCCACGATTCAAAGATTTCAGTGGCCTGGATTTCGGCCTGTTGGTTCAGGGTAACTTGGATTGTCACGGTGGGACGAGGCTGGCCTTCTACTAGGCTGAGCTTATCTTCGGATAGGGCATGAGGCAGCATCGGGATGTTACCCCGACTTAGGTAGCGGGTTTGGGTGCGGGCTAGGGCGACTTTATCTAAAGGGCTACCGATGGTGACTAGCTCTGCGACGTCTGCGATATGGACTGAGGCGATCGCACCCGTGGGGGTTGCTTCAATATGAATGGCATCGTCTAGGTCGCGCGACGTGGGACCGTCGATAGTGATGCCTTCCACCTGTGGGCGTTGCCATAGCGTCTCGGGGAGGGTGAGGGCATTGGCCTGGTCAACTGCTTGCTGCCATGCTTTGTTCAAAGGTTTGGGGGAGGGTGGAGATAGTGCCATGCTCAAAACTTTAGCCAGTCGGATAGAACACTACATCAATACCCCTCTGATAGCTACCCATGATGGAGCTTTACTTGGCTCTAGCCAAAGCTCCTCACCCTAGCCCATAGCAGTCTTGAGAAGACATTTAAGGTGTGCATCTTGATTATCTTGATGATGGGCTATACCTTTTGGAGAGGTCGCACAAGAATCCCCTACTCGCGATCTCAGGAAAACCAGCACTCAAAACACAATGAGCTTTTCCCTTCCGCCTGACATCTCGGTTCAAAAACAGCCGCTCGATAACGGGATGGTTTATCAGTTTCGACATAAAACACTCGGGCAGCTAGGCCGGATTGTCTTGAGGGATAGCACTGATGGGCGATGTCAAATCTCTAGCGAGGTTGCAGGTGAGCCGGATGATCCGATGACTCAAACCCGAGCACAGATTTTTGAACCGCTTAGCCAGCAGCTCGCAACCGCTCTGAAGGCAGCAGCGGGAAAGGGGAAACGAACCGTCATTAATCCGCTCTCTAAAAAGGCGTTGCCTACACCACAAAAGGAAAGCGTTACTACAGAGAAAATTCCTTGTCCCCGATGCGGCGAAACAGCGGCACTTATCATTGTCGCTAATCATGCTAAGGAAGTCGCGGAGATGGAGGACTGTGCCCAAAAGACACGTAGCATTTATGAAGATAGCGATGTTGCCGCCTGGATTGTTGGCGCTCCTGTCGGCAACATCGAAGGGAATCCAGTTTCTCCCATATTGAGAGTGTGGCCGACACGTCACCCAATCAGATACGGCTCGCCAAAGATGTTCTGTGCTGAGTTAGATGCTATTTTGCCACGTCATTGTGGTGGAAGATTGACATGATAACTAGCATCGAGAGCAATCGCCTCGTAGCCTAAAGGGCCGTGTGTCGTATAAATTTTGCTTTTCCTTACGACAAGAATGCGACAGGTCTGCGATCGCTAAAAATGCTCCCTACTTTTTGGTGATCGCAGAACTGTAAGGATGCAGTGATTCGCGATCTCACTCTGGCCGTCCGTTTAAACCCAAGATAACTGCATTTATTTGGACTCCGCTGAAAATTAGACTAAAGCATTGAGTTACTTATCAGTAAAGCTTGATGTAAGAAAATTGGAGCCGTTGAGGGTATGCAAAGCTTCCTTGTGTAGAATCTTGCCCTCTATTAGCGTGAATTATAATCATGCTGCTACGCTGTGAGTATGGTCTTTTAACTAACCTGCATTATTCATGAGTGGTTCTGGCCGCCAATCTCATGAGTGAAATCAGCATGCTGATTTTGGGGCGGTGCCTCACGTGTGAGCCACCGCCCCAAAATGGACTATTTTGTGGCCAGACATCGCCCGATTGACACACGACTCCTATGGAGCAGTAGATGTCAGGGCAAAGTGAGCGAGTTTTTCTGACTCAAGCGCTGGGCAATCTGTTGCATTTCCTTCTGAAAAGGACAAAAGGCGGTGAGTTCAACCACCACCCGTCGTACGGAAACGGAGACCCGAGCGGCTGTCTTAACCACAGCAGAGCGGAGACTCTCGACTTGAGCCTTGGCGAGTCGAGTGCCATCAGCGGCTTGTCGCATTGCCAGCATCAAGAGATAAGCGGCTTGGGCCAAGAGCAGGCGAAATTGATTGGCCATAAAGGCATGGCAACTGAGCCGTTTGGCCTGAATGCCTAACTTGATTTCCTTAATTCGATGTTCACTGTCAGCCCCGCGTTGAACATAAATCTGGTCATAGATGACTTGAGCGGGCTGTGTCAGATTGGTGAGAACAAACCGAGGATTGGGACCTTTTGGTAGCCACTCAGCCTTCATCACCAGACGCCGTGGCCTATCCCAACTACCTGCGGCATAGTAGGCATCATCGAACAGCCGGGCTTTCTGACCGGTGAGCGCGGCGACCACTCTGGCTTGGTCCAGAAGAAAATCAATTTTGCGCTTGACCACCGCATTCCCTGGGAAGCCAATCACATAGTCCACCCCAGAGCGCTCACAGAGATTGAGGATTTCGGGTAAGGCAAAGCCAGCATCGGCCCGAAACACAATTTTCACCCCCGGCCAGGCTCGTTTCAGTCGCCAAAATAGCCAGCGCAAGAGACTCGCCACACCCTTGCCAGGGTGGCTATTCCCGGCCCGCAGTTGCAACACTATTGGATAGCCACTGCTCGCTTCGTTAATCAGGACGGGAAAGTACATCGAGTGGCCGTAGTAGCCATGAAATAAACTCATTTGTTGGTCACCGTAGGTCGGCGCATCCCAACCATCAATATCCAACGTGAGCTCTGAGGGGGGCGACTCATAGCGGGCGATGAAACGGTCTACGAACAGGCGACGCATCGCCGATATCGCGACCTTATCGACCCGATTCTCTAACCGCGTAATGGTCGGTTGACTCGCCAGTAAGTTATCGCCCACTTCGGGCACACGACCACAAGCCAACTTGTAAATCGGATCGTGTCGCAGGTGATTACTGTCATTCGCATCTTCATAACCACCCACCAGCTGATACACCCGCTGGCTCACCAATTGAGGCAGACTGTGGAGCACTTTGGACGGGTCTCGCCAATCGTCGATGCAATCAGCAAGTCCTTGACACACTTGAAGGCGCTCCTCGGCTTGACGAGCCAGCAAGATACCCGCATCTGAACTCAATGACAGGTCTGAAAATTTAACCACCAGCTCACGGTCTTGATAAAAATCTAAACCCAGTTCACTTGAACACTCTGTCATGGCACAATGAATGCAATAAAACTTGTCAGAGCCTGATTCTAAAGCGTTTCAGGCTCTTTTTCTATGCTCACTGCGACTGGTCGTGAATAATCCAGGCTAAGGCATTTTGCTACGAGCGAGAGTGTTCCAATAATGACTTACACGCTTACTAAAACACTTTCTGTAGAAGCGTTCACTGCACAATATGCTGACGATCCACGATACGAACTGGCTGATGGTGAGCTAATTGATATGGAACCGACTGGCCCACATGAAGCAGTTGGGGGTAAGCTCGCAACTCATATCGGCATCGCGATCGCTCAGGCTAAGTTGCCGTGGTTCATCCCTCGCACTTGCTTAATCCGGACATCCGGTGAAGCAGCAACTGCTCGTCGGCCCGATATCGTAGTGCTGGATGAGACGGCTTTAGCTAACGAGCCGCTCTGGGAACGCGAGCCGGTTATTACCTCCGGGCGGTCTGTCAAAATGGCGGTTGAAGTTGTCAGCACAAACTGGGAAACGGACTATGCCAGGAAAGCTGAGGAATATGCTTTGCTTGGCATTCCTGAGTACTGGATTGTAGATTTTCGGGGGTTGGGCGGCACGGTCTTTATTGGGAAACCGAAGCAACCAACCTTC
>JBGCGG010000115.1:0-17051 GCA_045110585.1 Phormidesmis sp. | reverse complement strand
CCGTGAAGGCGGCGATTGAGCAACTCAAAGCCCTGGGCGCAGAAGTCAAAACCATTTCCTGTCCAAAGTTTAACTACGGCATTTCGGCGTATTACATCATTGCGCCCTGCGAAGCCTCAGCCAACCTCGCTCGCTACGATGGCGTTCGCTATGGCCTCAGAGCAGAAGAACCCAACCTGCTCTCCATGTACAACAAAACCCGCTCCGAGGGCTTTGGCGATGAGGTTAAGCGCCGCATCATGATTGGCACCTACGCCCTTTCGGCAGGCTACTACGATGCGTTCTATCTCAAGGCGCAAAAGGTTCGAACGCTGATTAAGCAAGACTTTGACGCGGCTTTCAAAGATGTGGATGTGCTGCTGAGCCCTACCGTTCCAACCACGGCGTTTAAAGCGGGTGCGAAGGACGATCCCCTCAGCATGTACTTGCTGGACTTGATGACGATTCCGGTTAACATGGCGGGCCTGCCAGGAATCAGCGTTCCTTGTGGCTTTGATGATGACGGTATGCCGATAGGATTGCAGCTCGTTAGTAACGTGCTGCGTGAAGATCTGCTGTTTGAGATTGGTCACGCCTATGAGCAGGCGACAGATTGGCATACGAAGCAGCCAGCGCTTTAGTCCCGCTGTTGCACGATTGCTGAGGTTGCTTGCGATCTTTTATATCGGCCGCATCCGCCTTCTTGTAGATTCTTTCAATCGCGATGATGGGCGGCTAGTCATCATCAAAACTTAGAACAGAGGCTGACACAGCTTGGGAAGCCGCCATCTGTTTGATAAAATCAAACGCTGACCCCCATTCATCACCCTTAAGAGGGATTGCGCAGTTAAGGAGACTGTTTCAAATGGCCAAAATGTATTACGACAGCGACGCCAACCTAGATTTGCTCAATGGCAAAACGGTGGCCATCATCGGCTACGGCTCGCAAGGCCATGCCCACGCGCTCAACCTTAAAGACAGCGGCGTAAAGGTGATTGTCGGGCTCTACGAAGGTAGCCGCTCCACGCCCAAAGCTGAAGCAGAAGGTCTGACGGTTAAGTCAGTGGCTGATGCGGCTAAAGAAGCTGATTTCATTATGATTCTGCTGCCTGACGAGATTCAGCGCAGTGTCTATAAAGAAAGCATTGAACCGGGTTTAGAAGCGGGTAACGTGCTCGCGTTTGCCCACGGCTTCAACATCAACTTTGCTCAAATTGTTCCACCTGCGGACGTAGACGTTGTGATGGCAGCGCCTAAAGGCCCTGGTCATCTCGTTCGCCGCACCTATGAGCAAGGCCAAGGCGTACCCGCTTTGTTTGCTGTGTTCCAAGATGCTTCTGGCCAGGCGCGTGATATTGCGATGGCTTACACCAAAGGCATCGGCGGTACCCGCGCAGGTGTGCTAGAAACCACTTTCCGCGAAGAGACCGAGACTGATTTGTTTGGTGAGCAGGCCGTTTTGTGCGGTGGCCTTAGCGAGCTAATTAAAGCGGGTTTTGAAACCCTTGTTGAGGCAGGCTATCAGCCTGAGCTGGCCTACTTTGAGTGCCTGCACGAGGTGAAGCTCATTGTGGATCTGATTGTAGAAGGTGGCTTGGCCAAGATGCGCGACAGCATCTCTAACACGGCTGAGTATGGCGACTATACCCGTGGCCCCCGCGTGATTACGGCAGAGACTAAGGCCGCGATGAAGCAGATTTTGAAAGAGATTCAAACGGGCCAGTTTGCGCGTGAGTTTGTGCTAGAAGCGCAGTCGGGGAATGCGGGCTTTAATGCAACGCGCCGGATTGAGTCTGAGCACCCCATTGAAGAAGTGGGTAAAGATCTGCGTGCGATGTTTAGCTGGCTGAAAAAGGTGTAAGACTTAAAGTCTTTTTGGTTCACTTTGATACAAACAAAAAACCTCGTTAGTGCATTCACTGACGAGGATTTTCTTGTGGGGGATTTTTTGAGTGTTTTTAAGGGCGTCAAAGTAGTCTGAGCCTAAGCTGAGAGAGCATTTGAGAGGGTAGGGCGACCATATCTTACGACTTTATATAGGTTTATCTTCTCTCACTAAATATGGGTATAACCTTGAGTCAACTTTAGTAATTGCAGTCTAAAAGGATTTCACTGGCTGCTTTGCTTGGAAGCGGCTCTCAGCTTTTTACCTCTATCAACTTCTTATGCAACCAAAAGAAACAATCAACGCTGTGCCTTTGCATTCTCCACCGGATCAGTTGCAAGATGACCGCACTGGGTTAACGCCAGAAATTCTGAAACGTGCTTTTCTCGATAATTTGTTCTATGTGCAGGGCAAATCACCTGAGATTGCTAGCATTCAAGACTATTACATGGCGCTGGCCTTTACGATTCGCGATCGCATGTTGCATCACTGGCTCAGCTCAGCCAGTACCTACCGCAAAACCAAGGCCCGCACAGCGGTTTATCTCTCTGCCGAATTTTTGATGGGGCCTTATTTAGGCAACAACTTGATCAATCTTGGTCTTTACACTGTGGTTGAGCAGGCAATGGCCGACATGGGCCTTAGCCTGGCTGAGATTATGGCGCAGGAACAAGAACCTGGTTTGGGTAATGGGGGCTTGGGCAGACTGGCCGCTTGCTATTTAGACTCGATGGCAACGCTGCAAATTCCGTCTTTGGGCTATGGCATTCGCTACGAGTTTGGCATTTTTAAGCAAGAGCTACAGGATGGCTGGCAGGTAGAAAGAACCGATAAATGGCTAGCAGATGGCAATCCTTGGGAGTTGGCTCGGCCGCAGTGGGCGACGGAAGTGAAGCTCGGCGGATACACCAAAGCCTATGGCGATGTGCAGGGCAACTACCGCGTGGAGTGGGTGAGCGATCGCACGGTTAGAGGCGTGCCCTACGACACCCCTATCTTGGGTTACCAAGTCAACACGGCGACAACTTTGCGTCTGTGGAAGGCTGAATCTCCCGATGCCTTTGACTTCAATGCCTTTAACCAAGGTGATTACTACGGCGCGGTCAACTCTAAAATTGTTTCCGAGAATATTTCTAAGGTTCTCTATCCCAATGACGAGCACCTAGAAGGCAAGCAGCTTCGCCTAGAGCAGCAATACTTCTTTGTCTCTTGCTCACTCCAAGACATGATCCGCATTCTCTTGAGAGATGGCATGTCAATTGAGCAGTTCCCTGAAAAGTACACGCTCCAGCTCAACGATACGCACCCAGCGATCGCTGTCGCCGAACTTATGCGTCTGTTAGTGGATGAGCACCAGCTAGAGTGGGACAAAGCGTGGGAAATCACTCAAAAATCCCTGGCTTATACCAACCATACGCTGCTGCCTGAAGCCCTAGAGCGCTGGCCGATTGATCTCTTTGGCTCTCTGTTGCCTCGCCACCTAGAGATTATTTACGAAATCAACCGCATCTTCCTCGATGATGTGCGCGTTAAGTTTGGCCAGGACAATGAGCGCATGGCGCGTATGTCCATTATCGATGAGACCGGTGGCCGATACGTGCGTATGGCTAACCTGGCCTGCGTGGGTTCGCATGCCATTAATGGTGTGGCTGCGCTGCACACCGAATTACTCAAGCAGACGGTTCTCAACGACTTCTTTGAGCTATTCCCAGGCAAGTTTGTTAACAAAACCAATGGCGTAACGCCTCGCCGTTGGATTGTACTCAGCAATCCTAAGCTCAGCCGTCTCCTCAATCAGCGGATTGGTACTGAGTGGCCGACGCACCTCGATGAGCTCAAAAAGCTAGAAGCCTTTGCTGATGATCCCGGCTTCCGCACAGAGTGGCGGCAAATTAAGCAGGCCAATAAAGAAGCTTTGGCCATTCGCATTGAGCGGGCAACGGGGATTAAAGTCAGCCCAACTTCAATGTTCGATGTGCAAATTAAGCGGATGCATGAGTACAAGCGGCAGCAGCTCAATGCTTTACACATCATCTCGCTGTACAACAAGCTCAAGCAAAACCCTGATTTGAACATTGTGCCCCGTACCTTCATCTTTGCGGGTAAGGCAGCGCCTGGCTATCACATGGCCAAGTTGATTATCAAACTCATTACCTCTGTAGGGAATGTAGTCAACCGCGATCCAGATGTTCGTGACCAGCTCAAAGTTGTGTTTTATCCCAACTACAACGTCACGAATGCTCAGCCTATTTATCCAGCTTCGGATCTCTCTGAACAGATCTCGACAGCAGGCTTTGAAGCCTCCGGTACGGGCAACATGAAGTTTGCGATGAATGGCGCGCTGACCATTGGTACGCTAGATGGCGCGAACGTAGAAATTCGTGAAGAAGTGGGTGATGACAATTTCTTCTTGTTTGGTCTGAAGGCTCACGAAGTTTCTGAGCTGAAGGAAAGAGGCTACAATCCTCACCAGTACTATGAAGAGAACGAAGACCTCCGCACAGTGATTGATCTCATTGGCTCTGGTATCTTCTCGAGTGGTGATACTGAGTTGTTCAAACCGTTGACCGATAATCTTCTGTATCAGGATCGCTTTATGGTGATGGCTGATTATCAGGCTTATGTGGATTGTCAAAAAGAGGTTAGCGAAGCCTATAAAGATCAAGATAGATGGGTGCGTATGTCTATTTTGAATGCGGCACGGATGGGTAAGTTCTCAAGCGATCGCTCTGTTCAAGAATACTGCGATGAGATTTGGAATATTGAGCCTGTTCCGGTTGAACTACAGGAATATGCAAGAACGCTCACTATGCTGACAGAAAGCGGCACTCGTCTATAACGAGTAAGCTTTTGCTTTGCTTTTGTAGGCAAATGCCCACAGAACAGTGAGTAAGAAAATCATCATAGGGATAGGTAAAGTCTCTGCTGTGCAAACGGCAGAGACTTTTTTAGTGCCTTTTTTAAAGATAAAAGCCCCCATCTAGGCTTCTAATCTGCAAACGAGCATTGGGTGAAACGGCTATAGAGAACCATGTGGGCATGCTATGGCTATCAATCTTTGAGACTTTTCTATACGAGAGTCCGCTGCGACTGTGTTTTATTTTTCAAGCAAACGGCGATCGCGCTCAGGTCAGCTCATTATTTTTTTGCTCTCCACAGCAGTGACGCTATCTCTGCATAGCCGACAGGTGCTCGCCCAGGCCCCGCCCCCGTCTCCCGCATCACCCACACAGCCATCACCCACACAGCCATCACCTACACAGCCAGCCGCAGAGAAAAAGAATATTCTCATCATCCATTCCTACGCCTTGCACTTTGATTGGACAGCGCAGCTCAAAACCGGCATTGATGAAGGATTTAAGGAAAGTAAGCAAGATCTCGCCATCTATCACGAATTTATAGATGCCAAACGCTATCCGGATTTGCACTATGCGCAGGATTTTCTCGGCTACATTGAAAAAAAGTACGCTGATACACCCTTAGAAGTGGTGATGGTTTCAGATGATCCCGGTTTAGATCTCATTTTAGAAAATCGCGATCGCTATCTTGCCGACATTCCCATTGTTTTTTTTGGCATTAATAGATTTCGACCAGAGGTATTTGATACCCCCTGGATAACGGGCGTATTTGAAACAAGAAAACCCATAGAAACTGTTTTAGAGGCTAAACGACAAACTGGGTCTGATAATCTCATTGTGATTACGGACTCTACTGCCACAGGCAAAGCCAATATGAAACGGCTTGAGCCGCTCTCCGATGAGCCAGATGCGCCTAGCAACATTGTGCTGATAGAAGACTTGGCCTCCACTGCGATCGCTCAAGAAATTGGCCCATATCCTGACGACTGGCCGATCTTTTTTGCCGGGCAGATTAGGCAAGACAGCTCAGATGGGCCACTGATGAACCCCGAAAAAGATGCCGCTCTCTTGCACGCACAAGTGCCCAACCTCATTTATACAGATACGCTGCCGCGTGTCGGCAATGGCGCTATTGGCGGAAAAGTTCTCTACGGGAAATATCACGGGCGGCAGGCTGTGGAGTTGGTTGCTCAGTTCCTTGAGGGCACGCCAATAGAAGACATTGAACCCTTGATGGAGAGCGATAACAAATGGATTTTCGATGCCCGAGAACTCAAACGCGCTCGCATCCGTGAAAGCCAACTGCCATCTGAAACGTTGTTGGTCAATGAAATTCCTTCTTTTTATGAGCAATACCGTTTCTTAGTCTGGATAACGGCCATCAGCTTTTCTCTCGGGCTGATCACAATTGTGGTGCTCAGTAATGCTGTTCGCCGTCAAAAGCGAGCCGAAAAGCATCTAAGAGAGAGCGAAAGAAAATTAGAACAGAATGTTGTTAAGCGTACGGCGGAACTCAGTGAAGCGTTAACTGAATTGAAGCAAACCCAAGCCCAGTTAATTCAAACAGAAAAGTTATCCAGCTTGGGTCAGCTGGTGGGTGGGATCGCGCACGAGTTTAACAATCCACTGAGCTTTGTTTACAGCAATCTAAAACACATTGAGAGCTATATCAATAATCTGTTGGGATTGGTGAATCTCTATCAGACACCCAGCGTTCAGCCACAGGCGATTGAAACTTATATTGAAGAGATTGAATTAGACTATATTCAACAGGATACGCCTAATCTGATCAAGAGCATGAAGCTTGGCGCAGACCGGATTCAGGGCATTGTGCGCGAACTACAAAAATTCTCTCGTTCAGATGAGCAAGGCATCAAACCCACTGACTTGAACCAGTGCTTAGACAGCGCGCTGCTGATACTAGATACTCAGCTTGGCTCAGATATTGCGGTTGTTAAAGACTACACGACGTTGCCGCTTGTTCACTGTAAGCCCGGTGATTTTAATCAGATAGTAATGAATATTTTATTGAATGCTGTGGCGGCATTGAAAGAGGCTAACGCGGTCTCTGATAAGACAATTACGATTAAGACGCGATTGCCCAAAAAGAATTGGGTGGAAATTTCAATTGAGGACAATGGAGTCGGCATTCCTGAAGATATTCAAGGCAAAGTGTTTGATCCCTTTTTTACAACAAAGCCAATTGGCAAAGGCACAGGATTGGGGCTAGCCCTATGCTATCAAGTGGTACAGCAGCACAACGGAGAGCTGCTGCTCAGTTCAGCGTTGGGTAAGGGCACAAAGCTCCAGATTGGACTCCCTGTTCGTTAAGCGAGTAGGTTCTCAGCAGGCAGAGGGCACTCGATTTCTCCTCAATAACAACATCAGCAATAACAACATCAGCACTAGAGCTAAATAGATATAGTGCTGTAAGGCTTAGTTTAAAAAAGAGAGAATTTAAGGGGGCTAAGGGCGGCGTGATTCCCTCAAAACCCCCTGTTTTGATTGGCTTTAGTGCCTAAAGTAAAACATATTAAGGTGCAAAAATATGGCACTTATCATGAATAAATAAATTTAAAGTAGAAGCTCATTCCATTGAATTGTTTAGTCTTTAGTCGGGCTAAAGCTGATTTGCTTGATCCTCTGAAGATATTCCAACAGAGATAGTGTGTCCGCTAGAATTTTCGAGAGCTTGTAATAGTCTTAATTGCAATAGTTTTGGATTATCTTCCGCAAGGCGGGCAGCGTTGGCTAGGCTGCGTAGTGCCGCAGATTCGCCCCGTGCGCGTTCAAGTTGTGCTTTGCCTTCTTGCCGGGCTTGAATCACCTGCGCATACAGGCGTTTGAGATCGCCTGGGAGCATAATGTCTTTTACGCTGACGCCAATCAGCCTGAGTCCTAGGCTGGTCACTGTTGTGGTGCAGTTGGTAAGTAGCTGCTGATTCAGTGCGCTCTGGGTTTCTAGCAGGGTATCAAGTGTCGTTGCACCGACAATTTCCCTTAAGCCATTCTGCAAAATTAAATACAGTGCCTGCCGATAATCAGACACTCGATTAATCGCTACGGCTGGATCGCTCACCTCATATACCGCCGTTAAGCTCACCTTTAGCCCCACGCCGTCTTGCGTCAAAATGGCCTGCCCCGGCACCGATACATACTGAGGCCGAATATCTACTTTACGAATATGGATATTGCTGAACCATCCGGCTCGATACTGACCTGGCGGCAGTACTTGCTGAAAGCGACCTTTCACATATTTCAGCCCGCGTTCGTATTCAAAGATGGTGATTCGCATAACTGCTGACGGATATAGTCGATTGCAAGAGAATGGGAGAACCCTTCTGAAGACCTACGATTGAGGTGTTTAGCGGAGGTTTTAACCTGCAGGGCTAAGCCACTCATTGCATCGAAGCCCGAAGACTAAAAAGCCCGAAGACTAAAAAACCCGAAGACTAAGGCGATCGCATTCATCAGAAGGGCAAGGGGGGAGTTAAGGGTTTGAACCTAGTAGCTTGAGCCATCCCAAGATGAACCGGTCAATGCGCAACGCTCGGCTAGCAGATGCCAGCTTGAGCGGCTAAAACACGGCCCAACAGGTAGAGCCTACCCACTACCCGCTAATGATGACTCAGCTAATAAAGGCATCCTGCAGGTACAAGCCTGCTGGCTTAATTTTCCTGCGGTGGCTTGCCTGTGATGGCAGACTCTAAGTACTTGGTGGCCGGTGGAACGTACTCACCGTTTATCTTCACGCGAAAGTCGTAATGCTCGCCAGTGCCTAGGCCGCTGTTCCCAGAGTAGGCAATCACTTCACCTGCTTTAGATTTGCCCTCACGGCAGCCATTTTCAGACATATGCAGCGATTGAAACACGTATCCAGGGAACGATGCAGCCGTTTGATTCACTACCCAGCCGCCGCCGTCTACGTCCCACCAACATTTGACGGTGGTTTCATCGCCAGCTTTACCCACCGCGTAGATGGGGGTGCCAATGGGGGTCGCTAAGTCTACGCCGTTGTGCGGCACGTTGGGTGCTCCCGTTACCGGATGGAAGGGACGAATGCCATATTCATCGCTCACGGTAAAGCCTGCAACAATGTCACCGGTTACGGGCGTCACGATATCTTCTATGTTTAGGGCTTCTTTGGGCCTACTAATGGCATCACTGGTAATGGTGATGATGCGATCGGCGATGTAGATGAGTGAGCCAACAATGACAGCGGCGCAGAGCCCTGTAATGGCGAGCCTGGGAATGGAGAGATCAGAAAGCTTGATGGGATCGTCGTCATCACTTTCTGGCTTCGCCGCTGGGGTGGTGGTGGCGGTTGGCGTGTGGATATGAATGTGTTGGGGGACGGTCGCAGACGATTGCGATGCCGTAGGATGAGCGCTGCTGGGGTGAGCGCTGCTAGGAGAGGTGGCTTGGGCCGTAACCGGATCTAACGCGATCGCATCGCTAGCAATGACAGATAGCTCACCGCTGCCGAGCTTCTCCAGCATGTCTGAAACACTGCTGCATCCAGCCGCGATCGCAGCCATTCTCGCCCCTTCCCATCCCGGCGCGGTCACCGTCACCCGACACGGACGTTTTGGCCCTGCATCAGCGGCGCGAGCGTTTGCTTTGGCGGCAGACGCTTTTGACCTAGAAACTTTTGAAGTAGACGATCTAGCAGGCAACGGCTTACAGGATTAAAGGGGGACAGAGTTATGGTGGATGGCTGTTATGGCGGACGGCTAACTAACGTAGTGGTTCAAGGGTGGCGTCGCTGACAAAAGTTCGTGGCCTATAAGGTCAGCAGCACAGAAAGCCAGTGACGCAGCCTCGAAAGGTTTTGTGTGTCGTGGGCTTGCTTAGCCGTCAACAAGACGGAAATATAATAGCTCAAACTTGCCAAAAACCGCTGATGAAACGCACAAAACAGAATGACTGGGATACAGGTCTTTTTTTGAGATCAAATGCTTCACAGCAACCGTCTGCTGCGATCGCAGCTGAGCGAGAAGAGGAGGATGAGCGCCGCCACTGGGACTATCACTACGATGAAGTGGGCGTTGCCCCTGGCACGTTAGTCATCGATGAGGACGCTTCGCCCACAGAGCTGACCCTCATTGACTACAACAGTGAATCGGCGTTGCGGCGACGGCTGCGATCGCCTGAAGAAATCACGGACTACATCACCAGCAGCACCATTTCTTGGATAGACCTGCAAGGGCTCGGTAATGAAGCAGTGCTCAATCGCCTCGGCAGTTTATTTCACCTACATCCCCTCGTTTTAGAAGATGTGGTGAACGTGCCTCAGCGTCCCAAAGTGGAGTACTACAAAGATCAGGTCGTGATCATCACACGCATGGTCATGATGGCCGAAGACTCTGAGGACGACGAGCCGCATTTTGAAAGCGAACAGCTCAGTTTTGTGCTGGGTAAAAACTATCTGCTCACCGTGCAAGAAGAACTGCACCAAGACTGCCTAGATCCAGTGCGCAATCGCATTCGTCAAAATGTAGGACTCATTCGCCAAGAAGGTGCAGACTTTTTAGCCTATGCGCTGCTCGATGCGGTCATCGATGCGTACTTCCCGGTGCTAGAAGAATACGGCGAATATATTGAGTCATTAGAAGATGAAGTCATCTTTAACCCTACTCGCCAGACCGTGCAAAAAATATATAGGGTTCGCCGTGAACTCATGAGCCTGCGTCGTTCTATTTGGCCCCAGCGCAACGCCCTCAATCAGCTCATTCGAGACAGCACCAGCAGTGACCTCATCAGCTCTGAATCCCGCATTTACCTACAAGATTGTTACGACCACGTGGTGCAGGTTCTCGATATCGTTGAAACCTACCGGGAGCTAACCGCCAATCTTATGGACGTCTATCTGTCTTCTGTGAGCAATCGTATGAACGAAGTCATGAAGACGCTCACCGTGATCTCGTCTATTTTCATTCCCCTCACGTTTATTGTGGGCGTGTACGGTATGAACTTTAATCCGGCTGCTTCGCCTTGGAACATGCCTGAACTCAACGCTTATTGGGGCTATCCCTTATGTTGGGCGGTGATGATTGTGATTTGCTTATCGCTGTCTTTCTACTTTTGGCGCAAGGGATGGTTCAGCGATACGGCGGCTAAGCTACCCAAAGTTTGATGTGTGAGGCCCATGCTCTGATTCGGTAGTCCTACTTTAGGTCGTGCCCTCATCAGGTCCGGTCATAGCATAGGGCTATCGTTCTGGTTATTCATGCGTTTGTGCTATGCCCTACGTGTAGATAGCTGACGCATCCTAGCGAAACCAAGCCTGCGTGATAAAGTGCTGAAGATTAAGTCATATTTTTAACCCGTCAATCAGGTACGCCCCGCGATGGATCTAAAAGCCCTTATCAAAGACATCCCCGACTTTCCCCAGCCGGGCATCATTTTTCGAGACATTACGACACTCCTGCAAGATCCAGCCGGCTTGCAGCACACCGTCACACAGATGAGTGTGCAGGGCGCTGAGCTAGAACCAGAATACGTGGCAGGCATTGAGTCTCGGGGCTTTATCTTTGGTATGCCTGTTGCCCACCAGCTTAAAAAAGGCTTTGTCCCTGTTCGCAAAAGCGGTAAACTCCCTCGTGCGGTGCATGCCGTCGAGTACACCTTAGAATATGGCCAAGATCGGCTAGAAGTGCATCAAGATGCTTTCCCCGCAGGCGCTCGGGTGCTGGTTGTGGATGATTTGCTGGCAACGGGCGGGACTGCGTCGGCAGCGGCCCAGCTGATTGAAAAGGCGGGGGCAACGGTGGCCGGGTTCATTTTTGTGATCGAACTGAACGATCTGGCAGGTCGTGATAATCTACCTCCTGATGTGCCCGTCGTTAGTCTGCTTCAGTATTAAGTCTTAGGACGCTGTTCACCCATAAAGCCTATGTCGTCATCTACTCAGCAGCTTTCTCCTATTACCAAGGCCGGGTTGTTTGTGAAAGATTTATTCACAAGTGAAACGACTCGCTACATTGTGAAGCGAATTCTTCAGGCGCTGGTAACGCTGCTGTTGGCCAGTGCGTTTAGCTTTGTCATTGTGCAGCTAGCACCTGGTGATTTTTTAACGCCGTTCAGGCAGAATCCAGAAATTTCGCCCGAGACGTTGGCGGCCCTAGAGAAAAACTTTGGGTTGGATAGGCCAGTATGGTTTCAGTACTTTAGCTGGCTTAAGCAGGTCGTCACTAAGTTTGACTTTGGCCTGAGCTTTGCCTATAACCGACCGGCACTAGACGTCTTGTGGGAGCGGGTGCCCAATACGATTTTGCTATCGGTGGCCTCTATTATTGTGACCTGGGCGATCGCGATTCCCCTTGGCATCATTGGTGCGGTTAACCAAAACAATGTGATTGACCGCTGTCTCCGCTTTCTCAGCTACTTCGCTCAGGGCTTCCCAACCATTATTACGGGTTTGCTGCTGTTGTTTTTTGCTCAGCTCACAACGCCGTTGTTTCCGGTGGGCGGTCGCACCAGCCTCTATCACGAAGACCTTAACTGGATTGGTCAAATCCTAGACGTGGTTTGGCATCTGATTTTGCCGACCCTCGCGCTAAGCATCACGAGCTTTGCTGGACTCCAGCGCATCATGCGCGGTCAGCTATTAGATGTGCTTCGCCAAGACTATATTCAAACGGCCCGCGCTAAGGGACTGCCTGAGAATAAGGTGATTTATGTCCATGCGTTGCGCAACGCCATCAACCCACTGATTACAATTTTGGGCTTTGAGTTCTCTTCTTTGCTCAGCGGATCTTTTATTGTGGAAAATTATTTTGGTTGGCCAGGGCTAGGCACTCTCACCCTCGAAGCTGTGCAAAAACAAGATCTCTATCTCATTATGGCGAGTCTTGTTTTAGGCGCTGTAATGTTGATTTTGGGCAATCTCCTTGCCGACCTTACCTTGTCTTTTGTAGATCCTCGTATCAAGCTCTCCCGATTAAATTAGGGGTCTAAACCTGGCCTCCATTTCTATGAATCAAGCCCGCTCCTTTGCTAGTTTGCTCGTCGGCTTTGTGGTGTTCGGCGTGGTTTTGTGGGTGGCCCGCACCGTTCATGAAGAACTACAAGATGTGGGCTTTGCTCAAACTGTGCTGATTGCGGCGGGTGGTTGGGCTACTGGTTGGCTGGTTGGCTTTTTAGTGTCTCCGAGTACGAGCCAAGAGATTAAAAAGTTTAGTCAGGCTGCCTCTACAATTAGCGCCTTTATTACGGGGTTTGCGATCGCTAAGCTAGAGCCTTCGCTGACGCCTCTGTTTGAAGATGGCAGACTCATTAATGAACCTATTTACGGTATTCGGCTGCTGATCTTTATGATTTGCTTTGCGATCGCGGCCATCAATATGTACGTCTACCGAGAAGGTCGCCGTTACTGACACCTGTGCCAAAATCCTATGAAAACAGCGCATTCCATTCGCCCTTTAACCCCAGAAGATGAACCTATCCTCTGGGAGATGCTCATGTATGCGGCCCACGAATCTTCCTTAGAGACCGTAAAAGCGAATCCAGAACTAGCTCGATATGTTGAAGGATTTGGTCGCAATGGCGATGTAGGTGTTGTTGTAGAAAATACGCAACAACCTTTAGGGGCTGCTTGGGTAAGGCTTTGGTCAGGAGAAGAGAAAGGATATGGCTATGTGAGTGATGAGATTCCAGAATTAGCGATCGCGGTTCACCCAAACTATCGCACTCAAGGCATTGGCACCCAGCTCCTCAACAGCCTTCTCAATCACGCAAAGTCTCACTTTCCTGCTATCTCTCTCAGCATCCGCGCCGATAACCCCGCGTTACGGCTTTACGAAAGAACGGGGTTCATCCCGATTTCTGGTTCAGAAATAATGAACCGAGAAGGGGGGCAATCGTTTAATATGATTGCCCGTTTCACTTAGTCTCTATTGCACGGTTTTCTATCCGGTTGGCAAATCTTTGCAACCTTTGGTTAGATTACAGTCTGCACATAAAATTTGTAGGTTATCAGGATCGAGCGCCAAATTGGGATAGCGTGATATCGGTTTGATATGGTCAATATGCGCGCCCTTGAGTAACACGGGCTGCTTACAATTCAGACAGAGGCCATTCTGTAACTGGTGTTGTTTGCTCTTCCAGAGACGACCTCCTAGTGTCTGCTTCCAGCGGTCAAACTCTACTCGTGGTTTGTACTTTCCTTGAATTTGGTCAGCGTTCTTTTGTAACCGCTGTAGGCTTTTATCGGTTTGCTTGGTTGCTTTAAGTAGTTCTCTAATTAATCGCTCAAAAGTAGGCATTTTTCTATGTTTGGCCGTGACTGGCTGAAGCGGCAGTGGCTTTCATCTCTGCCATCGCTCTGTCTGTCTGATGCATTTGATTCAGTAGCTGTTTGGCGATCTCACTGACCTCTGTTGTTGGGCTGTTTGGCAAAATAGGAACGACATTATCTACTCGTGAGAGTAACTGAGTCATTACCTGTTCTAGCAGTTGCCTCGTTTTTTCCTGGATGCGTGTGTTGGACTGATATGTACGAGTTGCCCCGATAACATGCTCTAGGCGATACACGTAAGCATTTCCCAGTTTATTCACTGGCGTTAAAGCTTGAGTAAGCCGTCTCGCTAAATAGCGTGATACGCCATAGCCTCTTAGCTGCTTTCTCGTAGTTGTGGCTGTTGGCGAGGTCATTGCAACTATGCACTCTTTTGGTATTCGTTGTATTGCTCTAGTAGCATCTCTACCCAAGCGTCTTTAAACCCAAAGCGGTTAGCAACGCCATACATTTTTGCTATGACGTTGACGAATAAGCTGCGCTCTTTAAAGAGTAGTTCTTCGTAGTCACTGACCTTTTCTTGAAATTCAGATTCAATGCGCTTGATTTGTTTTTCTTTTTTCGTTACTAATCCCTTTTGTGCCCCCTGTAACCGCTGACGTTCATAAAGCGTGGGGCCTGCAAAGTTCACCATTGCTGTCAGTAGTGCTAGTTCATCAGCGTTTTTCAGATCTGTGTCAGCAAACGCACGTTTTGCATCGGCTTGCGTCCAGCCAAAGTTCGTAGCGTATTCGATGGATTCTTGCTGAGTAGGCATTACTATCAAGCTGCGTGGATAACTCAATTATGCTGTAACTGTGAACAGTCTGCCTTATGGTTATTCCGTAGATTCATACTCCATCAGAACATCTTGATGGAACGTTGATATATCAGATATTGATGCTTTGACTTCAGACTCTGGTTTCTGAGCGTGACTCAAGTCAACTAATTTGGACAAATTCCACACGAGGGACGAGCGGATCGTTAACAATGCCGACCCCTTTGTAGCCCCAGCGATCGCAGATCTTTTTGATTTGCGCGTGATCGCAGTACTCTACCGAAAACTGTGCGGCATGTTCTCCTGCATGGGCATTTAAGTAGCTGAGCGCATCAAAGTCAGCAATAAACAACAGCAAGAACGGTTCACTGGGCTGCTCAGGATGCCCCCCTTCAACGGGTGGACGTGCAACAAGGTACTGGCTGTTGGCTTTGGAACGGAGTAGATAGTAAGGGGTGGAAAGCATAGTGTGGAGCACTTAAGAGCGCATAAACAAAAGACCTCTACCCAATTAAGGATAGAGGTCTTTTGTTTACAAGCAAGCTATGAAGCGATCGCTCAATCTAAAAGAGGCATCGTCCGAAGACGAAAGCGCTGATTAGTCGAGGTCGTCCATTGCCAATACTGGCTCAGATTCACGATCCAAACCTCGCTCGAAGCCGCCGTCTGCCGCGCGAGCGCGACCAGCATGCCACAGGTGACCAACCAAGAAGAAGAAGGCCATTACGAAGTGGAAAGAAGCCAACCACTGACGGGGGTTCACGAAGTTAACAGAGTTAACTTCAGTAATGATGCCACCTACAGAGTTGATGGATGCGTTGGGCGCGTGAGTCATGTACTCAGCAGCGCGACGCACTTGCCATGGCTGAATGTCATTCTTAAGCTTGTCCAAGTCGAGGCCGTTAGTGCCACGAAGAGGTGCGAGCCAAGGACCATCAAAGTCCCAGAAACGCATGGTCTCACCACCGAAGATGATCTCACCAGTAGGAGAGCGCATGAGGTACTTACCCAAGCCTGTTGGGCCTTGCGCAGAACCAATGTTTGCACCCAAGCGTTGGTCACGAACCAAGAAGGTCATGGCCTGAGCCTGAGAAGCCTCTGCGTTAGTAGGGCCGTAGAACTCACTGGGGTAAGCCGTGTTGTTAAACCAAACGTAACAAGCACAGACAAATGCCATCAGAGAAACTGCACCGATGGAGTAAGAGAGGTAAGCCTCACCATTCCAGATCAATGCGCGACGTGCCCAGCCGAAAGGCTTAGTCAAAATGTGGAATACACCACCGGAGATACAAATCAAGCCGATCCAAATGTGACCGCCGATCAAATCTTCCATGTTGTTAACGCCGACGATCCAACCTTCGCCACCAAACGGAGACGTCGTTAGATAACCGAAGATAACCGCAGGGTTAAGGGTGGGGTTCGTAATTACACGAACATCACCACCGCCTGGCGCCCAAGTGTCATAAACGCCACCTAGGAAACAAGCTTTAATGACCAAAAGGAAAGCACCCAATCCAAGCAGGATGAGGTGGTAACCGATGATGTTAGTCATCTGGTTTTTGTCTTTCCAGTCTTGGCTAAAGAAGCTGGAGTACTCTTCTAGCGTCTCAGGGCCACGAAGCGTGTGGTATACACCGCCCAAGCCGAGAACCGCAGAAGAAATGAGGTGGAGAACACCTACAACGAAGTAAGGGAATGTGTTAATAACTTCACCACCAGGGCCAACACCCCAACCGAGGGTAGCTAGGTGAGGAAGCAAAATTGCGCCTTGCTCGTACAAGGGCTTTTCAGGAACGAAGTGAGAGACTTCAAACAAAGTCATCGCACCTGTCCAAAGAACAATCAGGCCAGCGTGAGCAACGTGTGCGCCCAGTAGCTTACCTGAAAGGTTAATGAGTCGGGCGTTACCAGACCACCAAGCGTAGCCAGTGGATGCCTGGTCGCGTCCGCCTCCAACATAGTTATTAGAGAGCGTTACCACGGGGGAGTACCTCTTCAGGGAATGTGAAAGTGTTAATAGAAAGTGCCAGCGAATAAAATATTCTGCTAGCACTTTCAGATGTGAAAACGATATTGAAATCGTAGCTGGCCCTAACTCAGCTCTAAGACAAAGCTAGGCCCATTATCGGTGCTTTAGAGCGCGTTACCACGAGGCAATACTTCCTCAGGGAAGACAAACTGCTCATGCGGCTGGTCTTGAGGAGCAAGCCATGCACGGATACCTTCGTTCAACAAGATGTTCTTGGTGTAGAAAGTCTCGAATTCAGGGTCTTC
>JBGCGG010000114.1:0-11462 GCA_045110585.1 Phormidesmis sp. | reverse complement strand
GCCTCTTTCCTTCAATCCCTTGTTATACTTTGGCCAGTTACGGCGACGGCGTTGACTCATCGGTTTTGCTTTTTGTGTGGTTACTTAAAACTTACCGTGTCACGCCGCTCCCGTAACCTCATATTGGTGCAACAACGCCGTTTCATGCTCAAATCTCCTTAGAGATAACTAGATAATCCAAAGCATGACATTGGCCCTCAGCTACCATATTAGAAATTAGTGAATGCGTAATGAAACAACCAAGAAACTGACGAATCCTAATGAAATCTTCCACTTCACCCATAACCCGTCAGTCCTGTCAGATTAGTTTATTCTCTTTTCCCAAAATAATAATATCAAGATTAATAATATCAAGATTAATAGCATCAAAACTAATCGTGATATTACTAATTCTGAGCAGTACAACAGCCTGTAATCAGAGAAAAAAAAGGTCTACCCAAACCACCACAGAAAAAGCAACAACGACCCTTACTGTATCCGCCGCCGCTAGCTTACAAAACACCTTACAAGATATCCAATCCGCCTATACAAAGCAGCACCCCCATACAACCGTTATCTATAACTTTGGCTCATCTGGCTCACTCATGCAGCAGATCTCTCAAGGTGCGCCCGTAGATGTTTTTTTGTCTGCCTCAACAGATTGGATGGATGCGCTCAGTCAAAATGGAGACATTGTTGAAACCTCCCGACGGCCCTTATTAAAAAATGCTCTAGTGCTCATCGTTTCTTCTGAAACAACAGACATCACCAGCTTCCAAGACTTGCGCATAAGTCCATCCATGAAAATCGCTGTGGGTGAGCCAAACAGCGTACCGGTTGGACGCTATACCCAAGAAGTATTGAGTGATTTGGAGCTGTTCAACGTCTTAAAGCCCCAGTTGGTATTTGGCAAAGATGCCCGTCAGGTATTGGCATATGTAGAAACAGGAAATGCCGCAGCAGGCATTGTGTATGTCACTGATGCACTGGCCTCTAAGCAAGTGAACATTATTGAAGCCGCAGCCGCAGACACACATTCGCCCATCACCTATCCAGTCGCAGTTATTCAAGGCAGCCAACAGCAAGAGGCCGCTCAAACGTTTGTCAATTTCCTCTCCACGCAGGCCGCCCAAGATATTTTTGAGCGCGATGGATTCGAAGTGATTCCATCGCCAATTGAGTAGCTCAATGTACCCGTCTAAATAAGGTTAAACTGCTAGCTTTATGCCCGAGCATCTTTCACTATTTAATCTCTCGTCGCTCATAAATGTCTTATCTATTGTAAATCTCTCACCGCTCTGGACTTCTTTAAAAACAGCCTCCGTCGCGACAGTATTTGCCGTTGGATTAGGGGTAACAGCCGCCTATGGAATGATGGGCTATCGGGGCAAGCTGCGGCGCTGGATAGATGGTTTGCTCACACTCCCTTTGGTGCTACCGCCTACGGTGGTTGGTTTTGTGCTGCTGCTGTTGTTGGGTAAGCGCAGCCTTACAGGGAAACTACTAGAGCAGTTAGGCATTTCAATTATTTTCACGTGGTCAGCGGCAGTCATTGCAGCCACGGTTGTGGCTTTTCCGCTGGTATATAAAACAGCGTTAAGCGCTTTTGAACAGGTGGATCGTGAGGTGATCGATGCAGCGCGTACGCTGGGTGCTTCAAAAGCGCGAGTGTTCTGGCAAGTGCTGTTGCCATTGGCTTGGCCCGGAATTGTGGCAGGGTGCGTGCTGGCATTTGCCAGGGCACTCGGGGAATTTGGCGCAACGCTGATGGTGGGCGGCAGTATTTTAGGAGTCACGCAAACCATTCCGATTACAATTTATTTTGCCGCAGAAGCAGGCCAAATGAATGTTGCGATCGCCTGGGTCTTAACCATGATCATCATCTCCTTACTGGTCATCGCCGCACTGAATTATGGCAATCCCCACCATCACAACTCCACCAAAACAAACAACACATTCCATCCCAAATCTGTTCACCTTATTCGAAAAGGATTTAATTGGATTTATTTCGCTCAGCTTAACCCCTTCCCCGCAGCAGACGTGCATACGGCCAAAAATCCTTCAGACAAAAGCAGTTTAGCCCGTTTCCTGCCTATCCCACCTTCCTCATCACAAGCCCCACAACTCTCTGTAAACATCAGAAAACAACTCTCCCAGTTCGAGCTTAACCTTCAACTTCACACAGGGCCTAGCCCTTTAGGCATCATTGGAGCATCGGGATCCGGCAAAAGTATGACGCTAAAGTGTATTGCAGGGTTAGCAACACCAGATGAAGGCCAAATTGTACTCAATGGGCGAGTTTTGTTTGATGCAGAAAAAAGCATCAATGTGCCGAGCTGCGATCGCAAAGTCGGTATCTTTTTTCAAAACTATGCGCTCTTTCCCCACCTGAGCGTTGCCCAAAATATTGCGTTTGGAATGCAGCAGATTTCAAACCGGCAGCGGGCAGCGCGTGTATCAGATTATTTAAGACAGTTTGGCCTAGCAGAATTAGGAAATCGCTATCCCCATCAGCTCTCTGGCGGACAACAGCAAAGGGTTGCCTTAGCAAGGGTTCTAGCCTCTCAGCCCAATGTTTTACTATTAGATGAACCCCTCTCAGCCCTCGATACATATCTGCGCAGCAGCATCGAAAAACTACTCATTTCAACGCTTTGCGACTACAACGGCATCACATTATTTATTACGCATAAGCTAGAAGAAGTGTACCGAGTCTGTCCAAATCTGTTAGTACTGGGTGAAGGCAAAGTATTGGCCACAGGCACAAAAGAATACATTTTTGAGCATCCGCCCACATTCACCGTCGCCAAAATAACAGAATGCAAAAATTTCTCACGTGCACATCGCCTCACATCTAACTGTATAGAAGCAATTGATTGGGGCTGCCAGCTACAGGTAAACGAAACAGCTTCTCACCACGTCTCATACATAGGCATTCGTGCCCACCACATTCAATTTCTCAAGCAAAGTGATTTATCAAAAACAGCCAATTACCCCAATCTTTTCCCAGGCTGGCTAGCAGCCATTAGCGAAACGCAGCACCGAGTGACCCTCTACATCAAGCTCCACAACCAGCCAACATCGTCACAAGACTATCACCTCCAGGCCGAAGTTTATCGAGATAAATGGGCCGCCTTACAGGCAACGCCTTATCCGTGGTGTATCCAATTAATGCCAGAAAAGCTAATTGTAATGAGTCATTAGCACTACATAGCCTGACCGGCTCAGTTAGGCTTAAATCCCAATCGGTATAAGGAATGTAGCGATCATAAATATTGAATTTTAAAAAGGGGCTTGACCTTCAAGTAACTTGAAACTTTAGACTACAAATCATCAAGACAGAGGCGCAAGCATGTTTCGTATTGGCGAATTTTCAAAAATTGCCCAAGTACCGGCCAGCTTACTGCGCTATTACGATGAGATTGGCCTATTCACGCCTATTCGTAGCGATCGCGAAACCAGCTATCGCTATTACAGTGTGGAGCAGCTAGGCCAGCTCAACCGTATTCTGGCTCTCAAAGATCTGGGGCTATCGCTCGATCAAATCAAGCGTCTTATCCTAGAGCAAGTATCCCCTGAAGAAATTCGTGGAATGCTCTCTTTGCGTAAGGCTCAAATCGAACAAACGCTTCAGGCCGAAGCGGCTCGCTTGCGGGCTGTAGAATCTCGCCTTCAGCAGTTAGAACGTAAAGAAGATTTTCAAGACGACGATGTTGTCTTAAAGTCTTTACCAGCCCAAACGTTTTTGTCTTTGCGGCATCGTTTTCAGAATTTGGAGCAAACTTTGAGCGTCATTCATCAAATGAATGCAGCGGTCACGCAACAGGTTTCTGTCAAGTCTTTAGGACGCTTTGCGGCGATTGTCCACGGCGAACTATACGAAGACATGGACTGGGATTTGGAATTAGGCTTTTGCTTGAATAAAGTCCTTGAGTTAGAAGTACTGGTATCTGAAAACTTGACGATGAGCGTGCGCGCGCTAGAGCCTGTGGAGATGGCATTGACGGCTGTCCGCTATGGCGGCCCAGAAAATGGCCACCTTTGCTACAGCGCCATCGGGACTTGGGCTGAAAAACACAAATACGAACTCACTGGGCCGGGGCGAGAGGTCTTTATTGTGCCGCCCGAACCGGGCCACGAAGCTGACATGGTTGTAGAAATTCAGTTCCCAGTTAAAGCACCCCAGCCTTAACAACCTTCTACACATCAGCCCATCGCCATTTAAGATTGCGGATATTCTCTCCTCAGTCACAATGCTTGCTGCGCCTATATCTTGAACACGCTCTGTCTTGAGCACGCTCTATCTTGAGGAAGAACATGGAAATTCAACAGGAATTCAGCATAAACGCATCTTGCGATCATGTTTGGGACATTCTCGGCAATCAATATGCTCAGGTCGATAACTGGGCGAGTAGCGTTTATGCCTCTCACCAGCATTCATTCGGCAGCATTCTTCCAGATGCGCCTTGCGCAGGCCGCATTTGTGAAACGTCTTTAGGAAAATTCCAAGAGACTATCACACATTATGATGAACAGCGCAGACAGGTCGCTTACACAGCTATAGGCGAAAAGATACCTTTTTTTGTCAAGCATCTCACTAACCATTGGACAGTGAACGCCTTCGAAAATCAGACCGCTACCGTGACTATGTGCTTGAAGGTTTCCATTTTACCTATTTTCAATGTGGTGATGGGGCCTATCATGCGCAGACAAATGGAAGCGACCGTTAAAACAGTTGTTGAAGATCTCATTTATTTCGCAGAGACAGACACCCCGCACCCTAGAAAAGGTGACATTCAACATCGCCTCAAAGTCGCTTAATACGCAGACACTGATATGGCTCGCAGGCGAAATGGTTCAACCATATAAGCGAGCTATCTAAAGTGAGCTATCTAAAGCGAGCCATCCAAAAACAAGTGATGAAATTTTAAAAGGAGAATCACAATGAGAATTGAACTCTGGGCTTTATTTGGCACAACAGCCTTACTATGGCTTGCCATTTTTGCACAGCAACTTGCCCTTGATAAAGCGGTAGGGGCTAAATATGCATTATCAAACCGAGAACAGGGGCATAACTTTAAGGGAGTGACACCTTTGCACAGCCGCTTAACTCGCACAGTGAGAAACCATGTCGAAGGCATCGCTATTTTTGCGCCCCTTGTCTTAATCGCAGCCGCAGCAGGGGTCTCTAATGTGTGGACGCAGTATGCATCGATCGCATTTTTCGTGACACGATTGCTGCATTTCCTGTTCTACGCAGCTGGGATAACCCCCTTCCGAAGCTTCGCATGGGGCATAGGGTTTTTCTTAGCACTTGGGAGTTTTGTGTTTGGATTAGTCACCGGTTAGTGTCCCTGTTTATTGTTAGCAGATAAATTCAGCGTGTATGCGCGCTCTGGCATATTCTCTCTGGCATATTCTCTCTGGAAAAGCGAATTTAGCCCCCATCTCCCGAATTGAGGAGATGGGGGCAATGCAAACACTCTGGTTGTCAACAGTTTTATGGGGCCAACCAACTGACTTACGCAATCGTAACTTCCGGAGAGAGATAAACGTCTTGAATATGATGAAAGAGCTGAACCCCTTCTGCAAATGGACGCTGAAAGGCTTTGCGCCCAGAAATAAGACCGCAGCCACCTGCACGTTTATTAATCACAGCAGTACGTACAACTTGAGCAAAGTCGTTCTCTCCTGATGCACCGCCAGAGTTAATGAGTCCGGCACGGCCTGCATAACAATTTAGAACCTGATAGCGCGTCAAATCGATGGGGTGATCGCTGCTGAGGTCTGAATAAACGTTAGGGTGGGTTTTGCCATAGCTGCCCCCTGCGGCCTTGGCCACCGCGTCGTAGCCGTTATTGAGCGTAGGCAGCTTTTGCTTGATAATGTCCGCTTCAATAGTGACCCCAATGTGATTGGCCTGCCCTGTAAGATCAGCTGCAAGGTGGTAGTCTTCTGAACGTTCTCCTGCTTGCTTAAAAATGTCATTGCGCAAGTAGCACCAAAGAATCGTCGCCATGCCAAGCTCATGGGCACGGGCAAACGCTTGCCGCACCTCTTGAATTTGGCGATGAGAACCAGGAGAACCAAAATAAATAGTTGCCCCCACCGCAACGGCCCCCAAATTCCAAGCCTGTTCCACAGAGGCGTACATAATCTGCTCGTACTGGTTAGGATAGCTGAGCAGCTCATTGTGGTTTAACTTAACGATGAAGGGAATTTTGTGCGCATATTTGCGTGCGCTCATGCCCAACACACCCAGGGTGGTGGCCACCGCATTGCAGCCCCCTTCAATGGCAAGCTTGAGAATGTTTTCACCATCAAAGTAAATAGGATTAGGCGCAAAAGAAGCCCCTGCAGCATGCTCTAATCCCTGATCTACAGGGAGAATAGAAAGGTAGCCCGTGTTGGCAAGACGGCCATGAGAATAAAGCTGCTGTAAGCTACGAAGCACTTGAGGAGAGCGATCGCTCTGGGAAAAGATGCGATCTACCCAGTCTGCGCCAGGCAAATGCAGCGTGTCTTTAGAGACTTTGGCTTCGTAGTTCAAAAGAGAATCAGCCTCGTCGCCCAGTAAGTCAGTAATCGCATCTGGTTTAGTGAGGGTAGCAATCATAAGGAATGGGCCTCCAGTACTCTAATATTCAAAACAGACAATTCAAAATAGGCACAACTTTGAATGAAAAAGTTGTTGATGAATGCTGCTAACGCCTACGCACTAATCGGTTGGCGCTGATCGCTTGTTTGTTCAACATAGCGCTTATAAAGATTCACAAGGGTAGTGCTGCCAATGACAAGGGGCGATCGCTGATGCACAGAAGTCACTGGCATATCTAAAATGCGCGCGTCCCCAGTAGAGGCTAAGCCACCTGCATTCTCAACAATGAACGCTAGCGGTGCATTCTCATAGAGTAGTCGCAGCTTACCGTCAGGCTGCTCCTCGCTGCCAGGGTAAAAATAGACCCCGCCTTCTAGCAGGCAACGATGAACATCCGCGACCAACGCGCCGCTATAGCGCAGAGAATAGGCGGTATCTGTCGAGCGATCGCCCAGATGATCTACAAAAGCTTTTACCTGTGGCGTCCAAGCCTGATAGTTGCTGAGGTTAGCGCTATAGAGCTTGCCATCAGGAGGACAGCGCATATCTTCGTGCGAAAGAATAAACTCACCCAGGTTGGGATCCAGTGTAAAACCATCGACGCGATCGCCCGTAGAATACACCAGCACCGTACTCGTGCCATACAGCACATAGCCCGCCGCAATCAGCTTATTCCCTGGTTGCAAGGCATCTTCTTCTTTACCGCAATGACCAGAGGTTTGACGCAGGTAAATGCTAAAAATAGTACCCACAGCGCTGCTGCTATCGGTATTAGAAGATCCATCTAACGGATCGGTGCAAAGTACGTACTGGGCATCACTGCCACAGTTTACAATTTGCACATCGTCCAGTTCTTCTGAGGCGATCGCGGCCACCAACCCCGTCTCAGAAAACGCATCCAGCATCACCTCATTACTGTACACATCGAGCTTCTTCTGCGCATCGCCCGTCGCATTCGTCTCTCCCACCAGCCCCAATTTACCCACTAGCGCCGCCCGAGAAATCTCTCGGCTAAGCACCTTAGCCACAAATCCCATCTGGGTCAGCAGCATCGAAATTTCAATGGGGTGTTTAGAACGACGCTGCTGCTGCCACAAGTAGGCATTGAGTGTGATGGCTTGAGTACTCATTATTGGCTATTCCTCAGGTTGAAAAAAGGGTAACAAAATTGCATAAACAACAAAGTGAACATGCTATTCGCTTGTTGAATGGCATCAAAAAGAAACTAAATGAAGAGAAAACGCTAACTAATCACACTTCTAAATGCTACAGAAACCCGGCGTACTCGCGCGCCACGCACGGCCATCTCTTGCTAGCAACTCATCAGCCGCTGCTGGCCCCCAGCTACCCGCCGGATAGTTTGGAAACTCTCGGGGCGGAACAGCCTGCCAAACATCGAGAATAGGCGTGACCACTTCCCAGCCTAGCTCCACATTATCGGAGCGCTGAAACAGCGTCGCATCCCCAATCATGCAATCGTAAAGCAGCGTTTCATAGCCAGTAGTCGGCGTTGCTTGGAAGTAGTTTGCATAGCAAAAATCCATATTGACGCTGCCCATTTTCACCTTTGGCCCAGGCACCTTAGCCCCAAACTGCAGGCTAATTCCTTCATTGGGCTGAAGCCGCAACACCAAAAAATTAGGCACTAGCTCATCTGTAGGCGTATCGCGAAAGAGCAAAGAAGGCACCTGTTTAAACTGAATAGCGATTTCGCTAACCCGCTCTGGCAAATGCTTTCCTGTGCGCAAATAAAACGGCACCCCAGCCCAGCGCCAATTATCAATATTGAGCTTCATAGCCACAAAGGTTTCTGTCGCCGAATTAGGATCCACCTTAGGTTCAGCGCGATAAGCCACATGCTGCTGCTCAGAGTGCTGGCTTGCGCCATACTGCCCCCGCACCACATCACGCAAAACATCTTCAGCGCTCAGAGGCTGAATCGCTTTTAACACCTTGGACTTTTCGTCACGCACATCATCCGCCGCAAACGAAACCGGCGGCTCCATACCCACCATCGCCAACAGCTGAAAAAGATGATTTTGAATCATGTCGCGTAGCGCGCCAGAGGCATCGTAATACCCGCCTCTCGCTTCTACACCCACCTGTTCTGCCACCGTAATTTGCACATGGTCAATGTAGCGGTGGTTCCAAACTGGCTCAAATAGACCATTACCAAATCGGAAAATCAGAATATTTTGAACTGTCTCCTTGCCAAGATAATGATCAATACGGTAAATCTGTTTTTCTTGTACAACCTGAGAGATATCCGCATTCAGCTTTTGCGCAGATGCCAAATCTTGACCAAAAGGCTTTTCAAAAATCATGCGTCGCCATTTGCCGTCTTCATCTTGAGCAAGGTGGAAACAGCCCAGCTGCATCGTAATTTCTTGGAAAAACGAAGGTGAGGTAGCCAAATAGTAAACGTAGTTGCCCTCAGTGCCTCTCTCGTGATCAATATGATCCAACGTTTCGCAAAGCTGCTGATAGGTATCCGCGTTCTTAAAATCACCAGAGAGATAGTGAATACGAGGCGTTAGCCAATCCAAAATCGCTTGGTCAACATCACCCGTTACAAATTCTTCTAGCGCTCCAAATAGCCCACCTCGAAAGTCTTCAAGAGATAGCTCCCGACGACCAACCCCCACAATTGAAAACTGCTCAGGCAGCAGGTTTTGCTGAGCCAGGTTATAAAACGCTGGAATAAGTTTGCGTTTAGTAAGATCGCCAGTTGCCCCAAAAATAACGACTACGCAAGGGCCAACCGGTTGAACGTCACCCTGGCTGCTACCAGCCGTATTTTGAGAGATGCTTTGCTGACGTACTGGATTAGAGGTTGTCACGATATTTTTCTCCTTTTTTCCTGGTCATCGTTAGCCATAACTCAGGTGAAACAACAGCCCAAGTAACAAGCAAAGAACGGGTTACAGTCGTCCTTTGCTTATAAGTTGCTACAATCCTGCATCAGCTCTCTTGGATCTCTGTGAGAGAGCTGTGAACAAGCTGTTAGTAATCCACAGCCAGCTCAGCTCGTCCACAGCCCCTAGCAGCTCTACTCAGCAGCGGGTACTTCGTCAGCGGTATCTTCAGCAGCCACCACTCGGATACGCGCAATAGGATATAAATCTTGACTCAAGTCCGCGCCTGGGAACGCCTGTAGCACGTTCCCGTCCGCTGCAAAACCAGTATGCCGAGCCACTGTTCCGCCTTCTGCAGTACCGGTATTCGGTGAAGCCTGCCCTAGCAAAGGCACGTTTTCAGGCGCCTCATCATTTACTTCAGTGCCAGCATCTTGAACGTGGCTACCAATAATAATCAGTTCTGTGCCAATGAAGTTACCTTCAGCATCAAATAAACGGTGGGCAGTGCCGCTCTCATTGCCAATAAAGCCATCGTTACTCGGCAGAACCATAGAGGCATAGCTAAAGTATTGCTGGCCTTCTTGAAGCGTGAACGTCATAGTCGCAGACGTACCGGGCGGAATCAGCGGTGGAGCGTCGGGACTGAGGCCAACCCCTGTAATCACACCGTCTTGCCGCGCAGTGTCGCTAGCATCTTCACCGTCTGCCGCCTCACTATCTGCCACCTCACTAGTTGCCACCTCACTATCTGTATTAAAGGCTTCACTAAGGGCCATGGGTCGCCCGTCTTCAGAAATACTTTCAAGTCCGGCACTAGCCGGTGCACCAGGATCATAAAGATCAAAGCTACCGTCGTGAAAACCAACCCACAGAGGAGTAAGCACCAGCCCTTGATCGGGTGCAAGATTATCAATGGTTACCGTGACTTCTGTCGCTACAGCAGAGGTAGCACTGACAAGCAGGGTCGTTGCGATCGCCGCAGACGCCGCCAAAACATTACTGGGAAAAGAATTAGACATCATAGGCAATGGCATAGGCAAAAGCTGCCTACTGAACAAAGATTCTCGCCTACTATCGCGACACTTATTCAATTCGGTCTGAGGCGAAGATTAACCATTTATGAGAATTTGTCTCAAGCCAGGGAGCCTAATTGGATACTATAAACGTACTTTTATAATTCTCTCGCATTGTTTGTTAATGAGCCATTTTCCTCCTTCTCCACCCTCCAATGCCAAAGGCGCACAGGCAATGCTCATTGGCTCACGGGCGCTCTCAGCTGCCAGACCCGCGCTGATTTCTCTTTTAATTACAAGCGGCGCTATGCTCAGCGGCGAGGTTGCCCACCCAATCTCCTTTTGCAATGTTTTGTTTGTGGGCAATTTTTGTGCGGCAATGCTGGTAGCAGGTTGGTTTGGCATCGGCAAAATTGCCGCCGACTTTAAAGGATTAAAATCTCAGGTGCAGCTAGGGCTAATTATTAATGGTTGTTTAGCGACGCTGCTATCGGCACTTATTTTTTTAGGACTGCAAGAAACAACAGTGACCAACGCAGTGCTATTAGGACGAATTGGGCCGGTGCTCTTTGCAATTACAGGGACAGTAGTACTGGGCAAAAAAATTGCCCGATTAGAGTGGGTAGGCTTCTCTTTAATTACGGTTGGCGTATTAGCGATCGCACTAAAAACCAGCCAATATCAAGCCAATCGAGGCGATGTTTACATTCTCCTCTCCACCTTAGTATTTACGGTTTCCTCACTCATTAACCAACTGATGATTGCCAAAGCCGCTACGCTGCCAGTCATTGTCTTTTCACGAAATTTCCTTTCAGCCATTGTGTTCTTTGCATTAGCCCTCAAGTTTTTCGGCCCCGGTCATTTTGCCGATGCCGTAACTACTCAGGCTTAAATCTTTCAGTTGATTGAAATCGCTTTAAAGGTTTACAGGCTAAGGTGTCGTGAGTTCTGTTCAGGCAGTTTTAGATTGGTAAAACGAACGCCAAAATTCAATATCAGTGAAGCAGAAATCAG
>JBGCGG010000113.1:0-27042 GCA_045110585.1 Phormidesmis sp. | reverse complement strand
AGAGATTGTGTGGCGATTCATGAAATATCAATGGATTGATTTCAAGGCTTATCAGAGTTGGCAATGTCTCAAAGATACGGTTGAAGAGATGTTGGTGGGATATGGAGATAAATTTGTAATTAATTTTGCATGATTACTTATTGCCTGGTTGAGGTTCATAAGCGATGACGATGACATCTTTAATGTGAGGATGGCGGCTAAGTACCGATTCAATTTCGCTTAGCTCAATCCTAAAGCCTCGAAGTTTAACCTGATGATCGATGCGGCCAACAAACTCTATTTGACCATCAGGGCGATAACGAGCTAAATCACCTGTTCTGTATAACCGAGTTTGTATTTGGTGACTAACAGAATGCAAAATAAATTTCTCTTTTGTTAGCGCTGGGCGGTGAAGATATCCTTGGGCTAGCCCTGCGCCACCAATAAATAGCTCTCCTGGAACGCCCACTGGGACAGGCTGCCGGTTGTTATCGAAGATATAAGCCTGAGTATTCGCAATGGGTGAACCAATTGGAATGGACGATGCTTCTTCAGGAATAGCCTCAACTTCATAGTACGAAGTGAACGTTGTATTTTCTGTGGGGCCATATACGTGGAGCAGATGCTTGGGCTTGCCATTTTTTAAAACAGTGCGTACCCACTTAACATCGACAGCTTCTCCACCAAATAACAAATATTTTAGTGAACTAAATATATTGGGTTCGGTGCTAGCTAATTGATTAAATAGCGCCGTGGTCAAAAATAAGATGCTAATTTTTTGCTCGTGTAGCTGCCGCTTGAGCTGCTGACCGGATAGGAGAATTTCTTTGGGAATGCCGATTAGCTCAGCGCCATTGAGCAGCGCTCCCCAAATTTCAAACGTAGCTGCATCGAAAGAGACATTTGAAGCTTGGGCGATTCGGTCTGTGGGTTGAATGTCGATATAGTTGGTATTACGAACCAATCGATTCACTGCGCGATGGGAAACCGTTACGCCTTTGGGCTTACCGGTAGATCCTGATGTGTAGCACACGTAAGCAAGGCTTGTGGCTGTTACGGTGCTGTTGGAGGTATTGATGTTGAGATTTTTGCGGTTGGAATTCTCTTTGTTCTGACTGTGCCCGAGATCGAGCGTGTCTATATTAATGACCTTGGTAGCGTCGTTCTGGAGGTTGGGCGCTAGAGAGCTATGGCTGAGCAGGAGGGCAATATTGGCATCTTCTAGGATTAGACTGATGCGCGCTTTGGGATAGGTGGGGTCAATTGGGACATAGGTTCCGCCAGCTTTGAGGATGGCCAGTAGCCCGATCATCATTTCAATGCTAGGAGACAGGCAAATGCCGACAAAAGAACGCGGTGCTACGCCTGCCTGCTGTAAATAGTGAGCGAGCTGATTCGCGCGAGCGTTCAGTTCCTGGTAGGTGAGCTGTTGATGGTTAAAGGTAACGGCGACAGCGTGGGGCGATCTCGCGACCTGTTCTTCAAAGAGCTGATGAATACATTTATCTCGAGGATAGTCTGTCTGAGTATTATTCCACTCCACCAATATTTGCTGTTGCTGCTCTGCTGTGAGGATAGGCAGTTTGCTAATAGCCGTGTGTGGCTGTGCTACCGTTGCCTGAAGCAATTTTTCAAAGTGCTCTGCTAAGCGTTGAACGGTGTCTGATTTAAATAAATCGCTGTTGTATTCAAAGGCGCCTATGAGCCCCGCCGGAGTTTCACGCATCGACAGGGTTAAGTCAAACTTAGCGATGCGGCGCTCTAGCCGAACCGGACTGAGCTGAATACCGGGTATATCCAGGTTGTCTGCTGTAGCATTTTGCAAAACAAACATCACCTGAAACAGGGGGTGATGGCTCAGATTTCGCTCTGGATTTAACGCTTCTACTAGCTTTTCAAAAGGCAAGTCCTGATGGGCATAGGCATCTAGCGCTGTTTGTTGTACTTGTTTTAACAGCGCTGTAAAACTAGGAGCATCTGCCAGCTTTACACGCAACAGTAAGGTATTCACAAAGAAGCCAATCAGTGGCTCTATCTCTTGCTGATTACGGTTTGCAATGGGCGAGCCGATGACAAGATCGCTAGCTTGACTATAGCGATGCAGTAAAACGGCAAATGCAGATAGCAGGGTTACAAAGCAAGTTGTTCCTGCTTGTTTTGCAAGGGTCTGGCATTGCTCACTCAGTTGGGCACTGAGCTGAAAAGGTACTACGCCGCCTTGAAAGGTTTGCTCTGGCGGACGTGGATAATCGGTGGATAGCTCCAGCACCGCAGGCGCATCTGCCAATTGTGCTTTCCAATAGCTCAGCTGATGGTTCAGCACATCATCCTGCAAATACTGGCGCTGCCAATGGGCGAAGTCTACATACTGAATAGGTAAGTCAGGTAAGGAAGGCGCGCGGCTTTGAGAGAAATCTCGATAGAGCGTAGATAGCTCTTGGGTAAAGCGGCCCATTGACCAGCCATCAGAGATAATGTGGTGCATGACCACGATCAGTAAATAGGACTCAGGCTGGTGCGCTTGGGATGCTTGCTTTAGCAGCGTGACTCGAATGAGCAGATCTTGGCTGATATCAAAGGGAGCGGTAGCTAGTTTATAGAGAAGCTTTTGAGCCTGTTGCGGATTTTGTGGTGGATTTTGTGGTGGGTTCTGTTGACTACTGTGAGAAGAGTGTTCTGTCTCTGAATGGGATGGTAGATGAGCGGGCGCTAGATCAATGACTGGTAAAGAGAACGGCGAGGCTGGCGCAATGACCTGAACGGGCTTACCTTCTATGGTCTCAAAGGTTGTTCGGAGGCTTTCGTGGCGACGGATGATTTCGTTGAGTGCCTGCTCCAGCGCTGCAACATTTAATTCTCCTGTCAGCTGGAATACTTTAGGAATGTTATATGTGGCGCTTTTCCCTTCTAGCTGGCTAATGAACCATAGGCGCTGTTGAGCAAAAGAGAGGGGTAAGGGGCGATCGCGATCAATCACTGAAATACTTGCTGGACTGTCAGTAGAGGATTTTTGCGCTATCTGCGCTGACAAACCAGCGATCGTCGGAGATTCAAATAAAGTGCGTAGGGAAAGTTCAGTTGAAAAAGTTTTGCGTATGCGTGAGACAACCTGAGTCGCGAGGAGAGAATGCCCCCCTAACTCAAAGAAATTATCGTGAATGCCTATATTGTCTAGCTTGAGCAGTTCATCCCAAATTTGGCTCAGGGCTGTTTCAGTTGAGTTACGCGGCGCAACATATTCATTGTCAGTAGAACGCTGAGTGGAATCAGGTTCAGGGAGCGCTCGCCTATCTACCTTGCCATTAGGCGTCAGTGGCAACGCTTCTAAATAGACAAATGTAGCAGGCACCATATACTCAGGCAAGGCTTCTTTTAGAAAACCCCGGAGGTCGCTGACAGTGAGTGCTTTATCTGGTTCGGCTATATTTTCTTTGACGACATTTTCTCGAACGACATAAGCTACTAGCTGTTGATTCCCAGCGGTATCTGGGCGAGCCATAACGGCGGTTGCTTGGACTTGAGGATGTTGCAGCAAGATTGTCTCAACGGCCCCTAACTCAACCCGAAACCCTCGAATCTTGACCTGCTGATCGATCCGACCTAAAAACTCTAGGTTGCCGTCTGGGAGATATCTAACGAGGTCTCCTGTTCTGTATAGCTTTGCGGTGTTCTGGCTAAAGAGATTTTGGCTAAAAGGATGATCAATAAAGCGCTCTGCCGTTAGCGCTGGTTGGTTGAGGTAGCCTTGAGCGAGGCCAGCGCCGCCAATGTAGAGTTCTCCAGGCACGCCAATGGGGACAGGCTGTTGGTAAGGATCTAAAACATAGGTTTGAACATTCGCGATCGCCCGTCCAATCGGCACTTCCTTTTGAATGTCATCATCAGCCGTAATCCAATAGGCCGTCGCAACCACCGTACCCTCGGTTGGCCCATAGGTATTCACGAGCTGAGGCGTGTCGCCCACAGTATCGCCCACATAAGCTTGCCAGCACCGAACTGATTCTGGAGAGACGCGCTCACCGCCGATAATCACTAGCCGCAAAGCTTTGGGCAATGTAATGCTGCCTGTCGCTAGTTCTGCAACCATTTGCTGCCAGTAAGCAGTAGGCAAATCTAAAACGCTGATCTGCCAATCTTGGCAGGTTTGTAAAAACTGTTCAACAGAGCTAATCATATCGTCAGTGCGCAGCGTTAATGTTCCACCAGTTGTTAAGCATGGATAAATCTCTTCGGCTGCGGCATCAAAACTAATAGAGGCAAATTGCAACACCTTATCGGTTGCACTCATGCCGTAGTCGGCGATGGCCGCTTTGGTAAAGTTCACCAAAGCGCTGTGCTGCACCATGACACCTTTGGGGATGCCCGTAGAGCCAGAGGTGTAGATGATGTAGGCTAGGTGTTCTGACGTAACTTGTTGCGTGGTGGGGTTTGCAGTGGGCTGTGAGGCGATGGTTGGCCAGTCTCGATCCAAGCATAGAGTAGGTGTTGTCGCCTCAGGTAAGGTTTCCAGCCACTGAGCTTGGGTTAACAACACCGATAGCTGGGTATCTGTGAGCATAAAGGCTATCCGCTCACTAGGATAATGCGGATCAATCGGGACATAGGCCCCTCCAGCTTTAAGAACACCCAGCAACGCCACAATCATTTCTGGAGCGCGTTCAATACAGATGCCGACAAATGTGTTTGGCTTAACGCCCATCTGTATGAGCTGATGGGCGAGCTGGTTAGCGCGATTGTTGATCTGCTTGTAGGTGAGAGATTGGCCTGTGGGTGATTGGTCCGTGGATGATTGGCTGGTAAATGTAACGGCGATCGCATCTGGACTTTGGCGAGCCTGCGCCTCAAAATACTGATGGATACAGCCCTGATGGATACAGTCGCCCGCAACCTCTGGTGTTGTATTAGCTATTTGGGGCGCATCTGTCACCCACTCTCCCAAAATCTGTTGCTGTTCTGCTTCAGATAGCATTGGTAGCTTAGCAATGGGCTGCTCAGGTATTGCTAGGCTGCTTTCTAACAGCCTCTGAAAATGGCTACCCATTCGCTGAATGGTGGCTGCTTCAAATAGATCAGCATCGTATTTAAAGGTGCAGCTTAAGCCATCTATCTGTTCTTTTACCTCCAAATACAAATCGAGAATAGCGACCCCGGTTTCCAGCGTGCACCCCTCAATCTGCAGCCCCTGAACATCTATAGTCTCTTCTGGTAAGTTTCGATATTGAAACAACACCTGAAAAAGATTAGCGCGACTTAAATTCCTCTCCAGCTTCAGATCTTCCATAAGTTGCTGGGAGGGAACTTCTGAATGAGCATAGGCATCTAGCGCAACTTGGCGTACCTGTTGTAACAAGGCTTTAAAGGATTGATTGCCTTCTACAGTAGTCCGCATGACTAATGTATTAATAAACAGACCGATTAAAGCTTCTGATTCGACGAGGTTGCGCCCAGCAATCGGACAGCCAACAATAATATCCTCCATCTGGGTGTAGCGATAGAGCAGCGTTTTGAAGCTGGCTAGTAGAAGCATGAAAAGAGTGACTTCTTCTTGCTGAGCGAAGGCAACCAGTTTCCTTTTTAAGCGTTGAGATAGCTTAAAAGAGTATTCTTCCCCGCGAAATGTCTGGGTGGCATTTCGTGTTCGATCTATAGGTAGCTCCAGTATGGATAATTCGCCTTTTAGCTTTTGCTTCCAGTAGTTGAGCTGAGACTTAAACGTTTCTGTTTGTGACTGTTGCTTTTGCCAATACGTAAAATCAGCGTATTGCATGGGTAGCGCTGGCAGTGATGGTGGTTCATGGGTGATAAAAGCCCCATAGAATGCACCTAATTCCTTTAGGAGAACGCCCATAGACCAACCGTCAAATACGATGTGGTGTAAAGTCAGCAGCAGCAGATGATCTTCCTCACCTAGCTTAATCAGCTTGCCGTGTATTAAAGGGGGCTGACTCAGATTAAATTCAAACTGAGCCTCTTCTACGCCAATCTGATGGATTTTCTCTGCTTGCGCTGTGTCTGAGAGCTGAGTGAGATCAGTGTGCCTTAACGTGAGTGGGAAAGCCGGTAGAATATTTTGTCTGGGTTGACCGGTGTCATCAAGCTCAAAACAGGTGCGCAGACTCTCATGGCGACGGATGATAGCGTTCAGACTTTTTTCAAGGTACTCTATATTTAAGTGCCCGGTGAATCGAATGTTTGTTGGACGGTTATAGGCTGGATTGCCTGGAGTGATTTGATCTAATAGCCATAGACTTTGTTGGGCGAAAGAAAGCGGAATGGGTCGGTTCGGCGGGCGAGAAATTTTAGGACGGCGTGTTGCTATTAGATTGTTTCTCTGCTGAAGTTGTTTCTCTGAGTTCTTTCCCTCCAGACCTTTTTTCGCTAAAATCTTCTTCTCCAACAGTGCTCGTTTAGCAGGAGACAGGCTGGCAATTTTGTCGTGTAGCGATGGCAGTAATGTGGTTTTCTCTGGAGTTTGCGGTGTCTTAGATTCTAAAGGCAGCGTATGAGTACTGGCCTTGATGATGGCGCTAATGCTTTGATGAGGCGATCGCACAATCTCTTTAAGGAGTATTTTAAACTCATTCGCCATTTTCTGAATTGTGTCTGGTTTAAACAGGGCAGTACTATAAATCCATGCCCCGCTCAGCCCTTCTGCATGCTCTGTCATCGACAGACTCAGATCAAATTTCGCGGTTGTTCGTGTCTGTGATAGCGGTGTTAACCTTAGCCCCGGTAGCGACAACGCTTCTCCGAGAGAATTTTGCAGAGCAAACATCACCTGAAAAAGAGGGTTGTAGCTTAAATTTCGCTCGGGCTTAAGGGCCTCAACTAATTTCCCCAAGGGTAAGTCTTGGTGTTCGTATCCTTCCAGCGCTGTCTGTTTAACTTGGTTAAGCAGCGCCGTGAAACTAATCTCTTCATCCAGCTGGATTCGCCACAGCAGCGTATTGGCAAAAAAGCCAATTAAAGCCTCTGTTTCATGGCGAGTTCGATTCGCAATGGGAGAGCCAATAACAATATCTTTGGAGTGGCTGTAGCGATACAGCAGCGCAGAGAAGGCAGTTAGGAGTGTGATGAATAGGGTGGTTCCGCTCTCTTGAGCGACTGTTTTAAGTTGTTTGCTGAAATGGCTATCAAAGCTGAACCGGATGGTGTCGCCCTGAAAAGTCTGTACTGCCGGTCTTGGATAGTCTTTAGGGAGATCTAATAGCTTGGGTGCTTCTGCTAGCTTCTGCTGCCAATAGTTGAGATGCTGCTGTAGCCTAGCGCCTTGTAGCTGTTGGCGCTGCCAATGGGCAAAGTCAAGATACTGAATCGGTAGGTCAGGTAGGGATACCGGTCGATTTTGAGCAAAATCTTGATACAGCGTGGATAGCTCACGGTTGAAAATTCCCATAGACCAGCCGTCGGAGGCGATGTGGTGCATCGCAACCAGAAGAATTTGGGAGTCCGCTTTGAGCTTAAGCAGCTTGACTCGGATGGAAGGTTCACGGCTTAAGTCAAAGCCATCATTGGCAAAGCGATCGATGAGTGTTTGAACCGTTTCTGACTTTCCAGTTTCTGGCTGTTCCGATGTGGTTAAGGTGTGCAGGTCTACAATGGGCAGTTGTATGGATTCTGCTGGTGAAATAACTTGAACAGGGTTGCCGTCAATGGTCTGAAACGTGGTGCGTAGAATTTCGTGCCGCTGAATAATTTTGGCGATCGCTTTTTCTAGCGCATCAACATCTAACGCGCCTACTAGCTGCAGCGCTTGAGACATATTGTAAGTTGCACTTTTTCCATCCAGCTGATCCTGTTCTAACTGATCGAGAAACCAGAGTCGCTGCTGAGAAAAAGACAGCGGTAGATTTCCTTCACGGGAAATCGGTTGAATCTGAGATGCTTCTGGATTACTGAGGCCGCCTAAAAGAGCCATGATCTCTGCTTTGCGTTCAGATAGCTCTGCCTTTAATGCAGGCGTTAAAGCGCCTTTGGGTGCATTACAGCGGAGTCGGTCATTCTTGACTGAGAGCTGAATGTTGAGCTTGCGCAGAGATTGTATGAATTCAAGCGTACTCATGGGGTGGGTATAGGAATAAGTAAGTTGACTGACTCGATATAGAGTGGGCTTCAACCCTAGAAATGAAAAACAGAACTCAAAAAGCTAGAACTCGACAAAACTAAACCTCAAAAAACTAAAACTCAAAAAACTAAAACTCAAATTCTTCTCGCTCCTCCTGTTCCTGACTGTCTCCGTGATTCTCTTTATTTGTGGTGGCTTCTGGCTGCGGTGTGGTTTGGACAGTAGACGCTGACTGGTTGTTTTGCATCCACTGCAGTGTTTCAATCCCGGTAGCTAGCTTGTCTACCGTGGGTAGCTCAAATAGCGTGCGCAATGGAAGTTTGATTGCAAGTTCCTTTTGGATGCGTGCAATCACCTGAGTCGCTAGCAGAGAGTGGCCTCCCAGCTCAAAGAAATTGTCGTGAATGCCGATGTTCTCTAGTCGGATCACATCGCACCAAATGCGGCAAAGTTGCTCTTCTAGTGCGGTCGTTGGTGCAACGAAAGCCTGAGCTACTGATGGTTGACTGGGTTTAGGTAGGGCACGTCGATTGATTTTGCCATTAGGCATCAGCGGCAATGCGTCTAGCAGAACAAACGCCGATGGCACCATGTAGTCAGGTAGCTTGGCCTGAAGAAATGCTCTCAATTCTTGTGTCGTAGGCTGCTTTGAGGGGCTAGCAACCACATAGGCCACTAAGCGTTTGTCTCCAGGGGGATCTTCGCGGGCGATCGCCACAACCTGACTCACCGCCTCATGACGGTTCAATACTGATTCAACTTCGCCGAGTTCAATTCTAAAACCGCGAATCTTAACTTGAGCGTCCATCCGCCCAATATACTCAATATTGCCATCTGGTAAATGGCGGCAGAGATCTCCCGTTTTATATAGCCTTGCGCCTAGTTGTTTATGCTGAATAAATCTCTCAGCAGTGAGTTCTGGGCGGTTATGATAGCCTCGCGCTAGCTGTACCCCACCGATGTGCAATTCCCCTGTCACACCAATCGGTACAGGATTTAACTCTGTATCCAGAATATAGAGCTGAGTATTGGCGATCGGTTGCCCAATGGGCACAGTTGACAATGCACTATTAGCATCGCACTGCCAATGGCTAACCTCAACAGCGGCCTCCGTTGGCCCGTAGAGATTGTGAAGTTCACAGTCCAGCCGTTGGAAAAATCTGTTTTGTAAATCAAGAGATAGCGCCTCTCCGCCACACATCACCCGTTTAAGCGTGCGACAGGCTTGAATGTTCTCAGCCTCAACAAAGATCCGAAGCATAGACGGAACAAAATGAGCGATTGTAACTTGCTCTCTAATGATGAGATCTCGCAAGTAGTCAGGGTCTTTATGTCCTTCAGGGCGAGCTATCACCAGTGTTATGCCAGTTAATAAGGGCCAGAAGAACTCCCATATAGAGATATCAAAGCTAAAGGGTGTCTTTTGTAAGACGCGATCTTCCGGAGTGAGATTGAACTTCTCCTGCATCCACAGTAGCCGATTAACAATTCCCTGATGGGCATTCATGACCCCTTTTGGTTTGCCAGTAGAACCAGAGGTGTAAATGACATAGGCCAGATTGTTTGGCTGGATAGAGCTAGTAGGATTCTGCTGCTGTTCTAGCGTGCTGTCTTGCCATAGTGTTTGTTCTAAATGCGCTGAATCTAAACACAATAGCGTTCCTGCGTAGGCTGGCAGTTGTTCAGCCAGTTTCTGATTCGTTAACAAAACAGAAACTTGTGTATCTTCAAGCATGTACGCTAAGCGCTCTTCTGGATAGGTCGGATCCAAGGGAACATAGGCTCCACCTGCTTTGAGAACTCCGAGCAAGCTAACCAGCATCTCGATAGAACGCTCTAAGCAAATGCCGACCAGGACTTCAGGCCCCACCTGGAGAGATTGAAGGTGATGGGCTAACTGATTGGCCTTAGTATTCAGCTCTCGATACGTGAGCTGTTGACCTTCAAATGTAACGGCAAGAGCCTCTGGTGTTCGCTCTGCTTGGGCTTCAAATAATTGATGAAGACACTGGTTATTGAGATAGCTCGCTTGAGTACTATTCCACTCCACCAGTATTTGATGCTGTTCTCTTTCAGCTAAGAGTGGCAGATGTGTAATAGGCGTTTCAGGTTTCTCAACAATGCCTTGAAGCAATATTGAAAAGTGCTGAGCCAAGCGTTGAATGCGTTCTGCTTTAAATAAATCGCTGTTGTATTCAAAGATGCCGACTAAGCCCGTCTCTGTTTCACGCATGGCTAGATTTAAGTCAAACTTGGCCATGTGTCGCTCTAGCCGTACAGGTTTGAGTTGAAGATCGGGTAGTGTCAGCGAGCCTGCGTTGGTATTGTGCAACACAAACATGACTTGAAACAGAGGCTGATAACTAAGTGTCCGTTCTGGATTGAGTTCTTCTACCAGCTTTTCAAAGGGCAAATCTTGATGCGTATAAGCCTCTAACGCTGTTTGTTGATTGTGCTCTAATAACGCTGTAAAGCTGAGCCTATTTGCTAGCTTTATGCGCAACAGTACCGTGTTTACAAAAAATCCAATCAGCGGCTCTAATTCCCGTCGATTGCGATTGGCGATGGGAGAGCCAATGACAATATCATCCATTTTGCTGTAGCGATACAGCAAAATGGCAAAGGCTGAGAGCAGTGTCACAAATAGCGTTGTGCCCGATTTTTGAGACAGTGTTTGAAGTTTTTGACTCAGCGTTTTATCTAATTCAAAGGGAACGACACCCCCTTGAAAGCTTTGTACGGGTGGCCGTGGATAATCAGTGGGCAGCTCTAGCAAGGCAGGGGCATCCGCTAGCTGATGTTGCCAGTAGTTTAGTTGAACGTTTAATCTCTTGTTATTTAGATATTGGCGTTGCCAGTGGGCAAAGTCCGTATATTGAATGGGTAACTCAGGTAAGGAGGGAGCGCGCCCTTGACTAAAATCTTGATAGAGTGTGGATAGCTCTTGGGTCAAAACGCCCATAGACCAACCATCTGAGACGATATGATGCATCACGATTACCAGCGTATGCACCTCGGGTTCCTGTTGAAAAAGCATGATCCTAATCAACAGATCCTGTCCAATATCAAATGGTTTTGCGGCTAGCTCATTCGCTAGTTGTTGTATTTTCTCAGAGCGTTTTGCCTGTGGCGTAGTGCATAAATCAAGGACTGGTAGCGTGATGGCGGCATGCTTTGAGATGACTGGAACAGGCTCATCGTTAATGACTTTAAATGTGGTTCTAAGGCTCTCATGGCGACGGATAATCTCATTTAGAGCCTGTTCAAGAGCGCTGACGTTTAAGGATCCCGATAGCTGAATGGCCTGAGGAATATTGTATGTGGCGCTTGGCCCTTCTAACTGATTGAGAAACCAGAGTCGCTGCTGGGCAAAAGAGAGCGGTACAGACTGGCTGCTAGCGATCGCTGATATTCTTGCATTCTCGACTTTAAAGTCTTGTTCATCGAGTACCGTTTCTAACCCAGCAACGGTAGGAAACTCAAACAAAATTCGCAAGTTCAGTTCAATGGCAAACGTTTCTCGTATTCGCGAAATAACCTGAACAGCTAGCAAGGAATGTCCGCCTAACTCAAAGAAGTTATCGTGAATGCCAATGCTGTCTTTTTGAAGCACTTCACACCAAATCTGACACAGTTTTTTTTCTGTGAGTGTGGTGGGTTCCACCAATAGATTCTCTAGCAAGCGTTGATGTGTATCAGGCTTAGGTAAGGCGTTACGATCTATTTTTCCATTGGGTGTCAGCGGCAGCGATTCGAGTAAGACAATGGCTGAGGGCAACATATAGTTGGGCAGGCGCTGCCGCAAAAATAGATGCAATTCACTCACCTTCAACGCTGACTCAGGATGAGAAACAACATAAGCAATTAGTCGCTTAATACCTTGTTCTTGATCGTCTATGACAATGACACTCTGAATAGCCGTATGGCTAATGATGATAGATTCAACTTCTGCAAGTTCAACGCGTACGCCTCTAATTTTTACTTGGCGGTCGGCTCGGCCCAAAATCTGAATAGTTCCATCTAGGTGGTAGCGTCCTAAGTCGCCTGTGTAGTAAAGCCGCTCATCCGGCTGGTTCCCGTAGGGATTAGGGCGAAACCGTTGGGCGTGTTCTGTCGCAACATTGAGATAGCCCAACGCATGAAAGGGTGTTCGCAGAACGATTTCACCCACTTCTCCAAAAGTGCAGCGCTGATTGCTGCGAGTAAAAATTAACGCCTGAGTTTCAGAGATAGATTTGCCAATAGATTGAATACCTGCTGCCGGTTCCTCTGGGATGCGGTAGTGGCATTTGGCTAAAGTTGTTTCAGTTGGGCCATATAGGTTAACTAGATTTCCCTCTGAAGAGAAAGCCTCTCGCCACTGGTTAACGAGCTGATGTGATAACGGCTCACCTGCAAAAAAGACCCATCGTAGCTGCGGTAGCTTAAGTCCTTGGGGGCGATCCATCACCCAAGTTTTAGCCAATGTGGGTACGGTATGGAGAACCGTAATGTTCTGCTGGGCTAGCCAAGGGATTACCTGCGCGGCAGAAAGGTCTGAGTCTGGGGCGGGTAAACATAGGGTGCCGCCACTGATCAGGGGCAGAAAGATATCTCGCAACACCACATCAAAGGACAACCCTGTCAGTTGGCCAATGCGATCTGTGGGACTAATCTTAAACTCGTGTTGTTGCCATTTAAGAAAGTGAACTAACCCTTGATGAGAGCCTAAGACACCTTTAGGCACGTCAGTTGTCCCTGAGGTAAAGAAGATGTAGGCCGGATCGTCTGGTTGTAGGACAGGTAGCGGCAGGTGTGTGAAGCTGGGCTGTTTCGGATTTTCTAAAGGGTTTGCTGAAGGTTCTGCTGTATCTGGATGAATGCTGTGCAGAGGCAGGGAGTCAGGTTTTGTGACTGTTTTGTTAGTGAATTCATGTGTCACTGCACTGGTAACTTCATTGGTGACCCGTAGTAATCGTGTGGCTTTGGCTTCTGCTATGAGCTGTAAACGACGAGATTTGGGGAGCTGAGGATCAATGAGCAGCAGCACGCCCCCTGCTTGAAGAACACCCACAATACTGGTAATGAGGCCAAAACTGCGATCGCCAGAGACCGCAATCACATCTCCTGTGGTGACGCCTTGGCTTAACAAATACTGTGCGAGTCTTTTCGCTTTTTTGGTTAGCTCACCATAAGACCAATTCTGGCTTCCCTGAGCAATGGCAGGGGCTGCTGGTGATGTTTCTCCCCAGTTCGAGATCAGTGACCAGACAGATTGATATGCATTGACTGATAGCGGTAATGCGGGATCGGGGAGAACGGCTTTAGCCTGTTCACTCACCAGCGAATACGCATCAATAGGGCGAGTACTATCAACCACAATCTGTTCTAACAGGCACTTAAATTGCTGTAAAAAATCCTCCATACGTGCTGCAGTGAACAAAGCTTTCTGGTAGACCAGTTTCAAGTGAAGCTCGCCCTGTTGTTCGTTCACATACAGCGTGATAGAAAATTTAGACTCACGCTGCTCCATAGAAATAGGACTTAGCTTAACCTCGCCCAGCGCATGATTCGCCGTAGGCATGTTGGCGAAATTAAGCATTACCTCAAAAATAGGATGCCGTGACAATGACCGCTCTGGATTCAGCGCCTTAACCAGTTGATCAAAGGGTACATTTTGATGCGTATAGGCATCCAACGTAGTCTTTTTTACCTGTGCCAGTAGCTGGCTAAAGGTGGGTTGGGAACTCAAGTCTGTGCGCAGTGCTAACGTATTTAGAAATAGACCTATGAGTTTTTCTGTTTCAACCTGGGGGCGGCCTGCAATGGGCATTCCGATAATAATGTCGGTCTGATTGCTATGGCGATGTAGCAATACATTAAGCGCTGCCAGCAGGGTCATAAACAACGTCACTTCAGAAGCTCGGCTCAGCGCTTTTAGCTGAGTGGTGATCTGCTGTGGCAGCGTTAGAGTTTTGGTATCTCCTCGATAGTCTTGATGGCTTGGTCTAGGATAGTCAGTGGGCAGTTGCAACAGCGGCAGAGGGCCACTTAGCTGTTGCATCCAGTAGTTAAGCTGATGTTGAAAGCCTTTTGTGTTGAATTGCTGCTGCTGCCAATTTGAAAAGTCAGCGTATTGAACCTTAAGAGCTGGCAGCGGTGATGGCCTTTCTTGACAGAAGGCTGCATATAGGAATGAGAGTTCTTGAAAGAAGAGATCAAAAGACCAACCATCAAACGCAATGTGGTGAACACTGATAATTAATACATGCTCGGTAGGGCTGAGTACCAGTAGCTCGAAGCGAATAGGAGGAGCTTGCTGTAGATTAAACGGATGCTGAATGATGTCATCAGCTAACCGTGCAACTTCGTCTTGATGCGCTGATTTAGGTAAATTTTGTAAGTCTCGCACCGGAAGTTTCAGGGCTACCCTCGGCTCAACTAATTGAGCTGGTTGCCCATTAATCTCTTTAAATTTGGTGCGTAGAATCTCATGTCGAAGAATAATCTCATTTAAGCTGCGTTCTAGCACTTGAATATTGAGGCTCCCGCTCAAGCGAGAAACTTTTGGCATGGTGTAAGTCGTCGTTTCGGGGGCCAACTGATGCAGCAGCCATAGTCGCTTTTGAGCTGGTGACAGCGGCAAATGCCCTGCGCGTTGAATCGGGGGGGTAACCGCTGTTTCTTGTAAATTATCGGATTGTTGCTGAGCTGAAATTGATTGCTGATCCGTAATTCTGGATGCTAGTTCAGCAATCGTTGGGTGTTCAAATATAGTCCGTAGCGGTAGCTCTAGGGAAAAGAACTCTCGTATTCGTGAGATGACTTGAGTCGCGGACAGTGAATGTCCACCTAGCTCAAAGAAATTATCGTGAATGCCAATACTGGCTTGCTTAAGAACCTCACACCAAATATGGCATATCTGTTTTTCTGTGGGTGTCGTCGGTTCAACCAATGCCTTATCCAAGCCGCGTTGACGAGGATCTGGTTTTGGTAAGGACTGCCGATCTATTTTGCCATTGGGCGTAAGCGGAAATGATTCAAGAAAGACAAAGGTTGAAGGCACCATATAGTTGGGCAGGTGCTGTTTTATGAACTGCCGTAGCTCAGTGACCCCAGGCTTTTTAAGCCCAGTCTCTTTGTCTCCAGTCTCTTTGTCTAGGCTGCTTAGGTATGCGACTAACTGCTGATTTTGCTGTTCATCTTCATGCAAAGTGACGACAACATTTTCAATTTGAGCATGCTGGCTTAATACGGCTTCAATTTCACCGAGTTCAATTCTGAAACCGCGTACCTTGACTTGGTGATCTATTCGCCCTAGATACTCTATTTGTCCGTCTGGTAAATAGCGAGCTAAGTCGCCTGTTTTGTACAGTCGCGGTGGAGATGCTTGATTAGAGGCTGATGCTGGATAGAAAGGATGGGGAATAAATCGTTTTTCGGTTAGCTCAGGCTGATGGAGATACCCACGTGCTAAGCCTACGCCACCAATCCACAATTCTCCTGGTACACCGATGGGCACTGGCTGTAGATGCGCATCGAGAATGTATGTCTGAGTGTTGGCAATCGGTCGGCCAATCGGCACGGGAGGGGCTGCCGATGTGACTGGGGCTATCGTTGCGCATACGGTTGTTTCTGTGGGGCCATAGGCATTAAAAAATTGCCGATTAGTGCTCCACTGCTCGACTAATCGTGGCGAGCAGGCTTCTCCACCGGCCACGATTGAGGTGAGATGAGGAAGCGGATGGGGCGGTAGCGCTGAGAGCAAGGCAGGGGGCATTGTGACAACATTAATTCTGTTGTTATCTAGCCACTCAATCAGATTTTCTCCTGCAATGAGCTGTTCTTTCCGAATGAGATAGAGTGTTGCACCTGAAATGAGGGTGGGAAAAGTAGACCATACTGAACCATCAAAGCTGAGTGAAAAGCTCTGCAAACAGCGTTTGTGTTCAGCGAGATGGAGCAGTTTTTGGGTTGCTGTGGCAAGATTGCATAACCCTTGGTGTTGAATCATCACCCCTTTGGGTTTGCCGGTAGAACCCGAGGTATAGATGACATAGGCGAGATGCGCTGGGGTGACTGCTGTAGATAAATTTTGCTTTGAATAGGAATCGCTGGAGAAAGGATAGGCATCTAAAGGAATGACGGTAGCAGAGTGAGCCGGTAAGTGCGTTTTCAGGGTTTGCTGAGTAAGCAAAACAGGCACTGAGGTCTCGGTTAAAATATGGGCGAGTCTTTCTGAGGGATAAGCTGGATCTAAGGGGACATAAGCCCCCCCGGCTTTAAGAATTGCGAGGATGCCAACCATCATTTCCAGTGAAGGTTCGGCACAAATACCCACTAACACATCAGGGCCTACACCAATACTTTGTAAGTGATGGGCTAGTTGGTTAGCGCGGTCATTAAGAGCTTGATAGGTGAGTTGTTGGCCTTCAAAAGCAATTGCGATCGCCTCTGGCGAGCGAGCGACTTGTGCTTCAAATAGCTGATGAATACATTGGGTATGCGGATACTCTGTTTGAGTGTTGTTCCATTCTGTTAGGAGCAGATGTTTTTCAGCCGCACTCAGCAAGGGCAGTTGAGTGATGGGGGTTTGAGGCGCTGCCATCATGCTTTGCAACACCACATGAAAATGCTCAGCCATGCTCTGAACAATGTCATGGTCAATTTTCTGCGGGTTGAAGTAAAAAGCCCCCTGAATCTGACTGGTTTGAGCGTGCGCTTGAGGGGTGTCTTCAATGTGTAGCGTCAGTGGTGCCGACACCCGATAGGTTTTATTTTCTAGTGGGGTTAGCGTAAGGGTGTCTGTGACTGTTTTGAGAGGGGAAACGCTTTGGAAATCAAAAATAACCGGAATATTAGCATCAAAATTTTGATCTTCAGACTGTAACAGTCCCATCAGCTTGTGGAGTGGGATGTCTTGATTATCTTGCGCTGTGGCTATGATGTGCTGCGATCGCTTCAGCAATGCTTGGCTACTGGGAAAATCAGAGACATCCAGCTGAATGGCAAGGGTATTAATAAACACGCCCAGCAAACCTTGCAGCTCAGCATGGGTTCTCAGAGAAACGGGAACCCCGATGCGTAAGTTGGTTTGGTGAGTGTAGCGATAGAGTAAAATCCGAAAAGCGCTCAGCAACGTGGTAAATAGCGTGACCTGATGCTGACGGCTAAATGCTTTTATCTGCTCAGTAGTCTCTCCTGAAAGACTAAATTCAACTTGGGCTGTAGTCTCATTAGCGGCCTCAATATTTCGTGCTTTGGGCAGGGCTAAAACGTTATCTCCCCCTTTCAAATGCTGTCGCCAAAAGCCTAATGGCTTGTCCCACCCGTTCGATACAACACTCTGTCGTTGCCAGAGAGCGTAGTCTTCATATTGGATTGGCAACGTTTTTAATGGGGAGGGCTGACTCTGACTAAATGCCTCATAAAGATCTGATAGCTCTCGGATGAAAATGGAAAAGCTGGTATCGTCACTGGCGATGTGGTGCCAAGTGATGTGTAGCCAGCTTTCTGTTGTCTTATCTGTTGCTTTCTCTGTGTTAGTGAGATGCAGCAGCGTGAAGCGAATCGGCGGTTCTTCGATTAGATTAAAAGGCTTACACCTACCTCGCTCAATTAGTTTCCACGCTTCTTGTTGTTGAGCTTCTGTAGGGATATGAGAGAGGTCAATCTGCTTTAGCGCTAAGGGCCAATGAGGGTGAGCAATCTGATTTATGCCTTCATCACTAACAGATAGCGTTGTCCGTAGGACTGAATGGCGTTGAACGATTTCTGCTAGCGATCGCGCTAAGGCTTCAATATTTAGCGTGCCTTCTAGCCGAATAGTCAGTGGGTTGTTATAGTCCGGTGAGGCTATTTGCTCTAGTAGCCACATCCATTCTTGGGCGTAGCTTAGCGGTGTGGCCTGAGGTGTGGCCTGAGCGTCTGGCTGCTGTTGAGACTGGCTGCCTTGAGACTGGCTGCCTTGAGGCTTAATAGATTGTCTAGCTTGATTGCCTAATTTCTTTTGCTGTAACTTTTGCTTAAGAAAATCTCGCTGTTGGGATGATAGCTTGAATGTGGGTGGTTGAAAGTCTGTCATATCGGTTTCTTAGCCTCTCCCTCACTTGCGTTTCTAGTCTTGTTAAGCGGGCAAAAAATGGGTCGTTAAGTGTTTTTACCCGATTTGTTTTTCAACGTTTCTTTCAACCGCTAAGCCTCTTCAAGCTCACCCTCCAACATCTCCAGCGTTGATTGAGCAATGGTTTCGATTCTTTGTTTTTCTGCTGGCGTTTTTATCAGAGACTGTGCCAATGTTGAGACAGTTGGCGTCAGCGTTAGCGCCCTTAAAGATAAAGGCACTTGGAATAGGGATTGAACGCTTTCGATAATGTCAATGGCATCTAAAGACTGTCCGCCCAGCTCAAAGAAATTATCGTGAATATCAACCTCTTCAACATTTAGCATGGTTGCCCAAATGGCTGCCAATACGGCTTCTAATGGTGTTGGCTGGGCAGTGCTATGACGCTCCGGCGTAGCCGCTGAGCCTGCGTGCACCTTGATCTGCTCAGACTGAGGCGGAAAATTAGCCGGAGGAATAACCTGATTGACGCTGCTAATATCAGCCCAACGCATAGACTTGGCCATGCCGACCCATATCTGACGCGGCCCGATGTAGGACTCTCGGCCATGTGCGACTAAAAGATTATCGAGGACTAACAAATCACCGGCTTGCCAGGTAAACACTGTCTTTTCTGCTTCATAGGCCGCTCGAATGTGATCGAGTACGTCGGGTTCAATTTCACTGCCATCGCCGTAGTAGGTATTGTTGGGCAAATCTTCAAGAGCGAACTCTGTGAGGAAGGCCTCTCTTAGCGATCGCCTCAACGTCGATACATGTAGGACGGCTGCATGGTTAAACCAAACCCATTCGTCGGTTTGCGGGTGCCTGAGTACGGCTGGACGTACCTGACGAGTGCGCAATCGCTGGCCATTATCTAGCCACTCCACTGCAATATTGGCCTGCTGGCAGTAGGCTTCTAGCTCAGCTTTATCAGCTGTATTAAAGACCGTTTCCCAAGGTAAGCCAAAGCCCTGCCCAAAGTTACGGACATACATGACCTGCTTGGTTTCAAAGCGCTGGCGAATGGCTGGATCAATGCGCTGCCACACTCGCCGGACATCGGCAATAGGCGTTGCCCCGTCTTGCTTGGCAGGTGTCGCACAGAAAAAACAAATCCGGGTCGGCCAGCTATCGGCAAAAGAACTCTCGTTATGGAGAAAAATGCTGTGGGCGGGCGGATATTCTGTAGATGTATATACCTTGCCGCTTACTTGGTGGCGTGGTGTGGCGCGATCTTGATAGGTGAGTAATTCTCCCCACAGCGCCTGCACAGTGTGCTCAAACTCAGCCGCATTTTGCCCCTCCCCCCCACATGTAAAGCCACGCAATAACAAAGCGCCATGCTTCAGGAGCTGAGTGTCTAGCCAGTCCCGTTTGGTCTCAACAAAGTCCGCCAATGACTGGCCACTCGCTGCGGCCTGAACCATAAAAGGAAGCGTTGGTACCGAGTTTGTAGTGGCATGAAGGATGCCCGCCTTTGAATTACTCATGCGTCTATGGCTAGTGGATCTAACCCTTGAGCTAACCTGTGCGTATTGATAGTTCTAGGCATTGTTTGTGCTTAGAGCTTGTTTAGTTGGGGCTTGTCTCCTTTAGGCTGCTCAGTTTGAGGGCGTAGATCTCATTGAGCTAGTAGATCTCATTGAGCTAGTAGATCTCAACGTAGGTAGCCTGTGAATTTTGATACCCCACTATGATTTTTTCTAAAACGTCATTGCGTTTTCCGGGAGAACTGAATGTCCGTATATTTCTCAAAAAGATGAGACGATGACGCCAGATCCGCTACTTGCTTCGTGCAACCGGTTAGTTGAGTCTGTTCGCTAAATGCTACGTTGAGCGTCCTCTTCTGACAGTGCTTCTAATTCAGCCAATAACTGGGCCATTTCATCTGAATTGACGGTGTCAGCTTGTCGTTGCGTGATGATAATCGCCATATTGGCAATCGTTGGCTGCTGGAAAAAGATTAAAAAGGAGAGTTCAACGCCGAGTTCGGTTCTGACTCGATTAATAATTTGGGTCGCTAAAATTGAATCGCCACCCAACTGAAAGAAATTGTCTTGAATGCCGATGGAGCTACTCACTTTGAGGATCTCAGTCCAAATAGCGACTAGCGTTTCTTCTACAGGGGTTTGGGGGCCAACATAAGTAGGTCGCGCTGCGGTCGGATCTGAGGCCGTCAAGCCTAACTTTTCAGCTAATCCAATGCGCTGTCGCTTGCCGGTTGGGCCTTTGGGAATTTCATCGACAAATAACACCACCCGAGGCACTTTAAAGTCGGCTAATCGCTCGGCTACAAATGCTTTTAGCGCTTGCTCGCTGACGGATTCTTCTGCTTTGCAGACAACCGCGACCGCAACATCTTCGCCTAGCAAGGTGTGTGGCGCTGCAAAGGTCACCACCTGCTCAATGGCTGGATGGTCTAGGAGCACTTCATCGACTTCACGAGGAGAAATTTTTTCGCCACCTCGATTGATAATTTCTTTGATGCGTCCTTTAAGAAACAGATAGCCATCTGCATCTAAATACCCTAAATCGCCCGTACGAAACCAGCCATTCGTAAAGGCTGTTTCGTTCGCTTTGGGATTATTTTCATAGCCACGGGTGACGTTAGCACCTTTGATCACCACTTCACCCACTTCTCCTGTGGTGAGTAGGTTGCCTTGCTCACCCATGATTTGTACTTCAGGGCCAGCGGCAATACCTACCGAACCTGGCTTACGCTGTTGTGGGGGCAGTGGATTACTGGCCATTTGGTGAGAGGCTTCGGTCATGCCGTAAGCTTCAATCACAGGTGCTTGAAACACTTGCTCTAGCTCAGCCATGACTTGCGGCGGCAATGGTGCGGAAGAGGCTCGAACTAAACGGAGTGGGTTTATGGGTGTGGTGTGGGCAGCCGCGCGACCAAGAATTTGTTGGTGCATAGTCGGGACGGCTGAGTACCAAGTGGGCTGATGGGTCTCTAGCCATCCTAAGAATTCAGGTGCGTAAAAGCCGGGTGTACACACCACACTCGCCCCAGCAGTGATGGAAGAGAGCAGTGCGCCAATGAGGCCGTGAATATGGAACAGCGGCATCACATTGAGGCAGCGATCTGTTTTGGTTAGAGACAAAGCCGCTTGAACGTTGCGTGCAGAGTGGCAGAGGTTACGGTGGCTCAGCGCCACCATTTTGGGGCGAGAGGTGGTCCCGGAGGTGTGAAGAATGAGTGCCGTATCGTCAGGTTCAGCAAAATCTATCGTTTGCGCAGAAGAATGGGCCGGAATGGAAAGCTCAAAGATGCCTGCGGCTGCGTTTAGGCAAGGCGATAGCTCTATTACTGGAATGCCTAGCTGCTGTGCGATTTCTTTGGCGGGTTCGGCGCAGCCAGGTTGCAAAATCAGTGCCTTTGCTTCTAGGTCTTTGAGGTAAAACTCGTATTCAGCAGCGCGGTAGTTAGGATTGAGGGGTGCATAGGTGACCCCGGAGGCGATCGCTAAAAATGCTACGGCGGCTTCTGGCCCATTCGGCAACGCTACCGCAACTCGATCGTTTCGCTTGAGGTTGAGGCTGCGTAGCTGACCCACCACTGTTTCCATCTGCTGATATAAACCTTGAAAGCTCAGCTCAGCACGCTCAGTTTGCGTTGGTTGATCGTCTTGTGCTTGTACTATTGCAGCCGTGTGATCGGCTGCTGCTTTTTGGCTCAGAATGGACGGCAACGTCAGGGCAGATTCGGGCTTCATCTCATTTACCTAAATGTTGATCCTTTAACGGCTGGTATGTGTTGGTAGGTTGGGATCGGCGAGTTATGCAATGCGACCGACTCCAGTGAGTGACTAAGCTAGGTAGCTCAGTCACTTATCTATCAAGTACTCATACATATAAGTCCTTATGTATACGCCTGTATCGTTTGAAAACCAGGAAAACTCGTAAACTACTCCACACCTATCAGAATGGGTTTATTGGCTGGGAAAATCTCCTCGAGTAAGTTCACCTCAATGTCAGCTAGGTCTTGTGATTGATTGATTCAGCGGGTACCCCTATTTTTAAACATCCCTAGCTGAAGTATGGGTACACAAAAAAACACCAATAATTGGGTCGCGTATAATGTGAGCAACTTAATTTGGCTGAATGGCGACAGGCTCAGGCCGCGCAATCTCAGCAAATTCAATCACTACTAGACAGTGCTCGTGCTGATTGAATGAGTGCTAACGAAAAATTTGAACAGCAGGGTCAGTGGTTTGAACAAATGCAATCTGAAATTCGATAAAACCAACGATTGTTGTTAGCTGGTCAAGAGCGCTTAGAGAGAAATGAACAGCGATTAGAAATGAATCAACAGCAAATTGCTGCTGCTTTCGCTGAGGTGCTATCACTGTCGCGGCGAGTGCAAGCAGTAGAACAGTAATGCGGCTGTCCCCGTCTTCCGGGAGCCGCAACGCATCAGGTTCGCCGGAAGTATGGAACTTCGAGATGAAGACACCTGGGCCCGGCATCTCCTAGAGGTTGTGGAGCAAGGCTTCGAGCTAGGCTTCGAGCTAGGCTATACGATTGCCGATGGCGGTAGCGGACTTCGCGCCGAGCAGAAAGCGGTGATGCCTGAAACATAGCTTCTATTCTGCTATAGCTTCTATTCTGCTTTGGCTGTAGTTTTAACATACACCCTAGCCGTATTGAGTCTATAGAGAGCCTAACAATGGTATCTTTTACCCTACAACTTCTCCACTTAGCCGACCAAGAAGCAGGCGTGCCTGCACTCGTAGATGCCCCTAGCGCATCTGCTGTTCTCAATGCGCTAAAGGATGACTATGACAATACGCTAGTGCTCTCTTCTGGAGATGCTTACATTCCAGGGCTATTCTTCTCTTCTAGTGAAGAAGCCTTTGGCGGTGCGGGCAGAGCCGATATGCTGATTCAAAATGAGTTGGGTATTCAGGCGATCGCACTCGGCAACCACGAAGCCGACTTAGGCACGGCCCTCATTCGAGACATGATTGCAGGCGAAGTGATCGCCGAAAATATTTTACTGCAGGAATCTCAAACCCTCAGAAAAGACAACAGCGTAGATACACCGTCTACAGGTAAATTCACCGCTAGCTTAAAAGGCAACCGCCTCACCGTATCTGGCGAGTTCAGCAACCTGACCAGCCCACTACAAAAAATGGGCGGCATCGATGACCACGGCAATCCAGAAAGCGCTATCCATATCCACATGGGGCAAGCAGGTAGCACCGGCCCCATTGCCAGCAACCTCACCGTTGAAGTCGATGAAGAGAACTTAACTTCAGGCCAACCCTCAGGTAAATTTCAAGGAACAGTCGATCTGAGCGATAAGCAAGTTGAAACGCTCCTTTCACAAGGTTTCTATATCAACCTAAAAACCCAGAATCACACTGCTGGCGAGCTGCGTGCTCAAATCAATCTCGAAAGAGACAATCCCGCCAACTTCAGCGGCGCAAACTTTCCGTACCTCAGCAGTAACATTGACTTTAGCACTGACAACAACTTGGCTGACTTAGTCGTTGCAGACGATCAAGCCCCCGTTCCCAACAGTATTGCAGCGACGACCGTCATCGATGTCAACGGTCAGAAAATTGGCATTGTTGGCGCGACGACCCCAACCCTACCTAATATCTCCAGCCCTGGTGAGCTAACCGTATTGCCGCAAGACTTTGCCGGCGATCCAACTCCACAGCAGATAGACGCACTCGCTAAAATTATCCAAACAGACGTAGATGAGCTGCTCACTGCCAATCCTGGCATGAACAAAGTAATTCTGCTCTCACATATGCAGCAGATTTCTATTGAAGAAGACTTAGCTACCCGTTTAGAGAATGTAGATATCATCATTGCAGGCGGTTCGAACACACGTCTGTTTGATGAGAACGATAAGGCACGAGATGGAGACACTAAACAAGGTGTCTATCCCACTTTCAAGGCCAACGTGGCGGGCAAACCCGTGGCAGTGGTCAATACTGACGGAAACTATAAATACGTTGGCCGCCTAGTGATTGACTTTGATGACAATGGCCATATTTTAGTTGATAGCTACAATCCAGACGTGAGCGGGGCCTATGCTACTGACGAAGCAGGCATTGCCGCTTTAAAGGCGGAAAGTCTTATCGATCCAGACATTCAAGAGATTGTTGACCAGCTAAATACTGTCATTGTTGCTAAAGAGAGCAATCTCTTTGGCCTCAGCAAAGTATATCTAAACGGACGGCGCAGCAGCGTACGGATTGAAGAGACTAACCTGGGTAATCTTATCACCGATGCGAACTTGGCTGCTGCAAAGCAGTCTGATCCCAAAACAGTGATAGCGATTCAAAATGGCGGCAGCATTCGCGATGACATTGGGCAGGTGATTGTCCCTGCTGGCAGCACCGACGAAGTCATTGAACAAGCGAATGAAGAAGTCCCTAATGTGAAGCCAAAAGGCGGGATCTCTGAAACTGACATTGCCAACACGCTAAGGTTTAACAACGGGCTAACGCTAGTAACCGTAACGGCTGAAGAACTCGTGGGTGTGGTCGAACATGGTGTTGCGGCCACGAGTCTGGACGATGCGAATACACAAGGTCGATTCCCGCAGGTATCCGGAATGGCGTTTAGCTTTGACCCAACAGCAGCAGCAGGCGATCGCATTCAATCACTGGTCATTGTCGATAACAATGGTAAAGATGCAGAGGTTGTCGTCCAGAACGGCGAAATCGTAGGCGATGCTGAGAGAACCTTCCGCATCGTTACCGCAGATTTCCTCGCAGGTGGCGGCGATGGTTATCCTTTCCCAGCGCGAGACGTTACGCCTTTAGCACTGCCGGAAGAGGCTCCTCGCACAGGCGCTGCAACCTTTTCACCCGACGGCAGTGAGCAAGATGCCCTCGCTGAGTACCTTGCGGCAAACACCAATGAACAAACACCTTTTGAAGCGGTAGATACGGTTCGCGCAGAAGATACGCGCATTCAAAATCTTGCCTTTAGAGAGGATAGCGTTATCGATGGTTCACCACTTTCTATAACAGGGCTTGGTAGCGCTTGGATTCTAATTGCCTGTGCAGGCTTGTTATTGCTATTGCTGTTCGGCGGGAAAAGGCTCCTACCAAAAAAGATTACCTAAACTTGTAAAAAATTATAGAGATTAGTGAGTTTCACACAAGGGCAGTTTTTAACACATGAACCCTTACCCCACCCTAAACTACGAGCAGCTGAGCAGTGAGCGTACATTCAGCCAGTTATAGCGGTACACCAAGAGCGGCAAACCAAAAAACAACACAATAAATAGAGCGCTCAGCAGCCATACAGTAAAGCCGCTGACAACAATGCGATCGCCCATATAGGTCAACAAAAAGGGGCTGGTTCAATCATAGGTCACACTATTGGAGGTGATCGCGTAGGCTAAAGGTCTGTCGCCACCGCCTTCAGTGATCACCCCATGCCACCAGCGTTCTCCATCGCCGCTAGCCTATCGCCTGATACTCGCCAAGACATCGGCATTCAAGTGCTGTCGCGATTACAACCCATCAGTCATATAGCCGTAACGCATCAGGTGAGCCGCAAGTTTGTCTACCAGCAGGGAAACAAGGCACAGCAAGCGCTGGATGAATCATTTGCCCCGTCCCAAGGGGATGATGATGTCTTGTTCCATTTACCAGTGACCAAGAACTGGCTATTCCAGCTAATTTTGGGCTTGGTGCTGATCTGCCACAGTTCATATCGCGGCATAGTGGAGCTCTTGCGCGATCTATTCGACACATCCATCAGCGTCGGCACAATCCACAATCGGCTGCAAGCAACGGTTGAGAAAGCCGCTGAGGTCAATCAATCTCAAAACCTCTCAGGGATTACTGTCGGCTTGCACGATGAGATTTTTCACGCAGACAAACCGGTGCTGGTCGGCGTTGATGCGGCCTCAACATATTGCTATTTGCTTGAAAGTGTCGAACGCCGCGATGAGGACACTTGGGGCTGTCATTTGCTAGATGTGATGGAACAAGGCTTCGGCCCAAATTACACCATTGCCGATGGCGGCAGTGGCCTCAGAGCTGGGCAAAAAGCTGCCATGCCAGAAGTGCCCTGTCATGGAGACGTCTTCCATATCCAGCATCAGTTTGAGCAAGTTGCCAATGGTCTGGTTCGTCGTGTACAAGGCGGGCCAGCACGGCTGATGAAACAGGCGCAGAAACTGTCCAAAACCAGCCTTAAAGACATTGTGGCGCAGAAACTGCTCAGTCAACAGGTGCTGGCAGAGCACCGAGAGCAGGCACTCGTCTTTCTCGCTCAGGATATCAAAACGCTTTTGGGCTGGTTCTCTCACGATGTGCTCGCCCTATCTGGCCCGTCTCTATCGGTGCGTCAGGAACTCTTTGACTTCATTGTCAGTGAACTAAAGCAACGAGAAGATGAACAATATCCTGCCATCCGCAAGCTGAGAAAGGCTTTGCGTAATCAACGCGACCAGCTACTGGCGTTTGCCGGTGTCGTTGACCAGAAGCTAGCAGACATTGCAGGCGCGTTTGAGCTGCCACTTCAGCTTGTACGAGAGGTCTGTTTGCTACACCGTAAGCACAACACCTCCAATGCCTACTGGAAACGCTGGAATCAACTTCACAGTCAGCTTTCTGGCAAATTCCATGGTGTGATGAAAGCGGTAGGCGAGGCCCTCGAAGAAACGCCCAGAGCCAGCTCGATGGTGGAGAATCTTAACTCCCGCTTACGCAATTACTTTTTCCTAAGGCGAAGCCTCGGTGACGACTATCTGAGTCTCTTGCGATTTTTCTTAAACAGCCGTTGTTTCATGGTAAAGATTCAGGTCGTAGTCAGTGGAATGAGCGAGGGCATTTCGATACGCTCATGATGCTGAGCGCTGAGGGCTTGCGTAAAAAATGCCATGGCAGACCGCCCCTGCCTTCGACAGGTCTGAATGACAGAGAGTAAA
>JBGCGG010000112.1:0-40770 GCA_045110585.1 Phormidesmis sp. | reverse complement strand
GCTGAGCTTGCTGCGTAGAGAGCTATCAGGGAAATTGCGAGAATAGTCTGTGAGATTAGTACTTTCTGATGGAGATTGAACCATGTTTGAAGCGCCTTGAGGCAGGGGAATGCTGCTAGGCGCTAAGTAGCGGCAGTAGTGTAAAAGGCGGCTAGGTTCAGGTTCTACGGCTGAGAGCGGGATAGTTATGATGCCAGAGGACGTGGGTTCTGGTTCAATAAACGCACTGAGAGAGTCGTGACGGATGAGGCCGCGAAACCAAACTTCAGATTGTTCTTCAGCGACTTCTAACAAGATATAGAAGTGAGCGGCAGTGTCAGCAGAATAAGTGCACTGAGCAGGAATATCAACCTGCTCAGATAAAACGTGCTCTGCTGTGAGTAGCCCTAGTCGAAACTCACCGATCTGCAAATATTGCAAAGAATTCTCTATTCCATTTGCCATAGAGATAATGCTTGGCATCTCATTGTCTGCTAGCCATTCTCGAAAAGCCAATAGCCCTAGCTGTGCGAGATAGGTTTGCCAGCGAAGAGATTCAGTGTGGGTGTGGTTCGTATCTATCTGTTCAGCAGTGAGTTCTTTAGCCTGTTGGTAGTGTTCGGCACTGATCTCTAAGATCGTGGGAGATAACAGTGAGATATTTGATGGAGTGTGGTTAGAGAAGACCATGATAAAACTGTGTGACTAGAGGAGACGGTCGTAAAGAGATGAATATCAAGAAATAAGCCATAGAGGAGGGCGTCAAGGCGCTGAGTCGAGAATAGTAAGTAGTGCCTGGGCGTAGGGACTATCAAGCTTACGGTGAGAGCCTGCTTTCATTTCACTGACGGCGGCCTCAAAAATTTCACGGTCGGCAAAGGCTTCGATCTGTTCGGACAGCTGCTGAAGATAGGTGGGAGAAGGCGATTCTGAAAGGATGCCTTTTTGTTGGACGGTGGTAAGGACTTGATCGAGCATTTGCTGGAGGGTGAGCTGGCGCACCTGATTGAGAAAGTCTCCAGGGTTGAGAATTCGCCTAGCTTGATCCCAACTGCTCATGCCGAGTAAGGGGGCTATGTCTTTGAGAGAGAGGCCATCACGATAGTAGTGCTGTAAACCCAGCACAAACTTATTGGAAAAGGGGCGATAGCGTTTGCTTTTGGTGAGTTTGGCGATTTTAGCGGTGAGCGCTGTTTGGATACTGTGCTGTAGCGCAAGGGTGAGTTGCTGATGAAGGTCAGCAAGCATGTCGGCTTCTTCAGTCGTTTGAGAGTCAAGGCTAGTGGTGGGCAAGTCTTTTCGAGGTTGGTATTCCCCAGACTGGGCATCGAAGTGTTCTAGCGGCTGGCGCGATCGCCAAATATCAAACTGCCTAAGCTGCCCAGCAGTCTGCTTTAGCGCTTTCAATAAGTCCTTTTCATCAGAAAAAGCCTCAATGCCTAGCAGTGCATTCATTTCCTGAAGCTGTGCGGATGTGGGGGAAGGGCATCGGTTCACTGCCGCATTAAGACGGCGATCGCGCCGATACACTGCATGAAACACTCGCACCAAAGCCTGATCTTGTTCGCTCATCTGCTCTAACTGCCGCACCCGCACCCGATTGAGCAAGGCCCAATCGCTAAGTGCCTGAAAGCCAAACTCTGCCAGATAGTTTTTAATCTCTGAGTTTTGCTTTGTTTGGAGATATATCCAGTTTTGTAGGCTGAGGCGATCGCCCCTATCTATTCGGTAGGTGCGCAACGCCTCCAAGCTGAAACAAACAAAGGAAATGGCATCTTCCTCGCCTGAGTCGTTTAATACTCGATACGGTTTTTCGGCTGACTCAAGGGCTGATACGGGCACCACTAGCTGACGGCCATCATCTGTCAGCACAAACGGCAGCAGCTCACGATAGCTAAACTGATTAGCTGAGCCAAACAGATTCGCCAGCTTCATGCAGGCTCTTAATATAGGATGCGACATCCGGCAGCGGAGACACAGTCCGGCTTGGGCTTGCTGCATAGGAGAAGCTTGGGGAGAATTGCCTTTGAAGGCTTTAATTAGAGCCGTGTCGAGCGATCGCTCATCGCTAACACTGGCTTCCTTAAAAGCTTGCATTAAGAACGACTGCGCCATCGATAACGTTTGCAGACGATACCCTGCACCGCCTCTGCCAGGGGCAATACAGCACAACTGCCAAAACTGTGTGGTGACGTAATCAGGGGTGCGGGCCATGTCTAGCGCCATCTTTAGGGCAGCTCACAATATAAACAATGGTTAATAGATTACGGGATGAGGCGCTTATGCACTGATTAACCATCCTTCTGCTTTTTTCTTACCTCCCTTTTCCCAGGAGTTTCACCAGTTGCCAAAAAATATTTCTGACAAAACTGCATAAGTCCATTTTGTGAGCAGCTAGTTATCCGTAACGCGAAAGTTCAATCAGCTTGAGCCGAAACAGCAAGCTAAAAGCTGCATCCGTCAAAACTGCATAAGTTACTTTCGCCAACAACTACGTCTAAGTGGAAACTGATTCAGAGACAACAATCATGATCACTACACAGCTAAACATCACTACTCAACAGCCATCTCAGAAGAAGAGAAAGCATCATCTATCTACTGCGTTATTCAGCTTAGGCCTTAGCGTAGCGACACTGTTAGGCAGTGCCAGTGCTGCAATGGCTGTCCCCACCTCTTCGCTTTATTTGCCTAGTAGCGGCAACTCGCAAAACAGATACGCCTTAAACGTAGATGGCACTGGCGATGTAGAAGTTTATTGGGAACCCATTACTAGTGGCACACAGGTCTGCTTAGAATTTGGTGGAAATGTATCTTGGTGGAAAGGTGTGAAAACCTTTGATACCAACAATCCTTTTTTAGGCTTTGTGGCTCGCTCTAACTCGGCTGGCCGGATGCAATGCGATACGTTTAATCCAGGAGAGCTGGGAACAACAGGTGCTGCGGCTAAGGTAGAACTATGGAAGGCCAAGACATTCGGTGTTCACACTCATATGTCTACATTGTTGTTTGATCCAACGTATGTGGAGGGAAAGAGAGTGGTGTTTAGATGGGTTTCTGAGTAATTTAGTGGCTAGAAAATGAATACTACACAGAATAAAAATGTTTGGAATGTGTAGTATTCATTTTCTCGGTTTTACACCTTATTCCACCACAGAGGTCGCATCACTGATTAAGGGCACAGGTGTTCTTTGGCCTAGGCTTCTTTCTATAGTGGCTCTTTCTATTGCCTTTTCCGTAAAGGATGACTGGCCAGAGGACGCTTTTTGTGCCGCTGTACTTCTTTCGGTGATGCTTGTTGTTGCTGCGCTGCTGTTTAAAGTGCTCTTGGCTAAGGCGCTATCTATCTGTTGGGCCAAGGTACTCACATGGGGCGCTGTAAACATAGACATGTGTCCACCCTTACTGACCATCACTTGTACACCGCCTTTGGCATAGCGCGACCAACCTAAATCTGCTTCCAAAATAATTTCATTTTCGCGAGCTTCTTTGGCTCTAATTAGCAAAAGCTTGCCCGAGTAAGGCTTTAGCTCGTAGCGCTGGGCTAGTTTGATATGGCGGCGGAAGGTATTGCCAACAATGCCTTTAACCGGAAGGTTCAGCTTATGGCGTAGGAGATATTGTTGCTGACGAAGAAAGATTTGTAGATCGTTTCGTTCGTAGCGAAAACGCTTTTTAAACCTGGCGACCAAATAGCTCAGCCCGCCTGCTAAAAAATCTTTCCAGTACTTGCGGTAGCGCTGTTGCCAAGGGGCCATCGCGCGTGCCCCAGGGGCATGATGATCGAATAAAACGAGTGTTTCAACTACTTCGCCTTGCTGGGTGAGCTGTTGGGCAATTTCGTAGGAAACGAGTCCTCCAAAGGACGCACCCCCAATAAAGTAGGGGCCGTGGGGCTGAATCAGCCGCATTTGAGAAATGTAATAGGTGGCCATTTCTTCAACGTTGGTAAGCCTGGCTTGGTCGCTATCCAAGAAGGCTGGCTGAATACCGTATATAGGACGTTGGGTTTGCATGTGCTGAACCAACGGCTGATAAAACAGAATGCTGGAGCCTGCTGCATGAATTAAGAACAACGGTGCATCGGCACCTTGTGATAGGTGCCGTTGGCCAGAGGCTTGGCCTGATTTTAGAGGCACAATTAGATTGGGAATCTGTTGTTCAATATCATGATTTAGAGCTTGTGCGATCGCTTCAATAGTAGGCGTTTGAAAGAGCAAATTGAGAGGGAACTGAAGTCCTGTTTGACGGCTTAATTCAGCAAAGACTTCCTGTGCCAATAGAGAGGTGCCACCCAGATCAAAGAAGCTATCTCTAATTCCAATGGGTTGGATGTTTAAGCTTTTCTCCCAAATCTCAACCAGTTGTTTCTCGAGTGGTGTACGCGGCTCTATTAGCTCATTGCTCAGCGAATTGTTTAACTTAGAATTATTTAACTTAGAATTATTTAGCTCAGAACTGTTTAACTCAGAACTGTTTGACTCAGAACTGTTTAACTCACGAGACTGCTCCTTTACAGGGGCCAGTGCTGATTTAACGGCTTCGTATCCTGGGATAGTCGTTGCTGAAACAATGAGCTTTGCCGGCGCAGGCCAGTAGGATTTATGCTCAAAGGCGTAAGTTGGCAGACTCATTAGCTGAGGGGCGCACATCTCAGGGCTGTTAGGCTCAAACAACTGAGGCCAGTCTACGGCCATGCCCTGTAGCCACTGCTCTGAAAGCTGTTCTAGTAAGGCGCGTCTTTCGGCTTTCGAAAGCGCTGGCGTTGGGTAGCAGAGTGATATTTCTGAGGCTGATTTTTTTCGAGAACGACGGGTGACTTTATGGCAAAAGGCCGCGTCCTGTTCGGTGAGCCGATGGCTAAGCTGATGCTGTAGGTTTTCAACAGAATCGGCAACAATGGCTAGCCGATAGGGGAAGTGCGATCGCCGCACGCTAGCTGTGTAGCAAATATCTTGTAAAGCGCGTTTAGGCCCAGCGGTTTTAATTTTTTCTTCAAGAGAGTCCTGATTTAGAAATGTCTGATAGCGGCACACAAGGGCACGCAGCGCCTGTTCACTTTTGGCTGACAGAATAAATACTTCCGGCTGGGTGGGTGGATGCTCAGCGTTTGCAGTTTGAGAGCCTTGAGCTTGTGCTTCTTGAGCTTGGTAGCTTTTAGCTTGGGATACTTTGATGGGCGATGATAAAACAGCATGAACATTGGAGCCACCTAATCCAAATGCGCTAATGCCTGCAATGGCGGCTGGGCGGCTGGTTTCTGGGGCGTCGTCTGCCACGATGGCTTCTGGCCATGATTGCAGCTCGGTCGGTACTGAGAGGGGCACCTTGGCAAAATCAACGTATTGGTTAGGTTCGTTGAAATGTAGGTGGGGTGGGATTTGGCGATGGTAGAGAGAAAGCGCAACTTTAATTAAGCCCGCAATGCCAGAGGCTACCTCTGCGCTACCTAAATTAGTTTTTACAGACCCCACCAGGCACCGCTGATGCGTTGGGCGACCTTCCTTGAGCACCTCTCCCAACGCATTGAGTTCTAATGCATCGCCGAGCTGAGTCCCAGAGCCATTGGCTTCTATGTAATGCACCTCAGCTGGGGAAAGGTTCGCTTGCTGATAGGCGTTTTTGAGGAGTGCCTTTTGGGCTTGAGGGTTAGGGCCACTGAGGCCGTTGCCTTTGCCGTTGTGGTTAATGGCACTGCTGAGAATGGTGGCATAGATGCGATCGCCATTTGCGATCGCATCATCTAGCCGTTTTAAAATCACCATCCCAGCGCCTTCGCTGCGAACATAGCCGTCAGCGTTTGCTGAAAAGCTGCGGCAGCGACCCGTAGAAGAGATTAAGCCAGCCTGTTGTAAATTTTCTGTTGTTTTAGGAGAGAGGACTAAGTTTACCCCGCCCACCGTTGCCAAATCTATTTCGCCGCTGCGCAAGCTCTGTAGCGCCTGATGCAAGGCCACCAATGAGGATGAACAAGCCGTATTAATCGCTAGACTCGGCCCCTGAAAATTGAACTGATAGGAAATCCGATTCGCTGCAATGCACGTGTTGTAGCTGGTGGCTCCATACGCATTTTTCCCCTCAGCGGCATTCATCAGATGGTCGTAGTCACTTTGTGAAACACCTACAAACACCCCAGTGCGACTTCCGGCTAGCTGAGCAGGCACTTGTCCCGCATTTTCTAAAGCTTCCCACGCCACTTCCAACAGCAGACGCTGCTGCGGATCCATCGCGATCGCTTCTTCTTCTGAAAGACCAAAAAACTTAGGATCAAACTGATCAAGATCGTCTAAAAACCCGCCTGCCATTGGCTCCGCTGTAGACCCTGAAATGGTGCTTTGGGTGAGCTGAGCCCGCTTAGATGACATCGGCTCTACGACATCTGTCCCATTGCGCAACATCTGCCAAAACTCATCAGGTGTGCGTGCACCTGGAAAGCGGCAGCCAATACCAATAATTGCAATAGGGGGGATACTCATAATTTTAAGGTATTTAATTTTCAGGAAGCTTGAACTCTTAAGAAGCTTGAACTCTTAGGAAGCTTGAACTCTTAAGAAGATTAGTCGCGAGCCGCAAGAGACTTTTAGGTAGGTGCTCGGGGCCGGTATTAAAAGAACCTTTTGGTTATTTAAACGAGGCTGTTTTTCTCCCGGGTTACTCCATTTGTAATGGGATCAAAGGTGATAGGAAACGACTTTAATCCTCGGAGTGTGATACTTTTTCTCCAATCTAAACTGTCTGTATTGAGCGTCAGATTACTCAAGGTGTTCACCATGGTTTGAATGGCGACTTGACCCTCAATGCGAGCCAGTGCTGCTCCAAGGCAATAGTGCAATCCACTGCCAAATGGAAGATTGTTGGGTTGGCGACTCCAGTTGAGTTCATGAGGATTCTCGAACCGGGCAGGATCTCGATTGGCTGCGCCTAAGCAAACAATCACCTTATCTCCGGCTCGAATCTTTTTGCCCTCCAGTTCTATATCTTCTCCTGCAATGCGCGCTAGCACCTGTACAGGGCTGTCGTAGCGCAGTAGCTCTTCCACCACCAGCTTGATTTTGTCTGGATTTTGCTTCACAAAGTCCATTTTCTCAGGCTGCTGCAAGAGTGCTAATAGGCCGTTGCTAATGAGGCTTTTTGTGGTTTCTTGTCCCACAATAAAGAGCATGATACAAAAGCCTAAGATCTCGTCTTGGCTTAGCTTGTCGTCCTCGTCGCGGGCTTGAATGAGCCGCGTAATAAGCCCGTCTGTTCGGGCCTCTACCGGGAGTGATTCTTGATGGGCAATGAGTTCACGTAGGTAATCTCTGGCCTCAATGGCGGCGGCATTTTGCCTTTGATAACCTTCTAAGGACATGGGCTGATCGAACACAAAAAAGAGTTCGTCAGACCACGTCGCTAATTTGTGAAAATCTTGGCGAGGAACCCCTAAAATGCTGGCGATCGCCATGGCCGGTAATGGGCCTGCGATATCTGCCATAACATCCATATGGCCCTGATGTGCCACCTGCTCAATCAGATTTTCTGCAAGGGTTTGAATTTTGGGCCGCATCGCCTCAACGCTGCTAAAGGAAAATGCTTTACTCACTAAGCTTCTAAGGCGTTTGTGATCTTTCCCTTCTAAAAAGAACAACCATTTCCCAATGGTTTTAGCCAAGGGGTTGAGATCGCCCTGCTTGAGAAATCGATTTTTCTGTTGGAGCCGCTCGGGCAAGTCATCTATTTTGAACCGCGCGTCTTTTAGCACTAGCTCGGCATCGGCATATCGCGTGATAATCCATGCGTTTAGAAAGCTCCAATGGATAGGGTCTTCGGCCTGAAGCTGCGCATAGGTAGGATAGGGATCGGCGTGGAAATCGGGCGCAAATGGGTTAAATCTAACGGCTGTTGTTGCACTCATGATCAGGAACTTTGTTGGAGAAAAAATATAAAACTTAGGCGTTAGGCGTGGTCAGCTTCAAATTTCTCGTATAAAAACTGACTCAGTATTTCAATGTTGGGATATTCCCAAAACAAAGTTGGCTCTAATTGGCAATTTAGCCAATCAGCGAGTTCTCCTGTTAGGCTCATGGCCACAGATGAATCCAGTGCATATTGAGAGAAGGGTTCTTCAATGTCAATATCGTCTGCACTGACTTGAGTTGCTTCCGCAAATCGATCAATGAGCCAATCCTGGATTGTGATCTCTGTGATGGTGTCAGGGTGTTGAGTATCTGGGCTTGCTATTTCAGCGCTTGGATCCTGATTACTCGGAGCCTGCTCACTCGGAGCCTGATCATTTGGAGCCTGATCATTTGGAGTTTCATCCCTTGCCGTTTCATCCCTTGCCGTTTCATCACGTTGAGGATGCGCATTGGCTGGACTGGCTTCCGGTGTAACACGGGCTGTCCATTCACTTACGACATTGAGCGTGCCTTCCAGAAAGCTGGTTTTACAGGCCTGACGTTGAATTTTGCCGCTGGATGTTTTGTGGATGCTGGCTGTTTTGAGTAGGGCGATCGCATGAATTTGAAGATCATGCTGTTCGGCCACTGCTTGGCGAATGGCCTGCACCACTTCCTCGACCATCGCTTCATCAGATTTTAAGTGGCGTAGCTGCGTTCGTTCTACTTCTTGAACTACCACGAGCCGCTCTATGCCATCAACCTCAATAGAAAACGCAGCGGTGCATTCCCCGCGTAAAGCTGGGTGGCTTTGCATTACGCTCAGCTCGATATCTTGGGGATAGTGGTTGCGTCCCCACAGGATAATCACATCTTTAATGCGTCCTGTAATAAACAGCTCCCCGGCGTTCAAAAATCCAAGGTCACCTGTGCGCAGAAAAGGCCCGCGTTGGGAGAACTCTGTTGAGGCATCTGTTTCTGTTAGCTGAGCTTTAAAGGTTTGTTCGCTCAGTTCAGGTTGGTTCCAGTATCCTTGTGCAACGCTAGCACCTGATACCCAAACCTCTCCGACTTGTCCGGGCGCGCAGGGTGTGAGCTGTTGAGGATCAACAATGATAATCTCAGCATCTAAATGGGGATGGCCGCAGCCGACGACAGCGTTTTTGCCATTTATTCCCGCGTTCATTTCCGCGTTCAGTTCCGCGTTCATTTCCGCGTAAATGGGGGCCGCTGTGACCTCACCACCTGAGACCATCAGTGTGGCTTCTGCCATGCCATAGCAAGGATAAAAGGCAGTGGGCCTAAATCCACAGGCAGAGAACTTAGCGCTGAATGCTTCTATGGAGGACTTGCGAACGGGCTCGGAACCACTGTAAGCACTTTCCCAACAGCTTAAGTCGAGAGCGCTTAGTTGTTCGGGTGTGATTTTTTGAGCGCATAGCTCATAGCCCAGATTCGGTCCACCGCTGTGGGTGGCTCTGTAATGGGAAATGGCCTGTAGCCATCTCAAGGGCTTTTGCATGAAAGCGCCCGGTGACATCAAGACGCCTAAAAAGCCTGTGTATAAAGGCTGGATAATGCCATCAATCAGGCCCATATCATGAAAGCTGGGTAGCCACGTGACCGAAACACTTTCTGCTGAAAGCTTAAAGGCTTGTTGAATGTAGTGAGAGTTTTGGCATAAGTTTCCGTGGCTTACCATTACACCTTTGGGCGCACCGGTAGATCCTGACGTGTACTGAAGAAATGCCAGCGACTGCGGATTGATAACAGGGGGAGACCAAGTAGGCAGCTGTTGTTGAGCTTCTTGTGTGGACTGTTGTTGCGCCTGCTGTTGTAAATAATCGGGGGTTGCGATCCACTCTAGTTGGGAGAATGCATCGGTATTTAGCTGGTTGGTTAATTTGGGGTGTAATTGAGCTGTTGTGAGTGCTACTTTGGCTTGGCTGTTGGCCAGAATTGCGGCCAGCTTTGTTGCTTTTTGGCTGCGCTTAGGCAAAGAAACCGGAACCGCAATGACGCCTGCATAAAGGCACCCCAAAAAAGCAGTGATAAATTCAATGCCTTGGGCGTAGAGCAGTAGGGCGCAATCTCCGTGGGCGGTAGAAGCTTGTAGCTGTACAGCAATTGCCTGGGCTGCGCGATCAAGCTCAGCATAGGTAATATGGAGTGCTTCGGTTTCGCCATTGGCTAAAAAAGTATAGGCCCGTTGCGCTGGTTGGGTCTGCGCGCGCCATTGCAAAAGCTCAACTAGATTCGCTGGGTTTTGTTCCGCTCGGTTTTGTTCCGTTCGGTTAGGTGCCGTTAAATGGGGCGCAGTTGAATTTGGTGTAGTTGGTGCAAGATCCGGGTTTGCCAATGATCTCAATATAGTTGAAGAAGCCATATACAGAAGTTATATAAAAAGATACTCAAAAGTTGCCGAAAAAATGCTGCGTTCTCGCACATTCTTTCGGCTCGGGCGTTGCCTTGAATTGGCTGTGGCTATTGCGCTGACATCGCTATACGCAGTGATTTAAACGCTGCCTTCAGGCTCCGTAAGTATTATCACGGTACGTTAGCCAAACTGTTTGATACAAGTATGCTGTGGTTTCAGGGTGCAAAAAAATATACTAGGAATCTGCACAGTAAAGATTCTAAAAAGACTTGCTTTAAAAGTACGATATCACAGACAATTTACGCCGTTTCTGTGTTAGGTCGAGGGCCGCAATTAACGCGCTATTTAGTGGTTCTGAGAGGCATGTATCTCTAGCGCCTGTGGTAGCAGCGGTGTCTGTCAGCTATATCGCTTTTACTCTGAATAACTGACGATTGGGTGAGTACGGAGTTCCTGTTGATTGCGTGCGTTGAACAGAGAAGAGGAGAACTGTCGGATGAAGAGGTTTCTTACGGTGAGTTCACGCTTTTCCGCATATGTCTTTACTTTGACATGACCTCAAATGAGGCAGGCCATAAATGGGGGCAGGCAGTCCGTGCGCCACTGCCTGCCCCCATTTTTGTTCAACTTATGAGGCAATTTGCACTCGATGATTGCTCAACGGTAACAAAGATTACCAAAGGCTTGAGATCTCGGTCGCTTTCACCCCAAAAGCCTTTAGGCTACGTCTAGCTCGTGGGCGAGAAAGGCCCATTTGTCAGTGGCTTCTTCAATTTGTTTGGCAGTGGGCTTGCCTGCGCCGTGGCCTGCTTTAGTCTCAATGCGAATGAGTGCGGGGTTTTCTCCAGCGTGGGCTGTTTGTAAGGCGGCGGCAAATTTAAAGCTGTGGGCTGGCACCACCCGATCATCATGGTCGGCGGTGGTGATCATTGTGGCTGGGTATTCGGTGCCTGCTTTGAGATTGTGGAGTGGAGAGTAGGCGTAGAGTGCCTCAAACTCTGCTTTGTTCGCTGGAGAGCCATAGTCAGATTCCCAGGCCCAACCGATGGTGAACTGATTAAAGCGCAGCATATCCATGACGCCTACTGCTGGCAGGGCTGCACCGAAAAGATTGGGGCGTTGGGTGATGCAGGCACCCACCAGCAGGCCGCCGTTACTGCCGCCAGCGATCGCTAATTTTTCTGCCTTTGTATAGTTCTCTTCTATTAGCCACTCACCCGCACTAATAAAATCATCAAATACGTTTTGTTTGTTTGTTTTAATGCCCTGCTGATGCCACTCTTCGCCATACTCGCCGCCGCCTCTCAAGTTTGCGACCGCATACACACCGCCCATTTCTAACCACACTAAGTTACTCACCGAAAAGCTGGGTGAAAGAGAGATGCTAAAGCCACCGTAACCATAGAGTAAAACAGGATTTTCACCGTTCATCTTTAACCCTTTTTTGGCGGTGATGAACATGGGTATTTGGGTACCGTCTTTGCTGGCATAAAAGACTTGTTTGGTTTCGTAATCGTCAGGATTAAACGGAATATTGGGCTGGCGGAAGAGGGTGCTTTTCCCTGTTGTGAGGTCGTAGTGATAAATGCGGCTGGGTGTGGTGAAGCTGGTAAAGCTATAGAACGTTTCGGTGTCAGTGCGTTTACCGTTAAAGCCGCCTGCTGAGCCAATGCCTGGAAGCTCCACCGTTCGGACAAGCTTGCCTGTGAGATCAAAGATTTTTATCTGCGTGTAGGCGTCTTTGAGGTAGTCCGCTACAAACTGATCGTTTAGAATGCCAACGGATTCTAGGGTCTCTTCGCCTTCTGGGATGAGGGTTGTCCAGTGGGTCTGATCTGGCTTGGCGATGTCTATGGCAATGACTTTCCCTTTAGGTGCATTGAGGTCAGTCTGGAACCAGAAAGTTGTTCCTTCGTTGTCGATAAGGCTGTACTGCGCTTCAAAATCTGAAACTAATTCAACAACTTCTGCGTTGGCGGTTTCCAAATCTTTGTAAAACAACAGATTTTTAGGGGAGGTTCCTAGCCAAACCGAAATGATTAGGTAGCGGCCATCTTCTGTAACGCCGCCGCCAAAGCCCCAATCAGGCTGATCTGAGCGTTCGTAAATTAGAGTGTCTTCTGACTGAGGAGTGCCGAGGGTGTGATAGTACAGCTTTTGGTAGCGGTTAACGTCTTCTAGTTTGGTGTCTTCTTTGGGTTCGTCGTAGCGGCTGTAGAAAAAACCTTTGTTGTCGTGTGTCCAAGAGGCTCCAGAGAATTTTACCCACTTCACCAAATCATCAGTATCTTGGCCGGTTTCAATGTCACGAACTTTCCACTCCATCCAGTCGGAACCCGCAGTGGAGAGGCCGTACGCCAGGTATTGGCCATTTTCGCTGATGGCGATGCCGGAAAGGGCGACGGTGCCGTCTGCTGAAAGGGTGTTGGGATCTAGCAGAACGGTGGGTTCGGCGTCGAGGGTGGGCAGCGTGTAGAGAACGGATTGGTTTTGTAGACCGTTGTTTTTGTAGTAGAAGTATCTGCCGCCTTTTTTGAAGGGAATGCCGTAGCGTTCGTAGTCCCACAGTTCAGTTAGGCGAGCGTTGATTTCCTCTCGTCTGGGCAGGGCGTTGAGGTAGCCGAAGGTTACTTTATTTTGAGCATCTACCCAGCGTTTGGTTTCCTCTGCGTTGGGATCTTCGAGCCAGCGGTAAGGGTCGGCAACGGTGATGCCGTGGTAGGTGTCGGTGGTGTCGGATTGGCGGGTGGTGGGGTAGCTGAGAGGCATGAGGATGGGGCCGCAGGATTCTACACAGGATAGTTTACCGTTTCTAAAATGAGAGTTGCCATTTTGTGGGCTGCACCTGCGGGGCCGCGAAGGGTACGCAGATCTTGGCGGATGGCGGTGAGTTTTTCGGGGTGGGTGAGATGGTCTTGTGCGATCGCACTTACGTCTTCTGCTGTGATGGGGCCAAATAATTCGGGTACAACTTCGCGTTTGGCCCAAATGTTGGGCCATGCAAAACGTTTGCCTGATTTTTGTAGGGTTTTGACGAGGAGGGGATTGATGACTTTGCGGGCAAATTGACCAATGCCAGGGAGCTGGGCAATGAGGCCAGGAAGCCCATCGGCAATGCTGAGGCCGTCTAACTGCTGGGTGGGCAGCAGGACGAACATGGGGGTTGCGAGTGCGCCGAGCTGGGCGGTGTTTGCGCCGACGGTGGTAAAGCAGAGGGCGCACTGAGAAAAGAGATCGAGCGCGGGAAACCGTTGCCAGAGGACTATTTTGATGTCGTTTTGAGCGCTGTTTTGAGCACTGTTTTGAGCGCTGTCTTGAGTGCTAGTGGGCGTGCCGGTTTTGATGTTGAGGTAAGGGAGGCCGTTTTCTGGGGTGATCAGGGTGACGGGTGGGGATTTGAACAGGGCGATCGCGCTATTTTTTTCAGGGTCGGCGTAGTGAGTGAGATCTGTCAGCGTGAGGTTGGGGGCGACGCCGATAACGTAGGTGTAGTCTTTGTTTGGATTTTGATTGTGGAGGATTTGGGCGATCTTTAACATGATCGGCACCCCTATTTTCAGCTTCATTGGCTTGGAACCAGGCAAAAATCCGATGAGTTCACTTTCTGGCTCGCAGCCCAGCGCCGTTGTAATTTCAAGGCGATTAGCCGTAGCCTGCACATCTGCCATCAAATCGCCCACCACCACAAACTTATCCTGATGCTTTACAGGCGCTTTTTTCGCTAACGCTGCTTGCATCACCCCAAAGCGATCAATTAAATTCGGCCAGCGCGCATCCCATTCTGCGTAGGTTACTGTGCGGTAGCTACGGCCAGTTTTTTGGCCAATTCTTTTGGCTACCAGTACCGTATACAGCTGGTCGCCCCCGAGGAATACAACCACGCCGTTAGGATGCCAGTCCCAGTTATCAGCAGTTTTTCCCGTCAGCAAAAACTTAAAGAACTGATCCGCGCTTTGCACCCGATCCACCTCAGGATACTGCGCTAACGTCATGTGTTCTTGCCCAGAGGCATGAGGGCAAGGCGAGAGTATGACGGAGATACGCACGTCCGTTTGGGCGGGTGTTTGGGCCTCTCTGGGGGCGGGTGTTTGGGCCTTAGTCGGTACGTTCTCCCCGCAGGTTTGCTTGACCAACGCCTGCACTACTGGCTTAACCCAGGTCGCTACTTCCCCTGGGCCGTTGGTCAAAATTACGATATCCACAGGCTTGGCCGCCGACATAGCACCGAACACTCAAAACGCACTCAATTACGGTAGCCTATTACCGCTAAAGTGATAGGCTTCTCTGCTTTTACGAGTGCCCAATCACAACTGTTCCAACTATCGCCTCACATATTACGTGACCCTGCAACTACTGTGACTCAGTCCAACGATCTTCGAGAACTCCTTCAATCTGTTGCCGCAGGCACACTCAGCCCAGAGACAGCTTTTGAGCAGCTGCAACCGCTCAGTGAAGCACCTGCTGTGAGCGAACCCTCTTCACCTATCGAGCCAGAACAGTCTCCCTATGAAGTGGTTGGCGATTTTGCCAAAATTGATCATAACCGGGTAGAGCGTACAGGCTTTCCAGAAGTGATTTGGGGCAAAGACAAAACAGCCACGCAAATCATCGACATTATGCGTGCGATGCAAAGGCAGCATTCTGTGGTGATGGCCACTCGCGTTGGCCCCAGGAAGAATGCTCAAATTTCAGATGCACTGCCGCAAACGACGTATTACAAAACCGCGAGAATCTGCACTATTCAATCGTCTTCTGTGCAGGCCATTCATCCTGGCCGACTCAGCATTCTCACCGCGGGTACCGCTGATTTACCGGTGGCAGAAGAGGCGGCGGTGACGGCTGAACTGTGTGGGTTTAATGTGACGCGGCTATGGGATGTGGGTGTGGCGGGCATTCAGCGGCTGCTGAGTAACCAACATGTGATTGATGCATCGGATGTGTTGATTGTGGTGGCGGGTATGGAGGGGGCGCTGCCGAGTGTGGTGGCGGGGCTGGCCCAGTGCCCAGTGATTGCGGTGCCCACTAGTATTGGCTATGGGGCGAGCTTTGGGGGCCTAGCACCATTGCTGACAATGCTGAATTCTTGTGCGACGGGGATTGGGGTTGTGAATATTGATAATGGCTTTGGCGCGGCGATTTTGGCGGGTCAGATTTTGAGGGCTGCGGGGCGAATTCAAGGCGATCGCTAAATGCCCTGACGGCTTCTTCTGGTGACCGTTTTTTCTGCTGACTGCACGATTGTTTGCGTTGTCTGAACAGTTCACTTATTTTCTGATCTGCTCAGCCTTGCGTTGCCCAACCCTGGTCTGCCCAGTCCTGGTTTGCTCAGTCCTGGTTTGCTCAGCGCTGGTAGCTTGTTTCGTTCTGAGGGCTTGTTTGGCCTGAGTGGAGAGGCTGCTGCTAGTTTGTCCGATACAGCGGTAAAGCAGTTCGCTGTATCGGGCGGCGCACAGATCCATGGAGAGGCGTTCCGCGTTTTGTGCAGAATCTTGCGCTTTGGCCTGTAGGCGTTGAGGATTTTCTAGGTGACGTTGAATGGCGATCGCCAATGCTTCGCTATCATCTACCTGAACTAAATCACCGTAGCGTCCATTTTCTAGGAGTTCTTTTGGCCCGGCCACACAGTCTGTCGCTATAGTGGGCACTCCCAAGGCCGCAGCTTCTGCCCCAACTAATACAAAACCCTCATAGCGAGATGACAGGCAAAATAAAGCGGCGTGTGCGATCGCTGGGTAAGGATTGTTCAAATAGCCTAAAAAGATAACGCTATCAGCGACACCTAAGTGCTTCGCTAGGCGCGCGAGTTCGTCTTTTTGGGTGCCTTCTCCAATAATGACTAGCTGATGATTATATCCCTGCCGAATCACTGCTGCATGGGCTTTAATCAACGTATCAAACCCCTTTTGAGGGCTTAGACGGCCAACGCCAATGATAAAAGGAACATTGTTGTTTCTTGCAGCTGTGAACTTACGCGAAGAAGGGGCTTTAGATAGGTGTCTTACTTTTTTTAGGTCAATGCCATTTTGAATGGCGATGACTTTTTTCCGGTCAATCCCTGGCTCCACGGTTGCGATTAAGCCATGCCCTACACACACAATGGCTTTGCACTTTCCGTATACCCAGCGGCGAATGGATTGTTCACGCTGACGATTCGCACTGTTCTCTGAAATTTTTTGAAAGTTGTTCTGAACAATTGCGAGGGTGGGCTTACGCAAAATAAATGCAATAATTCCTGGAATTAAAATGCCATTTTCCCAGGTGTGAACCACCACATCTGCTTTTAGCACGGCGGGAATGAGAGAGCACAGTAGCTTGGGGAGGCCAAACAGTGTGGATTGATATTCTTTCAGCGCAATTTGAGTGCTTACAGGTGCCTGGGGCAAAGGCCCTTGTTGTTGGCATTCTCTTAACGCAAAGATTTGAGGGCTGATGGCATAGCGGGTGAGCTGCTGGGCGAGATTAACAACGAGGTTGACCGCGCCGTTTCTGTAAAAAGCTGGAAGGATAAAAACAACTCGTAGGGGGCGTATCGAGGTATTCATTATTTTTGGGGAAGATGCGTGGCGCTAGCTTACACCCAAACAGCTTTTCCATTCAGCGTAAAACGATACACCTCAAAACGATTCGCTACGCGCTAGTGCTGTAGCAAATCGTACATTGCAACACTAGCGTGTTCAAGCTATTTTCCTAACTGTTTTAGGAATGACTTTGGCGTATTTTGAGTGTATTCTTGGTGTGCCTTTTGTTCTTTCTTTTTAAGGCTTTTAAGGCGCTTGGCTGACCACCACGTATGATTTTACGATGCCTAAGAACTTTTCCGGTACAATCCTTTTGTCTGGGAACAGTCGCTTTAGCTGTCCGCGTGTTAGCAGCCGAGTTGTTTCAAATTCAAGATCGAAGTTTTTCTTCTCGTCAGGATTGTTGATTGTAAACGGATAGCGCAGAGAGATAAAAGAAAGCTTTTTATATAGTGGGCGAGGCAGCCAATGAATAAAGGCTACGCCGAGATGCGCATCGACAGGAAACCATCGGTTAGGGGTTTGAATGTATATGTGGTTGCCAACGCGTTCACACTCACGGGAAAAATTGGCCATCTCTTCTGTTTGGCCGACATGTTCAATAACAGAATTAGAGAAGACGAGATCAAAGCTGTTATCGGGATAGGGCAAACGGCAGCCGTCTGCAATTTTAATGGTGTAGTCTTCAGATTCAGGCAGCAGCGTTTCAGAAGGCGTGTTGAGCAGTACTAGGTGCTTGGGCGCAACGTTGTAGTACTCCTTGAGCAAATTCCAAATAAACGGCCTGCCGCCAACATCTAAAACAGCGTAGTTTTCTATATCTGGATAAATTCTTAGCAGTTCGGCTAGCCTTCGACGCCGAAAGTAAGCCATTACTGGGTAGGTCGCCTCTCTCCAATCCATCTTGCACACTCTCGTATTGTTGTGACCACTGGAAACCCTGACCGTCGCATAGTGAAGCACAAATACTATTCGAACTTTTTAATTCACGTTCGCGGCTGCTTTTAAAGGGCTTTACTCAACTGCTTTAGCCAACCGTTTCAGTGAAAATAGGGATTCGAAGAGAATACAGATGCCTTCACTCATCCTGACCTCATTATGTCAGTGATTGTACTGAAGTGATGGCGTAAATTGATACTATTTTCCTGATTTTTCCTGCTTTTAAGTCATTTGGCTTAGATATTACCTACGAAGTCGCTGGTTCGGTGCCACAGTTCAGTCGCACTGATAGAACATACTCATCGTTAACCATTGATATTTCAGCGATATTTCAGTGGGGAGCTGGCAGAATGGCGGCGGGATTACAGGTCGTGCTGTTAGCTCCAATCTTCACCTTTTTTGATCCAGGTGGGCGTAAACACCATTTCACCTTGATGAATCTCTCTCGTTTTCTCAAACAGCATGTCTTCTGTGAGGCCCCACTGGGCTAATGCTTTATCTAAGTCGCTTTGAATATCTCTGGCACCTTGAAAGCCGTCATACCGAATACGGAGGCGCGCCAATTCTGCCACATTGAGCTTATCGTCAGGGCTACCGGCCAAAATCGAGTCCAGCAAAGCACGATCTTTTCTGTACTGGGGGTGAAGGTAATCCTTGTTGCTTGGGGCCGTTGTCATAGAGTTGGGTGTGTGGCTAGCGTCGTTGAGGCTCGGTCAGAAATAGCTTATGTCAGAAACAGCTTAGTCAGAATAAAGCGCAGTGGCATGGTGCCGAATGTGGTCGCCCATAAAGGAGGCAATGAAATAATAGCTGTGATCGTAGCCTGCTTGTCGCCGTAGCGTGAGGGATTGCCCTTTTTCTTCACAAGCAGCCGAAAATACGTCGGGGAGAAGCTGCTGTTGCGCCAAAAACGAGTCGGCTTCGCCTTGGTCAATCAGAATCGTGGTCGCACTGCGATCGCCTGCTTTAATCCGTTCAGTGGCATCATAATCCGCCCATGCCTTTTTATCTGCCCCGAGGTATCCGGTAAATGCCTTTTGCCCCCAGGCACATTGCGAAGGTGCAGCGATGGGCGCAAAAGCCGAGATAGACACATACTGAGCAGGGTTTTTGAGACCACAGATCAGGGCGCCATGTCCGCCCATTGAATGTCCAAAAATGCCAGCGCGATCGCGGACTTCAAACGTGGATTTAATTAGCGCGGGCAGCTCTTTCACCACATAGTCATACATTCGGTAATGCTGCGCCCAAGGCATTTCAGTGGCATTTACATAAAAGCCTGCCCCTGATCCAAAATCCCAGTTCTCATCTTCTCCTGGTAAGTTCACGCCACGCGGACTGGTGTCAGGGGCCACCAGCATCAGCCCATGCTCTGCGGCATATCGCTGCGCACCCGCTTTCTCAATAAAATTTTTCTCTGTGCAGGTTAGCCCAGATAGATAGTACAAAACAGGAACGGGGCCATCTTCTACTTGGGGCGGCACATACACCGCCAAGTTCATATCGCAGTCGCACGCCTGCGAACGATGACTGTAAAACCGGGTGGTTCCACCAAAGCTTTGAGCGCAGGATTGTTCTTTTAACGAGTCTTGTGGCTGTTCTTTTAAAGGCATGAAAAGTCTTTAGGCATATAAAGTTCGCAGAGCATACATTAATTGAGTCAGGACTGCTGGGGCGAATGAATCTGGGTTGAACAGATATCTAGGTTGAACAGACTAGAATCTAGTCGAACAGAACCACGCTGCGGATAGACTCGCCGCGATGCATCAAATCAAACGCATCGTTAATATTTTCAAGTGGCATCGTATGGGTGATCAAATCGTCAATATTGATTTTGTTGTCCATATACCAATCCACAATCTTAGGGACATCGGTGCGACCTCTGGCACCGCCAAATGCACTCCCTTTCCATACGCGCCCGGTCACTAGCTGAAACGGCCTGGTGCTAATTTCTGCGCCCGCTTCAGCAACGCCAATAATGGTGCATACGCCCCAGCCTTTGTGGCAACATTCTAGGGCCTGACGCATCACATTTACATTGCCAATGCATTCAAAAGAATAGTCTGCGCCGCCACCGGTGAGGTCTACTAAGTGCGCGACTAAATCACCGTCTACTTCCTTGGGATTCACAAAGTGAGTCATCCCGAATTTTTCAGCGATCGCTCTTTTGTCTGGGTTAATATCTACCCCGACAATTTTGTCTGCGCCCACCATTTTTGCGCCCTGAATCACGTTCAGCCCAATGCCGCCTAGGCCAAACACCACTACATTTGCGCCCGCTTCCACCTTGGCCGTAAAAATCACCGCACCAATTCCCGTCGTCACCCCACAGCCGATGTAACAAACCTTATCGAACGGCGCATCCGAGCGAATCTTGGCCAGCGAGATTTCAGGCAGCACCGTGTAGTTGGCAAAGGTGGAGGTGCCCATGTAGTGGTACAGCGGTTTGCCTTTGAATGAAAACCGGCTTGTTCCGTCAGGCATGAGTCCTTTCCCCTGTGTTGAGCGCACCGCCTGACACAGGTTTGTTTTCTGGCTGAGGCAGTAAGCGCACTCGCGGCACTCAGCGGTGTATAGCGGAATCACATGGTCGCCCGGTTTTAGGCTTTTTACCCCAGGCCCTACTTCTTGCACAATGCCTGCCCCTTCGTGACCCAATATGGAGGGGAAAATGCCTTCTGAGTCTTTGCCAGACAGGGTGTAAGCATCGGTATGGCATATGCCTGTCGCTTTTATCTCAACGAGGACTTCACCTTCTTTTGGCCCTTCGAGCTGGACAGTCTCGATGCGCAAGGGTTGATTGGCTTCAAAAGCGACGGCGGCTTTAACATCCATAAGACACAATTTAGAAAGATGAGGACAACGTTCAGATTTTGATGAAGGCATTATCAAACAAAACTGAGATGGCCCTCCACATTTGAGACATAAATCAAAACGAAGCCTTAAAAATACAGTCTTAAAAACACAGTCTTGAAAACACAGCTGTCTGCTTCGTCTCCCTCACGGCCCGAGCCGCAGCGCCGCCTACGCCTAGCCCTATTGATCGAACTTGCAAAGCCTGGGTATGCGCTACGCCCGTGCTAAAGACTTTTCTAATAGGGATTCCTTAAAGATATAAGGCATGAGATATGGCGCAGCCAAGCATCCATTTATGATGACGACACGCTCACCTTTTATGTCTCCATCAGTTCCTCATCAGTTCTTCATCAGTCCCCTATCATTCCTCCGTCTGTAACTGACGACAGGTGAGTTGTATCAACCAATGTTGCATTGTTAGCGTCATGTCTCTCGATTTCTCAGGCCAATCTCTTGTCGGCCGCTCCTTCAAAGGAGAAGATCTTTCGGGTGCCAATTTTAGCTATGCGGATATTCGCAGCGTCAGCTTTTCTGGGGCCAATCTTGCCGGTGCGACTTTTCACAAATCACGTAGCGGCCTATCGATCTCTCGGCAAGTGTTGCAGGTGCTGCTGCTGTTAATCGGTAGCGCTACGATTGGGGTTACTACAATGGTTGCGGGCACGTTCAGCGCCGCGCTGCTCATTCAAAAAAACATGGCCGAGATTACGGCCATTCCTGGCATTCTCTGCATTGCCTCGTTAACTAGCATTAGCTTAGCGCTGATTATTAAGGGCTATACGCCACGCGGATTTCAGTTTATTTGGGCAAGCTGCGCCCTTTCGGTGGTGGGTATTACGGTGGGCGTGCTAACGTCTCTTTCCACTGAGGCCGCAGATGCGGCAGGTGGTGCTACCGGTGCCATGATTTTAATGGTGGTCAATTCGGTGGTTTTAACAATTGCCGGGTTTATTGGTGGCAAACGGTTAATCGGGCTTTGTTTGTTTTGCTCAAGTGCGATCGCTCTGCTCACTGCCCCCCTGATCTATCCCCGCCTTCTCCAAAATCTCAGCGACGCCAGCAACATAGTTAGCTATGGTGGCGAACCCTTTAACCTGATTGGTATGGGTATCGTCGTCCTTGAAGTGTTGCTCACGGGTACTACCGTTGCCACCGGCATCTTAAACAAAGCAGGCAAAGCCAATGCCGAAAAATTTGATCTTATTCAAAAGGTGGCTACTCCTTTTACGGCAGTTGGTGGCACTAGCTTTCGTCGCGCTAGCCTCACCCATGCAGACTTTTCCCAGGCTAATTTACACTGCACCGATTTTACGGGCGCTCACCTCATCGGCACCAGCTTTTACCACAGCAAATCTTTCAACACCGTAAAATTCAACGGCACCATTTACACCAACACCCCTGCGCGCTTGCTGGCGCTCACCCGTAACGGATGCGGAAAAACCTACAGCAAACTTAACCTACAGGGCATTAATCTCACCCAGGCCGATTTGAGCCAAGCCAGCTTCATTGGCTGTAACCTCAAAGACGCCATTCTTCAGCAGGCTAATCTGACAGATGCCGATTTAACCAATGTGCAGGCCATCGGTACTGATTTTCAAAATGCACAGCTCACAGGCAGCTGCATAGAGGGATGGAATATTGATAGCACGACGCAAATTGATAGTGTGGACTGTCGATTTGTGTATTTGCGGACTCAACAGAGAGAACGACGTCCGAGCAGTGGCACGTTTAAAGTGGGTGAGTTTAGCAAACTGTTTCAAGAAGTTATCGATACTGTTGATTTGATCTTTCAGGGTGGGTTAGATTGGCAAGCGCTGCAAACCATGATGGCAGACGTCAACGCGCAGCCGTCAGTAGATGCCCCGCTGAATATTCGCAGTATTGAAAACAAAGACGATGGTGTGGTGGTGGTGCGGGTAGATGCGCCGCCTGCCGCAGATAAGTCTGTACTTCATGCTGATTTGACTGAGCGCTACACGAATGCACTGGCCGCGCTGGAGGCGAAGTATCAGTATCAGCTGGCGGCAAAAGATGAACAAATTGCCACGTACAAAGATATCCATAAAGAACAACAAGAACACCTGAGTGCGATCGCACAAGCGCTCACCGGACAGTTCGCCCAATCTTCCGTCAATAGCGCTGCCAGCTCAGCCAACTCTATTTCTCCTAGCAAGCTTGTTGCCCTCAAACTCACCACCACTGACCACAACATCCAGGCCACGCTCCAAATTGGCAACGAAGGCACACTCCCTTTCCTAGAGCAAACCGCGACCCTACCCCTTGCCGCCCCCGTCCTCACTCAATATCAACAGTGGCAAACCAGCTACCGGCAATATCTCAACGCGCTCAGTGGTCATGCTTGTCCTAGTCGCCTAAGTGCCCCAGCTAGCCAACTCACCAACATCAGCCTTGAGCATATTCATCAACAGCTGCAGCAACTCACCCAGCAAACGCATCAGCAGTTTAACCAGTGGATCAGCGCCGACAGCTTCCGCCCCCTACGAGAGAAACTGCTAGAAAATCTCAGTGCAAAAGAGACTATTCGTATCGTGCTGCAAGCCGACAATGTTGAGCTGTGGCGTCTTCCGTGGCACCGCTGGGAGTTGCTTGATCGCTATCCCCAGGCAGAAATTACGCTGAGTACGCATCATTATCAACGGCAGGAAACTGAGTCGATAGGTACCCCCAAAAATTGCGGACAGGAAGAGATTAGGGTGTTGGTTGTTTTGGGTGAGGATGTTGGCGCGGCAGCGCCCTCGGAACAGCGCCTAGATCTTCAAACAGATTTACACCTCTTACAAAATTTGCCTCACACTCATATCACCACCTTGACAGAACCCACCCGTCAAACTTTTAACGATTACCTTTGGGAGCATCCCTACGATATTCTCTTTTTTGCGGGGCACAGTACCACCGAAGGCGATCGCGGATATCTGCGCCTTAACAAGACTGATACGCTAACCCTGGCAGATATTCACTACGCGCTCAAACGAGCCTGTCAGCAGGGGCTTCAGCTCGCGATTTTTAACTCCTGTGACGGTCTGGGCCTTGTTCATGCTCTTAGCGATCGCTGTCTCAATCAAATGATTGTAATGAAAGAAGCCATCCCCGATCCGGTGGCGCAGCTTTTTTTGCAAAACCTACTCACCGCTTTTGCAGGTGGGCAAAGCCTCCCGCAGGCCGTTCGGCAGGCCCGAGAGAAGCTGCAAGGGGTTGAAGATCGATTCTTGTGTGCCAGTGAATTGCCGATTTTGTGCCAACCGGCGGCGACTGCGCCATTGAGCTGGCGATCTCTACAGCAGTCTTGATGCGCCCGTCTTGATGCGCCCGTCTTGATGCGTCCTCTGGGCAAATCATCCCGTTGAGGTCAAACTACGGTGCTTGCAGAGGCGTCTTCAGGGAAGGGGGCGTTAGAAGAACTGTGTGTTAGAAGAACTGTGCGTTAGAAGAACTGTGCCAATGACAACTCTGGTTAGGTTCTATCCAGATTGTATTTTTTAGCTTTTTCAAATAAAAAATATCCTCCAAAAGAGAGCGATCGCCTATCCTCACTAGGGTTTATCCCTCTCCGAAAACTCACGGTACCCGCTGGTATAACATTTCAACTAATCTTGTTGTGTAGTGGTCAGTTGAAAAATTCGGCCCGCCGCTTTCCTAACCCTTAGGGCGGCGCGGATAGATTAAATTCACACCATTCAACTGCATCCGATGACTTGCTCGATCTATGACACAACACTCTTCTCAACCAGCCGCCAATCACTCAGCCAGTCACTCAGCCAATCAGCTCTTTTCCAAGCTGCCCTCATCCCCCTTCAAAACAAACTGGATGAAAGCAGCTCAGAAGACAGCGCTTGGCTTAGTCGGGGTTCTGGCCGTATTCAGTCAAGCTGATGCCGCTTTTGCAGGCATGTGTCGCGCCGAACTACCGCGTAAAATTGACGCGATCGTAAACGGTTACACCCTCGATGGCGCTAACGTAGGCGTCCTGATTGAAGACGAAAATCCTGACACTCGAACGCTCTATGCGCGTAAAGCGCAGGAGAAATTTGTTCCGGCCTCCAACGTTAAGTTACTGACCACTGCTGCTGCCCTGCACAACCTCGGCCCCAACTTCAGCATTCGTACGTCGGTCTTTGGTCAGCCCAATAGCCCAGATCAAGATTTGTTTGTTGTCGGCAGGGGCGATCCTACCTTTACCAGCTACCAAATCAATTTGCTCGCTGGCCAGCTCAAGAACCAAGGCATTCGCCGCGTCAACAGTCTCACCGCTGTCGATAACTACTTTGCTGGCCCCGAAGCCAATCCTTTCTGGGAAGACGAAGACTACCGCGCTGGCTATGGCGCACCTGCCAACAGTCTGATTCTCAATCGCAATGAACTTGGCTTTACGCTTTTCCCCACCCGTGTGGGGCAGCCTCTGCGTGTCGTATGGGATCGGCCCGAATTTGTCCGTGGCTGGCGCGTGGTTAATAACTCCCGCACCATTGGCGGCGGCTACGAATACATTGATGCTGGCCAAACGCCTGGGCAAAAAATCATGGATGTTCGCGGTCAGCTCATTGCGGGATCTGCGTCTGAAAATACGTCTATTGCCGTTTTAGATCCTGGCAGCTACTTTGCAGAACAGTTTCAGCAAAGCCTCAGCGCTTACGGGTTAGGCAGCGCTCGCACTCAAGTGAGTAAAAGCAACCCACCGAGCAACCTAGTGGAACTCGCTGCCATCCAGTCACCGCCATTACGCGCATTCATTGACCCAACAAATCTGTACAGCGTCAATATCTACGCCGAAGCCATGCTCAAATCTTTGGGCCGCAGCGTAGCTCCAACCACACAAAATGCGTACCAAGCGGGTGCCGATGCCGTCAGCACTGTCCTTCCTGATTTGGGGGTTCGGCCCAACAGCATCGATATCGTAGATGGTTCTGGTCTGGCGCGGAATAACCTTGCTACCCCTGAAGCCCTGGTCGATACGCTGCAAGCTATGGCCAAAACATCTAATGCGACCGTCTATCGCAATTCTTTAGCGGTTGCTGGTCGCAGTGGCACCTTGCGTAACCGCATGCGTGGCACTAATGCCGAAGGCCGCTTCCAAGGGAAAACGGGCACTCTCAGCGGCACTTATACCCTCAGTGGCTACCTGAATCCGCCGAATCATCCCCCACTCACGCTCAGCATTCTTGTGAACGACACGGATGCCTCCGGTCGTGATGTGCGTAGCCTCATTGACCAAATTATTGTGCATGCGTCTAACCTAGACGATTGTTAGACCTAGACGATTGTTAGACACTGTTCGTTATGTCTGCTCATGATTGAGTTGTATAGCCCCTGTTGTAATTTTGCAACAGGGGCTATGCGATTTTTATAGGAAGCTGATCCTAAATTGATGGGCGTCAGTGCATTGAACAACGGCTGTTTTTAGAAAAAGAGCTGGCGTAGGTAACCTTGCACTCTAATTGGTGATGCCGTGATATCGATGATGCCGTGATATTGGTGATGCTGTGATGTTGGTGATGCCGTGATGACCACAGATGCGGAAGGGGGGAACTATGCCCTACCCGTGAACTACATCAAAATCGATGGCAAATTTACCTACGACATCGATCCCGATCCGATTGCGATCGCTATTGTTGAGGCTATCAATGATGTTGGGCATGTCATGGGCCTCAAAAACCATTGCAGAGTTTGTGGAAACCGAACAAGTTCAGCACCGTTTTCGCAAGATTGGGGGGGACTTTATGCAGGGCGACAGGCTTGAAAAGCCTTGTCCGCTCGTGACGTAATCCTGTTCAAACCCTTGAACGCTGTTATACGCCCTAAAGTCGATGGGTAACTTAAGCGTACGGTATCGTCACGTATTCACGTTCAAGATTTACGCTTATGAGTGCTTCCCCCCAAGCTGATAGGGCTTACACCAACGTTATGGAGCGGCTAGTGGCAGAAGAAGTTACTCGGCAAAAAGCAAAGCTACCGCCTAAGCTCCGTGAATACATCAAGACGGTCGAGGTGGAAACCTACGCGCTTAACCGCCTGCCTGCTCTGTACGCGTCTAGTGAAAAAGGCTGGCAGCTGCAGTACGAAAAAGCGGGTAAAGTCCATGCTGAAGCGGTTTCTAAAGCCGTTCGTCAGGGTATTGCCGCGGTTCAAGTCGATCCATTGCGGGCTTCGCAACCTTTGTCTGTCCGGCAAAATGATGAGTCGGAAGCTATCCTCACCACCTTTCGCAACATGTTGAACCAGCCAGACCTCGGGTGGGATGACATTTTGTATAAGTGCAAGCGTATTTTGCTGCCGCGCAACCATCCGGATCGGCCACCGCTGAAAGATGAGTCTCAGCACAAGGCATATTGGCAACCTGGCGCTTATGGTGGCGTAGAGTCTTGGGAGAAAGCGCAGATGAGAAAACGCGGCAGTGCGTTTCCCACCGTAGACTTAGACGATGTAGAAACCAACAAGTCTTGGTCTGATCCTCACTACCGGCAGTAAGGCTGAACGGGCATTAGATCCGAACGGCATTAGATCCGAATGGCATTAGAGCCAAGCAGACAGTAAGGCTGAGAGAAAATAGCACGGCCATCAACGTCAGGCTTTTTTCTCTCAGCGCACGATTTTGTCTAGCCCTAGATCTTTAACGCCTTTTCGGAGGCGATCGCACCCGGCTGGATCGGTTTTGGCCATCAGCGCGATCGCCCGCTCAAACGCCTGCTTACTTTGGGGTAACTTGCCTAATTTAAATAGCACTACCCCCAGATTCTGATGTGCCACGGCGTAGTTAGGATCGAGCGTAATGGCATACTCATAGGCCCGCAGTGCTGGTTCCAAGTAGCCTCGCGCCCGATGCACAACGCCCAAGTTGTAATAAATTACCGGCTCTTTCGGATCAATCCGCGCCGCCGCTTCGTACTGAGCTTGCGCCCCGGCTAAGTCTCCTTTTAACTTCAGCAGCGCGCCCAAATTCAAATATGCGCCCAGCTTTAGCTTCTCAGCAATTGGAATTGAAATAGCCTGCCGATAGGCTTCTTCCGCTGCCTGCATTTGTCCGGCTACCGGCACCAAATTCCGATGGGCAATCCCCAAGTGGTAGTGCAACTCATATGCCGTCATCGGGTCAAAGTTGCCCGATCGCAGCGCCTTACGCAGCATCTTGAGGGCTTCTTGCCATTCATTGCATTGGGTGTACAGCGCACCTAGCTTATTGGCCGTGTAGGCATCTTGCGGATGCTGCTCTAAATGGCCCTCCATGATTCGCCGCGCTCTGGCTAGCTTATCTTTGGAGGCAATTTCACTCATGCTATAGCCAGTGTGGGCTATAGCCACCTCTGATAGCTTGGCGACCTGCCAGTGGGATTCCCTCGCCATCAGTGCTTCAATGCTGTCGTCTACACTCTCGTGGTAGGGCCGCGTAAACCTAATCGACTCTAAATTGCGAAACAACCGAGAGACCTGTGTGTAAGGAGACTGGTTCGCACCAATTTCCCTGCGTACCATCGTGACCAGCAGTAAATCTTCTGGGCTAACGTTGCCTAATGGCCGGTCTCTTTTAATGGATTCAATGAGCGATCGCCCCGCTACCGTTAGGGTTTCATCCGCATCTAACACCAGAACCCAATCCATCGTCGCTCTGCTCAACGATACATTTCGAGCCTTCGCAAAATCATCTTCCCAAGGGCAAAAATCCACCTTTGCCCCAGCCCTTTCGGCGATCATCGGTGTGTCATCTCCGGAGCCGGTATCAATCACCACCATTTCATCAGCCAGATCTTTCACGCTGGCTAAGCAACGCGGCAGGTTATTGGCCTCGTCTTTAACAATCATGCAGAGGCTGAGGGTGGCCATAGCAATAACTTCTCAGGAAGGGCATTAGATAGAGCGTTGTTATGATACCGGCTCGTGCGTGCAAGCCATCCAAACCGGCATCACAAATTGTCTCCACCCTTATTTTCTCAGCATGGTCTTATTACCTGCTTAGACTCTACTCAGCCTGGCATGGTCATTCACGGTTCTTAGTCGTTAAAGGCTCGTCAGTATTAACTTTTCAGCAGATTAACTTTTCAGCAGATGAACTTGCTAACAGTGATTGCGCCCGAGAGAGCGCTGTGCGAACTTGCTCAAAGCCAGTACCGCCTGCACTGTTACGAGCCGAAACTACTTGGGCAGGTGCGATCGCGGCATAAATATCTTCTTCAAAGGCTGGATGCAGTGCTTTCCACTCATCCATACTCAAGTCTTTCAACAACTTGTCAGCCGCTAAAGACGTTTTCACCACCTTGCCCACTAGGTTGTAAGCTTCTCGGAAAGGAACTCCTTTCGCGGCTAAATAATCCGCAACATCTGTTGCATTCGAAAAGTCTTCATCCACCGCCTGATTTAATCGTTGGGGGCGGAATGTAATGCCTTCTTGTAACAGAATGGTCATGGCTTCTAAGCAGCCAGAGACCGTCACAACGGTGTCAAAAATTGCTTCCTTATCTTCTTGCAAATCCTTGTTGTAAGCCAAAGGTAAGCCTTTCATCATCACCAGCAAGCCCTGCAAGTGACCAAACACCCGGCCCGTTTTCCCTCGTACCAACTCAGGGATATCCGGGTTTTTCTTCTGCGGCATAATGCTAGATCCAGTGGAGCAGGTATCGCCCAACGTTACAAAGCGAAATTCTTCTGAGGCCCAGAAAATAATCTCTTCGGATAAGCGCGATAGATGAACCATAATCAAACTTGCCGCTGCGGAAAATTCGATGGCAAAGTCTCTATCGCTAACGCCATCTAAGCTGTTGTGATAAATGTCATCAAAGTTCAACAGCTGAGCCGAGTAGTGTCGATCAATCGGGAACGTCGTACCCGCCAGTGCACCACTCCCTAGCGGTGAAATGTTGACCCGCTTTAGCACATCGCCCAAACGTTCCCAATCTCGCTGAGTCATTTCAAAGTAGGCCAGCAGATGATGCGCCAAGCTTAACGGTTGCGCCCTTTGTAGGTGCGTGTAGCCTGGGATGAGTGTCTCTACATTCGCCTCAGCCAACTGCACAATTGCTTGCTGAAAGTCTTTAATCTGCGCTCTGATCCGTTCAATTTCTCCACGCAGATATAGCCGTAAATCCGTCCCCACCTGATCGTTTCGCGAGCGGGCTGTATGGAGCTTTTTCCCGCCATCGCCAATGAGTTCAATCAGTCGATGCTCCACGGCAAAGTGCACATCTTCTTCATCCACACCCGGATTAAACTTCCCTTCGCGGTATTCGCTGCGGATGGTTTCTAGCCCCGCAATGATTTTCTCGCATTCGTCGTCCGAGAGAATCCCTACCTTGTTCAGCATCTTGGCATGGGCCACCGAGCCGGTTAGGTCGCACTCTAGCAGCTGAATATCGAAGCCAATGCTGGCATTAAATCGTGCGATCGCTGGATGCAGCGCCGACTCAAATCGCTGACTCCACGTTCCTTTTGCCGTTCCTTTTTCGGAAGAAGGAATGGCCGAAGAAGGATTGGTTGAGGAAAGACTCTCAGACTGCTGACTATCTGCTTGCGAGGCCACTATCTGTTTATGCTCCTATTCGCTAATGACTCAGTATTCACGATCCAAAGGATGTTTGCTTTCGCACACATGCACTCCATACAGTAGCAGCCTTGCCGTTAACCGTAGGAAGAAAATGACCGGAATCCATAACCCAGCACAATTCCAATCAGCATGGCCCATAGCTGGCCCGATGAATAAAAGTTATTCAGTATTGTTCCTGTGGAACCAATCACATCCTGATCAAAATACTGACCAATGACTGGTGTAACGATAGACTGGCTCGCCGTTGCCGAAGCGCCAAAATGCACGGCATATACATCCGTACCGTAAAACTCCAACGTATCCATATGAGTACCTGTAGGGGGGGAGGGCATGAAACTAAGAAGCACCTCAAAAACGTACCCATTCGTACATATGGACGTAACAAGTTAGGTCAACTTGCAATTTATGTTTGTACAGCGCTTAGCAAATATGTTTGTACAGCGCTTAGCAAAATCCATTGCCCAGGGCTGCTACGGCCAAGCGCTGCTTTTCACTGAATAGCTATGGCAAGTTATAGCTATGGCAAGTTACAGGAGAGCTGTCTAAACTCCGCCTGCTGCGTCACGCGCATAATGACTAAGGTGGTGTCGTCGTCTGCTTCGCGATCGCTGCCAACAAAACGACCCAGCATGCCAAACAAATATTCCAAAATATCTTCCGAACTAGGCAGATTACGGCAGGCCCAAGCAAACGCTTCAATCAAATTATCCTCATCCAGTCGCTGCCCGTTCTTATCGGAAGCCTCTGTAAACCCATCGGTGTAGTAAATCACCGCATCGCCTGGCTGAAGCTGTACCTGGTTCTCCTGATAGCGCGTGTCCATATCCAGCCCTAGCAGCATGCCATCTGCATCAAGCCGTATCACCTGCCCCTTTGAGGCCTTCCACAGCAGCGGTGGATTATGCGCCGCGTTTCCATAGGTCAATACTTGCGTGCGGGGGTCATATTGGGCGCAAAACAGCGTTACAAACCGATTAGAATTTTCTAGATCTGCCCGCATCACCCAGTTCAAATGCTGTAGCAAATGCCCTGGCGAGTGGCTATTGAGCACCTCAGCGCGTAGCATTCCTCTCAGCATCGTCATCATCAGGCCCGCTGGCACTCCCTTGCCCATTACATCGCCAATGGCAAAGTTCCAAGGTTGCTCCTGTGAAGCCGGATCTTCTGGATGGCGCAGCTGATCGTACGTTGTTGGAATAAAGTCGTAATAATCGCCGCCAACCTTATTCGCTGTATTACATCGAGCCGCTAAATCGATACCTTCAATTGTCGGGCACTCGTTCGGCAGCAGCTGCGCTTGAATCTCCGCGCCCAGCTCTAGTTCTCTATCTATTCTTTCTTTGTGGCGCAGCTCATGGGTTAGCTCATTGTTTTCAATGGCAACCGCTGTTTGGTCAGCCACTAAGCGCACCAGCTTTTGTCGAGTTTCGCTCCAGGTATAGTCACCCTCCTCACTAAACACGTACAGCCGCGCACGTTCTACGTTCTGCACAATAATAGCGGTGCCAAATATCTGACACTCGGCCCCTAAATAATGGCCGACCTGGCGATCCAGCGAGACCATCGTGGCATTGGTAATGGCCATCGCTTCTTCAGAAGCAATCAGCGGATCTGCAGCGGGATGTCCGCCGGATGAATTCGGTAAATTAGCTCTAGAGGCTGCCAAAGAGGCCGTAATTTGGCGGGTTGCCATCTCTAACGCCAGCCGCACATTCTGGCAGTCGCCATCTTTAGTGCAGTAAAGCTCTTTCAGCTGTAGTTGGCCATCTGGCTGAAACATGACCAGCGCCCCGCCCGAGGCATCTGTCACGCGGCTAGCAATCATTGGAATCAGTTCTAAAAACTGACTCAGATTATTCAGACTCCGCAGGGCAAAGCCCAGGGAGCCTAATAGGTCTTGAATTTTTGACTGCTCTCGCTGCAGCCGCGCCACGAGCTCTTTGAGCGCGTAAACAGAGGTGTTATTGACAGTGTTATTGACAGCGGCACTCGCTACAGATGTGTGGCCAACTGTGTGGCCAACAGGCGAATTTCCAACAGTAGAAGGATTGCCCGGAGAAGGGGGCGTTGGAGAAGGGCCGATAGGGGCTGTGCCAATGGGCAATGGCTGCTGTGGTAACTCAACCCGCCGCTTTCGACTTGAGAGCGTACTATTTTCCAAACTGGGCACAGTGCTTGCACCATTCGTGTTGCTTGTGCTGCCGGTATTGCCAAGTGTCCCATTTACTCTGGCACCTGAAACAGCGCGGCCTATTCTTTCGGGCCGACCGTCAGTCGATGAGTTTAAAGCGGGGTTCGGCCTAGATTGCATAAAGGGCGGGGGCACCAAAATTAGACATCACGATAACACTTCTCGGAACATAGTCAAGGAAATATAGATGAGAAAGCCGGTCAATAAGCTAAGAAAGCCAATTAATTAAGTAGGGGGTGGTAATAGAAGCTGCTATCGGTACAGGTATATCTGTACGGGTATAGGCACGAGGGTTATTCGTTCGAATAATGACACCTCAGGAGCTGAGCTTTACAGAAGCTGATTACATCTGAAACGCAGCTGGTTTGGAGAGGATACGTTATGGGTGGTCTTTCGAGCAGCCGTAAATGTACGCCCAGTTCAGCCGCCACCTGACGTTTGATGGCTTCACCGCCAGCATGACCAGATGCTTTGGCAACCACCATAGAAATAGCCCACTGCTGCCACAGCGCTTTCTCTAGGGCGAGTGAAATGGGAGGCCGTAAGGCCACAATCTCTTTAGAACTAAACCCAGCGGCTAATGCAGCCGATATGGCGACTTGTGAGGGGAGGATTCTAGCAAATAATTTTGATTTCTGCCGTAGTCGAGATAACTCGTCTGTGTAGGTCAGCAAGCTCTGGTAGCCCAGCGTGAATAAAATTCTTTGATGATGGAGTTGCGGACAGTTGAGTAATGTCTTTAAGGAGGTATCAATTGATACTGGTGATTGATTGTCTGGCAGGATCTGATTGCGCTCGTAACGGAGGTAGGCGATTTCCCTGGAGAGAGACACTGCTGTCTCCTTTTCTGTAGTGTTTTCTACTGGCCAATCGATTGGCTTTTCGATTGGCCCGGTTGCAGAAACGCGTTGTGTCGCGATCGCGATCGCCCCTTCAGAAACCACCCGCGCAAATGGATGCGATGCATCTACAATGCACACCACATCCTGCTGACGTACAAACTTCGCCATCTGCGTCAGCGTCAGCGTTCCAATGACTACCTGAGTTGTCTCTGCATACAGCTGCCTCGCAGTTTCAGTGGTCACAGTTACCACAAACGGAATGCCTTGGGCTGCTAGGGTAACCGCCAGTTCAGCGCTCTCACTTGTGCCGCCAATCAACCAAACTTTACCGCCAGCAACGCCCTCTGTGGCAATCTCGTTTCGCAAGATCTCAGCCATCCTCGCTTACTGCCAGCGCACCTTATATAGGTGGAACAGCTCCCCTTCCTTTTTTTTCACCACCTTCGCGCCCATGGTCTTAATCAGCTTCTGCCAATTACTCAGATCCTCTAAAAAGACATCCGCGCCCAGATAGGTCTCTAAAATGGCCCAGTTCTCGGCTAGTTCCTGGGTTGGATCGATCACATCAAATACAAAAAAACCACCCGGCTTCAGCAGTGGTTTGACGCTTTCCATCACCGCTTGCCAATAGTCCAGTGGGTAATAGCAGCTAACGCCCGTTGCAATCACCAAATCAAAGCTTTCAGGGGCGTAGTCTAGCTGGTGTGCAGGCCCTTTTTTCACTTCTTTAAAGAGCTTGGAATCGAGCTGTGGTCCTCGCTGGTGCAGTGTTTTTACGGCAAAGTCGCTGACGTCTTGCCCATGGAATAATGCCTGCCAGCTCTTCCATTCATAAATCAAAAAGCTAAACCCGCAGCCTAAATCCAGACAGTGCTGATTTTTCTTTGGTTTTGCAATTTCCCAAAACGGTGACGAAATTCGAGACGTTAAAGAGCCTGCCGCCCAGTCCCGAAAGACGGGCATCTCTTCCACTTCTTCTGGTAGTTCAAAAGATTTTCCTTCATACTCCGCATCAAAACGTTTAGCCACTGCTGAAATCATTGGGAGCCAGGGCACAGACTTTGGCTTGAGCACATCCCCTAAGGGCGATCGCGCCGAAGCCTTATCAGATTTTGATTTGCTCATATTGCTCTACTCATGATTTTTGTTTTATTCATGATTTTTGCTGTACTCATGAATCCCTTACGCCAACGGCTTCAGCGTGTTCTTTGCCGTTTTTTCGCTCTGTTTTGTTGTTTGAGCAGCCTGTCTCCAGCAGTCATTTCTCCAGCAGCCATTTCTCCAGCAGTCATTTTCTAGCGTCCTTTAAGCGCTTTCGTAAAATTACGACGATAAGGCGCACTCCCAATCAAAAATACGGGCCAAAGCAATGTAAATTTCACCTTGCCAGTGCTAAAGTCTGTCCGGTTAAACCCCGTCCAAAACTTCCATGCACCTACGCCATACACCAGCAACAAAATAAACGTAACGAATTCCATAAGTGCCTCCTTCTTGAAGATAATTTTGACGCTCAACCACATGCAGCAATATCTTACGTTTCAAGGCAAAAGCCTACCGTCGAACCGCTGACTTTGTAACACTCCGATAGAATGTCGATGAACCGTCAGGAAAGCAACTATGCGCGCAGTTCTTATGGCCGGCGGCTCAGGCACCCGGCTCAGGCCCCTCACCTGCGACTTGCCTAAACCAATGGTGCCGATTCTCAATCGCCCTATTGCGGAACATATTGTTCGGCTGCTCAAACGTCATCACATTACCCACATCATCGCAACGCTCTTTTACTTGCCCGATGTGATGCGCGATTACTTTCAAGATGGCGCTGACCTAGGCATTAATATGACCTATGCCGTCGAAGAAGAGCAGGCGCTCGGCACCGCTGGCTGTGTCAAAAATGTCAGCGAATTACTCGATGAAACTTTTGTTGTCATCAGCGGCGACAGCATCACAGATTTCAACTTGCAAGCAGCCATACGCTTTCACAAAGAAAAGGGCGCAAAGGCTACTTTAGTGCTCACTCATGTGCCCAATCCGATTGAATTCGGTGTAGTCATCACGGATAAAAACGACAAAATTGTCCGGTTCCTAGAGAAACCCACGACCAGCGAAATTTTCTCCGACACTATCAACACAGGCATCTATATTCTGGAGCCAGAGGTGCTGGACTATATCCCAGCTAACTGTGAACAGGATTTTTCCAAAGATCTCTTTCCGTTGCTGTTAGAAAACGGCGAGCCGCTATACGGCTACGTGGCGGAAGGGTATTGGTGTGATGTTGGCCACTTAGAAGCGTATCGGCAGGCCCAGTATGATGCCCTTCACGGCAAAATTGAGCTGGAGTGTAGTGCCAGTGAAACCACCACCGGCGTTTATGTGGGGCGAAATTCAGAGGTGCATCCGACGGCCAAGCTGAAAGGCCCAATTCTAATTGGCGATAACTGCCGTATTGGTGCCAGAACGGTTCTCGCGCCGGGCACGGTTATTGGTGATAACGTCACCATTGGGAATGACGCGAGCTTGGAGCGCACCATTATTTGGAATGGGGCTGTCATTGGCGATGAATCACACTTGCGCGCTTGTGTGGTGGGCCGAGGGAGCCGCATTGCTCGCCGGGCGCATTTATTGGAAGGCTCAATTATTGGCTCCCTCACCACCGTTGGAGAAGAGGCGAAAATTAGCCCTGGTGTCAAGGTATGGCCGAGCAAGCTGATTGAAGCTGGCGCTGTGTTGAACATCAATTTGATTTGGGGGCATATGGCCCATCGCAACCTGTTTGGGCAGCGGGGGGTTGTCGGGCTGGCTAATATTGACATTACGCCTGAGTTTGCGGTGAAGCTGGGCGCAGCGTATGGCTCTACGCTCAAGCTCGGGGCTGCGGTGTCTGTATCACGAGATCAGCGCAGCATTTCTCGGATGGTGGCGCGATCGCTCATTGCTGGCCTCATGTCTGTTGGCATTAACGTCCTAGATCTTGAAGCGGTCTCTATTCCTGTGGTGCATAGCGTTTTGCCTGCCCTTGCGGTTGCAGGCGGCATCCATGTTCGGCTCTATCCCCAACGCACCGATCACATCCTCATTGAATTTTTTGATGAAAAGGGCATTGACATTGCCAAGGCCAAAGAAAAGAAAATAGAAGGCGCGTACTTTAAAGAAGACCTGCGGCGCGCGCAAATTTATGAAATTGGCTCAGTCACGTATCCCAGTGGGGTCGTCGAAAATTACACCTCAGCCTTTGAGAAGCACCTGAACACAACGGCTATTCGCTGTAGCAAATCTAAAATCGTCATTGACTATGCCTACGCACTGTCAGGGGCCGTCTTGCCACAAATTTTAGATAGGTTTGGCTGCGACGCAGTTGTTTTGAACGCGAGCTTGGCGCACACCGCCCCTTCCGTAGAAGAACGCAACGACATGCTGGGGCAGCTAGGTCAGGTTGTGCATGCCCTAAAGGCTACTTTTGGCGTACAGGTCTCTGCTAACGGAGAGCAGCTGATTCTTGTCGATGAGGTCGGCACGCCTATTCGCGGTGAAACCCTGACTGCTTTGATGGTTCATATGATTTTGACCGCGCATCCCGGTGGAACGGTCGTGGTGCCTGTGCAGTCCTCTGGCGCGATTGAAGAAATCGCCCGCCGTCATGGTGGCCAAGTCATCCGCACGAAGGCAAACTCAACGGCCCTGATGGCTGCCTGCACTCAGCCGGTTAAGCAGCCTAACCTGACGAATACTACGCTAACGAATACGACTCTGGCGAATACGACCCTGGCGAATACGACTCTGGCGAATGCCAACCTTGCCAGTCCTAATCGCACCAATGTAATCCTGGGTGGTAGCGGTGATATGGGTTTTATTTTTCCGCAATTGCACCCCGGATTCGATGCGATGTTCTGCATTGCAAAGCTAATTGAAATGCTGGTTATTCAAGAACGATCGCTCGGTCACATTTGGGAGGAGCTGCCTCGTATTGCTCACCGCAGCCAAACCATGCGTTGCCCGTGGAGCCTGAAAGGAGCCCTGATGCGCTATCTTGTAGAAACTCATTTGCCTACGCAGCTAGATCTGACGGACGGCGTTAAAATCGTAGACCCGGATCAGCAGAACAATCCTCAAAATTGGGTATTAGTTTTGCCCGATGCCAGTGAGCCGATTGTCCATATTTTTGCTAATGGCAAAGACCGTAGCTGGGTGGACGCCCAGCTCCTAACCTATCAGCAGCGCCTTCAGCAGTTCATGACGTCTGAACAAGGATTAGACAATTCTTAAATAGCTCATCGTTTCGTATCAACCCGTTTCGTCTCAATCAGTTTCGTATCAACCCGTTTCGTATCAACCAGACACACGCTTTATGAATAACTGCATCTTGATGGCGGAAATTGTCCAAGCCCCTCAGCTGCGCTACACCGCCGACAATCAAACGCCCATCTCTGAGTTCACAGTTAAGTTTCCGGGCCTGCGCGAAAACGATGCCCCCGGTCAAGTCAAAGTTGTGGGCTGGGGAAACTTAGCACAGGAAATTCAGGAAAAGTATCGAGAAGGCGATCGCGTTTTGTTGGAAGGCCGTCTCGGCATGAGTACCGTCGAGCGCCCGGAAGGTTTCAAAGAAAAGCGAGCTGAAATCACTGTTCAGCGCGTTAGCCCCATCGGTGATCTGCAAAATCTACCCATTGCTGAACCCACGCCTGTTGCTGCTGGTAAGTTTGTTGGTACGGGCACTACTCCCGCGTCTACACCTTCAGCGGCTGTTCCAGCTGCACCCGCTACTCCAGCGACCCCTGCTGCGCCAGCACCCGATTACGACGATATCCCGTTTTAACGGCTGCCCTTGAAGCATTATGGCCATTGCCTGATGTCCATTACCGTTAGGCCACGCGTAGCAGCCTGGCCTAACGTGCTATTTGGGGCTAACGCGTTAGCTCGCGAGCCAGCTATCCTAACCGCGAAGCCTCAAAGGCCTCGCGGTTTTCAAATATTTGGAACACCTGATCCATACTGGTTAGTTCAAACAACATTTTTACCTGCGGATTGATTGAGCACACGGTCATAATGCACCCTGCTTCGCGGGTTTTTTTCAAGACCGCAACCAGCGTGCCGAGACCAGAACTATCCACAAACGTCGTTTCTTTCAAATCTACCAGCAACGTTTTGGCCCCTGATTCTAGGGCTTCATCAACTTGAGCACTAATGACTGTCGCCTGGGTGCTATCTAAAATGCCAGACGGTGATAATACCTGAACAGTCGTGTCCATACTCGTCATACCCATTAAAGAATCCTCATCTTGTGACGACTGTAAAATACTTTGGAACCAGATATCAGTTGTCTCACTGATACCTTTTCCTGCGCTCCATCAAGATTGCATGTGTCTAACTACATTCACACACTATCCGTCGTTTCAGGATGCCCAAACGTAGGAGATTGCAGATCACCCACGGAATGGTCTGACTCGATATATACCACCAAGTCTGTCTCTTTGCTGTGAGTCAGCGGAGTGATAAATAACTCTGGATGAAGCGCTTTCCAAAAGTACGTCACAAAGTCAGTAATTTCAGCATCAGATAGACCTGTTTTTCCAGTGGCCTTCATGGCATGCTCAGCGTCCTGTCGCCACTGTTGAGATAGCCGGTAGTCTCTGGGGCACAGCACCATAAGGCTGTCTAAAAAGGCCCACAGCGGCATGTACGTGTCTAAACGTTCATTGCAGTCTCTCGCAAACTGCTGATCTGCTGGGGTCATAATCGGATGGGGCAGATCATCCATGCGCTCAAATCTATCTGCCGGTATCGGTTTTGCCCCTACAAACCAGCCTTCAAAGAGCACAATCGTAGGGGCCGGTTGTACCGCAGGTTCTGTGCGATCGCCTTGCCCCCCATGTAGAGATTTATCAAACTGCGGCACCTTCACCGTGTCGCTAGCTCCAGCTGACCTTATCGCTTCTAGTGTTTTCACCCCCAAGCCAATGTCATGAGTCCCCGGTGGCCCCCGCCAAATCAGGCGTTCATCTGATTCCATGAGGGTTTGCCGTTCAGCGTAAGTCAAATACAGATCATCAATAGACAGCGGCACGGTTACATGTCCTAACTGTGCCAAAATAAGCTGCAGCATTTTAGAGAGCGTGGTTTTCCCCGTGCCCTGCCCGCCTAAAATGCCTTGTATAAACGGGCGGCCTGTAGCCCTTTGCTTTCGATCTAACTGTTGCGCTAATGGTAGCCACAGCGTCCAAAGTAATGCTATCCAGTCTGACCATAGGCCTGGTAGCGGCATGGCAACAGGTGGGCTTAAGTCTGCCTTGTTATGGTTGAGGGTTTGAGCGCTAGGTGCTTGAGCGCTAGATGTATCGGGACTCGATTCAATGGCGCGCACTACTTTTTGTAGAAGCGCAGCTCGCGCTTCTATTTCGTTGGGGAGCTGTGCGGTTGAGCACCAAATATCTGCCAGGTGCGTCTCTTCCCACCTGATAATCTGCTGCTTTTGCTCTAGGGGCAAAGATTGGCCTGTAGCCCAGGCAATAATTAGCGGGCAGATAGACTGAGCTGTAGATCCCAATGACTGATTCATAGGGGCCTGATTCATAGGGGCCTGGTTCATAGGGGCCTGGTGCATACCTCCATTTCCAAACTGGGACGGGGGCGTCACGGGAGCAGCAAAATTCTGGGCTGGCTGCATAGTGTTAAGGACAGGAGTATTTCCGTACCCGAGAACAGGGGTTGATGGTGCCATTGGTGTTCCTTCCATAGTTTGGATGGGAGCCCCATAGTTGGGCATGGGACTGACAGGGTCGACCGTCAGTTGCTGAACAGGTTGCTGCATAGGCGCAGGTTGGGTTCCAAATGCATCGATTCCAGCAAAAGGATTCACGGCCTTGGGTGCCTGGTTGTACGGCTGGGTAGCAGGGCTATTGGGATCGACTTGGTTTGGAATCATTGTTTGGACGTGTCTCTTTTCTTCTTCTCGTGGTTCAATCAAAGGATTTTCCTGCTTTGTTTGGGATACTTATAAGTTGTGAGGGCTGAATCGTTTTGCCAATTTGAGCGAGACATCTTGAAACGACTCCGACAAGACAAAAAATAGTCGTGCGACTCTCTCAAGAGTCAGACTAAGACTGGCAACATTCAAAATAGATTAACCACAACATAGTTCCGGCCCTCGGTGTTTTATTGTATTCCGAGTATGATATATCTTGTACTCGTATCTTGTTCTGAATTTTCTTTTATCTGCCCGTTAGAGAAGTTAGAGTTAGAGTTCAAATTGTAGATTTGAATGATCTCGCGAGGCGATGCACTGTAAATCCTTTGGCCAAATGATGTTTTACGGGAGCTCACATTTTCACCGAGAGCCTCGGCCACACAATTGAGTCGATTCAAAATATCAACGTCAAATCCTAAGTAAAGAAGGCGATCGATCGTTGCGCTTCATTTTCCCTTCAAACACAAACGCAAACTGCATTCATCACTATTCAACGATCTTTCGGATAAAATCATTATTATTTCTCACAGCCAGAAAAAAAAACGGAACGGAATAAAGATGTCAGCAGCAGTCGTCGCTCTCGCCCCCACCAACAGCAACAACAACTTGTTGCCTTTGTCGGGGTTGCATACTGCTCTCAACACCGGCAGCAGCAGTAGCATTAGCATTACCAGTAGCCCGGAGAGACT
>JBGCGG010000111.1:0-2726 GCA_045110585.1 Phormidesmis sp. | reverse complement strand
TCTGGCGATGAACAACATTGCTAAAAAATGGAACAGACCCATCAAAAACTGGCGGTCAGCCTTATCACAGTTTGCTATCCTGTTCCCAGAACGCTTTTCCGCTTAAGTAAAAAGCGCTTACACAAAAATCAGATCACTCTCGCCAAATTCTCACCAGTATTAGCGAACCGATTGAAGCCTGCAAAGCCCATCTCTTCTTATACGACGAAAACACCCACACACTCACTCAATACATTACCGTCCAAGACGGGAAAATTTATCCAGGCACAGCACCCAGCGATCCTGACATGTTTTCCCATCCCATCCCCGCCAACTTATCAAATGCATGGCAAACAATCATTACCTCTGAAAAGCCTTTCACCATGGATGAAAGGCAACCTAATTTAGAATTGATCTGGCCTGAAACTATTGCTTGGCATCAGGAGCAAGGCCACTTATCCGCAACCTGCGCATGCATGCGAGTAGGCAACAAACCCATTGGCTTTATCGGCTTTGCCTTTCACCATATCTCCACCCTAACTGACGAACAACTCGAATTTATTCAAGCGCTGACAAACCAAGCAACCCTCTCTATTCACCTCACTCGCCTCGCCGAAGACGCCAAGCAGGCAGCCATTTTACAAGAACAAGAAAAAGCTGCTCGCGATCGCGCTACCGAACTGGCCAAAACCAACGCAGCCCTTAGCCAAACCCTAGACGCGCTAACCACCGAACCCGAGTTAGATCGCTTCCTCGGTAAAATTTTAATCCAAATAAATCAACAAATTGGTGCTGACGACGCCCATCTCTTCCTCTACGACGCTAAAGCTCACACCCTTCAGCAGCACATTGCGGTTCAGCAAGGCCAAGTCTTTTTCCCCAACGCCCCCAACGACCCTGCCATTTTCCGGCAGCCCATTCCTGCTGATATCACCGCCGCTTGGCAAATCCTCCTCGACGCCTCCAAACCCTTCGTTCTCGACCATAGCGATTCTCAATCTGCTGAATTTATGTGGCCAGGCACACCCGATTGGCACGAATCCAGAGGTCACCGCACAGCTACCTGTGCCTGCATGAGGGTCGGCCATACCCCCCTTGGCTTTATCGGATTTGCCTTCTGTAACGAAACAGTTCTCACCGATGAGCAGCTCGAATTTATCCAAGCGCTTACCAATCAAGCCACCCTCGCTATTCAGCTCACCCGCCTCGCCAAACAAAGCCAATCCGTCGCGCTCAACGCCGCACTCACTGAAGAACGCAATCGCCTCGCCCGCGAAATTCACGATACTCTGGCCCAAGCCTTCACCGGCGTTTCTCTCCAACTCGAAGCCGCAAAAGACAGCTTCACAGAAAGCGCTGAAGACGCGCTGTATCACGTTAATCGCGCTGGAAACTTAGCCCGTCAGGGCCTCTCAGAAGCACGTCGTTCCGTCAGAGCCTTGCGATCGCAAGCCCTAACCACCGACACCCTCCCCAACGCCCTGCGCACCACCCTCACAGAAATGACCCAAGACAGTAGCACCACTACTCGCCTGCGCATTGTCGGCACCCCCTATGCCCTCCCCGAAGACATTCAAACCAACCTCCTGCGCATCGGCCAAGAAGCCACCACCAATGTCCTCCGCCATGCCCAAGCCGATACCCTAGAACTTACTCTCGCGTTTGAAATCGACCGCGTTCATCTATTAATTATCGATAATGGCATCGGCACAGAGGCCTCTTTGGAAACCGTAGAAGGCTTTGGCTTATTGGGCATGCGAGAACGCGTCCTTCGCTTTGACGGTCACTTTGCCTTCACCAGCAAACCAGGGAAAGGTACGGTAATAGACATCACTATCCCCACCTACTGATGGGTCATGTCCTAATGAGCGTAGAGTCAACTATTCGAGTTTTGGTCGCAGAAGATCACAATGTGGTTCGAGAAGGCATTGTGTCTATCCTCAACCGGAAAAAAGACATGACGGTAGTCGCAGAAGCCAAAAACGGAAAAGAAGCAGTTGAACTATACCAAGAACATCAGCCCGATTTAACGCTGATGGATTTACGAATGCCAAAAATGGAAGGATTAGAAGCGATCATACAAATTCGGCAAAACGATCCAAAAGCCAACATCGTAATTTTGACCACGTACGATACCGACGAAGATATTTACCAAGGACTACAGGCCGGGGCACGGGGCTACCTACTAAAAGATGCCACCACAGCAGAACTAGCAAAAGCCGTCCGCCAAGTTGCTGCAGGCAAACGCTTTTTGCCCTCTAACGTAGCCATTAAACTAGTAGAGCGAATGGAAAGCGACGAACTTACACAAAGAGAACGGGACGTACTAGCGCTCATGGTGCAAGGCAGCAGCACCGCAAAGCTCGCTGAAATGATGCATTTATCAGAAGGCACCATCAAATTCCACATCAATAACATTTTTCAGAAACTCGATGTCAATGATCGCGCCCAAGCCATTGTAGTAGCACTGCGCAGAGGCATTATTCGCCTAGATAAATAAGCATCCCTCACCTTCAACTCATAAAAAGGCTTACATTTTACCTATCCGATCAGATAGGTCAGCAACTGAGTAATGACCCGTCGCCGCGATCTGCATAAATACTTACGCTAGTGGGTCATTTGCTATGGTCATAGGCATTTCTCCAACAAAGACAATCGTTTACGAATAGGCGTGTAGGTACAAGCGCCCGAGGCAGGCAGTTGATAGCGCTTACGGAGGCGAGTCTGCTGCCGGCGCTGTGCCCGCT
>JBGCGG010000110.1:0-2746 GCA_045110585.1 Phormidesmis sp. | reverse complement strand
TCGGTGATGGGACTGCTGTTGAGGCGGTCGAGGGTGAGCGCTAGGGTTTGCCGGTGGCTGAGGTTGGTGGCAGCGGGATAGGCTTTGCGGATGGTTTCTTTGATCCGCTGCTGGTAGGCGTCGCCGCGCTGGTAGCGTTCGGCTATTTTCAGGCCATCGGCCCAGGTGACGGCGAGGAAGAGGGCGCGGGTACTTTGTTTGGCGGGCGCTTCGTATTTAATGACCTTGTCGGGGTCGCGCCAGCTAGTACGAGGGGTGATGGGTTTGAATTGGCCCCAGTCCATAGGTTGCCAGTCGTTCAGTGGGTCGAGGCCGGAGACCCACCAGCCGCCTGCGAGGACGTGTTGGTAGCGTTTGCGCAGGTTGATGACGGCGGTGGTGGCGTATTGGGCGGCGTGGCCCCCCATTTCGGCGATCGCGTGGTGGGTGAGCAGGTCTACGGCGTCATCGCCTGCGGTGTAGCGGACGTTGGCGTGGATGAAGCCTAGACTGACGCTGCTGGCGAGCCATTCGCCGATGTAGGCCGATGTGAGCTGACTGTGGTGGACTGTGGTGATGGTTCCAGTACAGTTTCTGAAGTGAGTAGAGGCGTTAGAGCGGTCGCAATTTAATGGAAAGGGAGCGGGAAGTTTACCGATGAGGGTGATGCGATAACCGTGATTGGCTCCGCGACCGCACGCTTTAGCAAATTGTTGAAAACTTCTTAGATTGACGAAACGGTTGTCTGATCTATGTTCTAGAGAACGTAAATCGGTTCTCTCGTTGGCCCGCTGTCGAAGCTTGTTAAAATCGGGTAACATGATGCTTAAGTAACCCCCAGCCGGGAGCTTGAGCCCTGTTGCTCTTCGGGAAAAATCAATAGCTGAGGCTCCGACCAAGAAACTACAGTTATTAGATTTTGAAGGCTTCAGGTTTTACATAAAGGAATGCGGTTTAGACCCTCGGGTTTAGGCCGCATTCTGAATTTAAAGGTATTGCTAGTTTGCTCTCTCGAAACTATCCATACGGTCGCGTAGCTTTGTCACGTTTCCATTTGTCTTCGTTAACTCCAAAAGTAGGGTCTGTATAACTTCCATCTGTGCTGAATGCCGTTCGTCAGCTTTTTGTCTGTCGGCGTTAGCTTGCTGTTTTGTTTCTTCTCTATCGATGCGCATCTGTTCGATGACATCGTTAAAGTTTTGTCGAAATTCTTGACGATCAGTAACGGCTTCAGCGCGAAGTACTTCAAAGCGCTGGTCAGTAGATTCAGCCCGAGCAACGAGTTTGTCTACTTTTGCTTCGCTAGTAGCGATTGCACCTAAGAGGATGTCAATTTCTTCTGTATTCTTCTCTTGTTTCGCTGCTGTTCGATCTAGCGTCTGCTGTGTGCGTTCCAGCAGTGCTTCCATTCGATCTAGTCGTTCAGTCACCTTACTACCTCCCCTTCATCGATACCTATTAGTTCACCTAGAGGAAAAGCCCCGTACTCAGGACTCAGCTTTTCAATGTGATATCGGATCCGCTCCACCTCGTCAGATCCAATGGCAGGTAAAACGTCTTGGCTTTTAAGCCGACTTAACCCCGTGGGATGTTTCCCTAATGCCGTTGCAAGGTCTTTATTGAGGACTTTGCGGCTTGCCATTGCCTGCCGCAGTTTCCAGATAATTCGCCCCATCACCATACCGGGTCTGTTATTTATCACGACACGCATAGTGTATTCCGTTTGTGTTAATAGCACCATGTTAAGCATTTTTATCTATTAATAAACACTTTAAGTCTATATGCATACTTTATAGATCTTGGCCTCAGTCATCCGTTATTCAAATACATTTTAAGTGTCCTTAGATAGACTTTAAGTCTATATTTATTTTGTGAGGTTTAGCGCAAGGGCTAAACCTCTGCAAGGTTTAGCCCTTGCGCGCTCAGGTAGTGCGATTTTGAGACACAACTGAGCAACGCCAATAATAGCAATTCTTTCAGGTAATTCTATGATTTCAGCACTCAAAGTAAAACAGGTTAAAAACTGCACCTCATCAACCGCTAAAGCCCTTGTCCTGATTGACTTGGGCAACGGTGATGTCAAAGCCCTTGGCAAGATGAACGGCACCGATAAGTTCGTCCGCTGCCGCTTCTCCTCACACGTTGCAATCGCCCCCAATGCCAACAGCGCCTGCCTCGCCGTCCTTACCGTAGAGGGCCTTCAACCTCACCTAGTCGGTGAACCTGCCGCCGCCATTGCCTGCTCACGCACCGGCCAAAGCGCAGACGGTAAAGTCAAAAATGCTCGCCTGCTTCTCTTCCATGCGCTGCGCCAGATGTTCGGCACCACCGAAGACATCCACGCCGATGTGATTTTCACCTCACCCTCAGTCAAAAGCTACGGCCCCGCCATCGTCTCTCAAATCATCGGACGCCACCCGGTCGAAGTGCCCGCAGACGCCGAAGTCATCGGCAGCAAGCCCCAGAACTTTGCCATTCATATCCACAGCGCCACCCCGCAGCTAGAAGGCTACCAAGCCTTCGCTGCCGTGCGCACCAAACTCAAAGGCGAATCCGCCTACCTAATCGACATCGGCAATCGTACCGTTCTCGTCACCCAAGTGTCCGCCTCAGGCCGCATCCTAAACTGAAATGAACCCCTAAATTTGGACAGCAAAATCAGGCACTAGAGAGTCTGGACTTACCAGTATTACCTTTAGACGACTGCTGTTTTCTTCGCCACTGTGTTTCAAATTCAGTAGGTGTCAAATAGCTCAAAGAAGAGTGA
>JBGCGG010000109.1:0-8166 GCA_045110585.1 Phormidesmis sp. | reverse complement strand
CTGATTTCTGCTTCACTGATATTGAATTTTGGCGTTCGTTTTACCAATCTAAAACTGCCTGAACAGAACTCACGACACCTTAGCCTGTAAACCTTTAAAGCGATTTCAATCAACTGAAAGATTTAAGCCTGAGTAGTTACGTTAAGTGGCATATTGCATAGCTTCAGAGAGGAAAAGAGCCATAACTTAACTGAAGTCTAGGAAATAACTTCTCATCAAGAGGACAACACACTATGCAAAATCTGTTTTTTCAGAACAGTAGGAATTTATTATTAGGCTTATCTCTTGTCGGTATCCTATGTAGTTGCGCAGGAACTTCTTCTAGCAGCTATGATTCTTACTATCCAGAATCAGATGCAAGTGATAGCTATGCAGACATAGAGTCTGGTTCGTCCCAGCCATATATCGAAGATGATGTAGTGATACAGGAAGACGTACCAACTGCTATCCCATACGAGGACGGAGAACTAGCACTAACAGAGGATGAACTGCGCCTGCTAGAAGCAATTCAGGCGGAGGCAGCACAAGCAAATCAGTCACCGTCGTATCCATCTTCTAATTACTACACAGATAGTACAAGCTCCGGCAGTTATAGCAATCCAGAGTGGGAAGCATACAGAGATGAAGCTATGGCAGATATAGAAAGCGATATCAGAGCGTTTCCTCAGCAAAGAGCAGACAGCGTTTCAGAAGGTGCTTCGTATCCCTAACTGCGCAATTTTGACACAATCTAGCAAAGGTTGTTGAACAGAAAGCTAGTTCAGCTCCAATCTCGAAGAAGACTAGAGCTGAACTAGCTTAAACACAATTAGAGGAGTTAGCTTCGCTGACGCTGGCTGACCTCCTTGTACATTTACAATTTGCCGCTGACCATCGCGCACTACTGTCATAGGCAAGATGTCTGACTTCAACATAGCCGATGCGATATCCATAGGCTCTTGAACGGTTTCATTCCCTACTGACACGATAACGTCGCCACTCTGAAGTCCCGCTTGTTCAAAGCTACCTCCAACAGACAGGTCGATAATCATTACGCCCAGAGTCTTGCCATATCTCTCTGGGTTTCTCAGTCGATCTAGCGAAGTTCTTGCGTACCTCTCTTGGTTCTGAGAGAGCTTTCCTGTAGATAATGCTCTTTCAAAATACACGACTGATGCTTCACCATCAGATTCCATGTAAGACAGCCCTGCCATAGAGAAAAGCTTCGCAGGGTCAGTTTCTTTCTGATCAATCTTGCGACTCCTTAAACCTTCAACTTCGGCAACTGTCAGAGTCGGCGGTAGGCCTAACGTCTTCCGTAGCAGGAGTATGTATGGATCGTCGATTCTTCGGTCAATCTCTCTGTTTCCTGCTGCTGCTTGGTCTTCAACTCTAGATCTCAGAACACTAGCTTTCTCTCTTACGAATTTAGAAGCCAGCCTCATAGAAGCTCTATAGCCATCCTCTCCAGGCTGAAACTGTGCGTCAATACCAATAGAAGCAAAGGTATCTCTCATTAGCTCGATATCTTCAGCATCAGCAATTAAGCAGAAGTACGCTGCTGCGTTGGCTAGAGCCATCTTTGCATTAGCAATCTTTTCCATATGCAAAGACTTAGCCTGAGAAGTACGTTCCTCGTCCGTAAGATTAAGACTCAGCAAGTGTTGTAAGCCTGATTCAAAACTGCGAAAGCTGTATACAACCTCTTCTTGCTGCTCGTATGTTTGAGTTGCCTGTTTAGCGATTTTCGGATCGAAGGCTAGATCATTTTGAAAGGTAGCAGTTAAGTTACCTGATACTTTCATCTGGTTGTTCAGGGTCTGAATAAAACGCTCGTAGTCACGGAACTCATTTTTAGCTCGATCTTGATATGCAAGCTCTGTCTCGTTCACACGCCGCGTGTCCCAAAAAGCTTTGGGCGACTGAGACTTTAAGCTATCAATCTGTACAGCTAAGTCTGTGAAGTTACTAAGCAATTCGCTTTTGACACGTTCAAGCGCATTAATAGAGCGTTGCTCAGCCGTCACCGTCGTGTCTCCGACAGTGACTTGATTGTTATTCCCTTGTGTAACAGGGCTGTTTGTATTGTTGCCGCCGATGCTTACGCTTGCTGCATCGGTAGCTCTACTTTGTCCGTTAAGAATGCCAGAGACGGAGATGATTGCTAACAATAAAGAAACAATACTTGCAACTTTGTCAGCACGATCTAGCCAGCCATCTCCTAGTACTTTTCTGTAGCTAAGATAGCCTAGCAGAATAGACAAAAATGCAAAACCGATACCAATCAAGATATTTGGTTTCATCGGAAATAATGAGATATATTTACTCGTAGTTAACGGTTCACTGTTTCACGTTAGTGATTTTTCTTTATGAATACATATAGCCGTAATCATTCTCAGTAGAAACATATATGTCAGGGGGTGATTAAAGCGGTGCGATGTAGATAAGTCAAGTATGACAAGGCAGAATACGTGTAATCCATCGTTGCGTTCTGTCATCAAGTGGAGTAAGCAGGCTTATGGAGAGTATGAGTGGTGAACAGCTCTTCCAGGTCAGCCGGAGTCTTTTCTAACGGGGGCTTTGAGATACGTTCAGAATAGAACTGTAGTTGCTGGAATTCCTTGAAGTAGAGCAATATCCTAAAGAACACTGAGATAAATTGACGCCTGAAATTGTCTGCATTCTTATCTGACTGCCTGCAAAAGTCCCCCTGATAACAACACCTGACGATGAAGCACCGTAGTTCGTCGTGGTTTGCCCCCAAAAGCTGATTGTTTCCCCTCTCCCTGAGTACTCCCATTGTCCACGGAGAGGGAACCAGTCCCTACGAGTCCCTGGAGGAAGGTCATAGATAAAAGTGCCGTTATCGAGAAAAGCAAATGAAGCTCCGGACAGCCAATTTCTCACCTTCTCGGCATCAGCCATAGAGCCAGAGAGACTGACCACCTCAGTTGTCTGTGCAAAAGTGTCAGCAAGAGAAGGGCTGCTGACAAGTAGACTTAAAACAGTTGCAGTGGCAAAGATTTTAGGTAAACGCATAATGTAGCTTTGTCTTTAAAGTTGGGGGACAGACTTCCCGGAATTAGAAATCACTCAATGGTAGAAAAATAGCACGGTAAATACTGAGATAAGGACATCAGCAAAATAATTTTATAGAGGACAAGCATCAACACTCACGCATAGAACTTCAGTAAGAAGAAAATCTTCAGTGCTTTATTTTTGCATACTTCTAAGTCATATAAGTACATATATATGACTTAGAAATCAGAGCGCGATCACCCCTATCGAAAAGGCTTAAACCTCCTAACATCAAGCTTTATTGATAGATGCCTTGATGTTTTAGTCTGATTTTTAACATAGTCAAAATAAATGGAATTATTTGGGGTTAAACAAGGGCGATCGCACTGCACCTCGCCCTGAGGTAGTGTTGTAAAACCAGCTCGGTTTAACGATGGCGAACTCCAGTTTTGCGCCTTAAATAGATGGAGCGGTAGAGACTGGTAGAGTGCTTAGTCTTTGATGGCTCCATCTATTTAAGGCGCTTATTGACGGGAGAGCCTGCAATCGTCAATGTCATAACGTGCCTAAGAATAGGGATGAGCTGACCTCTGAATCCTCTTGCACCTTCTGTCCATTACGCTGACAACTTGGAATATCCTGAGCCTTTGTAATTTACGCATAGCTATAGCTGTGATATCGTAGCTACGGTCTTACGTAATTTCAGGTGACTGAAACTATGAAATCATGATAATTGCTCTTTCGAGTCTTAAAGGTGGCGTTGGAAAGAGTACGCTATCGCTGATGTTGGCAGAATCAATTGCTTATTCGGGTTCCAAAGTTTTGTTAGTGGATGCTGATTCTCAAGGTTCTGTTTCAGATTGGGCTGCAGCTAGAGAGGTCGATGGCCCATTTTCGGTTGTAGGTATGGCTCATGCGAATATTCATAAGCAATTGCCGAAGATTGCTGCTGATTATGATCATGTGATCGTGGATACTCCTCCAAGAATTGCAGAAGTTACTCGCTCAGCTATTCTTGCTGCGGACGTTGTTTTGATTCCTGTGTCGCCCTCTGCTTTTGATAACTGGGCTAGCGATAGTACGACAGCGATTATCAAAGAAGCGCAGGTATTTAAGGACGACTTGTTGGCTGCGTTTGTCGTAAGTAAGAAGATCGTTGGGACAGCAATTGCAGCTAATATAGTTACGGCATTACAGGATTACGAAATTACAGTATTTCAGTCACCTGTAAGTCAGCGAGTGGTTTTTGCTGAGTGTGCTAGCGGTCATACCTTGTCTGACCTAGAGCGAAAAGGAGCAGCAGTCAGAGAAATAAAGGCACTCAATAAAGAGCTGCTGAAGTTTATAAATTTGGAGAAATGGTAGTGGCCTCAAAAAAATCAGCAGCACTTCCAAGCAAGCCTCGATCAAAGAAACCTGTTCCTGATTCCGTAGCTGATGCGTTCATCAACGGCGATAGTGCTGAACCCTTAACGACTACTGCTAGTGAAGTTCGTCCTGTTGGTAGACCTAAAACTGGCAAACGCAGCAATCCTAACTACGCTCGCTTGACAGCATGGATTCCTGTCAACGTACTTGAGGCCCTTAAAATCGAAGCTTTAAAGCAAAAGTGCGATCTCGGCGATTTGCTAATGGAGCGACTAGACTTACATAATATTGATATTTCAGGTGACTGATATTCTAAAAGCGTAGTGTTGATGTCGTGTTAGTCGATGCATAAACTGCTCGCTGCTCTTGGGCAAGGGCCGAAGCTTGAGTATGGCAGCAACCAGAGATTTGATATTATGAGATTTCAGAATATCAATAATTCAGGATTTCGAGTGACTGATATTTCATAATCCTGAATTATTGATGTGTATGCTTTTATCAATAGCTTGTTTGGCCTCAGCCCGGATGGTAATGCCTGAATCCTTTTTCGAGCGAATAAGAGTAGTTAGCTGGCTTGTTGCTCTAGTCTGCTGATACGCCGACCGTTGCTGATAATACCGGCTAAAGCTTCTGAGAATTTCCGCTCGTTACTTTGTCTGTCTGCTCTACCTTCTTCGATTAGAACCTGAATTTGGTTGCCATTTTCTTCTGTCAGGTTTTCAATCCTTTGAAGCCGACTTTCACTCTGACTGATAACTTCAGCATTAGACGATATTTGCTGCTGAGTTGTGTCAGCAATCTGAGCTAATGCTTTAGTGGCTTGTGTATTTTGAGCGACTTGCTGTGCGTTTTCAGCTTGAATTGCTTCAAGTTGTCCAATGGTTTCAGCACTATTTTCTAATACAGTCTCAATACGCTCTAACCGTTCGTAGTTAGCAAAAGCTTGCTGGGTATTGGGTCGGATAAATTGAGTGACAATGGCATCTAGCGCCTGACTAATTTGTGAGATGGCTATGGTATTAGCCTCTATTGCTTGCTGTAACTCATCATTAGTCATGGCTGTATCAACCGATGTTTTTTCAAGTATATCAATGACGATTGAGTTAGGCCCAGGTCCTAAAAATGCGTTTGGTCGTTGTCATTAAAGACTTACTGTCCCTTTTTTCATTGGACTGCTTGATTTGATAGTCTTGCGCCAGGTTTTTAGATCTTAAAAAACATTAACCGCTAGCTTCATTAAGTTAATTAGACTCAATAGTCTTTCTTTGCCTTTGAAGAATTCGTTCTGCTTCAGTTTCCAATACTGGATCGCCAGATGATAGCCATTCTTGTAGCTGCTCATCAAACTCAGCCTTAGCCTTTATCCCTCGTTCTGTCCGATACTGCTGCTGATTAACCCGCACTTGTTCCCTGTGTTTACTGCGAGCAATCTGTAATGCCCACTGAATATTTAAAGCAAGCTGCTCAGGCGGTGTAGACCGTTTTGGTAAGTCAACCCTTTCACCCTCCTCAGAAACGCTACAAGCCGTACTATCTGGTTTATTACGGCCTATGCCATCGAAGGGCTCTATTTTTCCCTCTTGAGCAACCCTCAACCCTTTGTCATTTGGTTTATTACGGCCTGCCGCTACTAATAAGCTTGTGCGCTTTGATGGGTCTGTCGCGCCTTCAGCGCAAGCAGACCCATCTCTTTTATGAAGAACAGGGGGGTTTGGGGGGAGCTGTATTAAAGCCTGCTGCTGCTCATTGATAAATACCGGATGCCATAAGTCACGGTTCTTGTACAACGTCTCCCCTGATATGTGACACTTACAGAGCATTTCAAAACGAGGCGTAATACCCTCTGGCCATACTCCTTGCTGACATAGTTCAATCACACAGTGTTGAATATGTTCTCTTGCCTCAGCTGCTTGCTGCTCGTTCCAGGTTGGTCCTTGCTTGGCCTTAAATGCTTTGCCACTGGCATAAGGAAAATACCGCTGCTTACTCTCTACTGACAGCGCCCAGTCCTTCGCTTTTTTAATTATTTCTTTTTGATGGCCACAGAAGTCTTTAAATCCTGGTAATGAGCGAGCGACGTTCACGATATCCTCAACCAACGCTTTTCCATTTAAGGGCTTCTCAGCCCCGATTACATGGCCAAACACATAAGAGCGCAACGTAATGCGTCCTAGAATGTGATTCGTTTGCCCAGGACCAGACCACCCCGGTTCAATCTCAGCATTCAAATCATTCAAAAACTTTTGAGCTTTCCCCGATACACGATATGCTTTTCGCTTCGCTTGCTTAACGATCCGCTCTAATACCTGAGTAGACAGATCATTTCGTGCTGCTGCCGTTCGCCACTGCCGAACAAAATCCAGATGGGTACTGGCTACTGGCTCCAACGCCTCATTTAGCAAATATGAGCCCTGCTGTAGTGGAAGACGATGACCATTGAACAGACTAAAGCTGCCATCGGGTGCAAACGGCTTTCGATTAGGAAAGACCTCTAACCACCCTGGCACGAGCTTGAATCCCGCATTTTCTAACAGTGTTGTGATTGCTAAAGCAAGCTGCCAAGACGGTACTGCTTCAGCGAAGGGAAAATAGACATGTAGACCCTGACTATCTGAGCTAGTTAGGGGCAGACTCGTCACCAATCCCAGAGGCTCCAATGCTTCATGTATCCGCGTCAGTGCTAACGGCTCTCTCTGGGGATGATAGGGACTGCTGCTATCGATATCGATCAATCCATAGCAGCTACTTACGCTAGGGCGCACCCCATAGAGATAAGCACCTTGAGCAATGAGTCGATCTGATAAGGGATGCCGCGACTCCGTGTGCCATTCTGGCTTAGTGGCAGGGTCAGGATGTGTCGCATAGATGTAGTCGTAGCGATGAGGCCAAAGCGCAAGGAACTCGCTGAGAGACTCAATGACGTATTGAGACACCCCGTTTGTCCGCTTTTTACGGCAACGACGGGGCTTCGTCGCGGGTGAATCACTGTGATTTGCCTCACCATTAGCCGTTGTACGGCTGTGCTTATCAAAATGTTGAGAACTGTTTGATTTTTCAAACCCCTTGTTATGAGAGGGGTTCACAGATCTCTGAGAGTCGCGATCGCAGGACTGTTTACGCAGTCCATGAAAATCAGGTAGCATAAGAACAACGTACGGCACCCCGCACGGCATTGTCCCTGATCAACTTTTGGTAAAAATCTATAACTGTCAGGTCGCCAAACTAGAGCAGTTATTGAGTTTTGAAAGTGTCAGGCTTTACTTTAATCGGTAACTAATGACGGTCTGAACCATTTGGTTTGGGCCGTTTTTTAGTGCTTGTTTGTGGTTAATCTTTTTCTTCTTTCTCTTTGTCGCTAAGGTTATTTCCCTCTGATAAAGGTAATTCGCCTGTTTCTTTTGCTTGTTTCACTCCCATTTCTACTGCTAGTGCGCAGACGGTAGCAAAACCTTGCCCTCTTGCCTTTGCCCACCTTTCTATATCGGTGACAAGAGTGTCAGGAATACGAATGGTGGTACGTTTTGGCATCTTTTTGACAGACATAAGTATGCCTCAATACTAAGTCACAGAGGAACAATAAGGATTAAATGTCTTTTGTATGCCTTTAAAATGCTTTTGAGCATATTTTTGTATGTCGTTAGTATGCTAGCATGCATTTGTGCGATCGCATCTCGCAACATTTCGTTTTAAAGCAGTGCGTTTCAAGAACCGGTTTGCCCGTTTCATGCCCAGCTCAAATTCCTTCAGAAACGGTTCAGAGATCGCAATTAACCCTGCGTACAGGAGGCCCTAGTTTGTGAC
>JBGCGG010000108.1:0-34971 GCA_045110585.1 Phormidesmis sp. | reverse complement strand
TGCGAATGCTGTGAATCTAGGCATGTCTACTAAGCCTGACTAGATATTTGCTAATAAACCTACCTACTCTTTTCGATTCTCCAGACAATTATGAAACGGTTTTCTCAAACTTTAATTGCAGCAACTACTATCGCATCCATCACACCACTCGTTGCTGCGCCCATGGCACAAGCCGCAACTCCCGATGATTCGTCTTTAAAAGTTTTCAGCGAATTCACCGTCGATAGCATTACAGCTCGAGTCACTAGAGGCATTAACCTCAACGAGGATCCCACCGGTTCGCTAGGTGCCTTCTCAGACTTCTACTACAACGATGGCGTTCAGACTATTGACTTTAACAGTGCACCTGAAGCAGTTGAAGGGCAGCAAAATGTCTATACCTTTGGGAATGAAAATGTTGTTTTCTCCTTCGAGAATGGCCTAGGAGGTGCAGGCACTGAAGGAGAGAAACTGACGCAAATTCGGGAAGATGGTTATGCACCAACAGGTGCTAATGGTGAAAGAAACACCTCCGAATATTTGAGTGTTTTTAATGGAAATGCACTCACTATTGACTTAGCTGATAACTTGAACTATTTCGGAGTAAACTGGGGCGCACTGAGCGAAAACAACACGTTTGAGTTTTTCAACGTTGATGAAAGCGGTAGTGAAACTAGCCTCGGCCTCTTTAACTACGCCACACTGTTCGGGAATGGGACTGACTCTAGGTTACCAACACAAGTAGGCCATCAGGGCGACGAAGGAAATGGCTATGTCCACTTCTATGCCAGTGAAACAGAAGGGCTCTTCAACCGGATTAAAGTCAGCGAGGTTTCTACTGGCGGTGGCTTTGAAACAGATAATTACTCCCTCCGTTTCAGCGATCAGTCCTTTGACTTTGATTCAGAAGTAGATGCAGCCAAAGTCCCTGAGCCATCTGCACTGATTGGCTTAGGTGCAATCGTTGCAGGTCTGGCCACTCGCCGCCGCAAATCTTCTGAAGTTGCAGCATAATAGCTGCGCACTGAACTAGCGCTTGACATAGACAGAAGTTAGTCAGCCCAGCCTTTAGAAGGCTGGGCTTTTTTTGTCGAGAAAACTGCCAAGTCTATATGGCACATGGAATCAGCTACATGAGTTCTGATATTTGATTTAAAGGCATATAAAAAGAGGGCTTGAGGCATAGAGATAAATACGGATAGAGAATTTACGCAGCATTTCAAAAAGGGGTTAGCTACAAGCGAAAGAATGCTTTTTTTCTGTGACTTCGCGTAAAGCAGACTAGGCTAAACAACCTTATTGAATATATCTACGGACGTAAAACAACGACTATATGGCTCTCTTTTAATCTCTGTATAGTCTCCGTGAATCAGCATTTTTCAACCTCCAACAAAGTTATTGAGCCCATAATAAAGTTTTGTTGGTTAGCTGTGCATGCTGAAAACACAAAGACAAGCGCAGCTAACCCAGCAGTCGTTTGGTTTCGTCAATAGCCCTATTTTCTTAAGCTCACTCGTGTCATGATGAACATTCGCAACCTAACCATTAATGCCAGTATTGTTGCTAGCAGTATTCTCATTCTTTTTAGCGAACCTGCCCATGCATTCTCTTTCACAACTCACTACACTGAAACACACCAAGGTAGTGAGGCATCACAAGGCGATATTTTCCTGAATGCCATCACATTAGAAGATGGAAAAATCATTGATGACTTCGCACTCATCAGTTCTGCGAATATTATCTCTAATGACCTTTACACAGGGGGAAATAGCGGCGCGGCTAGTGCAGAGATTGGAGACTTAGCAACCACTGGCATAAAAGAAGAACAGCTCACCAATGAGGGGGCTAAAGCTGTCATGAACAACTTGAACCTCAATAATATTATCGATACAGAAGATGCAGGTCACTTCATCCTCGATTTCAATTTTGAGCAAGCCGTTGATAATATTTTCATTTGGGAGCGTGGCATGAATAGCCGCCTTGATATTCAAGCGCTCGATGCAGACGGAAATCTCATCGGTAATAAGTTGGAGCTATCTGAATCCAGAACCTGGGATAATGCAGGTTTCCAACTCGACACCAAAGAGATTGAAGGGAATCAAGCCGTAGGTTCCATCGGCGTTAACCTAGCTGATTTGGGGCTTGATTCTGGCTACATTAGTTCCTTGCGAGTCTCTAGTGAAGGCGCAGCGTACAATGGGCCTGACTTTAAAATATTGGGCAGTGTGGCAGAAAATGCGCCTCAGTCAATTCCTGAACCTTCGGTATTGTTAGGCTTGGGTGCGATTATTGCAGGTATTGCAACTCACCGCCGAAGAGCTGCTGAGGCAGCTGCATAGTAGCCGCTGACGAACCGAGCATTTGACAATCATAAAAGTGAGAAAAGCCCAGTCTATTCAGACTGGGCTTTTTAGTTAGACCAGTTACGGCGAGCCAGTTGCTTTGGGCCAGTTGCTTTGGGCCAGTTGCTGGAAAGTGCTTAGTACTAGCTTTTTAGTGGGCGCTAGGCGCTCAGCTAAACGGAATCTCTGGGGCAATCTCTAGGCAACACTTTCCATCCACTGCACACATGTTTCCATGCGATCGCCCATCTCTTTCACATCCCCATGAAATCGCCGTCCGTGCCCTGGCAAAACCCATTCAAAGCTGTAATGGTCGGTATAGTCTGCTAGCTTCTTCATCGACTCGATTTGGCGCGGCCAAGAATCCCAACAGAAATTCCGAAAAGCGTAGAGCTGCTCTAACCGGGCAGACCATGCCAGATGATCGCCTGTAAATAGATATTTTCCCTTATATAGCAACACCGTATGGCCAAGCGAATGCCCTGGCTGCGGGATAACGAGCAAGTCCCTATCTAAGGCGACGGGTTCGGTGACCGATGGCTGAATTTCAACCGATTGGGTACCGCTGGTGATATCGTCTGCGTGCAAAATGCGATCGCAGCCAAAATGCTCATGAAACTTTTGATGGTCAGCCACATCGTCTCGGTGGGTGAGATACATGTAGCGCACACCGCCCATGGCTTCTAAGCGCTTGACCAATGGCGGCGTAAAACGAGGTGAATCTATCAAGACATTGCCGCCTTCTGCTTCAGGACGCTGAATTAGATAGCTTGCTGCGCCAAAAGATTTCTTGGAATGGTAGCCGCAGTAGAAAATATTCTCGTCTATAGGCAGCGGAAACTGAGCCTGAACAGTGCGAATATCTTTGGGCTTTTCGTGGGTACCAATAGAACCCGTAGGACAAGCAAGCAGCGCTTCTAAAGCTGCAAGCCGCTCGGCATCTGTGCTGGGTTGATGATAGACAGCCGATTGAGAACCAGCGCGGGTGTAGATATCAGGGGCGAGCCAGCGACAAGTGTCGCAATCTATACAGCTACTATCAACGTAAAAGTTACCGTCCGCATTTTGAATTCTACGGTCTTTAATATGGGCCATAGTCTGCGATATTAATGGAGTGTTGAGTGGTTCTAGCCTAGCTCAATCAACTGCTAATGCGTACTCACTTCGACTTCGCTTTTATAGCTTATGAAATTTCCTGCGATCGCCTCTATCAGCTTGTCGCTTCTGTGCGGACTCGGTATTGGCATTGGGCTACAACGGTACTTAACCACCAGCGAACAAGGCGGTGAGTTACTCCGCAGAGTAGGACTCTACGAATATTTCAAGGGGCCTGAAGTGACGTACGAAGCAGACCCACAAAACCCCACGGTGCCATCACGCATTCAGGGCAAGCTCCAGCTGTACATTCTGATGGGGCAGTCCAACATGGTGGGCAAAGCCCCCGTTCCAGAAGATATTAATCCCAGCGCTAATATCTTTTTATTTGGCAACGACTATCGATGGAAAGTCGCCACAGAGCCAACCGATGATGGCACCGATCAAATCGATATGATCTCGCATGACAAATTTGCTGGCTTTGGCCCTTCTTTTGTCTTCGCCAAAACCCTTATCTCACAAAACAGCAACCAGTTTATCGGCCTCATTCCCTGTGCTCGTTCAGGCTCTTCTATTACTGAATGGCAAAGAAATCTGAGCGATGAAACCCTTTACGGCTCTTGTCTCAAACGAGTACGCGCAGCCTCTGTAATGGGTACGGTTAATGGCATTTTGTTCTTTCAAGGCGAAGCGGACACGATTGATCCGCAACAGTTTCCTGAGCTGCAACCAGATGCCGAAGCCTGGGCCGAGAAATTCGCTACCTTTGCTTATAATTTTCGCCAAGATATCGGCAATCCAGACACGCCTTTAATTTATGCGCAACTCGGTCAACCAGAAGATTTAGAAGGGCTACCTAACTGGTCACAAGTGCAACAGCAGCAGGCAAGCATCCAAATTCCTAGCGGTGCCATGATTGAAACCAGTGATTTACCCATGGATGGCATTCACTTTACAGTCGATAGCTATAAAGTTATTGGTCAGCGGTTTGCAGATGCGGTTCTCCAGCTTAACGCTAACGATGCCACCACCGCTGAGAGCACAAATCTCACGGGTGAAAGCCCTGCACCAGAATCTGCGCAGTAATGTGAGCAAATAAACCAAACTCCGCAGAAGTACGATGAAAAATCGTTGCGGTTTCAAGCGTAGCCTTGCGATGTGGTGTTTTCATCATTTGTGAATCCTGATCCCATTGCTAGGGCCGAGCTAGAAAATCACCTTAAGAACCTGAAAAAAGGAGCGCTGCTGTGAAAAATCCTGGGCCTTCTGGCAAAGCATTTGCGATCGCTACCGTACTATTCTTCATCGGCCTAGGCATACACTAGGCAGCCTAACGACAAAACTGGGCAAGAATAACTTAAGCAGTCAGCAATCTTCTTGGGCCATCTTGAATAGTGGCTACCTTTAACAACAGATTGACTCAGCTTGTCATGCAAATTAACCGCTTAGCTGTTGCTCGGCTGGAAATGAATACAGTCACGACAAGGGCCACTAGGGTTAATAGCACAGCGAACCATTTCAGAACGGGCGTTATACGCGCAAGTGATATCGCCAATGACCCAAGCGCCATTGAGCAGCGTGCGTTCGTCAGGCACAGAGGTTTCTTTGACGTGAACGATCGCCTTGTGAAGATAGTAGCGGCCAAGCTTGAGCTGATACTGATGACGACGCACTAGAATCTGGTACGTATGACCGTCGATATCGACATAGGTGCCAGGGTAAAGGCTGCGATCCATCTTTCGATGGCCCAGCACCGCTTTAGAGTCAGAGAGGACGATATCTGTTGGTAGGGCTTTTATATCCATGAATGAATGATAGCGAGGCTTGTGTGTCTGCAAACTGATAAAAAATCCCTCGACCTAAACGTAGACCGAGGGATGCATATCAGCTAACTAGCCAAATGAACCAAGCGGCTTACTTTTTAGCTTCTTGACGCTCTTTAGCTTCTTTAATCACTTCTTCAGCGACGTTCTTAGGACAAGCGGCGTAGTTGCCAAATTCCATTGAGAACTGACCACGACCAGAGGTCATCGTGCGCAAGTCACCAATGTAGCCAAACATCTCACTCAACGGTACGTCTGCTTTAATACGAACACCCATTGGATTAGAGTTCTGAGACTTGATCATGCCGCGACGACGGTTGAGATCGCCAATGACATCGCCCATATGATCATCAGGCGTAAATACGTCTACGTTCATAATTGGCTCAAGAATCTGTGGGCCAGCTTTAGGGAAAGACTGACGGTAAGCAGATTTCGCTGCGATTTCAAATGCGATCGCACTCGAGTCAACCGCGTGGAAGCCGCCATCTGAAAGCGTGACCTTCACATCTACAACTGGGTAGCCCGCCAAAGGCCCTTTCTCTAGGCTGTTTGCAAAACCCTTCTCAACCGCAGGCCAAAATTCACGAGGCACGTTACCGCCAGTAACCTTAGACTCAAACTCGAAGCCAATGCCAGGTTCAGATGGCTCAATCGTGTAGTCAATTTTCGCAAACTGACCCGAACCGCCCGACTGCTTTTTGTGCGTATAGCTGTCGTTAAGCACCTTAGTAATAGACTCACGATAAGCCACCTGAGGCTTACCGACTTCTACTTCTACGCCGTGCGTACGCTTGAGAATGTCCACCTTAATATCGAGGTGAAGCTCGCCCATGCCTTTAATAATGACTTCGCCGCTTTCTTGATCCGTTTCGACATAGAAAGAAGGATCTTCTTGAACCATTTTGCTGAGCGCAAGACCCATTTTCTCAGACCCGCCTTTGTCCTTTGGCTCAATGGCAATGGAGATAACCGGATCAGGGAAGACCATCGGCTCAAGCGTTGCGGGCTGCTTCGGATCGCAGAGCGTATGGCCTGTCTGTACGTTCTTCATACCGACGATGGCCACAATGTCACCTGCTTGAGCGACGTCAATCTCTTCACGAGAATCGGCGTGCATAGAAACCAAACGGCCTACACGATCAGTTTTTCCGGTAAAGGTGTTGAGAACGGTGTCACCCTTGCTTAACTGACCGGAGTAGATGCGGATAAAGGTGAGTGCGCCGTAACGGTCGTCCATAATTTTGAACGCCAGTGCGCGAAGTGGCGCATCTGATGTCACTTTCGCAAGACCACCTGTTTCGTTGCCGTCGAGGTCAACTTCTGGCTGAGGTGCAACTTCAGTGGGGTTAGGTAGATAATCTACAACCGCATCCAATACATTTTGAACACCTTTGTTCTTAAAGGAAGAACCACAGTAGGTGGGGAAGAATGTTAGGTCGCGAGTGCCTTTACGAATGCACTTTTTGAGCGTTTCGATGTCTGGCTCGTTGCCTTCTAGGTAGGCTTCCATAACATCGTCGTCTATCTCAACAGCAGATTCGACGAGCATTTCACGATACTCAGCGACCTTGTCCTTCATGTCTTCAGGAACGTCGGTAATCTCGTAGTTCATCGGATCACCAGAGTTATCCCAAATCCAGGCTTTCTCTGTGAGCAAGTCAATGACACCAACGAAATCATCTTCGATACCAATGGGCAATACCATGACCAATGGCTTAGCGACCAAGATTTCTTCAACCTGCTTGATCACGCTGTAAAAGTCACCACCTGTACGATCCAGCTTGTTGACGTAGATGATACGAGCAACTTTTGATTCGTTGGCATAGCGCCAGTTTGTTTCAGACTGAGGCTCTACTCCACCCGATGCGCAAAATACGCCTACGCCGCCGTCTAATACTTTGAGCGAACGGTACACTTCAATCGTGAAGTCTACGTGTCCAGGCGTGTCGATGATGTTGAGCTGGTGATCATTCCAAAAGCAAGTCGTTGCCGCAGACTGAATCGTGATGCCGCGCTCTTGCTCTTGATCCATGAAGTCTGTGGTTGCCGCACCATCATGAACTTCACCGATTTTGTGGATCTTACCGGTGAGCTTCAAGATTCTTTCGGTTGTGGTGGTTTTACCCGCATCGACGTGGGCAAAGATACCGATATTGCGGTATTTGGTCAGGTCTTTCATGGTGATTCTTTAATTGAGTTTCGGAAACCGTCGGCACACCACAGGTTTGAAGAGTGCGTTCAGACAATGCGTTTGGGCAGTGCTTACAAAAATGGACTACTTATTGCATTTGGCAATGGTACCAACTGTTAAACATTGTAAATTAAATCGTCAATGTCGTACGAGCAGTTTTTAGTGTGCTGAGTTCGGTTTGTACGCCTTATACCGTGCCGATCTCCGACCTTGAGCGGGTCAATATTATTCTCTGAGAAAAGACTATTCCACGTGGGTAAGGAGGGTGGTAATAGGGTTGCTCATGTTTTCTGAGAAGCCAAGAATATTGCGATCGCGCCATTCATACCCAATCTTTCCATCCTCAATCAAAAACGTTGCGCCCCGCTGCGTCAAATACGCCGCATCCGGCACATAAATCTTCCAGTTACCAAGCACTTCACCCATATTTCGCAGCCGCAGCGTTGCTAACTCAAACGGACGCTGAAAGCCTTTTCCGCCTGCTCGCTGAAACACTTCGCCCTTGAGCACAGGCAAAGGCGGCGCTTTCACTTCTTCTAGATCATCAATGAGCTGAGGCGCAGATTGATCGCCTTTATACCCTCGAAACACCTCCTTAAGCGTGCCAGGACTGCCAATGCCTGCACACATCAACAAAAGATTGAGGTAGCCGTTTTGCTGGGGGGAAAAGCCAGGCAGCTTAGCCGTCAGTCCTTTGTATAAATCGAGTTGCTGATGAATAGATGCGTTGGCATCTACAAAAAGATGTCCTTCAGGAAAACCGGTGTAGGCGCAAAACTTTTTCCCGCCTGCCCGGTCGCCGATGCCAACAGCTCGCACTTGAATATTGGCAGCGTCAAGTTTGGCTCGCTCTTTTTGGATCCACCAAGCGTATTCGAGCGTATCAAAATCACCTAGCTGAGGCCAGATAAGGAGCAAGGTGCGTTTAAAGCTGCTGCCGCCTTCTAGCAATGAAGCGCTCTCACCATCGCTGACACGGGGTAAAAGGCATTGAGATAAGGCTGAGTAAGCATCCATTTTTTGAGGTGTTGCAGAAGTCATGACGCCTACGATGGTTTCACTTTTTGATACTGAATGTAAAACAAGATATCGCCTATGTAGGGTAATTACATAGGGACATCGCCCAGTCCGCTCTTTAAAGCACTGCTCTCCAGAAGTTGTGCATCTCTTCTGGTTCTTCACTTTTCAGTTATCCACTTTTCAGTTCTTCAGTTTCTAGTTCTTCACGCTCCAGCTATTCCCCATCTGGTTATTCACCAATCCCCCGCCACCATGACTCTAGTTACGTTTTTTCAAAAATCAGCGATCGCCAGTCTTAGCCTACTGTGCTTCACAATGACGCTAAGCGCCCCGATTGCCAATGCGACCAGTAGCCTCATGGAGGTTTCTCAAACCGCTCAAAGCGACTCTTTTGCAACAGCAGTTGCGCTCTATGAAGAAGGCATTGCCTTAGAAAAGGAGGGAACACCGGCTTCTCTTTTGGCGGCAATTGAAAAGTACAAAGCCGCGATCGCTATTTTTAAAAGTGCAGGTATCGCCAACCAGCAGACAGCGGCTGTACTCCATACGCTAGGCCATGCCTATACCAACGCGGAGGATTTAGGCAACGCCGCAGAAACATTCCAAGCATCGCTAGCACTGTGGCAAAGCCTAGGCAACTCAGAACAGAGTTTAGTCTTGCAAGAAGATGTCACCTTTTCAACGCTTGGTAGAGGCATGGCCTTGGAACGGGAAGGAAGTCCAGAAGCCATCAACGCTGCAATTGCACACTACGATACGGCATTAGAACTGGTCGGCGGGGATGAAAACCGTGAGCACAGAGCTTGGCTATGGCAGCAAAAAGGCCATGCCTACCAAAAACTGACTAACCCAGAACTGGCCGCAGACGCGTTTCAAACGTCTTTGCAGCTATGGCAGGCGGTGGATAGCCCTAATGATGAACAAAGGCTGCGTGAATTAGCGATCGCGACCTTTTATAACTGGGGCATCTCATTACAAAAAGAAAACTCACCAGCGTCTATCCAAAAAGCGCTTGAGCTATACCAACAAGCACTTCCCATCTTTGAAGGACAAGAGCTGATGATTCTCAAAGGCCGGTTGCTCCATGTAATGGGCCATGCCTACGAAGATTTGAGTGATATGGAATCGGCCTTAGCCGCTTATGAACAGTCACTGGCTATTTGGCAAGCTATCGGAGATAGCGAACAAGTGACCTCTCTCCAAAACGATATTGAAAGAATGTAGCGGCTTAATTATATGAATTCCGCACTCAATATTCATCTCGCACTCACGTCACTTACGAACTTAAAGCTGAAAGTGTTTCACTCTTCTCTTTACGCTCTTGTTTTGACGCTGCGCTCCTATCGCGCATTTCTAAAAACACCAACAATGCATTCACATCTGCCGGGTTAACGCCGCCAATGCGAGTGGCCTGTCCTACCGTGAGAGGCTTCACTTTGTTGAGCTTCTCACGAGACTCCATAGACAATGTCTCGATGGTCATATAGTCCAAATCTTGAGGCAAAGACCGATGCGTTTGACGCGTGATTTGATCAATCTGCTTTTGTTGTCGTTGAATGTATCCAGAATATTTAATATCAATCTCTGCCCCTTCTTTTTCCGCACGGGTGAGCGCAGCATTACCCAAGCTATAGCTTTCTAACTGTTCATAGTGAAACTTCGGACGGCGAATGAGATCAGCCAGCGTCACAGAACCTTTTATTTTCTGTTGCGTATCCGCATAAATCTGTTTTCCAACTGCTTCGTGCTCTTTGATTCGCGTCCTGTGCATTCTCTCTTTTTCTGCCGCAATATTCTCTTGCTTTTGGGTGAATAACTTCCAGCGACGATCATCAATTAAGCCAATCTCTCTACCCATTGGCGTCATACGCTGATCGGCATTATCCGAACGCAGAATCAGCCGATACTCAGAGCGAGAAGTGAGCACCCGATACGGTTCACGCAAATCTTTTGTACACAAGTCATCAATCATGGTGCCGAGGTAGCTGCCTTCACGCGGGAAAACCACCATGGCTTGCCCTTGGCACAACCGCGCCGCATTCACACCGGCCACCAAACCTTGCCCAGCCGCTTCTTCATACCCAGTGGTGCCATTCACCTGGCCTGCACAAAACAACCCTTCCACTCGTTTAGTCATCATGGTGGGAAAAAGTTGCGTGGCTGGAATGTAGTCGTAATCCACTGCATACGCAGGACGTAGCATCACACAGTTTTCTAACCCTGGCAGCGTTTTGAGCATTTCCACTTGAAGGGTTTCGGGGAGCCCCGTAGAGAAGCCTTGAATATAGAGTTCAGGGTAGTCGCGGCCTTCGGGTTCAATGAAAATTTGATGGCTTTCTTTGTCAGCAAAGCGAACAATTTTATCTTCTATGCACGGGCAGTAGCGCGGGCCTTTTGCTTCTACCCAGCCGCCATACACAGGGGACAGGTGTAGGTTGTCGCGTACCAGCTTGTGCGTGGCGGCGGTTGTGCGCGTCATGTGGCATGGAATTTGTTCGCGTTCTTGCCAGACTTGCGGGTCGAAGCTGAACCAGCGAACATCGGCATCGCCAGGTTGAATATCGAGACGGCTGTAGTCTACGGAGCGCTTATCGACGCGGGCAGGGGTGCCGGTTTTGAGGCGGCTGGTTTCAAAACCAAGACGGCCCAAAGTTTCGCTCATGCCAATGGCAGCAGGTTCTCCGGCGCGGCCTGCGGAGAGAGATTTTTTACCCACCCAGATAGTGCCGTTGAGGAACGTACCAGTGGTTAGGATGACAGCCTTACAGCCAAAAGCCATGCCAAAGTGGGTTTCGAGACCGATGATTTCGTCGTTGTCACCCAGGACGAGGTCGGTGGCCATGCCTTCGCGCAAGATGAGATTTTCCTGGTTCTCTACCACAGACTTCATCACAGCGGCGTATTCGCGCTTGTCGGTTTGGGCGCGGAGTGCCCAAACGGCAGGGCCACGGGAGCTATTGAGGATGCGTTTTTGAAGGTAGGTGCGGTCGGCTATTTTGCCAATTTCACCGCCCAAAGCATCGACTTCGTGAGCGAGCTGAGACTTAGCAGGGCCACCGACAGCAGGGTTACAGGGCTGCCATGCAATGCGATCCAAGTTCATGGTGAGCAGCAGCGTACGGCATCCCAAACGCGCAGAAGCGAGGGCAGATTCGCATCCAGCGTGACCTGCACCGACTACAATGACATCGAACTCGTCTGAAAAAGTGACGCTCATATTCTGAATTACGACTTGTGCCTAGCTGTATGACTGACATCTGTGTGGTTTACATTCTAGCGATTGGTGACGTTTCACAGTGTGGTTTCACGGTGCATTGTCATAATGTGGCCTCACAGCACCGCTGCACACTGCGACCTTCGTAATGTGGCACTCATGATATGGCCGCACGGTACATAACTGCGCGGGGCAGTTTTGCCGTAACGGTCAGGGCCGACACGCTTCATTAGCTGTGACGATCCTCCGCCTATCGACTGATTTTGAGAAAGGGAGGACGCAACTTGAATCAGGATTTGATAGCGTCAGATTCTCCATAACTTTTATAAAACACATCTTAAATAAAACTAAATGCTATGCACTTCGATCAGGTGATTACGAAGAGAAAAGACGAGATTATTTCTGTCTGGATGGCAAGGGTGAGAGGCAGTCGCAAGATTGAAAGTAGCGAAGGGCTGGAGTACAAGGCTGTTTTAAATAGTCTGCCAGCGTTAATTGATGCGATCGCTCATCTTCTCTCTCAATCTGAAGAACCCGTGAGCTACGAGCTAATACAAGGCGGCCAAGAACACGGCGAAAAGCGTGCGGAGCAAGGCTACGATGCAGAAGAAATCGTACGAGAGTACGCTATTTTGCGCAACGTACTGTTTAACGTTTTGGAAGAAGAACTGTTGGCCAGCGAGCCTTTGCTTCTGCTAAGAACCGCTCGCCTCATTGATGGCGCAGTCGATCAAGTCATCGCGATTTGCCTCAAGCGCTACACCGAAGAACGATTGCGCGATGTGAACTTGCTATACGACGAGATGGTAGCCAGCAATCAGCAGCTAGATAGGCTTCTGCAAAACGAACAAACGAATCTATCTCATTTAGCCCACGAGTTAAAAAGCCCGCTAACCTGCATCATTGGCTATTCAGATCTCTTTTTGAGGCAGCAAAACAAGAATGTTATTAACACCACCTTTATTGAACAAGTGCTCTCTAGCGGACGTAAACTGCTAGAAATTGTGAACGATACGCTGGAAATGTCGCTGTATAAATCGGGGAAAGTAGTGATTACGCCCGAGCCACTTCAGGTGTGCGACATGATCAAAGAGGTGGTGGCCGTGCTGAATGCGCTGGCCCATCAAAAAGGATTAGCGATGGATATCATCTGCGAGCCGATGGCAGAGCCCATCATTACCGACAAAAACCGGCTGCGGCAGATTATTACTAATATTTTGAGCAATGCTATCCGCTATACCGAAGCTGGCAGCATTCACGTTCACACACACACGACTGACAACGAACAGCTAGAGATAGCTATTACCGATACCGGGCTTGGCATTAATTTAGATGAGCAGGAGCGCATTTTTGAGCCTTATTTTCAGGGGCAGGCAGGGCAACAGTTACCGAGCAGTACAGGGCTAGGATTAGCGATCGCCCGTAAAATGGCTCATCTCTTGCAAGGCAACATCCACCTAGACTCTGAACCCAACCGTGGCTCTACGTTCACCCTCTCACTACCGCTCCGCTACCAGTCCAATGGTATCGTCACGACGGAGCCGGTTACCACTGAAGCCATCACCACTGAAGCCATCACCACTGCACCCGTCACAACTAAACCCATCACCACTGAAGCAAAGGCAACTAAACCGGTATAGTCACACTGGTATATTCACAAACAGCCCACGCTCCTATCCGCAATTACCTTAATCAGCAATATGGCCTCTCCCGATTTAATTGCATTCGATTTTGACGGCGTCATTTGCGATGGCCTAATTGAGTATTTTCAGACTGCTTGGACAGCTTATTGTGAATTGTTTCATCCAGACAGTGAAACGCCTCCTGACGGCCTAGCCGAAAAGTTTTATCCCCTGCGGCCCGTGGTAGAAACCGGCTGGGAGATGCCAGTGCTGGTAAGAGCCTTAGTCAAAGGCGCCAGTGCCAAGCAGGTAATTGAACAATGGCCAGACATGGCTCTGCCTTATTTAGAAGAAGCCAAACTAACGAAGGCTCAATCTGTACAGGCATTAGACGGGGTTCGAGACCGGTGGATTGAACAAGATTTGCAAAGCTGGTTAGACCTGCATCGTTTTTACGATGGCATGCTTGAAAAGCTAGATGTACTTTTAAAAGGTGATCTCCCTATTTACATCGTCAGCACTAAAGAAGGACGATTTATTAAGGCATTGCTGGCCAAAAGTGGCGTAGATTTTCCCACCGAAAACATTATTGGGAAAGAAGTTAAACGGCCTAAATATGAGACGTTAAGGCTCCTAAAACAACAGCATACTGCTAACCATATTTGGTTTATTGAAGACAGATTACCGGCGCTTAGAGGCGTCGCGCAGCAGGATGATTTGGCCGACGTCGGCTTGTTCCTAGCGGACTGGGGATATAACTTAGCCCCAGATCGCGAAGCGGCAAGACAAGATCCGCGAATTCATTTATTATCTTTGGAGAAAGTAGTACAAGGGTTCGATAGCTGGCAATGAAGATTGTAAGTTGGACACCTTGATTCGTGGGCACGGCTGTGAAGCCGCGGTCTGAGGTATCACACAGATGTTGGACTTGACGAAGCTAGCTCGGCAAATGCAGGGCATTAGCGATCACTTAAGCCAAGAGGCGACGGCCGCTCAGCAGCGGATTAAAATTGCGCAGAATTTGATGCGGCTGGCCACCACAGAACAAACACAACGCACTCAGGAATTGAACGATTATTGCGATCGCTTCATTTTTGCCGCAGCGGAACCCATTGAACCGCTTAACACGCACCTCTCCATAGATACCGCCCCCGAAGCCCATACGGTCATCTCTTCAGATGGCTCTCAAATCTCTCCTAGCCACCACGAAATTGCCTACTGCTATCTCCTCAACATCAGCCGGATCATCATTCACTACGGCCAAAGCCGCTACCCTCTACTAGATAGTCTTCCAGAAGTGATCTATCGGCCCGAAGATCTCTATGCCTCTCGGAAGTGGGGCATCCGCACGGAAGAGTGGATGGGATACAAACGCACCGCTGCTGAGGCTGTCATGCTCGGAGAATTGGGCATCGAGTCTGTGCGCGCAACCGGCAGCCAAAACAAGAGGGGAACTAAACCAAGCCAAAAACAGAACATTCCAACACTGGCCATGACAGATGGCTCACTCATCTACTGGTTTTTAGAACAAATCCCAGCTAAAGCGCGGGATGAAATTCTGCTGCCCATCCTGGAAGCATGGGATCGGCTGCGAACGGCAAAAGTACCTGTGATGGGCTACATTAGCGCCTCTCGTAGCGGCGAAGCGCTGAACTTTTTACGCTTACAGGCTTGCCCCTACGAAACGCCAGACTGCCTCACCCACTGCGAAGAGAATCGCAACCAAACACCTTGCAATGCCTTCTCACCGCTACGCGATGTCACGCTTTGGGCAACGGCGCTTTCACCGGGTGAGCGCGGGCCACTGTGGAAAAGCTCGGCAGATATTTTGAGTTGCTATGGCGAGCATAGCGTTTACTTTTGCTATGTCCATGTGGGCGCAGAAGTTGCACGGGTAGAGTTTCCGCAGTGGGTGGTGGAAGATAAAGCACTATTGAATTCAGCCCTGAGCTTAATGCTGGCACAGGTTCAGAAAGGATTTGGGTATCCGGTAGCATTGGCAGAAGCGCATAATCAGGCGGTGGTGAGAGGGGGCGATCGCACTCGCTTTTTTGCACTTTTAGAACAACAAATGATTCGTGCGGGCCTAAAAAATGTGGGCACTTCATTTAAAGAAGCGCGAAAACGCGGCAGCATCGCATAAAAGAGTCGTTCTGAGCACTCAGACAGCACAGCTCGTCCATAACACCACATACGAAAAGCCCGCAGCAAAGGCAGTGATGACCTTTGCTGCGGGCTTTTCACAAACTCGCTTAACGCAGCAAAACTTACACTGACGCAGTTTGCTTCATTTGAGCCAAGCGATCTACCAACAGTTGCTCTAGCTCTTCTAGGGCATTGCTAAAGCCAGCAATGCCTTCCGATAGCTTGTCACTGGCCATCTTATCTTCAGCATGCATCTTATCGAACGTCGCTTTGTCCATCGGCTCTTTGTCAGCGAGCTGCTTGTTATCCGCTAGCTCTTTAGTCGCGTTATTCACGCAGAGCTTACGAGGCAGCTCACCTTCTGTTTCAGCCAGTGGCTTCAACAGCTTCGGAGAAATAGTGAGCAAATCAATCCCTGCTAGCTCTTTAATTTCATCTACGTTGCGGAAGCTAGCGCCCATAATCTCTGTCTTGTAACCAAACTTTTTGTAGTAGTTATAGATTTGGGTAACAGAGAGTACGCCGGGATCTTCAGACGGCGGATAGCTATCGCGACCGGTTTCTTTTTTATGCCAGTCTAAAATGCGACCTACGAAAGGAGAGATTAAGGTCACCTTGGCTTCCGCGCAAGCGATCGCCTGATGCATACCAAACAGAAGGGTCAAATTACAGTGAATGCCTTCTTTCTCAAGAATTTCAGCAGCTTTGATGCCTTCCCAAGTAGATGCGATTTTAATGAGAATGCGATCGCGACTGATGCCTGCCGCTTCATACTCACCAATTAGCTCATGAGCAGTGGCTAGCGTTGCTTCTGTATCGTAAGAGAGACGGGCATCTACCTCTGTAGAAACGCGCCCTGGCACGATATCTAAAATGCGCTTACCAAACGCAACCGCCAAGTGTTTAAAGGCTTCTGTGGCAACTGCTTGGTCAGAAGCATCTGCCCCTAACGTTTCCTGCGCTTGCTTCAGTGTTTCATCAACAATATCTTGATACTGAGGCAGCTTAGCCGCAGCCGTAATCAAAGAAGGATTAGTGGTTGTATCACGAGGCGTAAATTCTTCAATTGCACCAATATCACCAGTATCGGCAACGACAACTGTCATTTCTTTTAGTTGATCTAACAAACTCATAAGCAAAGTTCTCCGTTTGATGGGCTATCTGCTCATTATTGTAGTCATCTCATTCGAGATTGAGCGTCTATCAAAAGAATCGAAATATGAACATCTACATCTTTCAGTAATAATTTGTCGTGTTCTCATTACTTACTCAGCAATATTTTACCCCGAATCCTCTCTATCCATTACACAGAGGCACTTTCACAATCTTATCAACACAGCTGCATACATTTATTTAACGTTGTTAAAACAATCTTTAATTGTCAATATTTGGCAGCATTTCATCAGTTCTTAACGCTAATTGTAAATGCCTCATCTCCTTACTTACGCTATGCCTAGTATCAATACTGAACCTATCAAATAATAGACATTATTCGCCCTTACAAATGGTCTGTACGATTCGTATTTTATACAGCCTAATTCAGTAGCCTATGGCGTCAATACATAATAGATTTCACATCCCTGCAACTATCGCTACACGTATGGTTCAACGAGATTGGTTCAACGAGATTGATTCAACGAGATTGGTTCAACGAGATCTCTCACCGTTCTCTCACCGTTCTCTCACCGTTTCATCGGACAATGCTCATTTAGCCATCATTAAATGTTTCTGAGCATGCTAAATACTAATGCAACATAAACATTCTCCATATGGGAAAAGAGTATGACTCGCAGGCAGGTTAAGGTAACGTTGTTCCGTTGGGCAGGTGCTTGGGGGCCTTTCAAAGTAAAGATCCCCTGTGGAGAATGTGCTTTGACCAAAGATGTTATTCAAGACACGCTAAATGTAGAGCTTGCGGGTCTTCCAGTTGCATTTGATATCAGAGAATGGCTGAGTGAGTGGTGGAAGCCACTGCTAAAGGGTGGATGGCATGCACCCATTGTGATGGTAGATGGAAAAGTGATTAGTCAGGGACATGCGCTGAATAGAGGCGTGTTGACTCAGGCTGTCATTGAAGCCTATTCACGCAAGTTTAAGGTTCAAGGGAGTCATCTTTTTGGAAAGGAAAGTTGTCCCCATTGCCGACAAGCCAAAGACTATATGGCCAAGGCAGGGATTCAATACACGTATCACGATGTTGTTCGTCATCCACGAGACCTTTATGAAATGATGTCGAGAGTGCTGCCACTAATGCCTCCCAAAACACCTATCACCGTTCCTCAAATTTGGTTGGGCGGACGATACATTGGGGGAGCAGACCAAGTGCAAGCATTTCTTCAAGAGCACGAGTCTTCAGAAGAGCCTACACAACAAAGGCTTAGCATAATGTAGTGGGCCAGAGGAGTTCTGGCAGTGTGTTGTGCTGGCTGAACCCCTCTTTCTGACGGTCCTCCTTGCGAAGGGGAACCCAAATATCTTTGGATGCAGATGGCAATGGGTTCAGCCACTATATGTGTGCACCTTATCCTGCTCGCGTTAGTTAACGATCCATAGTTTTGAATGTAGGAATCGGGAGGGCTGAGTGCCTGCTCTGACGCCATACCAAACACCATAGGTGCCTGATCTCAGCGTTAGGGTATTAATTTGTGCGCCAGGTAAAGGCCCATTGTGGCATGAGAGAATATTAAAATTAGCATCTGCAACAACAACCACTAGACTTCTGGTGAAGTTTGTACTTTCAATCGAAACTCGGGTAGTGTCTAATACATCTAAAACAACCTGAGGTTCCGCAGGCGTATGAATCCAAACATCCGCACCGCTTGGGCACTGTATCCTATCTTCAAATTCTAAAGAGCCGCCATCGGCTATCACTAAAGCTCTATTGGGCTGCAACCGTCCTGGATATATCCTAAATCGATCCCAGTAGTTTCTAAATCCAGGGTTTTGTGCAACTCTTTGTGCCAATAGCTGTTCACTGCTATCTCTTGCTTCTGCCTGAGCAACCTTGCATTGTGCTGCAACAGACCAAAACAACAGCGTGAGCAACGCACTTACAAGAACATGTTTTTTGGGGGCATACATCATTGAAATATCCTGACGCTGGGGCATAGCGTTAGGGAGAAGGAACACATCAAATATAAAGATCGACGCCAAGCATCAGCAATACATGCCTGTGATTCTTATCAATTCATATCCCCGACATATATCCTCAACGCATATCCCCGGCGCATATCCTCAATCCATAGTGCCAAGACATGACGGGAGCTTTCTGAGGCAGCAGAGCATTCAATAGATAATTAAACTGCTTTACTGAATAGCGATCGCGCCTTTAACATCTTCAATTAATTCATCATCCATGCCATAGGCCGAACGGGCTTTGGGGCGATCGCTGTCGTTATAGCCTCGCAAATCCAGCGCCACAGCCTTGTGGTCGCGGGCAAATTCTGATATTTGCTGTCGCCAGGAATAACAAAACTCCGAGAAGCCGTGCAAGAAAAGCATCAAGGGGACTTCGCCCTAGGTCACGTCGTGAAGCTCGATACCGTTGGTGGTAATTTTTGGCATTGCTGAGTAGAAGAATGAACAGATAATTGGCAAGCAAGCTAATGCTGAGCAGCACCGATACGTCACAGATGCGTACTGTGATGGGGCAGCAGCTAAACAGCGCCCACATTTGAATAGAGTCAGACCATTTAAAGCTAGCGCACGTAAAAATCTAAAGGTAAGACCGGCTTAAGGACGGGTACAAAACGTCCGTCGAATGGAAATTGTCGTGAGGTGAGGAGCGTCTGTGCTAGCTCAATGCCTTGATGCGCCAAATTAATGACTTGGGTGGGATAGCGCATTTTTTGGCTGTTTTTTTGGAAGTCTTTGCGATCGCGTACGCATGAGGAAAAATCAGATTTAACCATCAGATCCAAATCTAAATCACAAAAATGAACGAGGCGTCCCTTTTGCATAGCAGGAAGCGCAGCATCACACTTAGCCCCCAGAAATACGCCATCCATTGAGTATTCCAATAAAATCATCAACGGCTGTTCTGTGTTCAGGCATTGCAGAAAAAAAGATGAGGTCTTTTTCACTTTGCCTTTTTTAACCTGCGTATGAAACTCAGGATGATGAAAAACAACGAGCCAGCGACTAAAAGGAAACATCAGTAACCTCCCCGCCCATCTTGAAGTCACTCTGGCATCGTACTTTTGCTTACAAACGATGACATCCAAAGATGTGATCGGTTCTTTCGTCGCGATCATTCTGGGCGCCTGCACAGGAGATAACTTACAGCAGCAGGTTATCACATTGGGCATTTTGGCCACGCCATCACCATTATGAGAGCAATTTCAGGTTTTTTTCAGGTCCTCTTTCCATACGCTGAGCAAACGCTCAGATGCTCCTTTGTTGAGCTTTAGGTAGGGCTGTCATTCTTAAAGCATCGAATTAATTCACGCCTAAGGAGGCCCGAATCCATGAAACGCATTACACTTTCTGCACTTGCTCTTGTTTTAACTGCGGCAGCGATCGCTCCAGCGGCATCCGCACAGGTGTCCACCCCTGAAGAACTAGGTGAAGGCACTAGCTTCATTGAATTTATCCGACACAATCGGGATGCACGCAACAAGGGCTAATTAACAGAACGCAGTAACAGTAGTCCTAACGCACTTTTACCCCTATCGAAAGCGCCGCCATCGAATTGATAGCAGCGCTTTTTATCTCTTAGGAACTCAATCACCTAAGTCAGAGTTTGTTATTGAAAAAGATAACTTAGATGCGTGCTCATTCACTTAAGCCGTAAAAACAAGCTACTTTCCGCAAGCATATCCTTTTCTTTGTATAGAAAACCTCCTACCTACCTGAATTTTCCCATGCGCGGGAAGGATGCCTGCGTAGTAGACACCATAAGCTGGCAATTAGTAGCAAAGCGGCTGAACATCAACAAATCTCTGCTGTGATTCAAACACATTTCCGGCGCAGAGAATTTATTGCGAACGGTGCTTATGGAATTCCCCAGCTAATCATTATAGAACTCATCAATTCAGGTATTTCGAAATTGCTTTTCTACCAAATCGACTAAAACATCACGGGGCAGCACGCGGGGTAAGTTAGCGATCACCTGCGTCATTAAGCCACCTGTCACGGTATTCGATTCTCCAGACGCCAGCGCATTAAGGGCTGAAGTCACCACATTTTCAACCGAGTCAAGCTGGTTCAAGTTACTGCTCATATCGCTATCACTCGGAACTTCAGCCACTTTAAAAAAGTTAGATTCTGTGGGGCCAGGACATAAAGCCAATACTTTAACGCCCTTTTCTTTTACTTCTGCCCACAGCGCTTCACTAAAGCTGAGCACAAATGCTTTGGAGGCTGCATAGACAGACCAATAAGGCATGGGCTGGAAACCAGCAATGGAGGAAACGTTGATAATGCCGCCTTGATGCCGGTTTAGCATGGCGGGTAAAAAGGCGTGGGTGAGTTCTACGAGGGCGGAAATGTTGAGCTGAATCATGCTGGTTTGCCGCTGTAGCTGGCTCTCGGCAAAAGAGCCATAGTCTCCAAAGCCAGCGTTGTTAATGAGCAGATCAATGGTGATGCCGAGTTCTTCTACTTGGCGAGCAACAGCGGCAGCGGCGCTAGGCTCAGTAAGATCTTGAGAGATAACTTCAGCGCGGATACCGTGCTGTTGACGTAATTGTTCGGCTAGTTGGTTTAGCTTGTCTTGGGAGCGGGCGACCAGTACTAAATCTATCTTTTTGGTAGCGAGTTGATGGGCAAATTCGGCCCCAATGCCAGAGGATGCGCCAGTGATTAAGGCGGTTTTCATACGATTTATGGTGAGGGCTTACCCTGTTAGCTTAACGCTCACTGGAGACAATGCTTTACTTGGTTAGTCATGGCATGGTCACCCTTTTCTCAGTAGGAGAGCTTCTACGTCAATGCTAAGCTCTCCACTTATGCATCAGTCTCTATTTATGCATCCAAGTGTGCGGCTAGCGAAGAATACGAAATAGTCGGCGGCGTACGCCCTAGTGATAGAAGGCGCTCTCGTCGAAGTGTAGCTGCGATCGCCTAGCAACCCAATCAATATCCATCAAAAAAGGGAGTTTTGCTTATCAGCTTGGCTCCCTTCCTTAGTTGATGTTGTAAAGCCATCAACCATTCTGTTGTTGATAATGAACCCTAAAGAAAACGCTGTTCTAGTCAATGTCTAAATGACAGTCATCCACGTTCATATCTAGGAAAAACACTTACCCTAAAATTCTACAAGTCATCCTCCATTTCACCCCTTACTGTCAGCGTACTCTGATCTTCATTTCCACTAAAATCTGCCGCAGTCACTTGAATCAATGTAGTGCCAGCAGGCAGCGCAATCGGCATCCGATGGAGAAACCGACGAGGCTGATCAGGAAAAAACTGATTCGCCAATATGCTGCCATCTGGCAAGGTAATCGGCTCCGCACGATAGATATCCGTTGCGCCGCTAATAAAGTCTTCTGGAACCGGTAGCTGATCAAAAACGTGTTGCCAAGCAGTCGTCTCTTCTCCTGATTGAGTTGTTATCTCTAGCCGATAAATAGATTGATCCATAGTCGATGGAGCAATCTCATCAACCACATCAATCACTAACTCATACTCTCCTGAAGAAGGATTCACCACCACATCACCTTGCTCATTCACCACATAAATCCCACGAATAGTCGGTGAAATCTCATCGCTAATCTCTGGTAAAAACTGACGAGGATTGACATAGTAACCCTCAGGATCAAGCACATTAATATGCAGGTGAGGAACAACATCCACCACAGTGGCATCAAAAACACCCCCTAAAAAAGTACCAGCTTCCACCTCACCACCCGTTTGCGCCAGTTGACGAACGGCATCTGGAATCGTCGTTTCATCAATATGATGAAATTCCCAACGGTAACCTGCCTCCGTTTGAATTGAAACCTCGTAGGTATAGGGCGTGTTGGCTCGGGGGTAATAGTTTCGCATGGCTACCGTACCTGAAACAGGCGCATAAATAGCGGTGCCCGTTTCAGCCAAGAGGTCTAAGCCGTGGTGAAAGCCCATAGTAGAAGGGCCATAGAGCTGAGGAGTAGAAAGGGTGTTCATCACAATGATGTCACCCCGAAGCGGTAAAACGGTTTCTGCTCGCGCAACCATGCAACTTGTGGACATGGCAGCCAAAAGCGTTAACCACTGGATTGCAAGCTTCATCGGTGTAACGACCTGCCAGAGCGATTCCAAATTATAAAAGAGAATAGCGGGCCTGAATGCAGCACAACGCACCAAATAAAATTACCCTGACCACTCACCAAGTCTGAGACGCTTCTGCACTGAACTACCCCAGTCACCTATTCACTGAGCACTGAGTTAACTATCATTTTCCGGCAGAACAGCCTCTCTGCCCCCTAAAACAACAGACCAAAACGACAGATCAAATCATAGGCTCCGCCATGTAAATCTACACAGGTGCATCAGCCACAGAAACATCTTCTATTGCTGTTTCAGCAGACGCTAAGCCCGCACCACTCTCTACGGTCTCACTGTTAGATGGCACACCCGCATACTCCGTCAAATCATACACAGGCAAATCAAACCAGAACGTAGTGCCCACGCCCACCGCACTCACCAAATGCACTTGGCTATTGTGCTTATCCATAATATTTTTCACAATCGAGAGGCCCAGGCCAGTGCCCTCCAGCGTATGCACCTGATTCTCCACTCTAAAAAATCGCTCAAAAATAGCCGCTTGATCATCGTCGTCAATGCCTAAGCCCGTGTCGCTAATCTCAATGCGCACATTCTGAATCAGCTGCGGACTCGGACTCGGCGCCCGATACGCCCGAATCATCACCCGCCCGCCCGCCGGCGTAAACTTCAGCGCATTGCCCACTAAGTTGCCAAACACCTGAAGCAACAAGTCGTAATTGCCCAAGCTAGCAGGCAAATCATCTTCTATCTCTTTTTCAAGGGTAATTTGCTTATCTTTGGCATTGAGCTGATAAGTTCGCAGCACCTGCTCAATCGGCTCATTCACTTCCACCGCCGAGAACTCATAGCGACGGTTCGACTCTAATCGAGACAAATCCAACACATCGTTCACTAGCCGCGTTAGCCTATCCGTTTCATTGTTAGCTGTCGCCAAAAACTCTTGCCGCTCGGTATCGCTCAAGTCTTCGCCATACTCATGCAGCGTTTCAATAAACGATTTGATATTGAACAGCGGCGTGCGCAGCTCGTGAGACACATTACTAATAAACTGGCTCTTAGCTTCGTTCAACGCCACCTCACGGGTAATGTCTTGCAGCGTAATCGCTACCCCTCTCACATTTTCCCGAGACTGATCCAACACCGTATTCAGCAACACTCGAATCGTCCGATTGCCTTCCATCAGCGCAATCCGAAACTCATTTCCCTCATGCGCTTCGCCTGAAATAGCCTGCACCAAATTCGGCGCAATTTGCGCTCTCACCTCTGGCTGCAACCAATCCAACATGCTGCCCGCTAGCGGCGCACCCACTTCCCAGCCCAATATCCGCCGAGAGGCCACATTCGCCAACACCAAATTAGTATCTGCATCTAGCAAAATCGCACCGTCAGCAATGGTCGAAACCAAACTTTCTAGCTTGGCTTTCTCGGCTGTCAGCTCCTCAATATTTTGTTCTTCGTAGCGCTCTAGGCGCTCGGCCATATCATTAAAGCTATAAATCAGCTCGCCCAGCTCACCACCCAAGGGCAAATCAATGCGCTGCTTAAAGTTACCAGAGGCAATATTTTTTACGCCCAGCAGCAGCTCTTTAATCGGCTGAGTAATGGTTAGCGCATTAATCACCGCACCCAAAATCACCATCACCCAAATCGATACAAACACAGCAATGGTGACATCTCGCGTTAGGTGGGAAGACGCTACCACCGTTGGGTTAGGGTTAATGCCCATCGCCAACATACCTTTGTAGTTGCCATCAATTGTGAGCGGCACAAATACATCGGTCACCATGCCAGCAGGCGTAATATGCTGACGCACCATGGGCGCATCTGAGCTACTGGTGTAGTTGGCAGGCAGCTTCATGCGGCGGCGTAACGTTAAAGAACTTTGGACCGCCGGTTCAGAGTAAGGAATGCCAAAGAAAATTTCGCCTTCTTGATCGGCGTACAGCATGTAGCGAACGTTGGACGTATTTTCGTAGAAGCTATACGAAAAACGGGCCAGCTCGGAGCGATCATTGGTTTCTACCAATGGGGCAACGTTAGCCGCCAGCAGCAAACCTAAGTCACGACCAAAGCGGGTGTCGTTGAGCTGGGCATCTTCTTGAATGCTATTCACGGCCCAAAATGTGAGTCCGCTCATCACCAATGACACTAATAGTGTGGCACCTGCCATTAGTCGCGTTTGCAAGGTGAAATCGCTCCACCACCGGGCCAACAGCGCTTTAAGTTGAGCAAACAGTTTTAGGGTCATTAGGACTAAACGAATGAAAGCTGCGCAGATTTTGACATCGACTAGGGCTGCTAGTAGAGCTGCGCAAGTGCTTACCTTTAGTGTTTTTTAGAGTGCTCTTATTCTAAACGGTGTTGACACAGCCGCGCTTTTATAGATGTTCTAAAGCATCCTGGCCACTGCCGTTAGCGATCGCGGCTTAGTCTGAACGCGATGCTCTCTGAACACGATGTCCAATGTCACTTCGGTAAAAGCTGCCCGGAAAATCAATTTTTTCAATGGCGCTGTAGGCATTTGCGATCGCCTCATCAAACCCACCGGCCACCGCCGTTACCCCCAGCACTCTACCGCCCGTACTTTTCAAGCTACCTTCACTCAACCGGGTCCCCGCATGAAACACCACCGTGGTCTCATTCTCAGCGTCTTTCACATCCCCAATCGCCAGCCCTTTCTCATAACGCCCCGGATAGCCTTTCGCCGCCATCACCACACAGGCCGATGCCCCTTCATGCCACTCCAAGGGCGGAAAACTCCCTAGTTCCTGCTCACAGCAGGCCAGCACAATCTTATCTAGCGGCGTCTTTAGCAGCGGCAGCACCGCCTGCGTTTCAGGGTCACCAAAGCGGCAGTTAAATTCAATCACTTTTGGATTACCGGCGGGCGTCACAATCAGCCCCGCATACAACACACCACAATAGTCAATGCCTTTTGCCTGCAAGCCCTTTAGCGTCGGATCCAGAACCTCAGTTTGCACCCTAGCCAGCAGATCAGGCGGCATCACGGGCGTCGGTGCATACGCGCCCATGCCCCCGGTATTTGGCCCCGTATCCCCTTCGCCCACCTGCTTATGATCCTGCGCAGGCAGCAAGGGCCGAATCGTGACGCCATCGGTCACCGCCAGCACCGACACTTCCTGCCCCTGCAAAAATTCTTCAATCACTACGCGCTCACCCGCCGCCCCAAACTGACCGCTAAAGGCCGAGTTAATTGCTGCGATCGCCTCATCCAACGCCATCGCCACGGTTACCCCCTTACCCGCCGCCAGCCCATCTGCCTTCACCACAATCGGCGCACCTTGGACATTCACGTAGTCAATGGCAGCTTGAGCCTCTGTAAACACTGCCGAAGCCGCCGTCGGCACACCCGCATCTGCCATCAGCGCTTTTGCCCACGCCTTACTCGCCTCAATCTGCGCCCCGTCTTTACCAGGGCCAAATACCTTAATGCCTTCTGCGCGCAGTGCATCGGCCAGCCCGTCTGCCAAAGGCTGCTCCGGCCCCACCAGCACAAACGCCATATTATTCACTAACGCGCAGCGCACAATCCCTTCTACGTCAATAACCGCCATGGCCACATTGCGGCAACCAGGGAGTAAAGCCGTTCCACCGTTACCAGGAATACACACCACTTCAGTAATAGCGGGCGATCGCAAAAGCTTCCAAGCCAACGCATGTTCACGTCCGCCGCTGCCAACCACAATTGCTTTCATAGCTTAAACAGTTCAGATAGGGGCCATTTTCTCCCACCAATCGTCTCATCAAATCGTCCCAAAAATAGAAGCCAAGACCTTACTAAAAAGATCTTGGCTTCAAAATCAAACGGTAACAATGAATACATTCCGACCGTCAATATCGCTGAGACGACTGATATATCTCATCCCTAGTTGTTATTACGAGCATCACGGTTGTGACGAATCAAGTCATGAAACGTTGCATCTTCAGAAATTTCTGCGGCAGAAGAAACTTGACGACGGCCCGAATTAGCCGATGCTACAGGCGCTACTGCAGACAACCCTAATGCAACGAGAGAAGCAGCCAAAACTAAGCGTTGAGTAGTGCGTTTCATAAGTAAATGTCTCCTATCAGTAACGAAAGTTACGTTGAATTCGATACTTACTATGTTGGTAGCAATCGCCTTGGCCCATCTGAGAGCCAAAGCAATGTTCTCTGAGTTAACCCTGAGAGATTTGTATCACAGAACACAGTTTTCTCAGAAAAGTATCTTTCGCTACCAAAAGTCAATCAGGCATTAATCGTCTTTGCCACAGCATAGGCTTTCTGCACAGCCGGACGCGCCTGCATCCGTTCAAACCAGCCTTTCACATTCCCAAAATCATTCAAATCCTGCCCCTGAGCGGCATACGGCACAATCCACGGATAACAAGCCATATCCGCAATTGAATACGCCCCTGCAATATACTCACGCCCCTCCAGCTGCCTATCCAGCACGCCGTACAGCCGCGCCGTCTCCTTCACATACCGCTCAATCGCGTAGGGAATTTTCTCAGGCGCATACCGAGAAAAATGATGATTCTGGCCCAACATCGGGCCGAGTCCACCCATTTGCCAGTTCAACCACTGCAAAACTTGAAAACGGCTCACAGGATCATTCACAGGCAAAAACGCACCCACCTTTTCAGCCAAATACTGCAGAATCGCACCTGACTCAAAAATACTCAGCCCATCTGCCTCATGATCCACAATGGCTGGAATACGATTGTTGGGTGAAACCTTTAAAAACGCAGGCTCAAACTGCTCACCTTTACCGATATTAATCGGATGAATTTTGTAAGGTAAGCCCGCTTCTTCCAAAAAAATCGTTATCTTATGGCCGTTAGGCGTTGTCCAGTAGTAAAGATCAATCACATCGTTATCTGCACAGCCGCAGAGAAAAAGGTCGAGACTTATTCTATAAGCCCCGACCTTAATAAAACTGAAAACGAGAGAGGAATGGCTTATTCCACCGTCACCGACTTAGCCAAGTTCCGAGGCTGATCCACATCCAAGCCGCGCCGCGCTGCAATGTGATAAGACAACAGCTGCACCGGCACCACGGTCAAAACAGGAGATAGCAGCTCATCCACATCTGGCACCGGCAGCAACGCATCAAACGTCTCCTCAGCGTCCGCATCATTCATAGGCACTACGCCAATGAGCTGTGCATCTCTCGCTTTCGCCTCTTGCGCATTCGAGAGCACTTTTTCGTATACCGTTCCTTTAGTTGCGATCGCCACCACTGGCACTTTCTCATCCAACAGCGCGATCGGCCCGTGCTTCATCTCACCAGCGGGATACCCTTCTGCATGGATATAGCTAATTTCTTTAAGCTTCAAAGCGCCCTCTAGGGCGATCGGGTAATTAATCCCTCTCCCCACAAAAATAAAGTCCCGCGTTTCTGAAAAGTCATGGGAAAGCTCTTCCACATATCGCTCCTGACTCTCCAGCACCAGCTCTAGCTGAGCAGGCAGCTGACGCAACCCCTCAATAATCTCAGCCATCCGCACCAAAGAAATCGCTTTCCGCCGATACGCCAACTCTAACGACAAGAAATAAAACGCCATCAGCTGTGCTACAAACGTCTTCGTCGCGGCCACGCCAATCTCAATACCCGCTTTGGTATCCATCACATGCGGAATCAACCGGCCCAAAGAGCTATCTGCACGGTTCGTAATTCCCAACATTCTGGGTGCAAAGCGATCATCACCTTTTTTAGCTCGTCGCGTCTGCTCCATCTCCAACGCAGCCAGCGTATCTGCCGTCTCACCCGACTGCGTCACCCCAATCGTCAGCGTATCTGGCATCAGCGGAGCAGGCGCATACCGAAACTCAGAAGCATATTGAACAAAGGTCGGAATACCCGCCACTTGCTCTAGCAGATATTTACCCACCAAGCTAGCGTGCCAGCTTGTCCCACAAGCCAATATTTGAATATGCTGCAACCCTTCTAACACCGTATCAGGCAGATCTAGCTTAATGGGCGATCGCCCACTCTGCTCGCCCATTTCAGCATCCCACTCCGTATCCAAATACGTCTCCAAGCATGTCCGCACCACCCCAGGCTGCTCATAAATCTCCTTGAGCATAAAGTGCTTGAAGCCCTGCTTCTCCACCATAATGGGGTTCCAATTCAGGGTTTGCGGATGCTTCTTCAGGCGATGCCCTGCAATGTCATACACCTCCGCCCCCAAAGGTGTGAGCCGAGCAATTTCACCATTTTCCAGGGTCAGCACCGCCTGGGTATACGGCATAATCGCAGGCGTATCCGACGCACAGAAAAACTCACCCTGACCAAACCCAATCACGAGCGGAGCCTGCTGACGAATCACAATCAGCTCATCAGGAAAATCCACAGACACCACTGCCAGCGCAAAGGCACCTTCCAACCGAGTCATCGCCTGACGCGCAGCTTCCAACAGCCTCGACTGGCCAGATAACACCTCCTCACTCAAGGGGTTCTCTAAATACTCTGCAATCAAATGCGGAATGACTTCTGTATCCGTATCCGAGCGAAACTCATGCCCCTTAGCCTTTAACTCTTCGCGCAGCTCACGATAGTTTTCAATAATGCCATTCTGCACCACCGCAATCCGCTCTTTCGTATCCGTATGCGGATGCGCATTATGCTCTTCCGGCTTGCCATGGGTGGCCCAGCGCGTATGCCCAATACCCAAACGAGCCGGATCTTCTAAGCCCTCTAGCTTCACCTGTAAGTTTTTCAGCTTCCCTTTCGCACGGGTTCTAGTTAGCTGTCCCTCACAAATCGTCGCAACTCCGGCAGAGTCATAACCTCGATACTCAAGCGTCTTTAGCCCTTCAATCAAGATGCCATTAGCGGCGCGAGTACCAATATATCCAACGATTCCACACATAGCTTTAAAAACTCCTGGAAAAAGACTCCCTGCAACTGCAGACTTCAGCAGAACCGCCAAAGCCTAAATATCTAATTATTTTGATGGGTTGAATAAAGCTAACTTACCCAAAGCCCCAGAACGCCTACGCATCACATGTGACGATTATCTGCGAGCCAACAACACTCACAGCAGCTGCCATTCCAGACCAATATTTCGTTAAAAAGGTTGCTCGAAATCACCATTTCATCACAAGCTAACCCGGCCTTGGTTTACCCACCCCGAGTCCACAGCTCCTGTAGTCAGCGCTCAGCTCAGCCCTACTGAGAAATAAATCCAGTCAAAATTAACGGAATAAAAATAGCTGCAAAAAGAAGCGCCAAAATAGTTTCAGGCGACCAGGTAATCAAATTAGGATCAGGCTTTCCAGGTTCACGCATATAACGTCCCTCTACTTATCTATCAGGTAAAAAACAGTGCACAATCTCGAAAAAGTCAAACCCTCAAAAAATAAAAGGGAGCCTTGATCTATCAACAAGCTCCCTTTTATTCAAAAATCAACCCACCTTTTAGTTACAGGTAGCTTTCTACAGTCTCTTTAAAGGTGGCATAGGGCTTCACACCTACCATGGTATCCATCAATTCGCCATTCTTAAACACCATCACAGCTGGAATACTCTTAATGCCAAATCGCTTCGCCACCGGCTTATTATCATCCAAATCCAGCTTAGATACCGTCGCCTTGCCCTCATACTCATCAGCCAACTGATCCATCAGCGGCGCCACCAGCTTACAAGGGCCACACCAGCTTGCCGTGCAGTCTACAACTACCACGGATTCAGATTCTACGAGCTTATCAAAGGCAGCTTCATCAGCAATATATTCTGCAGGCATGGGGGTGATCGCTCCAAAAAATTCCAAAAAGTGATTTATAAAAAACGGTAAGTATACCTGCTGACGATCATACATCCCCATGCTCATACATCCACCCTCACGATACCCGGCCACTCACATCTACGATTTCCATGTCCTCAAAGATAATCTCATAGTCAAAATAGGGATCGGGATAGCACGTATCAACCAGAATATGCACGCGCTTAGGATACTGAGCATCTAGAAGCTCAATCGTACGAATATCAACGCCTGGCTTTTCAGGATGGACAATTTCACAATATTGATGCGGGTCTTTAAAGCCGCCATAGACCTTAATGGGTCTACCGTCCAAATAAGTTGAGATCGCCGCTTGCAAAAAATCTAACCGGGCAGCGTAAGCACTGGCAATGGCTCGAAGTTGCGCATCTTGTCCGTATTTAGATCGCACAACCAACACTTCAATCTTGTTGGCATAGTATTTTAGCCGCCCCTTTTGCCGAGCCAAACGACACTGCTGCTCACACATCAGAATCCAACGCTCTCTCTTTCCATTCCATACCCACTCAGGCATTATTTCCCCCATTCATTCACACCCATCCCCAAGCCTCAAACAGTAAAAAGGGGGCTTTAGCCACTACAGCCAAAGCCCCCCTTTTTACGTCATAAATGATACGCACTGATGATGATGCACTAGACGTTTCCAGTGCCAGGCTCGGTAAGGCTCAGCTGCAAATAGACGGTCTGCAATCACGCAATCCGCACAAACGCAGTACTCACCTTACCGACCCTCTATTTACTTACCCGCCAGCTTCTTCACGCGCTGCATGATGCTCTCAGGATCCAATCCCTGGTGATAGAACTGCTCCCAGAGGCCACCGCCCCCTTCTTCATGTGTACCGGCATGAGCAAACTTAGGCGTATAGCCCCGCTCTAGCAACCAAGTACCATAGCGAGCGCCCAGGCCAGTCTTCTCGTTAAACGATTCAACCACCATCACCAAAGGCGACTTGCCCACCTTCTCCATCATCTGCTCATCCACCACATTCAAAGTGGACTTATTGATAAGGCCAATGTTCAACCCCTCTGCTTTCAGACGCTCCACCGCATCCAACGCACGATACAAGCCATCACCAAAGCTGACGATGTAGCCGTCAGTGCCCTCACGCACTACATCGTCCTTACCAGAAATAAACTCGTAGCCATCTGCATAGAGGTTCTTGCCATCTGCATCTTGCAGCATTGGCACCTTCGCCCGAGTGGAGAAAATAAAGCGCAAACCCGGATCGTGGAAAATCTTCTCCACACAAGCTTTCATCTGATGCGCATCAGCCGGGAAGTACAGACGAGTCTCATACCCATCATCCAAGCCATTATCCGCAAACATATTGTTAATACCGAAGTGGCAAGTATTATCCGCCATGTCATCGATACCAGAGTGAGAGAAGTGGCAAAGCAAGTTAGCCTTGTTCAACCGCGCCATTGTGATCTCAGAAATACACATCTCCAAGAACGCACTAAAGGTTGCAAAGATGCCTTGCTTACCTTCTGCCATACCAAAGCCAGCCGCCGCAGAGAGGTTGCCCCGCTCCATAATGCCGCCGCTCACAAAGATTTCAGGATATGCCTTGTGAATGTGATTCAAGCCACAAGAGCCTTCCAAATCACAATCGACAACCAACACCTTTTCTTTGCGCTCAGCATCGCTCATCCGGCCCATCACTTCGACAGCCGCCTGACCGAACACATTACGGTTAGAACCCATTTCATCGCTAGAGCCTTGGAACTCGTAGCTATGCTTAGGCTTCTCAATGTTCTTCAGGTAGTCAGCCGCTTCCTGACGACCATGCTTCTCAAGGTACTTAATCGCAAGGTCAGTCGGGATAACATCATGGCCGTGGCAGCTACCTTCTAGGCCATCAATGCCAACGGTCATGGGGCGCTTACAAATAATGGCAATCGGGCCATCCGTCGCGATCGCCTCACAGATATTGGCATACAGCGCATCAATATCTTCACCATCATTCACAAGCACCTTCAGGCCATGACCTTCCAGCGTCTTCTGCACACTGTAGCCACCCAAATACTCAGAAGGATGACCCGCAATCGTCACATCGTTATCATCAATGATCAGCTTCACATTGATGCCTTGAGCCACAGCCAAACGAGCAGCTTCAGCATCATCGCCTTCCTGCTGAGCGCCGTCAGAACCCAACATGAAAGTCGTCTTGCCAGGATTTGCCAACGCCACACCGTTCACAAACGGCCACATATGACCCAACCGGCCCGAACTAAATTTCACACCCGGCGTCAAACCCAACTCAGGGTGACCTGGCAGCTTAGAGTCTGCCGCACGGTAGTTCATCAGCTGCTCAGCAGGCAAATCGCCATTCAGCGTGCTCATCAAATACTGAGTGCCCACTCGGTGACCCGCTTCATCAAAGAAAGTCGGCACAAACTTATCGGGGCCGCCTCTAAACAGCGCATCCAAAATCATCACTTCAGGCACCGTATCGTAAGGCCCACCTGTATGACCGCCAACGCCCCGAGCACCGCCTGTGGCAGTAAAGAACACAATCGCCTCACGGCAGAGCTGAATATTGGCCTTCAGCGCATCACGCTGCTCATCTGTCAGCTTGTTAGTAGAAGGGTCGAGAGAGATACGTTGATAAGCACCTAAATCGATAGGGAAAGCGGCTTTGGGCTTAGCTTGGGTTGCTGTCATGAGCGATGTCCTAAAATACGTCTGAAATTTTCTCAACTCACTGGACTCAATGCATAAATCGTTGATGCGACGCTTCAGCAAAAAGCAGATTGGAAAGGAGCTTTTGAAAAATTTAATATTTATATTCTCCCTGATCATGCCACCTGGGTTAAGTACTTATCCCAAATTTTGTAATTCACACGACAGAAAACGCATCAACCGTAGAACACCAAACGGCCAAACCACCTATTCTAAAAGCGAATAGATCTGAGCACTCAGCGCAAGCCACACAAATAGGCTAGAAACAGCAGAGACCAGCAGAGGCCACCAACAGCAGAAGCCATGAACTCAGCAGAGACCATGAACTCAGTAGCTGACACCATAGCCTCTGCATCTTCACATGCTTACCCGGCGCCCGCGATGCTTGCACACAGCTTTCATGCCAGCACCCGCAGCAAAAACATCCCTGCTGAAATGCTCTCTAACCCACAATGCTCGCGTGAGCTTGCACATACCCAGTAATTGCTGAAAACATCAGCACCAATGGCCTCAACACCAATGGCCTCAGCACCAATAGCCTCAGAGCCAATGGCTTACACAGGACGCTTAAATGCTTGCCGCAGGTTCTCTACGTGCGATCGCCACTCGCATCCCTCCACATGGTCATTCACCATCCCCATCGACTGCATAAAGGCATACGCCGTCGTCGGCCCCACAAAAGACCAGCCTCGTTTTTTCAAATCCTTACTCATCGCAGCCGACTCTGGCGTCTTTGCCAATGTTCGCACCGTCTCATAATCACACCGCTTAGGCCGAGCTTGATCATCCGGTTCATATCGCCAAAAATAAGCTGCTAAAGACCCAAAGTCTTCAACCAACTCACACGCACGCGCCGCATTGTTAATAACAGACTCAATCTTGCGCCGATGCCGCACAATCCCCACATTCTGTAGCAATCGCGCTACATCCTCTTCGGTATAGTCAGCCACTCGCTCAAAATCAAACCCTGCAAACGCCTCTCGAAAATTCTCTCGCTTACGCAATATCGTCAACCAGCTCAGTCCCGACTGAAAACCCTCTAAGCAAATCTTCTCAAACAGCTTTTTGTCGTCATCCACCGGCACCCCCCACTCATCATCGTGATACGCCACATAATCAGCCTTATCTCCTGGCCACCAACAGCGGCTCCGTCCATCCTCCCCCGTTATCAAACCATCCATAAATCCAAAAACCTCTAAGCCCTCTAATTATCTCTAACAACAATAGCGCTACCGGCTTATTGCCTGACAAAAAGCTACATCGCATTATCCGCTGCCATCACGCCACCAAAGCACTGCACTTCTCAAGCTGCTTGCAGCAACCATACAAGCCAACTGGCACACTAAAAAACAACGTGTTTACAGTAATTAAAAGCCATATTTACTAGTCCACCCAGATAAAGTGTCTACACTAATTACGCATATCCTAGTCACAACCGATACAACTTAAACATGCGAAACAAAGCAAACGGATTGAGAAAAACATCTAATCCAAACAACACTTTCTCGCACTCTTCTTTAACTCTGTCTTTTTGAGTGATTACGCCAACAAAGCGCACAAGAAAAGCGCAGAGACCACAGAAGTTCCCAATTCACTCCCACAACGTTTAGCGTTGTTGTTGTTTTCACCACCTTATTGAGGATAGTTCCATGAAATTCTCTCGTATTTGGGCACCCCTTGGTCTTGCAGCCGCTGCCCTTCTTGCTCTTCCATTCGGCGCTCAGGCTCAAGTCTCCCCTGACTACAACTACGTCGGTATCGGCGGCGGCGACGATGGCTTTGTTGTCAACAGCAAGTTCTCCATTCACGACAACATTTCTATCCGCCCTGAAATCGCTACCGACTTCGATTTCGACGACTCTGA
>JBGCGG010000107.1:0-19280 GCA_045110585.1 Phormidesmis sp. | reverse complement strand
AAAAAGTATTTTTCCTCTCCTCAAGCACTATCCTAATTTGCTACCGCTTTCGTTTATTCCCAGCACTACAGCTTACCTCATTTACGCCCAAGGGCGAGAAGTCCAAAGTGAGGTGCCAAGCGCTATGCAATGTCCGAAATGCACATCAAAAAAGCTAAAATCTGGGTATAGACAACTCTGTAAACCAGAGCATCTATCCAAAGTTTGGCCCAATGGCAACTAAGCTAGCCAGCAGAACAAACATAACTCAAGTTGAAGGAAAGAACACTCAGTTGAGACCTTATTTGGATTGACTGCCCCGTCAGGCAAGACTCATCAGGCAATATGTAATACAAATTCACGAAAGAGGCATGAAACATGCCATTTGACTGCCAATTTACGCTCTCAAGTACATAGGACTCAAACTCACAGGGTGCCCTAGCATCTACGCAGTCACAGAATCATCCCAGATTGCTTGATCCCTATCTTGAGTAATACGCGCTCAGAATACTAAGTTTTAGAGCATAAATTGAAGTCAGTTACCCTAAAAAGACAACCCAAAATAAAGGGTAAATACAGGTACTTCACCAGATATGAAATTACTCATCAACCTCTCAAATCAATACCATCGCTGACTAACAAGCCATTGTAAAAATCAGTCATAAGTTAGCAGCATTAATCACTGACTCACCAACTAACCTGGCACTATTCGCGAGTATTACACTACAAGTCTGCAACTACTACCACTTTCATAGAAAAGCAAAATAGCATCAATCTATTACGTTAATCATTCATCTTATATAGCCGCTATCATACAAATCCAAAGTAGCAATATTGAGCTATCAACATTGCTACCCATAAGAACTATCTCAAATTCTTGGCCAAGCTACGAAACACAAAAAATAGAACGAATGGAATAGCTAACAAAGTAATCCCCAAAATTTCTACGCCATCTAGGTACAAAACCACACAAATAGCAATATATGGAATCAAGCAAAGAGCCACAAAAATAATTCGTGACCATGAGGTTTTCAGCGCCCTCGAGTAATCTCTATCGGTATAGATACTACCTCTACCTTTCTGTTTAGAAATAACGGTAGTTTTACCCAGCCCTGGCCCTAATTGGCTCTTTGAAATAGGGTCGTCACTCATAGTTACTCTCTCCGATTAATAATTCAGAAATTGTCATCTGAAAAGCCGTTGCTTATATTAACATTGAGCAAAAGCCCGTGTGATAAAGCTTTGATAACTAAGCGATAACTGCATTAACTACCCACAATCTTTTACAGCCCCCTCACACAATGAATACTGCTATTGCAACAAAAGTGATCCTTGTTACGAACGCAGTCTGTAAAATCGTCAGAGGCATTGCAGCACCCTTGATTCAATCCGGAGTCATTGATTAATACCATAGGTCGTATCCTTAAAATGGATATCAACACTGCGCTTATTGCATAACCTCACCCTAGTTCGTCCCGTACTCTGTTAGGCATTTGCATTCCATGCACCATGCACCACGGCTCAAAAGATAAAGCAACCGACCTCGCGGTGATCGCTGAAATACCTTCTCCCCACATAAAACGCATTGACCTCGACTGAGTCTGTTTCAATGAGGCTAGCAGCTAGGTAAAAGTCTTAGTTAAAGACGGTTTCATTCGAAGGATTTAAGCCTTTATCCATTGCTCTAAGCATCACCAAATCTCGCTGCGAATCACTGCCAAACTGGAATATATGCTCTCCTACCACAGTGAATCCACACTTACGATAAAACGCGATCGCCCTCGGATTATGCTCCCACACGCCCAACCACAAACAATCCACCCCGGCCTGTGCCGCTACCGCCACCACCTCAGCCATCACCGCTTGCGCCACCCCTTGGCCATGCCACACTTTTGCCACATATAGCCGATACAGCTCTGATGGACAGGTTTTAGAGGCATAAGCAGCCGACACACAATCTTTAGGAGACTGTAAGCGAACCTGTGCAAAAGCCACTAGCTGGCCTTCTACCTCAGCCAACAGTGTCACATAGTTCTCATCCAAAATCTCTTGCCGCTGAACTTCAGCACTAAAGCTCTCGGTACAGTAAAGAGCCATGTCAGCAAGGTTGTCTTCTGTTCCAAACGTATCTTGAAAAGTGCGCTTAGCTAGGCTAGCCAAAGCTGCCGCATCGTCAGGCTTTGCCCGTCTGATAGTGGTTGCAGTCACTTAAAGTCCCTTCTTCTGCAGGTTATTCAACAGTCTTATCTGACAGATTTCTCCAACAGACTTCTCCAACAGACTTCTCTAACAGATTTATGATGTATGAACCTCAGCTCAAGCAGAAACAACTTACAATCATCTAAATTTTAGCTAGCCTAACCTTCTACAACAGATTTTAAAGTCGCCAATCCCTTCTCATAGCTTTTTCCCACCATAGAATCCATAAAAAAGCCCATGTAGGTACTCATCGGCTACTTCGCCAGCGGCACACCGTCTCGCATATCTGTATCTAGGCTCCAAGTAACACGGGTTTTACCCTCCACCGGCTCCAGTACAAAGTTAATGTCTGAAACCCCCATATTTTCAAATTCCATACGGCTTTTCATCCGCCGAGGCGCGTCGAGCTGAACAATTTGCTGGCTTCCGGTTCCCACGTTAGGGTTATTACTGGCCCAAGCCATCTTTTGGCCAACGCCTTCTCCTTCAACTGTCATCTGAGCATTCGGATCAAGGTTTGCCCAAGGCGACCACACATCCCACGCCCGGTAGTCACTCACGTGAGGAAACACTTCTTCTGGCGGCGCATCAATCACCATCTGTCGCTCTACATGCACCTGAGACGGCAACACAAAGCCAGCCACCACAGCGATCGCAACTAAGAGTAAAAGCGCTAGCAAAAAAGCCATAGGACTCAGACCTTTTCATTTCACTACCTACAACGGCACCACTATAATCAGCCCCACCTAAATTGAGCCATCCCTTAAACAAATTGCAAGCAACCCGTTACAAACAGTGATTCAGCTACGCCGCCATTCTCTAAAGCCCAGAAACGGCCCGCGCCTTCGCAAAATAGACCTCTGCCTCCGCCGTTTTCTCCAAAGCCAACGCAATCTCACCCGCCCGCTCAAATAGCCCCATCTCTTGGGTGCCAAGGCCAATAGCCTCCTCAATTATTCGCTGCGCGTCTACCCAGCGCCCCGCTTCCGACAGCGCCCAGGCATACGTTTCCAAAGTTTCCGCATCACGGCGATTTGTCACCTCTGCTTCCATCAGCGCGATCGCCTCAGTCAGTCCTCCATTATCTACATCTTCAAAATCTGGCGCGTTAAAATTTGGCGCGTTAATATCTGGCGCGTTAATATCTGGCGCATTAAAATCTAGCGCTCTACGCTCCAACAACAACACCGCCAGCTCCCGCCCATGATCCAGCGGATTCTCAGCCACTTTCTCTCGTAAAATGCGCTCCACGATCATCCACTGCGATCGCGCCTCATCCATCTCACCTTGCTGCGCTTTCACCCGTGCCAACCCCAACAACGCCAACGGATCATCTACCTGCCCGTAATACTTTTCTGCTGCACGATACTGCCCCTGATCCGCCTTTAGCGCCGCCAAATTAAGCAATGCCTGCGGATACTGTGGCACAATCTCCAGCGCCTCTTCATACAGAGCTTGGGCTAAGCCTACCTGCCCCTGCCCCGCATAAACATCACCCAGCAGCGTTCTCGCCAGCGCCGAGCCTCGAACGTCAGCCGGTTCTTCCACTGCGATCGCCTGCTGAAAATCTTCCAGCGCCCCAACCCGATCACCCTGAGCCTGCCGCGCCAACGCCCGCAGCGTCAAACTCCCTAATGAAGGCGAAAATTCCACCAGCTCATCTGCGCCAGCTCGGGCAGCTTCTACCTGTCCAGTCGCAAGCTGCGCCGTCACCACAATGGCCATCGCCTCTCCGCCTGCCGCCTGCTGGGCCAAACGTTCTGCTTCCGCAAAATCATGATTCGCCTCCGCGATTTTCGCCAAGGCAACAACTGCCCCATCATTGTTAAACGGCAAATTCTCTAAAGACTGCTGAGCAGAGGTCTCAGCCATGTCATACCATCTATCATCACCAGTAAGCCGAGCCATTTTCAAATACGCACCCGCCAAAGTTGCTAGCTCTAAGCCATCAGTTGGATTGCGCTGCGCCCGCAGCTGCACCTCCGAGATTTCTGCAGTTAAACTCTCTCTTGCGCGCCCCGAAGGAGAAAGATCATAAGGGTAGGCATAGACAGAAGGTGAAAATGTCTCTTTAACAATCTCTCGCACAGCAGGAGAAGAGATCCAAACAGTAGGGAGTAAGCCACATAGAGCAATACCTAACAAAAGTCTTTTTTGTTTCATGGGTTTAAATAATAAAGAACAAAGGTGAAAAGAGAAACGAAACAAGAGAAGAGGGAGAACCTAAGGTTTGCTCTCCCAAATCACTAAATCTCCAGTCTGCTTAGTTGGCGGGTGCCAAGTAAGGGAAATCTGGCTCCAGTGGCTGATGCCCCTGAGACGGATTTCCGGCAACGCCGTCGTAAGAAACGTTGTCGCCCGTCACCGCACCATCAGTCAGCACCGAAAGGGTAATATCAATCACGTCATCTTCTAGCAAGCGGCCTCGCACCGGGCTACCCACCGCATTCAAATCATTGGCATAGCCGCTAGGCCCCGTCGTATCAATCCGCATCACATCAGGCAAAAAGGCTCCTATCAAAGCATTGGCTCGCTCATCCGAGTTCCCCAAAGACAGCAACGTCTGCTTCGCCTCACCCACAATCGGCCCCGCCGCCGCTAGCGCAGCTTCATCTCCAGACAGCGCCGCCGCCTCAAAGCTAGGACTCACGCTATTGAGGGCATTAAGGAAGTCATTAGTCACCACCAATCCCTCATTCACCGCTGGGCGAGCCAGTCTCTCAACCTGCCGGTAGCTATCCCCTTCTTGCAGAGAAATGGTCTGCCACACATCAAAAGTCGTGGCCTCTGTATCCCCTTGTAAAAACTCAATGGGCACCTGAACAGCGATCGCATTCACGTTATACCCCGCCGTAAAATCAACCGCCTTGTCAGGGCTACGGAAGCCAACTGCCGGGCCATTGCCCAAAGCGCCTGCCCGCACCCGGAAAAACTGTTCTACATCAAAGAAAAAGGGATCTTCTCGCAATCCAGCAAAGACTTTGAGCGTATCTTCACCCAGATTTACTGAATTCACCGCAGGGTCACTATTAAGCGGGCTAGTGTGGCCCGTAGCCGTTTGAGTGTGGCCGTCGCTAATCGCTGTAACGGTAAAGGCCTGCCGCTGATCCGCGTCGGGTGCGTCAAATTCAAACCGCAAAGTAACATCGGTTTCACCCGCCACCGCAGCGTCTTTACTATCCACACGATCCACCTGGAACTCATAGCGGGCTTTCGTGCTGAAATAATATTGTTGTCGGGCTAATGAGCGCGGATTAGTGTTCATAATAAACACCAAATCATCGGTAGAGGCATGGGGGTTTTGATCCCCTTCTCTAAAGACATATAAATCAGTGAGATTGAGATTGCGGCCCTTAATTTCACTTTCACCGTCATCGTGGTCGGAGGCATGAACATAGAGGGCGCTGGTGGTAGCGATCGCAGCCATCCCCAGCAATGTTCCGGTCACACCTAGCAACCGCCGTAGTCGGCCAGACTGTTGACCAGACTGATGGCCAGACTGTTGCGAACGATTTGCTTTAACGTTAGCTGCTCTAAAATTGGTAAAGAGAGGCAGAGAAAATTTCATTGGGGCAAAGTCCTTAGTATCAAGAAACGTCAGAAAAATGAATCAATTTCAGAAAAAAGTGAACTGTTTTTGCAAAAACAACGACTGACAAACTCAAACCGGTAAAGTAAGCTCAATCAAACATCCGAAGCTATCAGGCTTAGTGGTTATCACCGCCAGCCCAGATTCCGGATATTTGAGTTGTCTTTTCAGTCTTCTGAAGAGGTATACGCTTGCTGCTAACGATTGGATCTGTCTGCTGAACTTTTTTTGAAACTTTTTTCAAAAAAAGCTTCCTCTCCCCTCTCAAAAGCCCACATCAGATAGGGCTTTAACCTCTGATAAATCTGCGATATGGCCCATTCTGAGAAACCGACGCAATCTTGTCATCAAACGCCAGCTCAAGGGGATGAGTCTGGCATTGAATCCGGCATTAAATCTGGCATTGAATCTGGCATCGAATCCGCAAATGCCCAGCGGCAGGCTCAAGATATTGTCCTCATGCAACACATTGCACAACAAGATCAAAATGCATTGAGTCAGCTCTATGACCGCTACGCTCGTCTCATGTATTCCTTGGCTTACAAAATGCTCGGCACGACAGAAGAAGCAGAAGAAGTGGTGTTAGATGCCTTTGCCCAAGTTTGGAGATCGGCCCAACGCTACGATGTCAAAAAAGGAAAAGTCGATTCTTGGCTATTTTTACTCACGCGCAGCCGCGCCCTAGATAGACTCAGGCGAAGGCAGCGACAAGCTAACGTAGTAGCCGCTGTCACCACCGCAGCCAAAGCCCCGCTGACCGCTGCTGCCGCCACCCCAGAAGAGAACCTGCTGATTCTCGACCGCCGCCAACAAATCAAAGCCGCCCTCGCCCAAATCCCGCCCGAACAGCAAGAAGTCATTGAGCTAGCCTACTATCAGGGTCTCAGCCAATCTCAAATTGCCAAACAAACTGGCATCTCTCTGGGCACCGTCAAAACCCGAGTCCGGCTAGGCTTAAGCAAGCTTAAAGGACTCCTTCAATCCAGTGACTAGGTGCCCCTAATCAAAAGACCTAATTGTCTATGCCTAATGGCCTATAAATAAAATAAATCTAAATAAATGAACCCAAATATAGATCCAATTCCAGGGAAATGAACGTATACCTTATATAGACTCCTGTTCGTAAACTCGAATACTGCACAAACTCGAATACCAGAAACGCCAATCCTGAAGACGTCAATCCTGAAGACGTCAATCCTAAAGACGTCAACACTAAATCAGAACTCATTTTCACACCACTTCTATTACTTTTCGTTTAAAATCAGACTACCTAGAGTCACATCATGTCGCCTAACTCCGCCTCACCCAATCACGAATCTGAAGAATCAGCAGCGCTGTACGCTTTAGACGCGCTGGAGGTTGCTGAGCTGGATAATCTGCGACAATCTATGGCTGACTCAGAAGAGCTGGCCAACACTGTAGAAGACTTCACGCAAACTGCGGCAGCCATGCCCTACGGGCTACCGCAAATGCCCCTGCCCAACACACTAAAAGGTCGCCTATTTCAGCGCATTGCCCAAACAGTAATCGCCGAAGATTCTGATCTATATCAACTACTGAATCTCTCCATTGATGAACTCAAGCGCAGAAGCGAATCGCTGGAGTGGGCTCCTCTTGCTGGCAGTACAGCAGATGCTCATGTCGCCACTCTCACCGTAGATGACGCTTACCAAAAGTTGGCCTTTTACGTCAGAGCAAATAAAGGCGGACTCTTTCCCCTCCATGCCCATGACAGCGGCGAAACTGTGTTGGTATTAGAAGGTGATTTTGTGGCAGATGGAGTGACCTACACGGTGGGCGATCGCATAGAATCTGCGGCTAATTCCACCCATCGCCCAGAAACAAACCAAGGCTGCTTAGTCTTCTGTATCTCTTCGTCAATGGATGAACTCCTAAATTAAGAGAACATACTGCATAAAACATTAGAAAATGCTCCATACAGGATGTTCTAATAACGCCACATCCTAATAACGTCACATCCCAATAACGTCACATTCTAATAACGTCACAGGGCTAAATGAAGCTGAAATGCTTCTCAAACACATAGACCGTCCCTGAAAAGTCAGGACAGCTGCTAGAGGGAATAGTCACGTGGAGCTTAACAAAGCCATTGCCCACGGGTTCAAACTGATTGATACCGATGACAGAATCTGTTTTCATCACACAAAACTCATCAGGGCCAAGCGTGGATAGCTGTTTGGGCTGACGGCGAAGGTGCGCGCCATCCATGCCGTTGTTTTTTGCGATCGCCTTAGAAATAGAACTATTGGGCACAGCCGCCTCATAATCCAAATTCAATAGTCGGCTTTGCTTCACATAAAGAACAACCTGATCGCCCTCTGTCATCAGCTTATACTCAATATCAATGCCATATTTGCGCAAGTCGCCTAGTTCTCTTTGCTGCGTCAGGAAATAATCATGTAGCTGCTGCGTAATACGCTGAAGCTGCAAAAGCTGAGGTGCAAGCTGATTGCCTACATCCTTATTCTCTCGTCCCAAAAATATATCTTCAATGTTGGAGCGAGACTGCGCCTGAACATTGTCAAGATTTCGACCTACAAACGTAAATGATTCTGAAATTTCATCCGCTAACGGATTGGTTACCGATGCTTCACCTTTCTGCGCATTCACCCAGGTTCTAAAGCCACCTAGTTCTTGTGAGCCAATCACGACCCCATTGCCATATTCATCACTAAAGGCCGGGTTAATTAACACCGCCATGCCTACAGCACCGTGGTCAATGCCAAATAGCTCTCTTTCCCAAAAAGCTCTCTCTAGCCAGAGCGATGCCATCACTTTCAACAGCTTCTTCTTCAGCTTTTTGTCACTATCATCTACATCAAAGCCTGTAGATTCATACAGCCCGGCCCCGTTAAAAGTCGGCAAATCTTCACTATTCGTGGAGCTACGTAACCGAATTCTCTCAACAGTTGGCATCTTCTCAATGACAGATCGTACAGCTTGAACAGAAGCAGCAATCGTTTCATCAGTAGTGTCTTCACGAATGCTGTTGCGAATCGCAGCAAGCTGTTGATTAATGGCCTCTGGTGAAAGGGTTCCTTTTTGCGCAAGCAAAGCTTGAATGAGCTGCTGCGTATTGGGCTCAGAGACAATTTTTTGATAGTGAGCAAAACTCAATGCAAAGCCAGGTTTTACAAATTCAGGCGTCAGCAGCTTTTGAATCGTGGCATAGTTTGCAGCTTTAGATCCTATGTTCGGTAGCGCAGTCTCTACATTAGCGCCTGTAGAAAATTCAACAGGAACCAGACTCTTTGCGGTAATAGCAGGAACGGTTAGGTTAGATTGAGTTTGCTCCGCCCAAAACTGCTCAGCATCGGCTAGCCTAGCCTGCTCAAACGTAACCTCTCCATTAATGCTAGCAGTCATGCTCACGAGCTGGTCGGTCAGGGTTTCTAGCGCCGGAATCAAAGAGATATTTGCCGTAGACACATTGGGCGTGCCTCTATTTTTAGCGAGTAAATTCACGTGGGAGAGCGGCGTCTGTGGCTCTAGGGTCACAATGCCACTCACAGGCGGAATGCGCTCAGGCACATCGTCAAAAATCGCAATGTGCCGTGGGGTCAAATCTTCTGCCCCGTCTCCAACCGCAATGCGCTTCAAATAACCAATCGCCGTTCCTGGATTCAGCACAGACACCAACGAGCCACCGGCTAACTCAATCATTTCCTGCTCAGTAATCACCTCAAATCCAGCTGCTTTTACTTTGCTTAATTGATTCACGTGGGGACGCCGAAATGAACCTGGTTTTTCATACACAAATAGTAACGGCTCTCCTTGCGCTGGCATCAGGCGATCGCTCAATAAAGCCTTCAATTCAACGAGCATACTCGCCAATTCCTGATGACTATCGCTATAGTTGTAGCGGCGAATGTTGAGCACCCAGCGGTACGATTGGCCCTGCCAAGATAAGGGGCGATCGCTAAAGTCAAACACCAAAAAAGGCATATAGCGCCGCCGCTCCAGCGACTGCACCTCACTAAAAAAGTTGGCTTGGGTGTAGGCCGCGCCCCTACCCAAGCCATTTTTCACATAGCCGTAATGCCCTTCAAAAACTTGCGTATCAATCAAATGCACTTGGGCTGTTGGTTGGCCAATATTTTCCACCAACCCTTCCCAGGTCAAAATATTGTCATGGCTAACAAACTTCAGCGCATCGACATCTGAGGCACTCAGCGCCCGAACATTACCTTGCTGGAAGCCTAAAACATTCAACGAACGATTAGCTGAGTGATGGGCCTGAGCAACAACCGAAGACAGGCTAAAAGAAGATTGACTCGCGTTTGCAATCAACGTTGGTGTGGTTAACATAGCAGTGGCATCCTGAAAAAGAAAAAGACTTAATAACAAGCCCAGTCCAAAACACCGAACAGTCTTAAAAAACAGAGTTTGAGAGAATAAAGTCCTAGAGAGTAAAGCTCTAAAAAATAAGACTCCAAACCATAAAGCACCCACAAACAAACGCTTAAACAAACCCTGTGCCGCTAGGCAGTGAACTTTTGTATGGCCTATTAAGCTATCAACCCTTCCTTGCCTAATTCTGCCAAATGCCCTAATGATGCTTTGATATCTGGGAAATATCATGAGACTTCGATAGGTTCTTGTTCATAAACTAAGCCTATCTTTTTTTGGCTATATTTTCTCTATTGCTTAACAATGTTGCGTTATAAGACGTTAAGCCATCTTAATTTTTCCTATTTAATCTGACAAAAATCAGGCTGCTAAAAAGCGAAAACGACAGACACAGAAATAGAAAAAGAAGGGAAAGGTAGGAAAAAGGTACAGATTCTGATTAAAACCGTCTGCTTTTCCTATCCAATCGCCACCGCAACAGCGTTCGTCTATGGCCATCTACCAGTCGCTCATCCACACGTTTAGCACCACACCAACAATACAGCTTTAAAAGATGATCCGCCGTTGTTGAATAAGCCGTATGGAAGCCCTGTTCCATAAGTTCAGGAAACAGAAATTCTCCGGCATAGCGCCCGTAAATAGCAATGCCGTTGAGCCAAGACTTTTCTCGACCCGCCATAATCAGAAATTCGCAGACGCCAGACGTGGGTTCGGGCCGAGAGAACCCATACGTACCAGATTGCCAATGACGATCAATGTGTACATTCACGCCAGTGGCAAAGTTAATGTTGCCGGTTTCTGGGTGGCTAAGCAGGGCAATTTTTTGGCTAGTATAGGGCACGCGTGTGCGCAGCCGACGATAGTCATCATCCCAATCCCAAAGGTCACGAATGAGTGGGTTGAGCCTCAAAACAGGCAAAAAGTCGGCATAGAGCATCTGTTCGTAATGCACCACAGCAGCCGGGTCATGAATGTTCAGCCAATGCAGGTGGCCAATCGATTTTCTAGGCATAACAGCGTTGCCTCCAGACAGTGGGCTGGAAACTTGGGACATCGAAAGTTTCATGGTGTGAGTGAAAAAGGGTTAACGAGGGTGAAACGAGATTTGCATTTCGTCGGGTAAAGAAGAGGCGGAAGGGGTGACTGTAATTTCAGTATTGGGCTTGAGAGAAAAGTGAAATTTTTGAATGAGATTGGCCATCACAAGTTTGCTCTCTACCATGGCAAACATGGCTCCTAAGCAGCGGCGTCCGCCATTTCCAAAAGGAATGAACGCCCGTTTATAGACGGGCTGAGAAGCCATTTGAGAGAATCTTTGCGGACGAAACGTATTAGGGTTTTGCCAATGCTGCGGCGAACGATGGGTGCCATACACTGAAAGCATGAGCGGCGAACCTTTCGGAATATGATAGCCGCCGAGATCTGCCTCTTCAAGATTAGTGCGCATGAGGGTATGAACAGGCGGCTGTAAGCGCATGGCCTCATTTAAGGCACATTCAGTGAGTGTCAAATGCTCCAAATCTGCCCATGTGGCCTGACGTTGGCCGAGCACAGCGTCGATTTCGGCTCTGATGTTGTGGGTGACATCTGGATGCTGACAGAGATAATAAAGCGTCCAAGCAAGCGTGGTAGAAGTGGTGTCATATCCTGCGCTAAAGAGCGTGAGCATTTCACCCAATACCCGATGCCAAGGCAGATGAGGGTCGTCTTCGCGAGCATTAGCAAGCAACAATAAATCCAACATATCGCCTTGTTTACCTACCCCAAACACACGACGCTTTTGAATCTGTTCTATAAAGAACGCATATATAAGCTTGCGATTGTTCATTATCTTGCGGTTCAGGGGCGTTGGCCAAGGAAAGGGCACCTGAAAAAGGCTCCAATTTTTGCGCGTAAGCAATCTCAATGATTCGGTGAGTTTGCCCGCAAAGTTCACACTTTGCATCGCCTCTAGGGTTGTACCCAGCAGAGTTTCACTAATAACCTGTTGGGTAATGACTCGGCTTTCTGGCACAAAATCTCGATAGTCTTGCGGATTATTTTCCCATCGCTGGAAGGTCTGCTGACAAGCGGCATGCACCGTCTCCACAAGATGCGCGATCGCCTTACGATGAAACCCAGGCTGAATAATCGGCCGATCATTAGCCCACTCCCTACCATCCATCGTAATGAGGCCCTCGCCAATAGCCATGCTGGCGTTTCGGTAGTTTTTCGTTTTGACATAGTTGTGCTGATTCGTCACCAAAATTTCGTGCAGTAAATCAGGATGAGCGATCGCATAAAAATTGCGATGATAAATCCGAAACCGAGCTATGCCGCCTGACTGCCAGGCCGCTTGTGAATAAAATTGGGCCGGACTGCTCAGCAGTTCTTTTTGGTTACCGGCTAAACCACGCCCTGGAATACGAGGCACTTCTCTGCTTGGTTTCAGCTCAGGCTTGTTCTTCGTTTGAGTCATGATGGATCTCTTTTAAAATCAGCTAATGCAGACGTTCAGATGTGAAATAGCAAGTAAAATCAAAGCTTCAGTGATTGCGTCTTCTCATGTCGTTTTTTTGATATTGAGCAATCAACGCTTCAACAAATTGCTCATCTAGCCCCTCTGCATTTTCCAAAGCTTCTGTAAATGCCCGAGAGAATCGAAGAATAGGTGCGCCATCAATGACTAAATGATCAGCCGCTAATGTGCAGCAAAGATGCTTACGCACCACAAAACCACGCGAGTCTTGATCACTGGGTACCAATCGATCATAAGAAGATCCGACGCATAAAGCACTCGACAAAATCGTGAGGATATGGCCAAAGCCAGGGGTACGCCCGTGTGTAAGAAAATTGAGATTTGTTATCCCAAACGTACCTCGAAAACGGCGGCGTCTGGCAGGGTCAAGATCAACCCAATACCAGACGAGCTGCCTTATCCAGCCTGGAAAGTAAGCCAGCTTTGCACGCCATCGAATACCAGGATCGTGATGAATCAGATCGCACTTACTGGCCTGCCGCATTTCAAAACAGATTTCGGCCAAAGACTTTGACTCGGCATTGCGCACCGTGTAAGGCAAGGGAATAGGTGTTTTGTCCGGCAGGCGTTGTTCAACCACGGTGCCAACGTCCACACCCTCAAAAATCGCCATTTTTCGCCGCCAGGGCACCCGCACTGCCTGCACTGCTGGATACATTGAAATAGTGCGGCTAAGCAAAAAAATAAGATAAGCGTTGAAAGAAATGGCAATTCGAGTGCGGCGTTGAATTTCTTTTATTCGAGTATGGGCCAACGTGATATCAATCTCCCAGTTACCTGCGATTTGAGATTTGCGTTTAGCATGCGCTAAGAAATCGATCATGTTGTTCCGGTAAACCGGCCAATCAATCTCCTGAATGCTGTTGTGAATATCCATCTGCGGTTTAGAGATGAACATAATGGCAGTCTCTCCAAATGTGTATAGCTTGTTACTTGTTGTGCTGTTCTATGTCTTTATTAAATAAAGCGAGAAGCTATGTTCAGGGATAAGAAAGGCTAACTTATAGCTAACTTAGAGACGCGAAAACAAGTCAGATGAAGGGCGATCGCCCCCATCACAGCAGTCAGCAACAGCCACAACCTCAGCCATAATCCTTGCTGGCTCGGCTGTATCACCCCATTCCATCTAAATCACGGTTCCAGCGAAGGTCAGAACGCATTGCCCTGATTGCTGAATTGTCAGAAGCCTCTGATTAAATAATTACGACTGAGCGGCAAAACTCATAAACTTACGTAAATCTTTCTCGAATAGCGGCTTCATTCAATCCAAACTGTTCTAGTGAATAGTGATGGCTGCCGTACTTATTCTTTGGATTGCGCTCTAACCACTGCTCCATGCTAACAACGGCCTCAGGCTGAAGCGAATCTCCAAAGAAATCATAGATGTAGTGTATCGCCTCGAAAGGCGATCGCACCAAATCAGCGTAGTCAATATCACAAATCTGAATAGTGCTGTGTTGCCGACGAAACTGACGTCCCTGCGCATGCGCGTAAGCCGTCATATCTAACACGTCACTCCCTACTACTTCCAAATCTTGATCATCAGTAAAAACACTTCTCGACATAGCCGTGAGGCTGCACATAGAAGGTACCACCGCACAAGGATCACGATGCATTTGCACAATGCAAGCATCTGGAAACACATTCAATAACGCTTCTAGATCGCGTAAGTGACACGGCGCTTTTAAAAGCCATCGCCCTGGCCATTGCCAGCTTAGGAGCTGTAGTTGCTGGCGGTAGTATTGATAAGAAACCGTCATATCTTGACGGCGCAGCCAAGCCTCATAAGTGGGCAGATGTGCCCGGAGATTGAACAAGAAATTGGTAAAGGCATGTTCTAATAGCGGGTTTTCCTCCTCCGGCAATTGTGCATCTATTAGGTGAGCCGTTGACAAGCTAGAGAGTATTTTTTGATAGTGCTGGGCTAGTGTTTGGGTCTTTTGAATACGGGGATCGATGACTGCGCTAATTGGCGCTGGCGGCGGACATGGCTGCATCAATTCCCAAAGACGCAGCCATCGAAACTGAGGATCTTGCGCTAACAATCGATGCAGAAGCGTTGTTCCTGTTCTGGGTAATCCTGTGATAATTAAGGGCCGCTGAATAGGAACCGCCAGAATTTCAGGATACTGTTTTAAAGTCGCTTGAATTTGCAGCCGATTAACCAACAGATTAGTGATGTGTCGTTTGGTCAGCCATTGGCCCATCAAGCTGAGATTAGCCTCTTGATGGAGGGAAAAGAGTAACGCCCGCAGGCCAAAACGAAAAGACTCATCACCCCAGTCAGATAGCTGAGCTTTCTTCTGAGCATTTGCCAACAGGGAATCTTCTGAAAACGTAATCAGAGAAATTCCAATTTTCTGCAGGTGTTTTTCAATTTTATTAATCCACTGCATCCAGTGCGGAAGATAAGTTGTAGTAGCCATTTTTTCACGTTCTTCCTTCTAACTGCCATCTAGGTCTTTACTCTGTAGAGGTTTAAACTATGGAGTTTTAAATTATGGAGATTTACCCTACAGAGCTATAACCCACTGCTCAACATCTCTATTAGAAACGTCAAAAGGCTACGTTAGAGGCTAGGAATAGCTAACTTCTGGCTAACCTATCACTACTTTTATCAGAACAGAATTTGATAAAAAGAGAAAAAACAACCCTCTAAACACCCTATTCCCAACCGGACAGCACAATCTTTCCAATCGTCTTGCCTGCTTCAATTTTCGCATGCACGTCCCGTAAATTTGCCGCGTTAATCCTCTCTACTACCTCACGGCATGTCGTTTTCACAACGCCCTTGTCCGCCAGCTCACTCACCCGGTTCAACAATGCTTGCTGCTCGCCCATATCCGCCGTCTCATACATCGATCGCGTAAACATAAACTCCCACACAAAGCCCGCACTCTTACTTTTCAGCGCGCCCATATCCAGTGGCGCTTGGTTTTCCACAATCGAACAAATCATCCCCTGCGGCCTAATTGCTTTGGTCATGGCCGCCCAGTGCCCATCCGTATCGTTAAAGCACAAAATATAATCCACATTCTCATAGCCAATGCTGCTCAATTCCACCGCTAAATCATGCCGGTGGTTTACAGTCTCATCCGCGCCTAGCGCCTTACACCAGCTCACCGTCTCTTTTCTGGACGCACTCGCAATCACCGTCAGCTTAGCCACCTGCTTCGCTAGCTGAATAGCGACAGACCCCACACCGCCGGCCCCATTCACAATCAGCACAGACTTACCCGCATCGGCCCCGCTCGCGCTCACGCCCAAGCGATCAAACAGTGCCTCCCAAGCCGTAATGGTCGTTAATGGCAGCGCCGCCGCCTCAGCGAAGCTCAGCATTTTCGGCTTACGCCCAACAATCCGCTCATCTATTAGCTGATACTCACAGTAGCTGCCGACCCGTGTAATATCGCCCGCATAATACACCTCATCTCCCGGCTGGTAGGCGCTCACCTGCTCACCCACGGCAACCACCACGCCTGCCGCATCCCAACCCAAAATCTTTGGCTCTGTTTCCACCGCATCTTTGGGCGCTCTCACCTTGGTATCCACCGGATTCACCGAAATTGCCTTCACCGCGACCAGCAGATCATGGCCCTTAGCCTGTGGTTTTTCTACCACTACATCTTGCAAACTATCTGGATTAGCAATCGGCAAATATTTATAAAGTCCAACAGCTTTCACTGACATCACCTCAAAATCACTACGCCGTTTATAGTAAGGCGCTTTCTGCGACATCAGCGAATAGCTCATCAGAAATCGACTTTGGGAAAAGTGTAGAGAAGAGATAACAATCAATCGTAGCCACATCCCCAAAGCATGTCGTTTCCTTCCTTTCTAAGCAATTCCCATCCCAAAGAAACGTCAGACAGACCCCAAAATGGCTTAAAAGACCGTCTGCTCATAGTCGCTTTGCTAACTGGCTGCGGCACAATTTTCTATATTCTGCTTGCTCGGCTATCAATGGCTCCGCCTTTGCAAGCCTTACCTGCTGTTTTGTGCGTGCCTAGCTGCACATCATCCGAACTCAGTAGTCATCCAGGCACTTCCTCTAGCTCACTTTCCTCTGGCCCACTTTCCTCTGGCCCACTTACGGCTAACCCGCAGGCTAACTCGCAGACAATATCTGAGCTATTAGCCGAAAACTTCGATAAAACAAAAGTCTCCGTCTTAGTGGAAAAATCTGCCTATAAACTGACTGTTTTTTACGATTCAAAACCCGTCAAAACCTATCCAGTGGTGTTAGGTAGCGCGCCGGTGGGCGATAAGTTTGCAGAAGGCGATCGCAAAACCCCCGAAGGCATCTATCGCATTCGCGACCTCTACCCTCACCCCGAGTGGTCAAAGTTCATTTGGCTAGACTACCCCACCCCTCAAGACTGGCGCGAACATACGCAAGCCAAACTTTCCGGAGAAATTCCTCTCACCGCCACCATCGGCAGTGAAGTGGGCATTCATGGCGTGCCCGCAGGCGCAGATAACCTCATCGACACCCGCACCGACTGGACATGGGGATGCGTTTCCCTCAAAAACAGTGATGTCGATGAAATATACGACGTAGTAACCCAAGGCACCGTTATTGAAATTGTGCCGTAAAGTCAGATTTAAAGAGCGATCGCACGTAAAGCACTTGAAGCCAAGTAACAAGGCTGATAGCTTAGACATGACTAGCCAGCGCTAACCAACCTTGTGCTATCGTCATCGCCCTGACTAACGCTAAAAGATGAGCCTCGATCACCCCCCTCGAATTCTGTTCCTTTATGGCTCTTTGCGTGAAAGATCCTACAGCCGCCTTTTAGCTGAAGAAGCCGCTCGCATCCTTCAAGGCTACGGCGCAGACGTAAAATTCTTTGACCCGCGCGGCCTCCCCCTTCACTACGCCGAACCCGACACCCACCCCAAAGTTCAAGAACTCCGCGAACTCTCTCTTTGGTCAGAAGGTCAGGTTTGGTCTAGCCCGGAGCTACACGGCAATATCTCTGGCCTGATGAAAACACAAATAGACTGGATTCCGCTCACCCTCGGCGCGGTACGCCCTACTCAAGGTAAAACCCTCGCTGTTATGCAAGTCTCTGGTGGCTCCCAATCTTTTAACGCAGTGAACACCATGCGCCTGCTAGGCCGCTGGATGCGCATGTTCACCATCCCTAACCAGTCTTCGGTGGCGAAAGCCTACCAGCAGTTTAATGAAGACGGCACCATGAAAGACTCTGCCTATCGCGATCGCGTCATTGATGTGATGGAAGAACTCAACCGATTCACGCTCCTCCTGCGCGATCGCGTGGATGAACTCACCGACCGCCACAGCGAACGCAAAGCCGCAGCCGCCAAAGCCGTAGAAGCAGCCGCCAAAAAAGCCCTGGAGTGAAATGGCCCCTGAATAAAATAGTGTTAGTTCCACTAGCTCACAGGCTCTACCAATCGGGTCGCAATAGTGTAAGAAGGTCGCTGCGTTTTTTCTCGGACGGTTTTGACCAAGCGAAAGTCTTGATCAATGTATAGGTGAACGAGCTGAGGTTTTGCTTTTGCCACCTTTTCGTATTTCGCTTCTAGCTTGCCATCCACACCCTGTTTAGGAATCTCAACTGATTGTTGTTCAGAGAGAGACTGTTGTTGATAGTCTTTAACAGACTTTTGGAACCAAACATTGGCAGATTTTACGCTTAAAGGCTCTGGCCCAATGCGAAGGATTTGTTTAATGCCCACATTTTCAATATCCCACTGCCCATTAACAGAACCACTAATTGCACTATTCACAGCGTCATTAGCGGTAGAGTCAGAGGCGTCTGTTTGCTCAAGATTCTCATTAACAGCGTAGGTCTGTAGAATCATGAGGTCGTAGCTAAGTAGCCATTGAGATATCCACTTTAGCCAAGGTTGTTTGCTGCCAGGGCGATAGCGAGCCATGTTGGCATAGAGACCATTGTCCGAAAAGATTTGGTAGGACTGGGTATGTACTCGGCCAGGAAGAATGTCTTGGAAAGGAATGGTAGACCAAACCGAGAGCCAGGTGCCTTGAACAAGGGGAATTTGCTGAGCTGGATCTGGGGTGGGATTGCGGCTAGTTAATTCATTAAAAAAAGGCAGGAGGCGATCGCGCAAAAACGTCACTTTCTGTCCCATTGGCGAGCTATCTTGCCCCGTCACCTGTGCAAGGATGCGTGATTTAAGCGCATCTGTGCTCAAATTAGCGATCGCTTCAGCGCTCAGCTGTTCTGAATGCATCAAATCTGAAGAAGGCGGAGAAGTCATAACTCAAGGGAATAGCAGCTATAGACAACGTTACTACAGAGATCAGAAATGTTTCTGCTTCACCTCAACGTAGGCTCAAAATAAAACACCCACACATCATCACTAAATCCATCGCTAAATCCATCGCTAAATCCATCACCAGTCCCTTGCAGCCATCGGCCTCTTCTCTTACATAAGGATAGAAACTCAGGCCCTATATTCACAGCCTTGTAAAGCCAATGCTCTCTTTGATATAACAATAGTTCGGACAGAAAAAGGAGAGAAGATAGTCAAAAAAGCCATTCGGGCATACGGTTTAGTTAACACAACAAAACCCACCAAAATGGCTATGCCAGCTATCATACCGGGTCTACTGAGCAAAGTAGGCTATTT
>JBGCGG010000106.1:0-20794 GCA_045110585.1 Phormidesmis sp. | reverse complement strand
AAATAGCCTACTTTGCTCAGTAGACCCGGTATGATAGCTGGCATAGCCATTTTGGTGGGTTTTGTTGTGTTAACTAAACCGTATGCCCGAATGGCTTTTTTGACTATCTTCTCTCCTTTTTCTGTCCGAACTATTGTTAGATATGCAAACAACAAGAACAAAATAACGCAGATCACAGAATGCATGAGAGCATTAATTCTTCTTCAAAAGAGCGTACTCAAAGACATTCATCAACTCACCACCCAACTAGCGTAATAGCCGTGTGGCTTTGCCCTACATCTATTTACACTCTCCATATAATCGCAATTACCCACCCCCTAGAATCCACCCTCTGGCAGACTAACCGCTTATCCAAAGAGAGACTCTGTAAAAAATACTTTCCCGAAAAAGGTGATGAAGTAATCGATCAATTATTGCGCTAATTCCAACGTTTTTCCTAAGCGGCTTTAGAACGTACGGGTTCAGGATCTGTTTGGTTCAAAGATGATTCACTAGACTGAGATTCACTAGACTGAAATTCACTAGACTGAGATTCACTAGACGGAAAAACATCAAGCTGGGAAACATCGTCGTGGCGAATCTCCCACACTTTCAGCAAAATAAGATATTCGTAAAAGGACTGTAGAACACACCAAGTAAATCCAGCGCGACCATCAAGGATACCGCCCAGAATAAAATACATGTAGAGAAAACGCACAACAGGACGCCCCGGAATACGTAAAGAGAGATCTTTTAGAGCGCGGCGACGCTCTACCTCTGATTTCCCAACAAATAAGTTTTTCCATCGAATCTTGCCACCGCTCAGCTGCTTGACGGTTTCTTTGGCTTCATCTGTAGAGTAGCGATTGTGTTTGTCTATCCAGCGGCTAAAACCTTTGCCACAGGTGTAGTGGGGATAGGTCTCTTGCAAAAAGCCGTGGGTGCCATTAATAACTTCGCGCTCAGTATGGCCGTAGTCATCAAACCAAACATAGTCTTTGTCTAAAAGGCGAAGCTGGTATCGGGGATATTGAGTACTTCGCTTAATCCACCGATTCATGAACATAACGCGCTCAGCGGCATAGTAGCCAACGTGCTGCTGTGAAGCCGCCGCCGCCTCGCACTCCGCAAATAAAGCAGGGGTCATGCGCTCATCAGCTTCGAGAATATAAGACCAGTGGTTTTTAGTGGTGAGGGTGCGCAACATCCAAGTGCGCTGCTTGCCATGACTTTCAAAGGCGTGTTGCACAAGGCGAACTTGCGGGTAGCGCTGGCTAAGGGTATTAACGATTTCTACAGTGCGATCGCTACTAAAAGAATCCACCACAATGACATCATCAGATAGCAATGCAGATTCAATACAGGCCGCGATATCTAGCTCTTCATTATGAGTCAAGATAAAAATTGAAAACATACCCTTTTCTTATATAAAAGCGTCAGCAGGTAGCCTCAGATACCCAATGCAAACACACCAGCACCTAGACAAAAAGAACCTAGACGGTTTATCAAAAGCATCCTGCTAGAACATACCCATAACAGGCATACCCACAAAACACTATTTATTGTTATATTCCCTATCGCACTGATATGGATTCAACTTTGGATAAACTTCTGCCTTTTACTATAAAAGCGCAGTAAGGGCAGCCGCTAGCGCAACCCTACGGAGCCTTTCTGGGCGGGCTGCAACCGGCCTAACAAAATTTTCTTCCCTTTGCCTAGTCACTCATAAGCCCGACGAGACAAAGGGAAGACAGATACGGAGGGAAGACAGATACGGAAATTCTTCCAAAGCATACGTTACGAGCAGCCCCCAAAAACAAAGCCAGAGAACTGACGCCAACAACTGACGCCAACCTACTGCCAACGGCTCATCCAAATTGACACCAGTACACTCGTGTAAATGAGCACTACTGAAAAGCAGTTTGAGACCGCATTGACACCAGTGCACTCGTGTAAATGAGCACTACTGAAAAGCAGTTTGAGACCGCTCGCTGTCAGCCTCAAAATCTCTACAGCTAACAGCGTCTTCCGAAAAAGCCATACTGGGATGCACCGAGCACTTTAACCGATAGTCATTCGTAGCGTACTGACAGTTTGCACAAGGAATACGGTGCATCCGACGAACATTCACAATGCCATCTTTCACCATCGAGATCATGCTCACCACCACTATGCCAATGACTATCCACGTCACGGCAAAGCAAATCATGGGAATAAAGGGTCGCAGCCAGACGATAAATTTGGCTAGCAAAACAAAAGCAAGCTGAAAAGAAGAATCAAGCAAAGCGCAAATTTCATACGACGTGTAGAAGCTAAATCGTAGAAGTTGCCGCTCCACCAAAAACACGACATCACAAGAAAGATATCTTTATTTAATCGTTTTTAAATACCGTTACGTATCTACAGCTCACCTCAATCTCATAGCAGCGCAGCTCACGTCAGCGCACAGCCTTACGCCGAGTCTCCTGTCTGCGGCTTCAGCTTTTGGCTAATGTCTGCATGCATAAGCGCAATGTTGGGGTCGCGCTGAATCGCTTGAAAATAACGCTCCCCAAGGGGTGTGAGCGAGTTCTCATTAGGCTTCATCATCAGGCGAGCCTTTTCAAGCAAAATAGCTGCGCTTTCAGGCTCCACCTTGTCTTTTTTACGCAAATCCAGCAGCTCATCTATCTGCACAATAAATTTGGAGATGGGCCGCAGCCAGCTAAAGGCTTCATCGTCAATGACGAGTCGAAAGAACTCACCGCTGTTTGCAATCGGACCATTGGCCTTCTCGTACACCACGCGCTCTGAGTCGAGGAGGGCTTTGTGTAAGCGCAAAAGTTCAGGGCGAATGGCCCGCAAGCGAGCAACAGCAGAGTCAAGAGAATCGGTCATGGTGAACAAGCAAGGGCGATAATTCGATTAGGGTAGCATTTTGGCTTTGTTAAGCTACGCCATCTACCGTATTTTTCTCTATCGCTGTTTGGGTCGAACGTTATGGGTCATATGTTATTGGCCATACGTTATTGGCCAGATGTTATTGGCCATACGTTATTGAACTAATGCCCCATTCACGTAGGTCGCATGAATAGCGCGGTCATCCCCCAGCATGAACAGCGAAAAAAGCAGCGATCGCAAATCCTCAATCTGCTTTTCCGTCAACCGGCCCTCTTCTGCGGCTTCTTCAGGCGACCTCAACACAGATAAAAAAGGCTGATTCCGAAAAGCCATGATCGGCGTTGCCTGAGGATCTAACACCACAAAATCGGCTTCCTTGCCCGGTTCCAAGCTACCTAGCTGATTCGATAAGGAGAGAGCTTGAGCGCCGCCTAAAGTAGCCAGAAAAAGCATTTGAAACGGCGTTAGCGTTTGCTGCTGAAGCTGCGCAACCTTATAGGCTTCGCCCCCAGTGGCCAGCATAGAAAAGCTAGTGCCTGCCCCAATATCTGACCCTAAGCCAATTTTGCAAAACGAATTGAGCTGCTTTAGTCTGCTCAAACTAAAAAGGCCGCTGCCCAAAAATAGATTAGACGTTGGGCAATGAGCGATCGCACACTTGCACTCATTCAGCTTCGCCAACTCATCATCAGATAAATGAATCCCATGCGCGAATACAGAGCGATCGCCCAATAGCCCCGCTTGCACATACACATCCAAATAATTTGGAGCGTTAGGAAATAGCGATCTTGTCCAGGCGACCTCATCCTCATTTTCAGACAGATGAGTATGTAAATAAACATCTGGAAACTCTTCCAAAAGTCTCCCGGCCACCGCTAGCTGTTCAGGCGTAGACGTAATCGCAAATCGAGGCGTTACCGCATACAGCAGCCGATCTTTTTTATGCCACTTCTGAATCAATCGTTTGCTATCTGTATAGGCCGTTTCAGGCGTATCGAGCAACGCCTCTGGGGCATTGCGATCCATCAGCACCTTGCCTGCAATCATGCGCATATTGCGGGCTTGCGCAGCCTCAAAAAAAGCATCCGTAGACTGCGGATAAACCGAAGTAAACACCAACGCTGTGGTGGTGCCATGGCGCAAAAGTTCATCTAAAAAGCGTTCTGCCACGTCATAGGCATAGGTAGCATCTTTAAACTTTTGCTCAGTCGGGAATGTGTAACGCTCCAGCCAAGTGAGTAGCTGCTCGCCATAAGCCGCAATCATCTCGGTTTGAGGATAGTGAACGTGCGTGTCAATAAAGCCAGGCACAATCAATTGATTAGGAAAATGAGTCAGGGGGAGATCCGCGTATCGAGATGAGATCTGCGCGTACGCACCCATCTCAAGAATTTTGCCCTCTGAAATCACCAGCAACCCATCTGCCACATAGTGGCAACAGTCTGCTAATGACTGCCGAAATGGATCGTCGCTAAAAAATAATAAAGGCCCACGAACAGCAGTATTTTGCATTATCCAGATGAATAACAACGTTGAGATGGCGTCATTCCTTTGAGGATGCCATGTTGTGCCTTGCAACCATGTTTGCTTGGGCTAACGCCCCCAGGGTAAGCTCAAACAAGCTGTGTGTGAGGTAGCCCTTGTGAAAATTGGCAATGTGAAAATCACGGAACAAACCTGTGAAGCCGGTCAACTTCGATGGTTTTATCGGGAGGCTAACCCGGTAAATGAACAGGGAAAAGTGCCCGTTGTGATGTTGCATGGCTTGGTATCACAAGGATATAGCTGGAGGGCCATCATGGCACCGCTAGCAGAATCGGGGTTTCGTTCGCTCGCCCCCGATTGGATTGGGCATGGGTATTCAGCTAAGCCCGAAAAAAAGGACTTTGCCTACACACCAGACGCATTTTTAGCAGCGTTTGAAAAGTGGATTGAGGCGATGGAGCTAGAGCGCTTTACGTTAGTAGTGCAAGGCTTTTTAGGCTCCGTAGGACTGCTGTACGCCGCCAAGCATCCCGATGCCATTGAGCGCTTGGTCATTGTAAATACGCCGCTAACAGACGAGGCAAAGCTACCGCTTAAAATTGCAAAAATGGGCTGGCCACTGATGGGCGAGGTCATGACCCAAGATCCGCTTTTGGTTGATCGCACCCTAGAAGGCGGCGGGCCGTACCAAGTAAAGGATGAAGATTTAGATGTGTACCGGGGGCCGTTTTTAAAAAGCTCGGACGTGGGGCGAGCACTACTAGCCACTATCCGCCAGCTCAACCTCAAGCAGGTCATGGCCGACATTGACAAAGGCTTTGCAGGCTGGAAACAGCCCACCCTGATTGTCTGGGGCACTTCAGATAAGTGGTTACCCGTGAGCCTCGCAGAGAATTTTGCAAAGCAGCTAGATGATGTGGACATCAAAAAGTTGGTTGAAACCGGGCACTACGCACAAGAAGACTGGGCCGAAAAAGTCAGTGAAGCCATTGAACCGTTCTTACGAAGAGCAGCCTAGTAACGTGTCTTAGCCTAATAACGTGTTTTAACAGCCCTACGCTTTCTTCTTAGTCGTACGCTTACGGGTAGTGCTTTTGCTAGTCGTTCGTTTACTGGCAGAAGTCTTACTAGCTGTACCTTTACTGGTCGTACGCTTACTGGCTGTGCTCTTGTTAGCTGTGCTTTTGCTGGCTGTACTCTTACTAGCTGTGCTTTTGCTGGCGGCGCGTTTACTGGCCGTTCGTTTACTGGCAGGCTTCTTCTTTGCTTTTGCCTTTTTCAAGGTTTGTACATAAATAGGCGGCGCGCAAGCTGGATTAAACTTGGTCGCCGTCAGTGCGCCCGCCTCAGCAATTTCACTTGCGCTCAAATCTTGTTCATACAAAATTTCCATTGCCCCCAGCGCAAAGCTTCCACCAGAACCAATGGCCCAAAACTTGGAATATTCCATAATCTCCCGGTACGCACCAATCCCAAATATTCCGTATGGATTAGCAATCAGACCCGATGACCAATTTGTTTCTGTGACCTGATTTTTGTTGTTACCTGCATCTGGCTTTAAAAAATAATCGCTTTTCAGCTTGCTTTGCTGAGCCAGCATCCAGCGAAAAATTTCCTGCCTAGACGTAAAGTCAGCCGGTTCTGAAGTATCAAATAGATCTTCAAACATTTGCTTAATAGCGACAGTTCCTGAAAGGCCAACAATGCTGTTGCCATAGGTTAAAAGCTTATTGTGGTTAACCTTATAGTCAGCCAGGTATTTGAGGTTGTAGTTGCCGCTGGTGGTTTGAGTATCACAGGCGATCGCAATCTCATCACCTTTTTGAACAGCAGTAATAACAGTCATACAAAATTCCGGCAACAAACAACACCTGAACAATGTAGCAGCCCTAGCGAAACACTGGCCGAAGTAAAGGCTGATAGCTGATGGCACAGCTATGCCCAACACGAGAAAATAACCGCCGTAAACAGCAAAAATCTACAACAAGCAGATCTCAAACCACTCTCAAACCACGGGCGCTCAGGCCACAAAACTGCCAAGCGATCAAATTCCCAACGCTCAAATCGTAAAATAGAGAATCAAAAATCTACGCCACGCTTTAGTTCTACGCCGCGCTCCGCATAGTGCTTATGACAGAACACCTCAGAGTGCGCACTCGCAAGCTGGAAATAAGCAGGCTGATTTTTACAGCGCCCCGTGATAATCACTTCAGTATCTTTGGGTTTGCGCAGCAGCGTTTGCACAATGGGTTCTTCTGGAATTAGCTCAAGATCTACCGTCGGATTTAACTCATCGAGAATGATGGTTTTATAAAGACCAGAGGCGATCGCAGTGCTGGCAATTTCCCAGCCGCGCTCCGCTTCTACATAGTCAATCGGCTGCTGCTGGCCGCGCCATACAATCGCATCGCGCCCGCAGCGCTGATGATCCACTAAGTTCGGATAGCTTTTGCGAAGCGCTGCGATCGCCGCATCTTCGGTATAGCCCTTTCCCCCTTTCAGCCACTGCACCACCATCACCCGGTGGGACTTATCCTGACTAATGCCTTTCCCAATCGCTTGCAGCGCCTTTCCCAGCGCACTGGTAGATTTCCCTTTGCCATCTCCGGTATAAATCTCAATCCCTTCTATCCCGAGATCCGCTGCCGTCTGATGAATTTGCGGCTTCATTTCTGAATGCAAATCAGCCATTTCAATTAGCTCAGGCGGCGCGGCGCGGCCTGTGGCAATCACTTCCAAATGGTCAGGCTTGTTTTTAAGCGATCGCACCACGTCATGGATATCTAACAAATCCAAATCCAAAACAGGATTGATTTCATCGAGCACCACAACCGAATAAAGCCCCGAGGCGATCGCCCCTTTAGCCACGTCCCAGCCGCGCTGCGCCTCCTGCTTATCAAACTTAGTAATCTCTTCCGGCCCAAAAAACTCTGCTCGCCCAGTGCGCACCTGATCAATCAGATGAGGAAAGCCCCGCTGCAACGCTTCAATCGCCGCATCCTCATCATACGTACGCCCCGGCCCTTTCAGAAACCGTAGCAGCAGCACCCGGCTCTCCATAAAGTGATGAATGCCCAAACCAATAGAGCGCAGCACAACGCCGAGCGCCACCTGGGATTTGCCCTTGCCTTCACCGTCATACACGTGGATTTGCCCCGTCAGACGTTCGGAATTTTGTTGAGCGGTGCGGATGCCAATAGCACGGGGCATAGGAACGAAAATATATTAAATGACTCTTTATATATTACTGAGTCAAAGGAAATGACTGTTAGCTTCAAAGGGTAAGCATTTTTACGCAAGTCTTACCGAAGTCTCCTGACCTTTTGCTCATAGGCATGAATCAGTAGAGACACTCGTCAGTTTTTGCCTTCTAACGCTATCTCTGCTGCAACCCAAAATACCTCCAAAGACAGATGGCTAGAGTCACAAGCATTCCAGAAAAACGCTTTAAACAACCGTCGGCAAGACTGCCGCCATCACAGGATGAGCACCTTGATGCAGATTTTCGTGGTCATAAAAAGCACTCAAATTGGAAAAAACAACCTAGCTATCAGCGAGAAAAACTAGCAACGGTTTCTATTACAGAACCACACGAATCTCACGCCCTGTCGTCAAACCTGTCATCAGACCTGTCATCAGACCTGCCATCAGCTAATCAAGCAGACAAACAAAAACAGACCGGTCAGCAAACTGAGCAACAGAGGCAGCATAGCAGGCAATACTCGCCTTTACAGCCCGTATTTCGCAGCGAGCCAACCTTTTTTCAGTCCACACCCACAGCCACCAATCCGGCAGTAGGCGATCCCACCTTTAACCATTCCGCCAGCAGCACGCCCAACCGAAATCATCCCCAATTTCCAGGCGAGCTTTATTCAGCGGCCCCACCGTGGCGCAGGTTCATTGGCAAAAGCCTAGAAGCCGAGTTGCCCAAGCTCCGCTACATTCTCAGCCTGTTCCTCGCAACCCGCGCTGTCCTTATCCTCATCGGGCTCGTTTCACATACCTCTTTACCGAAAGGCTACGGCAAACAAATTGTTTGGTCTAACCAGCCCTGGCTAGATATCTGGGGCGTGTGGGATTCGCGGTGGTACATGGACATTGCCCAAAACGGCTACTCCACCGCTACGAAGCTAGCTGACTTTCCTGACCAAACCAACCTCCCATTCTTTCCGCTATATCCCATGATGATGCGGTTTGTCAGCTACTTTACAGGGGGCGATCCGTTCATAGCGGGGATCATTATCTCAAACGTGTGCTTGCTGCTTGCTTGCTACGTGCTCTACAAACTAGCCGAGCTGGAATGGGGCAGCGCGATCGCTCGGCGCAGCGTTAAATACATTTTTCTGTTTCCCGTCTCGTTTATCCTCTCAGGCGTCTTCACTGAGTCTCTGTATCTCTGCCTATCTTTACTGTGTTTCTACTTTGCCAAAAAACGACAGTGGTGGATTGCAGGCGCATGTGGTGGACTGCTCTCAGCCACGCGCACCCTTGGCGTACTCATTGCCGCACCCCTCTTGCTGGAATACGCCAGCAGCATTCAATTCAAACCCCAAAAAGTTCGATTCAATAGCTTATTTGTGATGCTAGTACCGCTAGGCTTACTGGCCTTTAGCTATCATAACTATCAGGTCACGGGCGATTTTCTCTTCTTTAAAACCAACCAGGCCGCCTGGGATCGTGAACTGATGAACCCCATAGTCGGCTTCTTGCAGTCGCTTAGTCAGGGCATTGGAGAGCCTAGCTTCAAAAAACTGTTGGAATGTACGTTCTTCTTAGGCGCATTCGGCCTGCTTAGCGCGTTTTATAAAACCATCGGATTAAGCTACTGGCTGCTGGGAATGTACTCCATTTGGATTCCGCTGTCAGCAGGCGTAGCCTCTATGCCCAGATTCACCCTGCCGATTTTTCCCTTGTTTTTTATTCTGGCTATCCTCAGCCGCAAGGGCCAGTGGAACCGATGGCTCACGATTACGCTAGGTGCCTTACAAGGCGGGCTTATGGTGCTGTGGTGCACCGGACAAGGACTGGTTATTTAAAAGAAACCTAGAACAAACCGAGTCAGAACGCTACCCAAACGGCCCTTCAGACGATACCCTATGCGATAGCTCCCGTTTCTAAGCTTGTCGCTAATGCTCTGTCGCTTGATCTGTTGCTAATGGAATACGAACCCATATTTCCTCTGAAAGCTATTATTTTTCAGGCGCTGTTTCTCATGGTGGCTGTCACCATTGAGGCTGGAATCTTGCGTCAACGCCTACGGCTAGGGTTCCAAACCAGTGTGCAATATACCTTAGGCATCAATTTAGCAGCCGTCGTTGTTGGCTGGATTACCTTTCTCATTATTGAACCGCTCTCTCCCCCCGAGATTAAATCCCAAATCATTAGCTACATATTATTTGATCGGCTTTTAATCAATGGTTGGACCGCAGAGATTGGCGCAAGCTTACTGGTCGCAGGGCTAATCGCCTTCTTTGCCACGTTCTACATCAAGCTGGAAGGGCTCAAACTATTTCTCCGCTCAGACGATGCCTGGGTGATTCCCAAAGATCCTGAAAAGTTATCGAGAAGGCAACGCTACGCGCACGCGAGGCAAGGCCGCACCGAAACCCAAGCAGAACTCTCTAACTTTACGGATGCTGTTATTTTGGCAAATGCCGCCAGCTTTACCGTAATTCTCATACTGCTATTGCTACGAGCGGTGGCTCAGGAGTGGGTCTGATGCAAGAAAACTTTAAGAAATACTTCGAGCAAGCCAAAGTGTTGCTGTGGCCAACCGAATACCTAGCTTGGCAAACCTTTTTGCGGCTGAGCTTATTTTCGTGGTTAGTCGCCACAATGCTGGCCTACCTCAACGGCGGCAGCTATATTCCCGTAGACGTGCTGAGCACGCTGAGCTGGATATTTTTGACCGCCGCTATCTGGTGGGCCATTGATGACAATAAAAGTAATTTCACAGCATATGACTTTTATTTTGGCCCTTGGATAACAGGCGCGGTGCTGTGTCTGTTTCTATTTCGCCCCTGGGAAGATAATCGGGCGCGCTGGGCAATTTCGTGCTGGCCGCTGATTTCAACAGCAATTAAAGCACTGCCAAGCTTCGTTAATTGGGAGCTAAAGGTTGCACTGCCGAAAAAAAATCAGCAGCAAGGGTTAGCCATGACCTTACTGGCCAATCTGCTGCTGACCAGCTGGATATTATTTTTCTTTAGGGTTCAAGATTGGGTGACGAACTATCCCAGCTTGCTGGTGAGCGAGGTGGATAAAAGCGCGTTTGTGTACGACTTTGTAGCCGATAGAGAAAGTGAAAGAGAATCACGCGTGCAAGGCATTCCGCTGCTAGAAAATACGGCAAATGCCATCTCGGGAGAGCTGAACGAACAGCCGTGGTACCAAACGGAGCGATGGCTCTATACCCGGCGCAACCGCCTAGAAGCGATCGCGCAGCGCATGACCGACAACCTAACATCGCCCGACGAGCAAATTTTTTGGCAAATGGCCGTTCCCCAGCCTCGGCGCTTGGGAGAAGGGTATTTGTTAACGCTACGGGCCGACTGGCTGGGGCCAGTCGCAGGAAACAAAAGCTTTTATGTTGAAAAAACCTGCAAAATTACGCCGCAGGATAGACCTCGTAATGTGCCTAACGCGAACGCAGAGGGCCAGGCAGAAGAGCAAGCCAATGACTCAGCCGAAAACCAACAGGTCACCCAAGTCACAATAGTAGACTGCGGAGAAGATCCCCCTTCTATTCAATGGAATGGAACCAGGACTTAAATCGCCTTTTTGGAGTGAGCGCTAAAGCGCTCAGGGCTTTAAAGGTTCGCCTTAGCACTGGTGGCTTTAGCCCTAAAGTGAGCGCTCAGTAGTTGAGCTGTGTTTTTTATAGATATATTTACTTCCAAACACCGTTGTTTTAGGCGCGAGTTTGGGCTAAATATCATCAACTTATCTTGATACCACTAATATCTTTTATTTGACAGGCGGGAAGTATCTATGGAATCTGCGATGACAGAAACGGTTTCGCGTTCGTTGGCGCGTATTTGGACGATCGCCTACAACGTATTTTTAGAAATTGTGCGCGATCGCATTCTCTACGTCGTGGGCGTATTCGGCATCATTATGGTCATGGCCATTACCCTACTGCCCGAAATCGCCGCAGGCACCGAAGATAAACTAATCCTCGATACCGGGCTTGCCGCTATCAACATTCTCAGTCTGTTCGTGGTGGTCTTCATTGGCACGGGCCTACTCAACAAAGAAATTGAGAAAAAAACGGTGCTGGTACTCATTGCCAAACCCGTCAGCCGCTTAGAATTTATTTTGGGCAAGCACCTGGGACTTAGCCTGGTCATGGCCTTGCTCATTACGGCCTTAACCACCGTAATGCTGAGCCTGTTAACCTTCAGCGGCGTACCCTTTCAGCTGCCGCTAATGCTGCTGGCCTCGCTGTACATGTTCTTAGAAATGGTGCTGCTAATCGCCGCTGCGCTAATGTTCGGCTCCATAACCAGCACCGTACTCGCTACCCTCATGACGCTCGCCATCTTTGCCGTTGGCCACGAAACCCGCAACATTTTAGAACTTGATAGAATTGCCGACAGCGAAAACTTCCGCCGCATTGCGGAAGGCTTATTTTTAGTCCTCCCCGACCTTGAGCGGCTAAACCTCAAAAATGAAATTGCCAATGGCTTTGTAGCGCCCCCCAGCGGCGGCGGCCTACTAGAGAATGCAGCATACGGCCTCATCTACACCGCACTGCTACTTACCGTCACGGTCACCATCTTCGAGCGCCGCCAGTTCTAGGGTTTAGTGCATTTTTATCAACGGCCAGACGATTCAAAAGCCGATGCCAAAACCTAAGCACAAACCTAAGCACAGTGTACTTCAGGCCAAATTAGTCAATGAGCGATCGCCTACCCCCCACTTTACCCAAGCCATTACCCTCACACGAGGAAACCTTTTCAGCTATCTCAAGAGGTCGCTGATGAATTCTATTCAGAGGCGCTAGAGTTAAGGGAGCGTCTCGCCGTTATTTCACTGAATGTCTATCACGCTTCCTGCACACAAACATACCGCTGAGCTTTCCAACAGTTTGAATAACAAACTCACTCAGCTCCAAGAGATTTTTCGCGAGATGGATCGCGCTTTGGTTGCCTACTCCGGCGGCATAGACAGCACGCTGGTGGCTAAAATTGCCTTCGATGTATTAGGGCACCAATCCCTTGCGGTTACTGCCAACTCTCCTTCTCTCATGCCCGAAGACTTTGCCGATGCCAAAGCGCAAGCCACTGAAATGGGCATTGCTCATAAAGTAGTGGAAACCCACGAAATGGAGAATGAGCAGTACACCTCTAATCCGGTCAACCGCTGTTACTTTTGCAAAAGCGAGCTGCACGATACGCTGCGCCCCCTAGCAAATGAGCTGGGCTATGACTATGTGGTAGATGGGCTAAATGCAGATGATCTGCAAGATTATAGACCCGGCATTCAGGCCGCAAAAGAAAGAGGCGTGCGATCGCCCCTCGCCGAAGTGGGCATTACCAAGCTAGAAGTTCGCGAACTCTCTAAGCACCTCGGCCTCCCCTGGTGGGACAAACCCTCCCAACCCTGCCTCAGCTCCCGCTTCCCCTACGGCGAACTCATCACCACCGAAAAGCTCCATCGCGTAGGCCGCGCCGAACGCTACATGCGCGATTTAGGCTATCGCAATTTGCGGGTGCGCTCCGATGGCGACACCGCCCGCATTGAGCTAATGCCAGATGAGATTCAAAGCTTTGTGGCGCAGGTGAGCCTACCTGAAGTGGTTGAAGCGTTTCAAGCACTGGGCTTTAGCTACGTAACGTTGGATTTAGAAGGTTTCAAAAGCGGAAAGCTGAATCGCGCCTTAGATACCGCTAACCTGGCATAGCAATGTGTTCATGCGCCTACGGTGTTTCGGCAGTTTTTCAAGCTTGCTAAAGAGATAACACCACTTTGCCCACAGGTTTAGCGATGCAGGTCAGCACGTGGCCTGCATCGCGATCGCCTGCGCTCAATCCCTTGGGTTCCACGTCATAATCCACCGCCCCAGAAGTTAACTGCTGTTTACATACGCCGCAGCTCCCCATGCGGCATCCGCTAGCGAGCGACACCCCTGCTTGTTCAGCAGCATCTAGCAGCGTATCTTCTTCATCGCAGCTAATTTGCTTCCCCGACGTTGCAAATTCAACGCTACGCTCGCTGTCTTCTTTGGCATTCGCATTGGCTGATGCACTGGCCGCTGAGCGAACATTTATGTGCAGCGGGGGCGCTGAATTAGCCACCGCTGACTTTTGACGCGTAGGGCCACCAAAACTCTCTTCAAAGTAGTGTTTCATCGGAAAGTTCATGTCTGTCAGCAGTTGTTTTGTGCTGTGCATAAAGCCATTTGGCCCACAAACAAACGCCGTGCGTTCTGTATAGTCTGGGCAAATGGTGCTCAGCATGGCGGCATTGAGTCGGCCACGATATCCAGACCAAGGCGATCGCAATGCCCCCAGCTCATGTTTTGTCACGCTAAAAGCCAGCTTAAACGTAGGATACTGAGCCGCTAACAGCTCTAGCCGCTGCCGAAAGATAATATCTTGAGCCGTGCGAGCCGTGTGGATAAAGGTAATGTCGGTGTTCGTAGCGCGATCGCTAAGCCACTGCGCCATAGACATCATGGGGGTAACGCCGCTGCCCGCCGAGATGAGCAACAGCTTTTGGGCCGGATGATCCACGCAGTTAAAGTCTCCAAACGGCCCTTGCATAGGCAGGGTCATGCCTACTGATAAGCAGTCGTGCAGCCAGTTAGACGCCACACCTGGAGGCAAATCGTCATTGGCGGGGCCAACGCGCTTAACGGTGATATCTAGGGTGTGTGGCCGCGAAGGACTTGATGAAATGGAGTAGGAGCGGGTGATCGTTTTTTTGGTCTGAGGATGCTGAATTGGGAGTGTGAGCGTAACGAACTGCCCTGGCTTAAAGTCAAACAGTACGGCGGGTTCTGCGACAAAGCGAAACGTTTTTACATTGCAGGTTTCGGGAATGATTTGCACGCAGCGGGCGCTGATTTCGCCGCCTGCCCATAGGTGACTGGTCGCAGGCGCTGAATGAGTGACAACAGATTCTACAATCACTGCGAATTCACCAATTCTCAGTACATCGTTCGGGGCGATCGCATAGCTCTGATTCACAACCGTTTCTGCATTGTTCAGCAATGACCCATCCGTACTGCCCAAATCCACAAAGAAGCAGGCATCCGGCTCAAATAAAACTCTGCCATGTACGCGGCTAACCGCAGGGCCTTCTAACACCAAATCGCAGTCGGGGTGCCGCCCAATCAAACACTCTGACTGGTGCTCGGCGCGAGGGGTTAGCTCAGCCTCATAAACATCGTTCGTATGCGTATTGATGACCTTGGTTTTCAACATAGTTTTAAATCTCTTGGCGTAAGACTGTAATGCGTAAGACTGTAATGATTGTTAGTTCAGACATTTACTAAGACGATGGTGGAATATGTGTTCTAGCGCTGTTTGTGCATTGCGTTTTAGGTGCTTCCTTGCGCACAATTCTTCTGTTCCGTAAAGATGTTTTAGGCAGCGGCACAATGTCTGCACTTGTAGAAAATTGAGATGGCAAGCTAAGTGACGGCAAAGGCGCTGACAATAGCTCAAACAGCACGGCTACTTCTTTCGCATCTAGCTGTTCTAACGTTTTACCCTTTAAAAATGACGCCACATCAACCGGGCGCTTACGAAGTTGACGGCGGCGCTTTTCGGCGGCACCTTCTTGGGCGTAATGCTCTACGCTTCTGCCCCAGGTTCGATACAGCCACAGGCTACTGACAATCGCAATCATGGCCTGAAAGCCGAACTGCGCAAAAACAGGCAAGTTGTTGATCTCAGGTCTGCCGCCGTAGATAAAAAAGATATTGAAAGCGGCAAACGTACAAACAGAGAACATTCTGTGCAGGCTTTGTTCCGCCGTCGCTGTTGGGTTGCGTCGTTTGAGTGCGCCGCGATAGAAACGCTCTATGCCAGTGCAAATCCAGCAGCTAGCCGCGGCAAAGATGGCTAGCGTTAAGGGTGCAGCGATTAGCTTAGGAATTGCGATCGCCTGCTGAAAGATATAAAACCCAGGCCCAAGGAGTGTATCAACGCTGAGCATTTCGTGGCTCCACACGCCCGAAAAGTAATAGGCAAAGTTACCAGCGTATAGCCAGTAATAGCAAAAGTAGCCAATTACCAAACCCAAATAGCCATACTGCACCAATCGCCGCCCCGGCTTATAAAGCTGCGCCCAATAAGACTCCTCAGCATCAATATCCATACAGGCAGACTTACAAGAGATGCAAGCACTTTGTTCATTGCCCGCGCTATCTACCGTGCGGCACATAGACTGGGTAATGCTGTAAGGCTTAGCCGTATGGGCTTGGCTGGCCAGTAACCCCCTTGGCCCAGTAAACACCGTCTGCACCATGCCGAACGGGCAAACGTAGTGACACCAACTTCTGCCACCATACAGAATCACCATGCCTGCGGCGAACAGCAGCGTCAGAATAAAGAACGTTCCGGCGGTGGCTCGCGATGAGTTCACGAACAGAATTCGCGCTGTAATGCCTAAATAGAACAGAACAAACTGAAGGTAAAAGTGGTTTTGTTTGAGCCAAGTGTTGCGTTCGATATTGAACAATGGCTCTATTTTCAGCGCTCTGGGCAGTTGAGAGAAAAAGTACAGCGGGCAAATGCGCCGCCAAAACTCGTGGCCGAACACTAGCACAATAAAAATGGCGCTAGGTACCACCATGCCCCAAAAGATGCGGGTGCCGATGGGATAAGGATCAAGTGGAATGCATTGGCCTTGAGCTTTAATGCATTCTGAAGGATCGGCAGAAAGGGCCACATGACGGTCTGCTAGCCAGCTCCAGCTTGTTTGCGGATCGCTGAGTACGGCGCTGAGCGGATCGTAAAACAAGGAGACAATCAGCAGGCACCAGGTGAGGAAGATACACCAGCGCACAATGTGCAGCTTTTTTTCAGGGAGGGTAGATAGCATAGGTCGTCAGATGTCTTTAACATCAGTGGGCTTAACGACCTATCAGCCATCTATCTCAATATTCTGCAAGCAGTGTTTTGTAAACAGCAGCCGAATTATCTGCACCTGCATGGTTTAGATTCAAGCAGCGGTTCTTGAAAAAATCGAAGCTTGCAGTTACTCCAGATTGCTTGCTTTCGATGGATAAAAGGTTTATTCGGGTTTGGATACATCCAAAACAAACACATCAATCAATCCCCTAAGCGCTTGCGGTAGCTGTTCTTCAATACTGACTCTAAGTTCTTGAGCACTTCTAATATCGTGTTTTTTATGTCCAGCAACCTTTTCATCATCGCCAAACCAGATTGCAAGAAAAATACCCTGTTGCTCTGCATCTGGGTGTATTGAGTAACGTTCATAGAGTTGAGCAGAAGCAGCAGTGTATAGCTCACTGTGCCACTGCCCTTTAACCTCTGTAACAAGCAATCGTCTTTTTCCACTAATCATTTTAGTCACCGTGAAATCGCTTCGCCTTGTGCTCTTTAGTTGATGCTCTGGCGTCACAGAGATATCTTTTGGCTCAAGCCGCAAATTGAGACGCTCGGCAATGATTTCTGTAGATCGTACTTCGTTTAGCCGTTCACCTTTTTCATAAAAGCGATTGGCAGGGTTGAACTCTCCACCTACAATAGCTTTCTGAAAGTCCTGAAGCTCTTGGATGACCAGTTGGCGCAAGCCCTCAACGGTAACAATTGCATCGCAATCTAGTAAGTTGACAACTTCCTGAGGTGTCGGAGGTTCAAAATCTCTCAGTGCTCTCTTTCTCAATTGATCGGCATATATTCTTTTCAAATTATTTTGTAATTCAGAAAACCGCGAATCGGCAAGAAGTCGTTCAAGGACAGGAATAGCATCATCGGGATTGTCTGAACTAATTGACCAAATTACTTCGGTTAAGAAGCGATACGCCTTCTCTCCTTTGGGGCTTCCTGTCCCCCAATGACTCAGTAGGTCTTTATCAAAGAAAGCATTTAAAATAGCTTCTACTCTGCTTGATGTCAGCTTTGCCCAATAGGAATGAGCGCCACGGTTTATTCGATTAGATAGTTCATAAAAAACAAGTACGGTATCTTTATCGGCTTTGAGCCAGTTCCAGTAGGTTTCAGGTGCGTCTTCAAGAAAATACCAGGCACGAACCAGCCAGAAAGTGCGCTTTCGTTCGATATCTTCATCCTCCGTTATGCTGGGCCAGACAGACATGTACTCTACGCAACGCTCAGTAATAATTTTTTTCAAATCGTCTCGATCACCATGCTGAGCAGCAACTTCAAAAAGCGTACTTAGTAGCTTAAGCTTCAGTTCACGGAATCGTTTGAGCCATTCAATTGATAACGTGGCACGTAAATGGCTGAAGACTTCATTATTCAATAATCCAACCTGAGGGTGATCACATTTAGGATGTGTCATCTGTGGCTCGACGTACAGTCGAAGAAAATTTTCACCACTATCTTTGTTATGAAAGACTAGGCGATCAACTTCTTTGAACAGTGCGATTTGCTCTTGACTCGGCACTGCTCTTCCATAGCTTACGCTGATGTTAGTACGCAATGCTCTGAGTAGGCGAAGATTAACACCTTCTAGATTGCCCTCAACGCGCATGATCTCCAAGCAAGCAGCATATAGGATCTTTGCAGAGTATAAGCTTTGCGACGAGCAATATAATTCGGCGAGTTTGGGCAACTCTGGGACGTGCGGAGCTATAAAATCAAGACAGTTCCTCAGCGCATTTCGGACAATCTCCTCATCACCAAACTCTTGTTCTATCTCATTCGGATCTGAAAGTACAAGGTCTGAGAAAAGAATCAGACACTTCCAGTGACGACCACCTTCAATTAACTCTCGGTTTTCTTGAATATACTTTATGTTTGCCGTTCTTACTTCATCCTCTTTTCTACGACGGCGTCTTATCTTTCTGCTACTCCTGCCACCCCATGTATGCCTATCTCGTTTAAGTTGCTTTGCCGTAGCTCTGTTAGTTTTAGCCCACTCTCGCATGAATAGGGGCTTGTCCAAAGCTTGTTCACGCATATGACGCCGGAGATCATTTGAACCTCGATCTTCCTTGTTTCGGTAGCATTGGTGTCTAGCCATGAAACTCACCCACAAACTTGGGTTGTCAGTTTCAAACGCTAAATCAACTATGAATTTATAGTCATCTCCTCGAAAATTAAGACCAGCATGTGAACAGGCGTTGTAATCAAACATGCTACCTTGAATCTCGAAAATCTCTTTGCGTTCAGTCAGGGTTCTAAAAACGTGAGCAATGATACCTTGTCGTAGTTTATCGTCTTGTTGGAGTACTTGAACCGACTTGCTTTGGTTTTTATCTTTTCGCTCATTAAAGTGTAGATTTTTGACCCATTGCCAAACCTGTACTGGCTCAAAAGGATGTGTTGCCAATTCAAAATATCGATCCAAGATTGAGCCTACAATCTTGCTTATCCCGTTTCGACAGCTGCATTCATAAGGATGCTTTCCGCATGTATATCTTAGTTCTTGGGTTAAGTCGTCTAATAGCCACTCAATAGTCACAAGTTCTAGCCTATTGATGAACTTTTTAATGAAATATCGATCACCTCTTGTTCGTCTATGTCGCTCTTTATGACTCGGATAAAGATTCGAACAAGCACGAAGAAACTCTGAAAGATAATCTCGCCTAAAGGTTTCCATCCCTAAATCTTCAATAATCCCAGCTGCATCACTAAGAGAAGAATGACTAGCTTCAGAAATAAGAATATCCAAGTCAGAGCGAAGGGTCTCAGCACGAACGCTGAGCAAGCACCTATGCGCTAGCCAACGGGTGGAATCGCTTTCAGTTGGGGATAATGCAATTTGGCGTAGTTCATCTCTCAATTGATCGACTGCTGGCGATCCTACCAAAAGCCTAAGAATTAAATCGCACAAGTGTCCATTATTTTCACTTGTAAGAATAGGTCTTATCTCTTCTATGACATCCTGAGTGAAGAATCCTGCAATACTGAATCGACGCCAGAAATCTCCTCTTTGAAAGCAAGGCTCTTGATTTTCAATCTCTCTTAGTCGGCTCACAAGTAAGCGTTTGGACGAATGTTCAAGCTGGGAAGGATCGCCATTTGCCAGCACTGCGTATGGATCAAGCTCAATTACAGATTTTTGCACAGCTCCGTTGCCTAGAGTTGCCATCCAGCCTAGTAGCCCCCGCAATTCATCTCGCACTGTGGAATTCGGAGCAATAACAGGTAGGCACTTCGATAACGTCAGAGGGTCTGCTTGGTCAACTATCCGCTTTGTGAGATAGTTCGCTGCGCAGTATTCAGCAACAATTTTATGAACTGGACGGTGCTGGTTCGCACTGTCGCCTGGTTTGAAAAGACGAGTTGCTAAGATCCCTTTGTGCACAGCGTCACCTTCAAATAGCGAGGCCAGCAATGGATACGTTCGATTTTCAGCGGCTTCACTTGTGCAGATGCCCTCTGCACCGGACAATAAGAGCTTAGTAAAGACTTCCGATGACAATCCAATTTTCCGAGTGCTTGAGAGTGTTGGATTCAAGCTCGCTACATTGATATTTGCTTCCTTGGCCAGACGTTCAATCGCTTGTGCAAAGATTGAGTGTTTGTCAGTGAAGCGTCGTCCGCTTTCAATATATGCATCAGCAAACAATTCAAGGAACTTAGGGTTTGGAAGAAGCATTTCTAAATCAAATCGGGCAACTTCTGCCTGAAACGCTTCGAAGTTTTCTCCTGGCAAATGATGGTTGAAGATCGCCCGCTGTTCCGATTCATCGAACTCGTGTAACCTAACTATCAAAGGTGAGCAGTCAAAAAATTCCTTGAATGCATGTGTATCTGAGCTGTTCCATTCACTAGATCGACTAGAAATGATGACATGTGTTGGATTTGCCTTTCTAGCATTGGCAAGAAGTCTATTAATACCTGTCTGATCGACCTTGGCTAATTCATCAAATGCATCAATCACAAGTGGGCAATTCTTTGTATCAGCCCCGATGTGTACAAAAACATTCGCAGTTACGGTACGGGTTCCCAACTGTCGGGCAAGACTCCCCATAAGTTCAGTTTTTCCGCCACCTGGTTCGCACAAGACGACGACATAATTATAAGCAGCAATTAACTCCGTTTCAGTGTACGTTTTGCCGTTAACTGCAAGACTACGTGGAAGGTAAAAAGTTATAGTCATGCACGTGTAGTATTCAAAAATAGAATTAACTCATATTGTTTTGGTAACTACTCAGGCTTAAATCTTTCAGTTGATTGAAATCGCTTTAAAGGTTTACAGGCTAAGGTGTCGTGAGTTCTGTTCAGGCAGTTTTAGATTGGTAAAACGAACGCCAAAATTCAATATCAGTGAAGCAGAAATC
>JBGCGG010000105.1:0-23657 GCA_045110585.1 Phormidesmis sp. | reverse complement strand
AGCTCCTCAGTATTCCAGATCAATCTCGGGTCGTAAAGGATTTTCGACCCTGGCTGTTTTTTCAGCATCTCCTCTGCCAATAGCCCAACTATATAATACCCTTCGATAAAGTTTCCCTGCTCATCCCAGAAAAAGCAGCGGTCAAAATCACCATCCCACGCTATGCCAAGATCAGCGCCTGATTCAAGCACCGCTCGGGTGGTCTCGGTCCTGTTTTCAGGGAGCAGCGGGTTAGGCACTCCCCGGGGAAAGGTACCATCCGGCTGGTGGTTGATTTTAATAAAGTTAAATGGCAGATGAGGCGCCAACAGATCAATTATTGGCCCGGCGCACCCGTTGCCACTATTTACAGCAATTTTGAGCGGTCTAAGCCTGCCTGAATTTCTCGAACCTCTTCTCCTAGCCGTAATGGGTTAGTATCCTTTGGGTTGGCGGCTAATACCAGAATCGTTTTAACTGGCAGACTAGATGCTGAAGAAGAAAGTTCTGTCGGAATAGAAGATACAGATGTAGAAGTGACTGAATTCCCTGAGCCACCAATAATGACAGAGCCGGTAATGTTACCAAAGACTGTCCCCCCAGAGACTTTGCCGATATTTTGGGATTGGTCGCCAGTTGAGGATTGGTTGATGTGGGTGATGGATGAAGGGTTAGAGTTGCCTTCTTGAAGAAGCTTAGTAAGCTGATTAGTTAATGCTTCGTCATTTGCTAAGAGCTTTTTTAGCTGCACTCGAAGTACAGTTTGATAATCTTCATCTTCAGGATTGTTGGCAACATCAGTAACAGCCTCTGCATTGTCCTTCGCTTCTAATTTTGGCCCTAACGTTGTCCAAACAGACTGTGCCTTGTGCCATGCGGCTTCTCCAAACTTGTTAGCTGCATTTTCTGTTGCGGTTTCTGCAGCACCTTTACCTAACTTTAGCAGGAAGGGAAGAAACGGTGTGAGGAAGGCGGTGAGTGCGGCAATTTCCATGTAAGAGTCTATTGAAAGGTGCAGGTAATGTTGGGTTGTGAGTTTTTAAGAGGAGGTTTTTTCTGTGCTCCAAACATAGCGATCACAGGTACGCTTGGCCTCTTTCTCAACCTCAGACTCAGGTTTAGCTAAAGTAGGATGCCAAATTAATTGATTGCAAGTGCTTTGCAGTAATTTTTCTTGAGATATATTTTTCCATAACCGCAATGCTCTGTCGGAACCCACACTGGCGAGGTGTGCACCATCCGGACTAAACACTACGGAATAAAACGATTCATCGTGACCGACCCATGGCTCACCGATGGGATCACCAGTCGTTGTATCCCATAATTGTAATGCATCACTTCCACTGACAAGCATTTCACCATCTGGGCTAAACGCTACAGAATGAACAAGATTGACCTGCTTCACGCGGTCTACAAAGAGCCCACCTACCGGTTCACCAGTTATCCCATCCCATCGTCGCAGCAAGTTGTTATTATGCGCGCTAATGATGATTTTTCCATCTGGGCTAAATGCAACAGAATTAGCAGTTTCCCCAAAATCCATAAACAGTTTCTCAATAAAGGCACCGGTTGCCGCATCCCACAACAACAATGAATCATAGACACCTGCACTAACGATATTTTTTCCATCTGGGCTGAATGCAATAGACCTAACAGCGCCCTCATAATAATCTATAAACAGTTCCCCAATAGAGGCACCGGTTGCCGTATCCCATAACCGTAATGTCCCGTCGTCACTTCCACTAGCAATAGTCTTACCATCTGGACTAAACACTACAGAATTAATCGATCTCTCATGCCCCTGCATCGAACCGCCAATAGGGTCACCAGTCATTGCATTCCATCGTTGTAATCTACCATCATCACTTCCACTAACGATAGTCTTATTATCTGGGCTGAACGATACAGAATCGACCGAGCTCTCATGACCTTTCATAGGTCCACCAATGGAGTCACCAGTTGCCGCATCCCATAACCATAATGCACCGTCGAAACTTCCAGTTGCAATCGTCTTTCCATCTGGGCTAAACGCAAATGAACGGACAGAAGTCTCATCACCTATTGTCCACTCATCGTTGGGTATCATGTCCCATAATCTCAATGTACTGTCAAAACTTCCACTCGCAAGCGTCTTACCATCAGGGCTAAATGCTACAGAACTGACCCCAGACTTAGGCCCTTTCAATGGCTCACCAATAGGCTCGCCAGTTGTTACATTCCACAACCGCAATGTTAAGTCTTCGCTTCCACTAGCAAGCATTTTGCCATCAGGGCTAAATGTCACAGAATTGACGGCATCTCCATGTCCCTTTAAAGATTCCCCTATAGTATTACCGGTTTCTGCATTCCATAGCTGCAATGTACCATCAGAGCCTCCGCTAACGAGAGTTTTGCCATCTGGACTGAACGCCACAGAATTTACTAAAACATAATCTTCATACCCATCCAGTGGTTCACCGATGGAAGCACCGGTTTCTGCGTTCCATAGTCGTAATGTACCATCAGAGCTTCCACTGACAAGAGTCTTGCCATCTGGACTGAACGCCACAGAACTAATGCTGGATTCACTTGCTTTCAATGGTTTGTTGATAGACATACCGGTTTTTGCATCCCATAGTCGTAACACACCACCTTGCCCCCCACTGACAAAAGTTTTGTTATCTGGGCTAAAAGCTACTGATTGGATGATACCTGTTGGGTTGTTTAGCAATTCGCCCATGGGCTCACCGGTTGGTACGTCCCATATCTGCAACGTACCATCACGACTCCCGCTAACCAGTATTTTACCATTGGGGCTAAATGCCACGGAATTAACACCCAATCGATGACTTGTTGCTAGCTCACCGATGGATGCACCGGTTTTTGAATCCCACAGCCGCAACGGATTATCGTCACTACCCCCACTGACGAGAGTTTTACCGTCTGGGCTGAACGCCACAGAATGAATTTCTCCCTTGTGATCTAGCTGATTTTTCTCAACGTTAGCGTTCCTAGAATTTAACAAGCTTGCATAAGCTGAACGAGAGGACAAAGGACGTAAAAATTGAACAAACATCGATTTGCTCGCACCAATTGCTGCAATCGCGTTGATCTTTGCCTCCAATGGCTGCCCTGAGAGAAGAAATGCTTCTGATGTTGTTGCTAATTGCTCTACGCGTTGTCGCTCAACCTGCTGTATTTGATATGTTGAAAAAATAGCAGCCCCCGTAGTGAGTGCAAGCCCCGTCGAGAGAACGGCCAGTAAACGCCGTCGCTGCCTTTTCTTTTCCTTCCTAGCCTGTTCAACAGCATCCACAGAGTCATTAAAGAAATCGACTTCTAGTGATGACATGCCATCACTAGAAGTCTTATAGTACTGACGCAATAAGTCTAAGTCGGGCGATCTCCATAACTTCCCTTCAGGCCGTCTCATTTTTTCCCACTCAGCAGCGGCAACCTCTAACCGTCTTTGAAAATGTAACGCGCTACGACTCTCATTCAACCAATCCTGGAGCTGTTTCCAATGTTCGAAAAGTGCTTCATGAGTCACTTCTGCAGTCTCTATCCCATCTTCAGTCGCTGAACAGGTAATCAACCGATTGGCAGGATCTGTAAACTTATCTAATACCCTTTGTACTTCAGCTGGGTCATCCTTGCTAGTTACCAGTTTCTCAAATGCAACTCGACGGCGCGTATCACGGCGAGTCCCTTCCCCTAGCTCTACTAAACCCGAAAATATTCGACGGGCAATACCTTGCTGTACTGGCTGTAGAGCTGCATACACTCGCTCAGCCGTCTCTGCTAAGGCACCACCCACCCCATCTAGTTCCTCCAGAGTAGCCGCTGGCGGTACGCCTTTCTCTATCCCTTTCCATATCTGTTTCAGCGCAAACTGCAACAAAGGTAGCGCACCTTCACGATCCTTGGTCTCATGGATTAATCGATCAATCGTGTTCTCATCTAATGAATGTCCTGCTAATTCTGCAGGTTTGTTAATTGCTTTACGTAACTCCGCTGTATTCATCACCGGAGCCAAAAATCCCTGTGTAGAGAACAGTCTGTTTAGTGCCGGATACTTCTGGGTCTCACCCAGAAAGTCGCTCCGCATCGTCACAATCACTGATACTCGATTAGAGCGATCGCTGGCCGCACACAATAAATTTTGAACAAAAGCTGTCCGTTTCTCCGCATCCTTACAAAGCGTATAAATCTCCTCCAACTGATCTACCAGCACAATCAACGGCGAATTCTCAATACCTGGCAACGCATCAGCAATCCGACGCAAGCCATCATATCGATCTTCTATCTGGCCATTCTCATTCGCCCGAAGCAGCCTTTTCTCAAACTCCTCTATCTTCTCTGTTGGACTCGGATCATTCATCGCAATTCGCGCCAGTACAGTCGCCAGTGCTGCTACAGGACGAATTCCTGGAACCAGCACAGCCACCTTAGCCTTATCTTTTCCTGGCACAGGACGCCTTGCTAACTCCGGGATTAGCCCCGCCCTCGCTAGCGAAGACTTTCCCGATCCCGACGGCCCATAAATCGGCAGCAAACGAACGCCGCTTTCTGCTGCGGGTAAATCACAAAAATTCTGCCAAAGCTGCTTAATTTGCACATCGCGTCCAAAAAAGCGATCGCCATCCATTTCCTGAAACGCTAACAGCCCCTTATACGGGTTTGAACCAAGCTCTGGTGTCTTTGAAGCATCACTCTCAGCCTCAGGAGCGGCATTGATAATGGCCTGTCCACCGCTGACATATATAACCATGCCGCCCAGCACTTGGCCAATGGTTTGAGCATAATCACCCTTCACCATCTGGTCGATTTGTGTGGTCGTTGCTTGAGGGGCAAAATCGGGAGATGAAGACGGATTCGGCATAGTCGTTGTTTTCCGTACCTTCGAGCATATACTCAAGCGTAGGATTTAAAGGGTTCCTAAGGTCAATATATAAAGCTTTTTTCACTCAACTTGTCCTAGACCCAAGCAATCCTCTACTAACAGAGCACACGACCGTGAAACGAATGCGTACTCAGTAGCACTCATAATTAAGTCAACCGACTAAAGATTTACAACAAAGCTGACAAACTGCTCACAGTGAACAACAAGAAAAAAACGCTAAGGAATCGTCCTATCTGCCATTCAAGAATCTATGCAACCTCCTCTACATAAAGCTATCAATGCTATTCATTGAGTCTGTTACAGGCATAAGTTTAAGATCTTTTAGAGTTAACCCCAAAAACCAGTCAGAGAAGCCAGGATCTAATTAAAACACCAACAGATTATTAAGATGTTTTCAAAATCGAGCACAAAAGCTTAGTGTAAAAAAAGACACAAATAATAGGTAAGCGCTGTGACAGAGGAACAGAGTAGAGGCAGGTTAGATCTCAAGAGAAGCTGGTTCGTACCTTGGGCTGAACTTAGCGAGCTAGATAATCATGAAAAGCATGAGTTTGGCTACCTGAGGAAAACCGACTCAGAATTGAAAGCCGACGATCAGTTTGTAGAAGAAGGCGATCCGTTCACTATTTCGCTAGAAAGCTTTCTGATTAGAGAAGGTCACGATAAAGACAATACCAACGATTTATTGGTTCGCTCTTTTGTGCGCTACGGCAACGAACCAAAAACTGAAACCATTCACTTTTTTGGTACAGACATTGAAGCGGGTACATTTCAAGAAGATTTAGAATCTGAGCATGTGTTTGCCAGAGAAGACTTTTTAGCGGCTGCTCGTATTTGGATGTCGTTTGAAATTATCGAAATTGATCGTGGCCTGGATGAAGACCGCAGCATCGGTTCCGCGCTCAATCAAATGCGCGGGAGGTTCGGCGCAATTTTCCCAGCCCTGATTCCCTTTTCTACGGTAGCTGGGGTTGCTGCTGGCATGATCGATAAACTCAAAAATTTTCAGCGCGCCACCGCTAAAAATGAACCTGTTTTTCAAAACACGCTCGACTTATATTCGCATACGTTAGCTGGCGGTGATGGCGTCTTACGCTATGGCGCATACATTCTGTTTAAAGAAGACGTGCAGGGCATTCAATATCAGCTAGGGTCTGGATATAAGCTCAAACGGCGGGCCGCTGCAGATAAAAACACACCCGTACTGCACGACTATGTCGTAATGAAAATTACGCCGGGCATCGTGCAATCTGGTCAAGATGCCAAAGAATTGCTGAAAAATCAGCAAGTGGCTACCGTCGTCAGTGAGCTAAACGAGAATGAATCAGATGCAGAACGCAAAGCACTCCACTTTTCATTCCTAGAAGATATGGTCGAAAGTGCCAATCAGTTTAAAGAACTTAAAGAGTACCGCCGACTAATGGCCAAGAAAAAGATTGGAGAGGAGTTAACTCAAGCTCAAAAAACTAAGCTCATCGGCATCGTTGAGCGCTTAGGCCAATTTCTGCCTGACTAAACCACCTTGTTGCTGCACTCCGTGCAGCACAGGCCATATCGCACCTAGAACGAAATCCCCTCCTAGGAGGGGTGACGCGCAGCGATGAGGTGGGTTCAGAAAAATCAGCTCACCCCATCGCCAATGTCTCATAGTTTGTAGTGCCAAGAAGGTCTCAGCACTACAAACCTAATTTGCGAAAAATCTAGCTTGCTACAAACCTAACTCACTGCGAGTCAGCGAACCCACAACACCATCATCTTTGAGCCCCTTCTTCCGTTGAAATTCTTTAACGACGGATTCGGTGATGCTATCAAAAAATCCAGTGGTATTAAAGAAAAATCCCGCTGCCTTCAGTGCACTTTGCAAAGTTTGAACATCTTCGCCATGCATCATAGGTTCCACTAAGCGCAGATTTCTTAGGCTATCACTGAGGCTTTTGGGGCCATTGTCATCGGATTTGGATTCAGATGCGGGTGCCTCAGCTCTCGTTTCCAGAGAAGAGACAGCAGCTGTTGTCGAAACAGGCGTTTCAGGCTTTACCGAAAAGCTGCTACCAAGCGAAGCAATCACTTGCTCAGGTTTAACCGGCCCTTCGTAGCTGCGGTAGCCTTCCCAAGGCTGACTCAAAAACAAAGCGCGTTCCGATAGCCGCCTTCGGGTTAGCCCCAAGCTACGGTTCTCATCGGCTTTGTTCCATCTGGGGAGCTGGTCGGCTGCGCCCAAATAGTCTCCTTTATTCAGCAGCTTAAGCAGCGTAGATTCCGCCAGCGCAGATGCACCTAAGTTAAAGGCAAACGCCACCAAAGCAGAAAAGCGATCGCTGCTCAGCGGCACCTGCGCCGTCCGAGCCACCGCCGCTTCAAATTCGGCAATGTCTTCCTGAAGCAGCGCTTCTGCCGCTTCAGGACTAATACGCATATTCGGCTTAGCCGTTTTGGTATGGCCGTAGCCAATCGTCCAGACACCCACCATGTCTTGGTAGGACTCAATGGCAACCAGCTTGCCATTTTCAAAGACTTTTTCCGCCAGTCCCTCGTATGACTTAATTAAGGCCAGTCCAGCGCTGTTAATGTGCTGTCGATTGTCAGAAATAACCATGGTCTATCGCTCATCCTTTATTCATCGTGCTGAAATAAAGTGAACCCAAAATCTGCCCTCAGGGTTGCCATCTTCAATGCATTTATCCTTAATTAGCTTATAAGAATAGTGCTTAAACTTCCCTTTTTCGTTATTTCCAGACGGCACGTTGCGGTCATACCCGGAAGCAAACCATTCACCGTTGGGATCATGCACAATAAATCCGTTATCGTCGTATCCCACAAGAACAATAATGTGACCAAAGCTAGTGAAGTAACCATGCGTTACCACAGGCTTACCTTGAGAAAGCCAGAGCTGAACCTTCTTAATCGTCGCATCCTTGTCAAAGCGATCTCTCACCCCATGTGCTTCAACAATCTTTGCAAGATCGTACGGACTATGACGACTTAGGCCATTATTAATCGCATATCGATAAAGCTTATCTTCCAATTGAGTGCCATCCGCAGGCTTGATGGCAGGCTTAACAAATTCCATGCACATTGCTAAGCAAGTCACATTGCAAGTTCCTGAGGGATGCTCAAGGTTATCTAGCTGTGATTTGTAAGGAACATCGAGTCTCACGGTAGATGAGACTTTTTGGGGATGAACAACATCGCCACCAGTTGGAGAATCTGCAACCACCTCCAAATCTTCTGCCCACACGTACCAAACATGCATCCCTTCCAAGGGATACCTGAGGGTGAGTCTTAGATAGCCGCGCACTTCCTCATAAAAGATCACCTGCACTTCTTTAGCTTTAGGCGCACCAACAACTTTGCCATCTTCTCCAAACGGTAGCTGCTTAAAGAGCGTCTCTTTCAAGGTTTTGATAATCAGCGGCTTGGCGGCGGCGCGGCTATCGCTACCGCCCACCTCTAGCAACTTAGCAGCTGTCTCGGGGCCAAGGATATCAGGTTCATAACAGTCGTAATCGTGCTGAAAGCGGATCAGAGCTGCGATCGCAGTAAAAGAAAAGCCTTCCGTCTTAGCTTCAATAAGCCCCACCCTAACCAAATGCTCTTGCACTGACTGACTTAGCTCAGAGTCCTCAGCCACCTGGGACATATTGTATCTGTGCTGAGCCGCTGCAAAATCTTTTAGGTTCACCCAAATTCTCCCTTAACTATTCACTATATGGAGTCATGCTCGCCTCAGCAGTCAGCCTTGGCAGCCAAACTTAACGGTCAGTCTTGACAGTCAAAAAATCAACTGAAAGAAACAACGCCAGAACGCCTTGTCTCAGAACGCCTTGTCTCAGAACGCCTTGTCTCAGAATGCCTTGTTATCAAGCAACTTCCCTCACCCAGAAAACTAACCCGAGCAAACTAACAAAATCGCAAAACAATTTTGAAGCCGACGTAAGCTCTTTCGAGCCAGCCAACATCAAGCTCAATGAAATGTAAAAAGCATTTTTTGGAAAAAGGAATCTGAGTATACAGAAACAATTGCAAAAAGAATGTTTACAACAGCGCCTGATTTCTCCTCCTCTGTTAGCTTCTATTAAGAGTAGATTATGGCAGAGTTATGTACTCTAAAATTAAGTCATTCTTTAATTTATTTAAAGCCAATGAGTGACTCCATGGTTACTGTTACTTGAATCAATTTCAAAAACATTCGCGTCAACAATGATATGTTACTTAAATATCATTAGCTATAAAGCACAAGAATTTAGAGAAACAGGTGGACTTACCACCTATTTCCGTGCATGAAAAGGGTATCGAATTCCTAATCTTAATTAGGCTGATATCACCGAGGTAAATCATGGCATAGGAGCCTGATCAGGAATAGTGAGATATGACTGACACATCTGTTAAAACACACGTATTACTCATTGGGATTAACCACTATCAGCCCAATCGTTTCTATAGAGATTTAAAGGGTTGCATTCATGATGTAAATCTCGTGGATGAGTATCTTCAAACCTCTCTTCAGATTCCATCCGATAACATCTATCGGCTGACGTCTCCTAGCCCCGAAGAGAACAGTCTCGCTGACGTGAGATCAGCGTCACCAGATCCGCTACCTACTTACGAAAATATTATCCAAGCGTTTGCCCAAGTCACAGATGCTGCGCAACCTGGAGAACAAGTTTACATCCACTATTCTGGGCATGGTGGGCGAGCCAGCACCCTCTATCCAGAACTCAAAGGCACTGGTCAAAATGACGAAGGTCTCGTCCCATCGGATATTGGCACTTCTAAGCGGTATGTGCGAGATGTTGAAATGGCCACGCTGCTAAAGCGGATGACCGATAAAGGTCTCGTGGTCACAATGATTTTGGATAGCTGTCACTCTGGCGGGGCCACCCGAGGAGACTACGCCATTCGTGGCTCGAATGAAGTAGATGGCGAGACAGATTCAGCAGAGAGTTTGGTTGCGCCTCGTGATGAGCTGATGGCAACTTGGCGATCGCTCACCTCAGGCCAAGATGCCAGCAACTGGCTACCCAACTCCCGTGAGTATGTTGTGCTTGCGGCCTGCCGCCCTTCTGAGTTTGCCTTTGAATATGCTGTTAGCGGGGAGCAACGCCACGGCGCCCTTACCTACTGGATGATTGACACCCTCAGTAACAGCAGCGTCCCCAATCTGGACTACCGTTCTTTGCACGAGCGCATCAGCGCCAAAATCCAGAGCCGCTTTCCCAATCAATTACCCATGCTCATGGGCGAAGAAAAGCGATTGGTGCTCGGCACAGACATCGCCCAGCGCCCGTATGCGGTATCAACGCTCGGCTGCGATTTAAAAAAGCAAGAAGTTCAGCTCAAGGCAGGCTTAGCACAAGGCATGAGTCGCGGCAGCCGCTTCGCGATTTACCCGTTTGGCACACAAGACTTTTCTGATGCGCAATCCAAACTGGCCATCGTAGACGTTAACAGAATAGAAGCCACCAGCTGCTTCGCCAAAATTATTCCTGCAACAGAAGGCGGCATTGATGTTAATGCCCAGCTCTCCTCACTAAATATTGCAGCCGATCAGCTAGCAGGGGCACCTGCTGTGATGGAATCGACCCCAACAGATTTGCAGCGGCGCGTTCGTATTTTTGCGGCAAAGCAAATTGGCACAGGAGAGAATGAACTGCCTGCAGAACTCGCCGACCAGCAACAGGCGGCCTTGGAAAAAGTGAGACAGGCAATAGCTGACAATGGCTGGGTGAGAGAAGCCAATAGCGATGAGGAAGCCCACTATCAAGTAGCGATCGCCCCCACTGGAGACTACGAAATTTGCATTGGCCTCCCGCTGAAAAATTTGCGGCCGCCCCTACCGTTAAATGATCCCAACGCAGCAACAACAGTCGTTGAACGGCTCGTACACCTAGCCAAATATCAAGCTGTACAAGAACTCGATAATCCTAAATCTGGATTATCGAGACATCTCGGCGTAGAACTCCTGACCCAGCCAGGATGGCAGCCTGGAGAACCCATCAATCCAGAGCCTTTCCCAGACCCTCAAAATATTTCGTTAGCATCAGGGAGCATTATCTTTCTAAAGCTCATCAATCGCTATCCTAGCGATCTCAACATTGCAGTTTTAGATATTACCCCCACATGGGAAGTGGGGCAGCTACCGATTGCCGGACTATCCGGCGCTTTATACAGCATGGCTTCCAAAGAAGAACAAATCATTCCTCTACAAATTTCTTTACCCAGTTCTCCCGACGATAAATCCATCTATACCACCGCCAAAGAAACCCTTAAGGTATTTGCAACGCTTGGCCCCGCTGATTTCTCTTGGTTAGAGCTGCCACCCTTAGATAACCCAGTTCAGTCCAAAGGCAGCCCCATGCGCGGCGGTAGCCCTCTTAGCCAATTACTAGAAGCGATGGGCGCAGAAAAGCCCACCACCACTCGGGCCATTAGTCTCATTCGAGATCCCAATCAAGACTGGACGACTAAGCAAATTCATATCACCATCACCCAATAGAGACACATCTCATCGCATAGAGACATAGCTTGCCAGCTGGTTTCTTGTAACTTATTGCACAAACGGTTCACCGTCATTAACCAGCCTTCTCTTCCACCACTGGCCCTCACATTCCATAAGGACACAATCATGGTTGCTAAAGCCCCAATGAAAGACATGGTGATTCTCTTGCCAGGAATTACAGGCAGTGTTCTTCAAAAAGATGGAAAAGATCTTTGGGCTGTTTCAGGCAAAGCGATTTGGAGTGTCCTAAAAGAGACGGAATCAACGATTAGTGCACTTGAGCTAATCAATGATGATCCCGATTTAGATGATTTAGGCCATGGGATTCGAGCCACCCGTCTCATTGAAGACACTCACTTAGTGCCAGGGTTGGTCAAAATTGATGGCTACACACAAGCCTCCCGACTGATTACAGACAACTTTGACGTAACCATCGGTGATATTTACAACGACCCAGAGGATAAGGCCGCTAACTTCTACCACTTTCCCTACGATTGGCGAAGAGATAATCGAGTTAACGCACGTATTTTAAAAACGCTCATTAACAAGCGGCTAAAGTGCTGGCGAGAGAAAAGCGGTGCCCCTTATGCCAAAGTCATTTTAATCGCACACAGCATGGGCGGGTTAATTTCTCGCTACTACCTAGAAGTATTACAAGGGTGGCGTGACGCACGGGTTCTGTTCACCTTTGGCACCCCTTATCGGGGATCAATTAACGGATTAAACTTTGTGAGCAACGGCTACAAACAGCTCTTTTTAGACTTCACAAAGGTTATCCGTTCTTTTACCTCTGCTTATCAGCTTTTGCCCATCTACCCCGTAGTTAAAATAGGCGACAAAACCGTTCGCATTGCTGAAACTGACGCAATTCCTAACGTAGACAAAGCCCGCGCTCAAGATGCTTTGGCCTTTCATCGTGAAATTGAAGCTGCCGTTGAGAAAAACCTGCAAGAAGAAGACTATAAAAACCACTTCACAACCGTGCCTATCGTAGGTATTAGCCAGCCTACAATGCAGTCTGCAGAGCTGGTAGATGGCAAAATAGTAGTCAGTGAAGCACTCCCTAAAATACTACAAAGCAGAATGGACTTAGCGAGCGGCGATGGCACTGTTCCTCAAATTTCAGCCATCCCCATTGAGCTATCTAGCAGCTTTAACAATGTTTTCATCGCAGAATCTCACGCGGCATTGCAAAATCAAGCGCAGATTCTACAAGACATCAAAGAAAAGCTAGAAACAGTTCAGTTCTCTAGCGCCGTTGATATCAGAAGTGCCCGTACCAACACCATTGGCCTAGCGGTGGATGACTTGTACTTACCCGATGAGCCCATTGCCCTGCGAGCAACCGTAAACTCACAAGCTGAGATTAATTCTCTTCAAGCCATTATCACTTCTGTGGAAAGCAAAGACACCGCGCTGACTTTTCCCTTTGAACAACAATCATTAGACCAGTGGACATTAGCTATTGAGGCATTACCAGCGGGCCTGTATCGGGTGGCCGTTAGCGCAGAAAGCTCAAGCAGTGGGGCACTGACGCCTTCCCCTGTCCACAATTTATTTGAAGTTGTCAGCCGTGATTAATTGTAAGTCATGAACTCTGTAAGTCATGAACTCTGTAAGTCATCAACAACTTTAAGCTCTGTTATGCTCGTTGACCAGCCATGCCTGATTCTACATCTCAGTTTGAACATAGCTATGCCTTAGTCGTTGGCATTAATGCTTATGAGCATGGGATTGAGCCGCTGAATAATGCGGTGAATGATGCGGAGGCGATCGCAAACTTACTAGAAGCTCAGCATGGCTATACCGTGTGGCGACTATTTGACCAAGACGCCTCCCATTCAGCCATTCAGCACTACCTCAAAACGCACCTGCCCCAACAGATTCAAGCGGGCGATCGCCTGCTTTTTTATTTTTCTGGGCATGGCATTCAGCTCAATCAATCTGATGGGCCAGAAGGCTACCTTATTCCTCAAACGGCTCACTTAGGCCAATCTGACACCTACCTGCCCATGCACGAGGTGTCACAAGATTTAAACAAGCTGCCCTGCAAGCATCTACTCGCCGTTTTAGACTGTTGTTTTGCGGGCAGTTTTCGCTGGTCAAGTCAGCAAAGAAAAGCGAAAATCATTGGCAATGCGCCACTGTACAAAGAAAAATACGATCGCTTTATTCGAGATAATGCTTGGCAAGTACTCACCTCTGCCGCGCACGATCAGCTCGCGTATGACGCGTTTGATTTAAAAAATGACCGAGGACAAGATAAAACACAACCACAAAACTCACCCTTCGCCACCACCTTACTCAAGGCACTAGCAGGTGCAGCCGATATGTCTCCCCCGGCTAAATATCCAGGAGACACCCCAGGAGACGGGGTTACCACTGCAACTGAAATCTATCAATATCTGCGAGATACGATTGAGCCTCCGACCGATGCGCGTGGAACGCCGCAAACACCCGAACTTTGCCCATTTGGCAAACACGGTAAAGGGGAATATATTTTTTTAATCCCTGGGCATCACTTAACCTTACCGTCTGCCCCTTCACTCGATCGTTCTAGCAACCCCTATAAAGGATTAGCTTCCTTTGACGAAAAAGATCGCGATCGCTATTTTGGCAGAAAAGAGATTAGCCAGACACTACACGAATTCTTTCAGCAGCATCAGCTCACTATTGTGCTGGGGCCATCTGGGTCTGGTAAATCTAGCTTAGTCAAAGCAGGTTTGTTGCCACTATTACGGCAGGGGAAAAAGAGTGAATCTCAGGAAGCTAATTCTCAGAAGGCCAATTCTCAGAAGGCTAACGCTCAGAAAGCTAACACCCAGAAAAGTAACGTTCAGAAGGCTAACGTTCAGAAGGCTAACGTTCAGTGGACTATCTTGCCGCCTTTTCGCCCCGGAAGTTCACCTTTTGAAGCTTTAAATCAGGTATTAGAGAAACTTAATCTACCGCTTGTCAGGCCCAAGTCAACCGACTCAGAGCTTGCTTTATCAAACGCATCATCAACACAACATTTACTACCAGAAGTAGGCTTAAAGCAGTGGTTTGAACAAAACCCAGAGCCTTTGGTCGTTGTTATCGATCAGTTTGAAGAACTCATTACACGCTGTGAAGATGAAGAGCGACATCAGTTTTTAGAGACCTTAGCGATCGCCCTCAAAACCTATCCGAAAAAGCTACGCGCCATTATCACCCTACGCTCAGATTTTGAATCACAATTTCAAGATTCATCACTAGGTTCTTTGTGGCAGGCATCACGATTTCAAGTAACGGCATTAAGCCGCCAAGAACTCCGCCAGGTCATTGAAGAACCTGCCGCACAGTGTGTGTTGTTTTTTGATCCACCTGAGCTGGTGGATCGTTTGATGGATGAAATAATCAATATGCCAGGGGGCTTGCCGCTGCTGTCATTTGCCCTAAGCGAACTGTATTTAAGCTACTTACACAGACAAGAAGTAGCTAGCAAACAAGACACGGCTATTGAGCGGGCGATCGCACAAGAAGATTACAGCGCATTAGGCGGCGTTACCCTCGCTCTGATTCAACGGGCCGAAGCGGAATATCAACAGCTCGTGAGTAAAGATGCCGCCTATGCCCAAACCATTCAGCAGGTGATGTTGCGGATGGTCGCCCTGGGCACCGGAGAGCTTGCCCGTCGGCCCCTCTTAGCCTCAGAGCGACAGTTTGTAGAGCCTGAGCAAAGCAGAGTTCAAAGGGTCATTGATCGGTTTTTAGAAGCGAGGCTGCTGGTGAGCGGAAAAACCACTGATGGAGAACCTTTTGTAGAACCAGCCCACGACGCGCTAGTGAGAGGATGGCCGCGCCTGAGCCAGTGGCTAAAACAAAAAGAGATTCAAGAAACAGTGCTGCTCATTCGTAGCTTGACCCCAGTATCAGAGCAGTGGGCTAACAGTAAGCAAACTAAAGCATCACAGGGACTGTTGTGGAAAGACAATCCACGATTGCCTCAAGCGCTTGAAGTACTGTGCGGCACATCGTATCAAACCAGCAACCGCAATTTTGTGCGCTGGCTGTGGCGCAGCAGCATAGCCAAGCTTCCCTTTAATCGAAAAAGCTTTTGGGGGTTGTTGAATCGAGGGGTTTGGCTAAATATAAAAGAAGAACAGTTCCTTAAAGATAGCCTTGACCGCAAGTATCGAAGCCGCCTAAGAGGATATAGCCTAACAGCAGCGGTAATCGCTGCGCTGGTTGGATTATTGGTAGTAGTTGAAATCGCCAGAACAAGAACTGCTAGAGCAGAGAAAATTTCTAGCATTCAAGAACAGTCAGCTCGGGTACTTAACTGGCTATCTACAGCAAAAGCAACAGAAGGGATAGCACTAGCGGTTCATGCGCTGCAAGAGAGCATGGCATATTCTGATGTTCAATTAAACGCCGATAGAGTGCTGGTGGCAGCGGTTCAAAATGCACGAGAACAGAACCGGCTATACGACCACGAGGGTGGCGTTAGGGCCGTCGCTTACAGTCCTAATAACCAATACATCGCCAGTGGCAGCACCGATAATACAATCAAAATCTGGAATGCGAAAACCGGTCAACTGGTTAAAACGTTACCGGTTGCTGACCAGTGGATTTATGCGGTGGCTTTTAGTCCAGATGGGCAAAGAATGGTCAGCGCAGGAAAAGATAAAGCACTCCGAATTTGGGATGTGAATACGGGCCAGCAAGTAGGCCAAGATTTTACAGGTCACACGGGCGAAGTGAGAGCGGTCACGTTTAGTCCCGACGGGAGCAAACTTGTAAGTGGCAGTGACGATAAAACCATTCGCATTTGGGACGTGAACAGTGGTAAAACGCTAGCAGAGAAAACTCACTGGGGAGCAGTGTGGGCCGTGGCCTTCAGTCCTGATGGGAACCTCATCGCCAGCGGTAGTACAGATAGAACCATACGGCTGTGGAAAGCTGAGACAGGAGAGCTGATTGGTGAATCGATAAAAGGCCATCAAGGCAGCATATTTTCCCTTGCTTTTAGCACTGATAGCACAAGACTGGTCAGCGGTAGCTCAGATAGGACACTCAGACTGTGGAATACCAAAACACGTGAACAGATTGGAGAGTCTTTACGAGGGCATGAAGACAAAGTATACACAGTCAAATTTAGCCCGGACAATCGATACATTATTAGCGCGGGCGCAGATCGCAGCATTCGGCTATGGGATGCAAAACGAGGCAGGCTCAGCGGACAAATTCTGGATGCCCATAAAGATTTGATTTGGTCTCTTGATATCAGTCCAGATAGCAATCAAATTGCCAGCGGTGGATCGGATCAAAGCGTTCGGGTGTGGGATATTCAAGCAAACCTCCCCACTGGGCAGCCGTGGATTAGCAATCATGAGAGAAGTATTTTATCTATAGCGCTGAGTGCAGATGATAAATATTTAGTGAGTGCCGACGAGGCTGGAAAAATAAATCTGTGGGATATGCAGTCTAAACAACAGCGTATCGTTGCATTAGGGGCCCATAAAGGCCCAGTGTATTCTGTAGTAGCCCATCCAAAGAATCAACAGATTGTCAGTGCGGGCACCGATGGAACGTTGCGGATATGGGACATTGAAAAGGAAGCGGAAATTAGGCAGAGAAAAGGACATGGCGGCGCAGCGATTTATGCTGTGGCTTTTAGCCCAGATGGCAACACCCTTGTCAGTGGTGGACGAGATAATCATTTACAGCTGTGGGATGCTACCAATGGGGAACCTCTAGGGCAACCCTTAACAGGGCACAGCTCTTATGTTTATGCTGTGGCTTTTAGCCCAGATGGCAACACCTTTGTCAGCGGTAGCCGAGATGATAAATTAATTCTCTGGGATGTAAAGACACGTCAACCGATTCAAATCCTAGAGGGGCATACGGATGATGTTTGGTCGGTGATTTTTAGCCCAGATGGGGAAAAGATTGCCAGCGGCAGTAAAGACCGAACCATTATTATTTGGGATAGCCAAACGGGCAAACAGCTTAAGCAACTACGGGGTCATGATAATACGGTCTGGTCGGTGCAGTTTAGCCCTAACAACAACAATTTGCTAGCAAGCAGTAGTTATGATCGTACAGTGCGCCTTTGGGATATCAGAGATATTGAACAAGCGCAGCAAATTGGCCCGCCTCTTTTAGGGCATACAGGTAGCGTTTGGTCAGTGGTGTTTACTTCCAACGGGGCGAAAGTCTTTAGTGCTGGGTCTGATTTAACCTTACGGAAGTGGCCAACAGATTTTCAGAAATGGCCTAGTATGGCGTGCGATCGCTTAAAGTATCATTCGCTGGTGAGGCAGGATGAAAAGGCGATCAAACGAAGTGACCCAGAATCGATTGAAATTTTCCAACAGGCTAAATCAGCCTGCACACGAGCCTTGTGGGAAGACAAATAAAACCATGCATCGTTTACTCGTCACCAGCAAGTGCAGGAAAAGTTTCTGTAGGGACAAATGTCTGACCCTGATCTTCAGAAATGAAGTATATATATTTCAGCCTGTTAGGAGAGTCTTCTGGTGATGGAAATATATCCGTATATTCAAGAATCCATTTTCCATCTTTTATCTGAAAATCTGTGGCCAGATAATCAGCGGCATTCATAGGCATATTTAAGCCATTATCTCGCCATACATCAGACTCTAAAGAAACAATCGGACGAAAGGTAATAGCTTCCTTTGCAGGCTGCCAAATCCATACCTGCGCCAAACTAAACACCGCCAACCAGTCGTCAACCACAATGGGCGGATTCGCGGCCAACCTAGTCTCTACCCCCCACATTGTGGTCATCCCCCGAAAGGCAGCCAATTCTTCCGCTTGCGATTCCACCACATACACCCGCTGATAATAATCATCAAAAGAGTCATTGTAGTCATACTGAACTTCTTCAGTGATAGTGTAAGGCCCAACACTATAATCAGTGGTTCGTAAAACATCTCCTTCTGTATGCTCAGAGACGCAAGCTATAGCGGAAAGCGTAATGCCACAAAACAGAAATAACGTACGTAATTTTTCAACAGAGAATCGCATCATTAAAAATAAAATAAGAACATAAACGTGCTGCTCACAGCCATTCAGAAAACGACCAAACGACACAAAGACATCGCTAACCGCTTAGCAAGATATACCGTTATTCACAGACGACGATAGAATTAAATTCAATCCTCCTCAACCTAAATACATCTGCAAAAAGAAACGATCAAAGCGGAACGAACAATGCACTTTAAATCCAACCTTCCATCCATTGCAGCAACTGCCTTAGTACTCACCCTCTTTGCAGGCTGCAATCAAGCTAGCTCTACGCCCACCGCCACCGAAAAAACGCCCCCAAACACCACATCATCTAACCTCACAACATCGGCATCACCCGCGACCAACACCTCAGCCGCCAACACCATAACAGAGCAAACTAAAAATAATATTCCCCCGACCGTCTTCGCCGAAAACAATATTGCTATACGCGGCGCAGACCCTATGGCCTACTTTAACCAAGACCAATACGTTGCCGGAAACGCCGACTATACCCATGAATGGGCCGGAGCCACTTGGCAATTTGCAAGCGCTGAAAACCGCGATTTATTTGCCAATAGTCCTACAGAATATGCCCCTCAGTACGGTGGATTCTGCGCTTGGGCGGTAAGCCAAGGCTACACGGCATCCATTGAACCAACCGCCTGGAAAATTGTGGATAACAAGCTTTATCTAAACTATGACGCCCGCATTCAAAGGCGCTGGCAGCAAGATATTCCAGGTAATATTGCCCAAGCGGATCAAAACTGGCCCGGCGTACTCAACTAGCTCACACCATTCGCTCATTCAGTTCACCAATATCGCCCAGAGAGGGCTAGAACTCATCGAGTGTGTTCTTCTCTATGCAGTAGTCTTTTCTGAGCGTTGAGGGGTTAGCTGCAAGTACAGCCCTGGTACCACCAACAGCGCAATGCAAGTTGCTGACAGCAGCCCAAAAATAATCGCCATACACAAGGGGAACCACTGGGCATCACTTAGGGCTAATGGAATTAAGCCAATGATGGTGGTAATGGAAGTAGTTAAAATAGGGCGAAGGCGATCGCTTGCCCCTGCCGCCGCGGCATGGCGCACATCTAGCCCTTGTTTGCGTCGCTCATTCATGGTCTCCACCATCACAATTGCATCATTGACAACAATCCCCACCAAGGCAATTACACCAATCATGGCCGGGAAAGAGAATGACAGCCCCAGGAAAAAGAAGCCAAACAAGGTGCCAATCAGCGCAAAAGGAATAGTCAAAATAATGATCAGAGGCTGAGTATAAGAGCCAAACTGCAACACCAGCACCGCGAACACCAAGAAGATCGCTACCACCAGCATTTGCCCCGCAGAGCCAAAGGTTTCACTACTGGTATCAGCATCTCCACCAAAACGATACGTGTAGCCCCGAGGCCAGCGCTCTGCATTGGATTCGTCACTTAAACTAGGGTCATACTGCATCGCCACCAGCTTGGGGGTGAGTTCTGCCAGAATCTCAGTATCGTAAAAGCCTCCACCCGGAATTACTTTGGCTAACACCGTTACGCTGCGCCGGGTATCTCGGTGAGTAATAGACAACGGCACCGCGCCTTGAACCGGCTCTAGCAATGCCTCAGCAGGCAGCGCATCGCCAGCAGAGGTAATAAAGCGCATCGTCGCAAACTCATCTAAACGAGACGGGCCACCCACCGCCCCCTGATTAGAGGGCCAACTTGTGCTCAAGCGAATTTCAAGATCTTCTTCTCCGCTCCCAACCGAAAAATCACCAACATCATTATCCGTCATCAAATATCGGCCTTGTAAGCCCACATCATCTTGACTCATATTGTAAAAATTCAGTGCTTCTCGCTTAGGCACCAGCTTGTAATCTTCTCTTAAATTTCCCAGGTCATCTCGCACATCAATCGTGCCTGGAATTTCGCGTAGAGCCTGCTGCACCTGGCTCGATAGCTCTCGCAAGGTCTGCAGATCTTCCCCAAATACTTCTACTTGAATCGGGTCAGCGCCGCCGCCTGCTAACGGATAAGCCGCACTCAGCACAGCCCCTGGATAGTTGCGGATAATTCTCTCTTCTAAGGTCTCTTGCAAATCGCGCACGTAGACGAAAGAGTCTTTATTCCGCTGATTTCGATCTACAAAAACCGCTGACATGCCCACAAAGTAATCCGCGTTTCCTGGTTTTATTTCACTAGAAGCTACCAAATTGCTGCGCTGACCCACCAGCTTAACCACGCTTTCAAATACTTTGCCGCCACCAGGATCACTATAGTTACGAACAATCTCTCCCATCAGATCTGCCACTTCTTGAGAAGTCTCTAAAGTAGCGGCTGGCGGCAGCTCCACATTTAGGCTCAGTTTGTTGTCATCACTCACCGCAAAAAGGGAGCTGGGGAGCTGGCTGAACAAAATTACGGCGCAAACAAAGAGCGCGATCGCCCCCGCTGTCCACAAACGCGCCACGTGGCGATTGGGCACCGTAATCCGCAAACTCCACTTAGAGAACTGCTCAGCAACCACTTCGGTGAGCCGATCCACATAGGTTTTAGACGCAGTGCCACCCCCCTGATTGCCCAGCAAATATTTAGATAGTGGCACCACGGCCAGTAGCGCCAACACATAGCTCACCACCAAGCAGGTAATGGCACTAATCGGAATCAGGCGAATAAATTTGCCCAAGGTACCCGAAATCGCCATCAGCGGAGCCATCGCCAAAATGGTGTTGAGCTGCCCTGTAAAGGCTGGCGAAGCATAGGTTTGAACTGTTTTTATGGCTGCATCAGGAAAGTTTAATCCCTGCACAAAAATACCATCGTGCAATCCTTCCAACATAAGAATGAACACATCCACCAACAAGCCCAGCGCCAAGATCATCCCCACCGTGACCATGGTATTAAGCGTGTAGCCCAGCATCCATAAAATAAACAATACGCCCGCAAACGTCATCGGAATCGCTAACCCAGCGATCAGCGCCTCTCGCCACGTTAAGGCCACAAACAAAATAGCAAACACCAACAGCGAGGCTTGCAACACATTGCTGCCCAAGTTCCTCAAATCACGCCGAATCGTACTGGCATCGTTATTCAGCACCCGATACGCCATCCCAAAGGGCCAAATATTCGGATCTTGGCTGGCTATCTCCATATCAGCCAGCACATCATCAATCACCTGAATGGTGTCACTACCCGCAACCTTCACCACTTCTAGGTTAATGGACGGGCTAAACGCACTGCCCTGCCAGCTCACAAAGGCCCGCTGAGTTTCTCGCTCTAACCCCTGATACACATCAGCGACTTCTGAGAGCAACACCACTCGGCTGTCATCTAGGCGCGTCACCGGCAGGTTTCTTAAATCTTCTAAGCTCCGAAAGCGACCATAGAGCCGCACCTGTGCGCCAATTTCATCATCTCTCACCAAATCCCAAGAGGTATCAACATTGCCGCCTTGGATGGCATTACGCACCTGCGTCGCAGAAATGCCCAACGTTGTCAGGCGGCTGGGGATCATTTGGATATGAACAACTTCATCCCGCTGCCCGCCCAAATTCACTTCTCGCACATTTTTAACTGATTCCAATCGCTCTTGTAAATCTTCAGCCGCCTGACTCAGCAAGCCAATACCAACATTCTCACCACTCAAGGCCAGCGTCAAAACCGGCGCATCTTGTTGCGATAGCTGCTCAAAAGATGGCTTTTCTCGGCCCGTAGATTCTGCGGGCAGCTCCGATTCAGCATCATCTACTTTGCCGCGCAGTTGTTGAATAGATTCTGCAACGGGAGCTTCAGCTTTAAAGGCGACATTAATAATTGAAAAAGAATTAAAGGTGGCGCTGGTAAAATCATCTAGCCCCTGAAGACTTTTGATTTCTTCTTCTAGTTTGTCGGTAACCTGGTTTTCTAGTGTTTCTGCATCGGTGCCGCCCCATGTAGTGGTAATCATGGCGCGGGCAATTTTAATTTCAGGGTCACCCTCTTTTACCATTGAGAAGTAGCCCATTAGCCCGCCCATTAGCAGCATAAAGCACAGCAAAATGGCAAAAATCTGACGGGTAAAAAAGAATTCCATGAGGCCAGAGGGCTGCGCTGCACTATCGGTAGAATGCATGCTATTAGCAGCATCTACGGCTGAGCGTGATGCCGAGGGAACAAATTCATCAGATTTCATCGGCCTTGCTCTCGGTTCACAATCTCAACAGGTGTCCCATCAACCAAACGGTTTTGGCCTTCAACAACAACTTTTTCCCCAGGGACAATGCCGGAAAGAATGGCCACCCCAGATAAGCCTTCAATGCCCCGTTCCACCTGCCGTTGCTGAACCGTGCCATCGACTTCATTAACCACAAAGGCATAAAACTTTTGGTCTCTTGAAACCAGTGCCCCAATAGGTAACACCACAGCATCACGGCGACTGTCCACCTCAATCCAAACGTACACTCGGCCGCCCACTTTCAGGTTTCGGACTTGCTCAAGGTTGCGCAGCGTCACTTCTGTACCGCGACTCCCTGGGGTTTGAGACGGACTCACCGCAAATACTTGCCCTCCGCTCCCTCGCTGCTTAGCAATATCCAGCAGTCCTTGGGGGCGTGCGCCAATCGCCTGAGCTGCACTCACTTCTTCTTCTAGCACCACATAGGCCCGCTGCCCTGGGCGAATCTCTGAGGCCGCACCGGACTGTAGCTCTAACTCCACCTCAAAAGATTGGGGATCGACCACTACAATAGGGGCCGTCTCAATTAGATTTTGGGTACTGCTCGAATTGAGATACTGAGTGCTCCAATATTCCCCTTCTCGAATATTGATGTAGGCAACAACACCATCAATCGGAGAAACCAGTTCAGTATCTTCCAAATCAACAGCCTTTTCGTTAAGCCTAGCAACAGACGCACCCACAGTTGCTTCAGCCGCAATCACACCATCTTTCGCAGAGCGCAAATCTTGCTGCGCCGTCATTAAAGCCGTTTTGGCTTGGTCTAATCGGTTTTGGTAGCTATCGCGATCGCTCTCCGCAACCGCCCCTTTTTCAAACAGAACTTCATAACGACGCAGCTCAGTCTCTGCCAAACGTAAGTCAGACTCAGCTCGCGATACGTTCGCCTCAGCCTGCTGCCGACTGGCCTCAGACTGATTTCGCTGCGTTTCAGATACCTGAATATCTGCCTCTGCGGACTGTAAAGATTCAGGTCGTAGTCAGTGGAATGAGCGAGGGCATTTCGATACGCTCATGATGCTGAGCGCTGAGGGCTTGCGTAAAAAATGCCATGGCAGACCGCCCCTGCCTTCGACAGGTCTGAATGACAGAGAGTAAATC
>JBGCGG010000104.1:0-10122 GCA_045110585.1 Phormidesmis sp. | reverse complement strand
GCACGCTTCAATATTTTCTCTCTGCCTTATCTGAACGACAGCAGCGCATTTTGCAGTTGTTGAGGACTGCGGACGACATCTATCTATCTCTTTCCGGATAATTTATTCAACCTTGTCTAATTTTGAGCGAACCGTGAGTTATGAAAGCCTCCTCTCATTGAAATATAGATAATAAGACGGGTTATGAAACGGTCAAAAGCTTATAAAACCGCTGTTTTCACTGTCGCAGCTAGCTGTATCAAAACGGTCGTTTAAAACACAGTAGTACACTGCGAGATCACAGCTCACATTTCATACAGCAAAGCAAGGTAGAGTCGAGACGGTTTACGTTTACTCTACTTCGAGTCTCAAACAAGTTTCTTGGCACGTCTCCAAGAGCAAAAACGCTCGAAGTAGTTGTCATCTGAACTATCTCTTTTAGAGGATTAGCACAAAAAACCAAAGTTAGAGCTCATCAATCGAGGGGGGCTTACTCTCCCCCAACCTAGTTTCGATACGGATGCCTCCAGGAGCGTCAATTACTATAGAACCCTCAGGAAACGAACGCACTGTCCAGCAAAATACACTAAACAGAACCAGGCTAGTCAGCGTAGAAACAACTGCAAAAAAGCGCAAAGACATAAAGCAGAACCTCAGACTTACACCAAAAATTATAACCAAAAAAATTTGGTTTTATATTTTTGTTTTAAATTTGGTTGTTTCTTTATGTATAATTAGTGAGTAGAGTTAGCAAGCGAAGTTATGCCACTCGCACAAAGATCAAAAATTTCAGACCTGCGAGAACGGGCTGGAATAACGCAGGTTCAGCTAGCGGCCTTGATTGGGGTGACTCCAAACACCATTCAGAATTGGGAAAAGCCTAATGGTTTGAAGCAACTTGAACGATATCTAAAAATGGCGGCGCTCTTTGGCTGTCAGGTTGAAGAGCTTGTCGAATATGTCCAAGTAGAGGCCGATGGAGACGAGACTAACAAGCCCAAAGCGTTCTCGATTGACGAGATTCGAGAATTGAGAAAAAGGTGGGGCACTGGAACTAGCTCCACGAACAGCAATCCAAACGGCCAGGAGACGCAGAAGGTATGACGCGCCCCCCACTTCGCCTATTAACTCGGAACTCTAGTCAGCCTAAATACCGCGCTTTGCTAGACGCCGATATCCTAAGTGAATGCCTGTACAACCGCGGGGCATTTATTCAGGATATTGAAACTCTTTTGTTGACGCTTAGAGAAGTTAGTCATGTAGAGCTCTACGTGACTGATAGAGCTTTGAAGCACATCGCAGCTAAGAATGATGATTTTGAGTTGATTTTAGACACCATCGAGTACTTACGGTCACGCTTTAGCAACGAAAGAATCCTTCCGGTCAGCAATTCTCTTATAGAGCAAGCCAGACACCTAGACTTTCCAGATTTTGAATCAGCCATTGAGCATACTTGTGCAACAAAACATGGATTCGATGCACTCATCACTCAAAATCCTTCGAACTTTCCAGGAGCCGCCATTGCAATATGGACGATATCAAGTCTCAGCAAAAGATTGACGTTAGAAGACTCACTCAATCAAGTGAGTCAAATAGATAGTGAAAACCATACGTCTTTCATTGAGGAAATATCACATAACCAACGAGAAAAAATATTAATCAGCATCACAGAAGAAATCAAAGAAATATTGCAAGCGCTAGCTTGCATGAACGAAATCAGCATCAGTGATACCGTCTGTCTGTCACTAAAGAATCAACACTATCTGGAAAGTGTTATCAGAACTGGCGGGCAGGTCGTTGTCGAGACAAATGAGGGGATAGCATACGAATTCTTGCCATCAAATCCTGATGAGGAATAGAGGGCGGGATAAGCTACCTAAGGAACTCCTAGTACGATGAAAGACGAAAAGCCCCTTAGCAAAAATTTCTTCCACGGCGAATTTGGCCATGGGCATGTTCCGTCTCTCATAGCGCACTTGGTAAAAGATGGTCGATTAAAACCACTGTCCTCAGGGAAAAAGTATAGGACAGATCGGTCTACCACAATCAATGTCGCTGCATGGCCAGTATCGGATCTGCCAACGCTACAGATAGGTAGCAGGAATCCCTTCAGTCAAAAACCAGTACTACACAAGGATTGGTCGTTAAGATCGCAGCAAGCATGCATTGACGAGCTACAAACTGCGTTAGTGAAGAAAGGCTTCCTGAAAACAGCTGGAGGAAAATTTGATGAGGATACTCAGCTAGCGGTAAAAGTGTTTCAGCGATGCAGAGGTATCCAACCCGATGGTATTGTTGGCCAACTGACTTGGGCTGCTTTACTATTTCCCATTCTGCAGCGCACAGATGCTGTATTGCCAGAGATACAAGATGAAGTAAAAACTCTACAAAGAGTCTTGCGTAAAGAGCATCTAAATGTAGTGGTTGACGGTTTTTTCGGACCTAGGACAGAGCGGGCAGTAAAGCAGTTTCAGAAACGCTATAAGATTCATCCTGATGGTGTCTGTGGATATTTGACGTGGTCTCTTTTAATAGGTCAGAAAACAGAGTGGATACCATCGCGTAAGTATCGTTCTCTATATTTCTCTTTCGTAGAACAGCTTTTGATCGTTGCAGCTGTAGCCATAGGGGTTCACGTTGGTCATTCAGAGGGGAAAGTTGCGTACTCTGCGGTAAGCCTCCTTGTTATTTCTTACAGTCTTAGTTGTGTAGCACAGCCTATAATCAGTAAATTACCAATCGAGCGCCTGATGAATTCAGGACGCTCTCTGAGGCGCTTCGTTCCACTGATACGTTTTGCTCCATATGTTTTAACAGGACTCTTCTGGCAGCACATCCTTAGAGGACTTCAAGCAATTCTATAAACAACTTTCGCAGAGCAGCGACAGTAACGTTCAAACTGTTCAGAAAGGCTTAAGACTTTATAAGAAATCTGTTATGGGACACAAATTCAGACACTCTTCCCGCATAGTCACAAAAGGTATAGGTTTCTGGCCCCTTGTTGACCAGTTTGTCTGATGCGACAGCTAATGCGGCAATACGGCGACTAAACGTGAGCTGAATGATCTCATTTCACGGCTTCGCGATGTTGGAAACCTTTACAACAAATCCATCTTGGCAAAGTATTCTTGGAGGAATCTATGCATAAATCGATAACGCCCCCCAAGCCTCTGTAGAATAAGTCTCTCAGTACAATAGTCAAGCAAAAGATCTTGACGTAGACTTGCATATCGCTTGATGGCACATACAAAGCGAAGTGCTACGTGCTGAAGTAGAGCTTTCCCACCTCCTTCAAAAGCAGCAAAGATAAGAATGTAAGCGCCATAGCTCAACACTACCCACATTGAGAAAGAGTCATTCACAAGAGCATCAATACTAAGATTTAGACGGACAGATACAAGCGCAACGATAGGCAATAGAAATAGGACAAACAACGGCATATTCCTCCACAAATTTTTCATGCCCTGGTTGGCTTCTATAGGCAACACAACCTCCTCTCTAATATTCTCGATGAGCCACATAATCGTCAGATTTATCATCAAACCAGTCAGAGGTACGACTAGAACTAAGCGCCATTCAGTGCCAATTGCATCAATAAACCAAGACAATCCGTAAATTGAAAGCGATACCATAGTTAATATAAAACTAACCATTTGACGATGACTGGCTATCAAGTCAGCCAATTTCAAGAGCCGTAGCCTTTTAGCTGGAACAATTTCGTTTCTTGTCAACCAAAATCTCAGCCAAGGAAATGTAGTTAACAACAGAGCTAGCTCAGGAGAGGAGGATTGTGCGGATTGCAGCAAAATCATCAAGGGTACAGACAATAGCAACAGAACTAACAAGTCATAAAGGGATTTCTCTCCAGGAGTCTGCAACCAAGAAGGCTGTATCCGCTCTATCAGCAACTCGGTTCTTGATTCTTTCTCTAGTCCTTTTGCTGCAAAGACCAAGGCTCTTTGAATGTATGAGGCATTTGGTAATGGTTTACGCCCATACGTTTTGCTCAATTTCCCCAATCGCTTCTCCTGCGGATCGATAATCAACTGGCGGGTGAGTGCTGCTTCCCAATATATATCGAGTAAATACTCAATACGAAGTTCTGTAGTCGCATTCGATTGCCAATCATGCAAGGAAAACTTTTCTTGCCTCTGAGCTAGTCCAAACATAGAAAGAAACAGAGGCTTGGTAAGCACATTTTTTAGCGCTTCGTCTTGAATCACTTCTTGCCATACCTCCTCCAAGCCTAGTTCTAGTAAGTACGCTCTTACCTGTTCTTCAGTCCAAGGCATGACCTGAAGTGCACCATAAAGATTCAAAGGTGGCTTTTCAAGCTGTCGATACTCTTCCTGCCTGGAACAAATCACCACACCAACGGGTTGCTGTTCAATCGGACCTAGCAGCCAATCATTCAGAGCATAAGCACACGCTGCCTGATGCTGAGGTGCCACTTCATCGAATCCGTCCAGCAAAGGTAACAGATGATTAGCCTCTATCCACTCCCGAACTAGACCTTTACTAACTTGGTACTTTTCCTGCAACTCTTCCAGAAGCCAATCGAATATCGATTGCGAAATGTCGTTCCAAGAAGACAAATCAATTAATACTGGAACTGGTGCTGTTTTATTACTCTTCGCTCTTTGCCACAAACCTTGTGCAAGTTCTAGCAGCATGACTGTTTTGCCAGACCCTGGCTCTCCTAGTATCAAAAGTTGGTGAGACAGTTCAGGAAGATCGAATACTTCCAAAATCTGGGTTGCTGACACTAGGGATGCTTCTTGATGAGAAAAATCCCTAGTCTCTGTAATAGACCATGGCTTTTGAACGAGGTAATCCTGGCGCTCTATACGAGATTCAATCCGAATAGTATCAGGTAAAGACTGCCGCAAACGCTGGTGAATTTCAGTATCTAAAGCTCTGAGAAGCTTTTCTTGGGAAGGATGTCGGTGAGAAAATTCGGTAGTCGAAGAAGGACTATTGATATTGATAACGTTGTTATCACCACTCACCACCGCACTATGTTTAGCATCGCCATTTATCTTGATAGTGCGATCATCAAAAGACTTGCTCATCTTTAGTTTAAACCCGAACAGATCGCTGATAGATACAGCACTTACAGAAGTGCTGTATCTTCTAGCTAATGTAGTGTAACGGCTTCAGCAGTGTGCATAGAAACTATCTTGTGCCTAGAGTTCTAACGAAGGGGCTGCATCACTCAGGTGCGGTGATCGGAACCATCAGTTGTCCTAATGATTGTTTCATAATTCCATTTCCTGATCGCGCTCCTTAACCCGTTTCTTCTGGCGTTGCTGCGGCTGCTCTTTTTGCTTAACCTCCTCCTGCTTTTTCTCTACGGGTGGCTCTGGCATTTCAGCCTCAGCCAATCGAGCTTTAACTCGCTCTAGAAATTCAGAATCTACGCCTTTGATAACCGTTTCGGCCACTCCATAAGTCCTCGTAGATTCAACCTGACTATCAGGCTCTACCGGGTCATAAAATCGCGCTGGGGAACTGCGCTGATCGGAGCCTGGTTGAGCTGCTGAATCAGGCTCTAAATAGTCCGCTGAGATCGCAGCTGTGACAGCCGATATCTGCTCCAGGGTCTGCTCTAGTTTGATGCTAGTTCGCAGCCTTTCACGGTTCGCTTTCTGCCTGGCTATGTCGCGATTCACTTTACTGATACGGCGCGACTCAGCACCGACCTGGGTCGAGATACCTCTGGATTCCATCTCCATCACTTTCGCGCCTAAATGGATCTGTGGCTCTCGCTCTACACCCTGATCTTCTAAGCTGCGGTGGTCGATGCGCTCTGCATAACCAGCTCGCTCTAATGCCTGATTCGTGTGCTCGGCCCATGCCTGCCGGTGAGCTTCAATTGCAGGCCTCTTATTCCACTCTCGCTTCTTTTTGCCAAAGCCTTCCTGGTCTACTGAGCGCATCGTCAGCATGATATGCGCGTGGGGGTTATGCGAGTCGAAGTCGTGGTAGCCAATGTCGGCAATCATCCCTTCGCTGACAAATTCACTCTGCACATACTCACGGGCCAGGGCCTGCTTCTGCCAGTGGCTTAGCTCAGCCGGTAGCGCGATCATCACCTCCCGCGACAGCTGTGCATCCTTTCGCTTTTCAACCCGCTCCACTTCATTCCACAGCACCACACGGTCACCCAACCGTTCCGGCGCACCCTCCGGCAGCAATATCTCACTCCCATAAATATCACTCTTGCCGGTGTAGTCATGCACCCTCCCCGTCCGCCCATCTGCAATCTGCTCACCCGCGCGATACGCAGCAGCAGCCGTCGCGCTTCTACCAGCGCTCCGACCGATGACCTGCATTCGCATACTGAAGATTGCCATTTTGCTGCGGGACTCTTCTCCAAGGGGTCTAGGGGCCTCGCCCCAGCGCACCGTTGCGTAGCAACGTATAAGTGCGCCCTTCCGTTCTGGGAGAACGACGGGATGGTGGGCTGGCGGGGACACCTTATGGGCTGTTCTCACGGAACGGGCTCCTGCAAGGGAGCCGAGGGGCAGGACGTATTGGGCTAGCCGGTTACGAAATGCTACAGACCTCGGGATGGTGCTTTTGTACTTCAGTATTCGTGAGCAGAGGCGGTGATCCAGATCACTTTAATGCTTCGTCACATGGAGAATCAGGATGTCTGCAAAACTTCAACGATTACTGGAGAAGGAAGCTCAGCTCAAGGCGCAGATTCAGCTGGCTAAGGCCGCTGAACGAACCCTGGAGAAGAAGCGCGATACTCGGCGCAAGATTTTGATTGGTGCGGCGGTCATGGCTCGCGTGGACCACGGGGAGTGGCCTAAGGATGATCTGTTGCGGATGATGGACGGGTTTCTGACTCGACCCAATGAGCGGGATTTGTTTGACCTCGATGAGGATGCCGGGGCTGATGACGCGGGCGGTGCTCAGACTGAGGCGAAGGCGAAGGCCAAGGCTGAGGCTGGCAAGAAAAAGCCGCAGGAAAAGAAGCAGGCGCGGAAGATGCCTGAAAGCAATCTCGATATCGAAGCTGAGTTCAATCTATAAATTTATTAGGGCGTTGCTATATGACGGCTATCCATTGGTTCGGCGGCGAGAAGGGCGGCGTCGGCAAGTCTTTCTTGTGTCGCTCGGCGGTTGAGTATTTTCTGGCGCGCGAGCTGGGTTTCATTGTCTTCGATACCGACAGGAGTACTCCTGATGTCCTCAAGCTCTACAAGCAGGCAGCGGGCTGTCGCCCTGCCATTCTCTCTGAGGCGGAAAAGTATGAGGTCGCCGCTGGCAGTATTTACAATGCGGCACTTAATGAGAGGCTGCCGGTGTTGGTCAATCTCGGGGCGGCGTCTTTTCGCCCTTTGAAGGCATGGTTGGAGAAAAACTATGTCCTGCGCTCAGCGAAGCTCAATGACATTACTTTCTACAACTGGTTTGTCTCGAATGGCGGCGCTGGTTCTCTGCGGCAGTTTGGCGAGGCGTTGGATTATTTTGGCGATTCGGTGCAGCATGTCTTTGTCAAAAACTACGGCATGACGGATGACTGGTCGGCGCTGGATGACGATACGGCGCTGATGAAGCGGATTGACGATGAGAATGTGATTGTCATCGACTTTCCTCGCTTTGTTGGCAATCGTGACCGCAATCGGATTGAGAATTTGGGGCTGACCTTTGCGGCGGCTCAGCAGCATGAGGCGTTCGATACGCTCTCGCAGCAGCGTATCAAGTTCTATCTCGATGATGTCTTTGATGAGTTCGAGAAGGCGGGGGTGTTCGGTGGCTAGAAATCGCAGAGACCCGGAGCAGATTTATCGCGATGTCATGGCCAAGTTCGATCCGGCAACTCGGGACCGGATTCAGGGCGTCATTATTGACTATGGCGTGGAGAAGGCAGACCCGTTCTTTCTCGTCTTTTTGGCGATGGGCCATCTGCTGACGTTGGTGCAGACGGCTCCTGAAAATTGGCAGGCTTTGTTTGATGAGTTCAAGGGAGATTTAGATGCATGGACGACGCAAAACCTCAGAACACTGGAGGCGATAAATCAGCAAAGTCTGATTTCCGAGCGGTTGATCCAAAGCTTTCAAGAGCTATCGAGCTTAACGACCTCATCGAGCAGCGAAACACGGAAGCTGCACGGCGAATTGACCAGGTTGAACGCGGAATTGGACTCGCTAAAGCTGAGCTTGAGCCAGGCGGCGGACAGAATAGACAGCAGCAATCAGGCGCTGGCCAAGAAGTTCGGGCGCACAGAGAAAAGGGTAGCGGCGTTAGAAGGGATGCTGACTTGGACTTTGGGCTGTAGTGCGGCGACGTTAGCGGCTGTGGTGATGGGTGGGGCGGTTGCTTATGGGCGGCTGGCGAAGGAGGTTGAGTTTACTCAGCTGATGCTGGTTGATGAGCGGAAGAAGAGTGGGTGGATTTTAGAGAAGGCGAGTCGGGCTGAGTGTTGGTATGGCATTAAGCCACAGAGCGATCCGCAGTGTCAGTGAGGGGAGGCAAGAGGAAGACGCTCGGCGCTGCGCCAACTCCGGGGGGACGATTATTAGGTTTTGACTTTTGGGCTAGGGGCTGTCCCCCCGAATTGGGCAAGAGCTTAGCGTGGGGTCGCCCGTCTAGGGGTGCGCTGCGCCAATGAAAACTTAGTGGGGCGATCTCACGGCGGCTGATTGCGATCGCAGTTTTCATCGCCCCTTGACTTGATTGGGAATGATTAAGGGAAAACAACGCGGGCTGCTGCGACTAATTTCACCTTCGACGGATAGGCTACGTTCTTCAATCATGACTACATTACTGGACCGCATTGAGACAATTCTGACTGACAGTGCTAAGCAGAACGAAAACACACATCCATTCACGAATTGGTCAGGGCAACGGATAGTCGAGGCTTTAACCTTAGAACTGCCAAAGGCCAAAAACGAGAGGGAGAAAGAAACGCTGAACGCCTTAAAAATGAGGCAGTACAGCCGCTGTAAAATCTATCCTCAATTGGTAGATGACAATGCCTTTATTGAGGCGGTTAACCTCATCAGTGACATACCAGAGACGACACAAACTGGCTCAACGACACTGCCTGTTTTATTCAATCAATGCGCTCGCACCATTATTAAAGCTCGCGAGCAAGCTGTCAGTGCTATCAGTACAGAAGAGCAGGCGAGTACGCAGGCTAAAGCTGCGGCAATGAGTCTTGAAAAAATTGCGATCAACATCTTCGCTAAAGGGTTAGGCGACGAGGCAGACGAGACTCAATCATCGTGGCATCCTGTTACTTAGGTCTCTGCCAGACTTAAGTAACAAGAAACGTATCGTAGTGGTGAATGGTTGGAGACTACCGGGAGCTGCGTTAGGGATAGGAGCGGAATCGCGGGTCGTCCTGAAGGCTAGTTGAGCTTGGCCGGTGGGGGCTGACGGTAGGAAGACACCACCGGCTTAGCGAACCTGGCTGAATGGCCCCCGTGATTGGGAGCGGATAGCCCGACCCATCGGGGAACGCCCTAATCACTCACCCTAAAACGACTCAAGGCAATATCAAAAAGGCGATTAGCTACCGTACCAGTCACGGAAAAAATCAGCGATAGACGATTGGCCGTGGTCTCAATCCAACCTGTAATGACCGAGCAATAAAAAAGAGAGGCAGCGGATGCGCTGCCTCTCTTTTCTGTGTGGTTAGGCTGTGGTCATTCTCGTGGTCCGTGGTTGTGGTCACGGCTCAAACCCGCATGTGGTCGTTCACCACAACCCAACCACAGGGGCTTTGTGGTGAACCACGAACCACAACCACACCACCACGACATCATTAATCAAGACTGAGATCGCTCGTAGGTGTCGTCATCGAGGCGCGTGAGTAGGTCATACTCCACCAGCTGTTCAAATACCGTTTTGATGTCCTCGGCGGTCGAAAACAACGGGCGCAGCTTTTTGTTTGCCCGCGCTTCCCTCGGGGTGAACTGCATTTTGCTCGTCACCTCAATCCACTCCATCACAGCCACCATGCCGGGGATAGATGTGTGCTGTTTGCATAATGCCCACTGACTGGGCGTTACAGGATTTTCAGTCGCCACCGGCGGCGCGGCATCTGACTGTTGCCAGCCGCTAGGACTTGGCAGGTCTGCGCCACAGTAGCCGGGGCCAAGCTTGCCACCATCGGCCATTCT